>CAYOOD010000113.1:0-22549 GCA_964405435.1 uncultured bacterium
ACTCCTGATGTTTTTCTCTAATAGTATAATACTATCTTAGCCAACTTAGTATCAGGAGGTTATAGAGCAGTCAAAATTACTCAAAAATCGCCAAAAAATGAGCGAACGAGCCATCGAGCCTTCTTAAGCATGATAGGAGAATTTAATTTTTTTCCTATTCAATCAACAACCGCCCGCTTCCCCGAAGTTGCGGGCGGCTTCTATCGAACGATTTCAACTTCCGTGCCTGCTTGCACGACTTGATATAACTCGTCAATATCTTTCGTCGTTAGAGAAATGCAGCCCCACGTCCAATTCGAGCGCTGGGCTATCAAATCATCTGCACCCTTCGGCACGCCGTGAATCCCGACTTCACTGCCAACGGTATCCCACCAATTGATTTTACCCTGGAATTTGGCATTAAAATGCTTTCGCCACGAGTTTTTTGTCGGGTAGTCGAGCCAAATAAATTTAGACCACTCGGGATGAGGATAACTGTCTCTAATTTTGAAGAGTCCTTCCGGCGTCCTCATGTCGCCTTCTCGCAATTTATCGTCTACCGCGTTTTCTCCAAAAACTACAGGGTAAGATTTTATCGGTTGTTTGTCGTAATATACTGTTAAGCGGTATTTAGATTTTTGAATAAAAATTGATACTTTGGTTTTATCGAGCTTCTCTAAATCGAGAATTTCTTTTAGCGGTTTGGCAGAGTTTAACAAGCGATCGCCCGGAGGAGGGACGTGTAAAGCACTCCCCTGCTCCTCGCACCCTTGCAAGCAAAGAATATCCATCCAGTAGCTCATGGGTGGAAAATATCCGCGTTTGGAGAGGTAGGAGTAGAGAAAAATTAGACCGATTGTGACAACAGCCAGAGCCAATAATTTGCTTTTAATCTGGGGGTTTCCCTGGAGTAGCTTCATCTCTCTAACCGGTGGATAGAATTTTATCGTGAAAGGGCTCTAAAAAATTAGTTCGCAGTTGCGAACCAGAGGCGATCGCGAATTAATGGCGATCCTCTCACGTTTGTAGGGGCGAAGCATTCGCGTAGATAATCTATCGGTTTGCCCGAAATATCAATCCGCAAATGCTAGCTCCTTACGGAGCCGCTTCGCTAACGCCCCTACAGGTATATTTACAAAAATGAGAAAACTCAGCGAAACGCGATCGCCAGGAGAACGAGAAACGCTTCGATCGCGTAAAATACCCCGACGATTTTGAGTTCCGACCACCCAGAAAGTTCTAAATGGTGGTGGAAGGGTGCCATTCTGAAGAGGCGCTTGCCGATGCCATCGGGGCCTTTTGTTGCTTTGTAATAAGCCACTTGAGCGATCACCGAGAGCGATTCTACGAAGAAAACGCCGCTAATCAGTAACAGTGGCCAGAGGGTGTTGGTGAGGATGGCCACGGCTGCGAAAGCACCTCCCAGCGCCAGAGAGCCGGTATCGCCCATGAAGACGCGGGCGGGATTGCGGTTGTGGGAGACGAAGCCGAGACAGCTACCGCTCATGCAAGCGCAGAAAAGCGCCAAACCGGGGGAGGTGGGAGCGACGATCGCGCCCAAACCGAGCAGGGCGATCGCGCCCATGCCGCCCATCAGTCCATCGACGCCATCGGTGATATTAGTCGCATTGCTTTCGGCGACGAGGGCAAACTCTGCCAGGGGCCAAAACAGCCATCCCAAGGGCAAAATTAAACCAAAGGGAAAGGCGATCGCGGTAATATTCGCCGGGACGGACTGGGTAAAATAAACTTGTACGGCTGCCCAAAGGCAAAATAGCGCCCCAAACCCGATTTGCAGCGCCAGTTTCATTTGAGGAGAAATGCCTTTATTCGACTTGCGGCGCAGGATCTGCCAGTCATCCAGCCAGCCAATAAAACCGTAAGCTAAAGTCAGAGCTGATACCGCTAGGACGGATAATTTATCCGGTGCCGGCACTGCAGGGGATGCGATCGACCACACCAGCGCCGCGAGAACTCCCACTGGCACAAAGAAGATGCCGCCCATCGTTGGCGTCCCTGCTTTTTTCAAGTGGGCTTGAGGGCCATCTTCCCGAATCACTTGTCCGGCTTTGAGCCGCTGCAAAAGGGGAACCACCCAAGCGCCCAATACAGATGCAGCCACGGCACACACGAGCATGGGTAGCGTCAGCGTCAGTCCCAGCCCCGGGAACCGGCCAGATGTCAAATCCAAAATCACTGCCGCAATGCTCAGCCCGATCCCTAGCAGCCAGAACAGACGGGTGCCTGAGAGGTTTAATGAACTGCCAGAAAATAATTTAGCGTCCACAGAATCCTATTTCACTCCACACAGCCCTAATCCTACAAATGCCCTGTCCTCTCCGGTTAATCCATACGAGGCAGTCAGGATATTGGGATTTGGGGATAACCATATCGGAAGATGCCTTCTGAGTAAAGGGTAGCTGCGATTTTTCGTTCTGCTGGAGAGTGCCGGCGTTCTGGCGGGGGGGAGGGGAGAGGGGGAGAGTGGGAGAATGGGAGAGCGCGAGTGGGAGAGCGCGAGTGGGAGAAGTGAAGGGCAAGGAATTAAATCTTTCTTCCACTCCACACTCCACACTCCACACTCCACACTCCCCTCATCGCCCCTTCACTTTGTCCCTACTCGTCGAGATCGATATCGTCATCGTCGATATCGTCATCGTCGAGATCGTAGGTGACTTCATCCCCTGACATCAATTCGGAAATTTCCACATCCTCATCGTCCAGATAGCTATCGGGGTCGTGGACGTCGCGCGCGATCAAGCGACCCGTGCTTTCCAACCAGTCTAAAATAGAAGACTCTTGCTTTAATGGAATTACCTCGGCTGGCAAGTGACGGGGTTCCTCACGCAAAGAAGGGTTATACATCTGAAACTCTCACCAAATCTCACGACGGATACAGCCAATCTGAAATTATAACTTACTTTTTAGAGTGCGAACCACAAGTTATTTTACACGAGCTGGGTCAAACGGTGTGGGTTATCGGATGCCAGCTTGCTTTTGAACAATTTCAGCGCGGGAGTGACGGCTTAGGATGGGGACAACGGCAGCGGTTCACTATATTCGGAATGCTTACGATACTAGCGGCAAACAACTGCTCGGTCGTCAAGCGGCGGGAGAAGGCTTTCTGAAAGGGTTAGTCAAGTACGGAACGGCAGAGCGCTTGTACTGTTACGCGAAAACCCGTCAAGACTTCTCGGAGTTTTGCACCCTGATCCATCCCTGGGCCAAAAAGGCCCGCCCCGTCCGGTGGCTGTCGGCGAACGAGCCGACGGGTTTGGCGGAGGTGGGAACTCTCTACAAGCCCGATCCCGATATCATCGAACTGATTTGGCAGCGGCGCTTTGCTTCGCAGAAGGCGTACAGCATTTGTGGCGTCACGCATACGATCGCCACGAAGGCGGCGATGAAGGTGCTGGGGGATTTGGCGATCGCGCCGGCGCAGCCCTGGGATGCGGTGATTTGCACCTCCAAGGCGGTAAAGGCGGCAGTCGAGCGGTTGCTGGAAACGTGGGGCGAGTATTTGGCGCAGCGAACCGGCGGCAAAGCGGAGGCGGTGCTGCAGTTGCCAGTTATCCCCCTGGGGATCGATTGCGATGCTTTCGCCACGGGAAGTGAGGCGAAAGCCAAGCGCGGCACCATGCGCCAAAAACTCGGTATCGCTGAGGGCGATATCGCGATTTTATTTGTCGGACGATTGATTTTTTCAGCCAAAGCCCATCCGGTGCCCATGTATCTGGCGGCAGAACGCGCCGCCCGGGCGACGGGGGCAAAAGTCCACCTCATTCAAGCGGGCTGGTTTGACGACGTTAGAGAAGAAGGCGATTTCAAAAACAGTCCCCAATTCTTTTGCCCGTCAGTCAATATGATTTTTCTCGACGGACGCGATCGCCAGATCCGCTCCGACATCTGGCACGCCGCCGATATTTTCACCTCCCTATCCGATAACGTCCAAGAAACTTTCGGACTGACGCCTATAGAAGCGATGGCGGCGGGCTTGCCGGTGGTGGTTTCCGATTGGGATGGCTATCAGGAGTCGGTGCGGCACGGCATCGACGGGTTTAAAATCCCGACGCTGACGCCCCCGCCTCTATCTGGGCTCGATTTTGCGGAGCGCTACGTCACGGAAACCCTGAATTACAGCACTTATATCGGTCATGTGGCGCTGGCGGCGGCTGTGGATGTGGATGCCTGCGCTAGAGCCCTGGCGGATTTAATGAGCGATCGCGAACTCAGACAGCGCATGGGAGAAAATGGCCGCGATCGGGCCAGGGAAATTTACGACTGGAAGGTGATTATCGCTGCTTACGAGCAACTCTGGCAAGAATTGGCAGAAATTCGGGCTCGATCGCCCGAAATCGTGCCCCCCGCTGCCGATACACCGCCCTATCCGCTTTGCGACGATCCGTTCCGGTTGTTTGCGCACTATTCCAGCGAGCGCCTGAGCGAGGAGACGGTACTCGGTTTGGGGGAGATGGCTGCAGCAGAGGCGTTGCAGCAAATCCGAAGCATCCGGTTTACCAGTTACGGGCCTGAGAAAAGAATACCCCTAGCGGCGATCGACAAAATTATAGCCGCGATCGCCTCAGAAGGCCCGCTATCGGTCGGGGAAATCTTCAGCCGCTTTGCCGAGAACAGCCCCAAGGGCAGCAGCTATCTCTACCGCACCCTGGTATATCTTTTAAAATTCGATATCCTGCGAATAGAAGCTCGATTGGGGTAGAGATGATGATAGGCAAAGATAACTTGCTCGAAGCGATCGCCGGGAAAAATCGCGGTCTTTTAGCAAGCGAAAGCGACAAATTAGCCATTCTTGCCAGCGTTGCTCAGCTAGAAGACCGCAACCCCACCCCCCGCCCCGTAGAAGCGCTCGACTTGCTCGATGGCGATTGGCGCTTGCTCTACACCACCAGTCGCGGGATTTTGGGATTCGATCGGTTGCCCTTCGCCAAATTGGGACAAGTCTATCAGTGCATCCGCGCTCGCGAAGCCAAAGTCTACAACATCGCGGAAATTTACGGCTTGCCCTACCTGGAAGGCATCGTCAGCGTTGCCGCTAGTTTCGAGCCGGTTTCACAGCGCCGCGTGCAAGTCAAATTCAACCGGGCGATCGTCGGACTGCAGCGCGCGATCGGCTATAAATCGCCCGCCGATTACATTCCTGAAATCGAAACCGGCAAAAAATTTACCGCCCTCGATTTCAACCTCGACAGTCGCGAACAGCAAGGCTGGCTGGATATTACTTATTTAGATGAGGACTTGCGAATCGGTCGCGGCAATGAGGGCAGCGTGTTTGTTTTGACGAGAGGGTAAAATTAGTGGGCGAACCGCAGAGGACTCAGAGGAGGGGGGGAGGGGGAGAGGGGGAGAAGGACAAATGAGCGGCTATAGAGAAAACTTGTCTCTATTTTACGCAAGTGGCATGTTCGCGGGCGCAGAGGAAGAGAAGAAGAGAAGGGAATATCGGGATGGGTTTGTAACTGCTGTAAGGGGTGGCATTCCCCCTCTCGTTCGAGTAAAATGTTTGTATGAGATTATCCCAAGGACTGTTAAATCTTCTCGATACTTGTCCCCGCAAATTTCAACACAGCTATCTGGAGCAACTGGGCTCGCCCGTTACTCCAGAACAGCAAGAACGGCAAGCGTGGGGCAGTCGCTTCCACTTGCTGATGCAGCAGCGCGAACTCGGTTTGCCTATAGAGTCGCTGGTGGCGGAAGATCCCCAGATGGGACGCTGTTTGACGGCTTTTTTGGAGGCGGCACCGGAAATTTTTATGCCGACTTTTGACCGCGAAACGTTCCGTCAAGCCGAACACGATCGCGCGGTTGATTTTGAAGGCTATGTGCTGACGGTTGTCTATGACCTTTTGATTGCCGACGAGCAAGAAGCGCAAATTTTAGATTGGAAAACTTATCCGCGTCCTCAAGACCGGCAGCGGTTAGCGCAGAATTGGCAAACGCGCCTGTATTTGTATGTTTTGGCGGAAACCAGCAAGTATTCGCCCAAACAAATTTCGATGACCTATTGGTTTGTTCAGTCGTCGGGGGAGGAGGTGCCGCTGCCGCAAAGTTTGAAGTTTTCGTACAATCAAACGCAGCATAAAAGAACCAAGGCTGATTTAACGCGCTTGCTGGATAATTTGACAGAATGGCTGCAAAGATATCTGGAAAAGGGAGAGCCGTTTCCGCAAGTGTCGCTGGAGGCGGGGCAGTGCAGTTTTTGTCCGTTTGCGCTGCGGTGCGATCGCTCGCGGGCGCTGGGAGAAGAGGCGATCGCTTTGAACGCTTGGTCAAATCTGGCTAATATAGAGGAAGTTTCGCTGTAATATTAAGAAGGACAAAAGCATTTTCATTTATGGTTGACTCTAATAAAAGTAACGGCTCTGCTAGTTCCCTCGCGATCGACATCCGCGAATTAGAAATCGATGACCTTGCACCTGTATATCACTTGGGAGAGGAACTATTTACTAGCGATTTGTACCCTTACTTATATCGAACGTGGGACGAATGGGAAGTAATCGGGCTGTACAACACCGATCCGGAATACTGTTTAGTTGCGGAAATCGACGAGCAGCTAGCCGGTTTCGTGTTGGGAACCGTGATCAGCAAAGCATCTTGGACGTATGGATATATTATCTGGTTGGGAGTCAGTCCGCAGTTTCAACGGCGGGGAATTGCAGACAAATTGGTTGACAAACTGGTCGAGCGCATGATAGAAGATGGGGTGCGTTTCATGCTGGCAGACACGGACCCGGCAAATGTACCCGCAGTCAAGTTTTTTACTCGGAAAGGTTTTGGCAACACCCGCGAACACATTTTCTTATCGATGAATCTGAGCAAGCACGAACGCTATAAAAAACTGCTGGCGAAGGAGCGCAAGCGGGAAAAAGCGCAAAAGGAACTCAAGGCTCTTAAGGCGCGATCGCGACCGGCGATGCCGCCGCGACAGCCTGAAGTCATCGTCGCTGAAGTTTCCCTCAATGCCATCGCTGCAGACTCTCTCGATCCGACTTCCCATCCTTAGCGAAGTTCCTTCCCATTCTAAAATTCATTTGAATTCCAGTTATTGTTAAAACGACTGAAAAATCAAATTTTCACCAGGCAATCTGGCTGTCGCTTGCGTTTGTAGTAGGGGCTTCAGCCCCTCTCTCCGAACTTTAAGCAGCGCTATCCCCTCCTACGAACCTTTGAGAATTTAAATTCAATAGTTTAGTAAAATAGAAAAGCTTGTGACGCTGTGGGGCTTGACGAGACAATGCCTGCTCAACCTCTGCAATGGCTTCTTCTGCCAGCGGTTCAACCGCCCGAGTGGTTTCTTCAAGAAGTGAAAAAATACGCGCCGCCGGACGTATCCGGGCATTATGCGGCGCAGATACTCTGGCAGCGGGGAATGCAAGATCCCAAAAAACTGGCTGGGTTTCTAAATCCCCGATTGGTACAGCCCGCCAGTCCGTTTGAATTTGGGCAGGAGATGCGCTGGGCGGTGGAGCGATTGCAGCACGCCCGTCGCTGCGGCGAAAAAGTGGCCATTTGGGGAGATTTTGACGCCGACGGCATTACCGCAACCGCCGTGCTGTGGGACGGACTGGGCCAATTTTTCCGGCAGCACGAGCAACTGAGTTACTATGTGCCCAACCGGCTGACGGAATCTCACGGACTCAACCGTCAGGGAATTGACGTCCTTGCTGAAGCGGGCGTCAAGCTGATCGTGACGTGCGATACTGGCAGCACGAATTTAGAAGAAATTGAGTACGCTTCGGGGTTGGGAATCGATACTGTCGTCACGGATCACCACACCCTGCCTGGAGAACGCCCGCCGGTGGTGGCGATCGTCAACCCGCGCGCTTTGCCAGCCGGTCATCCCCTGGAGCACCTTTCTGGGGTGGCAGTGGCTTACAAGCTGGTGGAAGCGCTTTATATGGCTTTGCCAGACGTGCCGAGCCGCCCTGTCGAGGAGTTGCTGGATTTGGTGGCGATCGGGTTGATTGCGGATTTGGTGCAACTGAGCGGCGACTGTCGCTATTTGGCGCAGCTCGGCATCGATCGCCTGCAGCGGCAGCTCTCCGAAAAAACCCGCCCCGGCATCGCCCGCTTGCTGGAATTGTGCAAAAAAAGCGGCGATCGCCCCACCGATATTTCCTTCGGAATTGGCCCTCGCATCAATGCCGTCAGTCGCATTCACGGAGACGCCAGCTTCTGCGTCGAATTGCTCACCAGCCGCGACGAACGGCGCTGTTACGAACTCGCCGAAGCGGCTGAGCTGGCAAATGCCCGCCGCCAATCCTTGCAAAAGGAAGTTGCCCAACAAGTAAAAGCCAAGTTGGAACAATTAGACTTATCCACAACTTGCCTGATTGTCCTCGATGACCCTCAATGGCCGATGGGCGTGCTCGGTTTAGTCGCCGGTCAAGTCGCTCAGGAATACGGGCGTCCCGCGATTTTATTGAGTACGGAACAGGCGGGGGAGGCGGAACCCAGACTCGCGCGCGGCTCGGCTCGTTCCGTCCGTCAAATCGATTTATATCAATTGGTGAAAGAACGGGCGCACTTGCTGCACCGATTTGGCGGCCATCCGATGGCGGCTGGGTTGAGTTTGCCCGTGGAAAATCTCCCCGTTTTTACAGAATCAATTAATCGGCAATTGCGCCAGCAACTGGGAGCGACAGGTGCTTTGAGCGGGCCGGTCGTGCAAGCTGACCTGACGGTTACGGTGGCGGAATTGGGGCAGCCGCTCTTTCGCGAATTGAAATTGCTGGAACCCTGCGGCATGGGCAATCCCGTCCCCCAATTGCTGATTAAAAATTGTACCTTTGAAAAGCTCTGGCATCAAAATATTAAGGATACAAAGGGGCGAAAGGTTCAGTATATTAAAACGGAGTTTGAAATTCAAGATGACTCGACGGATGCCGGGTTTCCGGGGGTGTGGTGGGGTCACTACAAGGAAGAAGTTCCTCTGGGGCGGTGCGATGCGATCGTCGAACTCGATTACAATACGCAAAAAAATCGCTATGAAGTGCGGTTGATAGCGGCGCGCTCCACGATGGAGGACGCGAAATTTAAGGCAGTGATTCCGCCCGATTGGATTGTAGATTTGCGTTCTGACAGGGGGTTTTATGAAGGGATTGGCGAAAATTCGGAATCTTTGATAGTCGTGAATGAATGTCCGACGAGTTGGGGCGAGTTGCAAAATTGGTTTCGGCTGGGGCTTTCCCGGCAGCAAAAAGTGGCGATCGCCTATTCCGAACCTGAAATCTTGCCGCCAGATGCCATCTGGCAAAAACTGGTGGGCGTCGCTAAATATCTCAGCCGCACCGATCGCCTCGGCAATCGCTCTCAACTGTGCGAGAAAGTGGGCATCGGCGATCGCACTTTACTCGTAGGGCTGCAAAGTCTCGCCGAGATAGGCTTCCAAGTTTTGCACTTGGAAGATAGCGTGCTAGTGCGCTATTCTCCGGAAGTAGAAGACTCGATCCCTGCTGCTGACAAATCCCGTGCCATTCTGGCATTTATTGCGGCGGTAGAAGAAGAACAATTTCGCCGCAAATATTTCTACCAGGTTCCTCTGATGACTATTCAAGCAATGGCCAATTCAGCGGGTGAAGCCAGTGAATAAAATTAGGGAGTGTCACGAGCTAGCGCTGGCAATATTTCGGTTAAAAATATTTTTTGTATTGATTTGAACCGCAGAGGCGCAGAGCGCGCAGAGAAAGAGAGTAGATTTAACATAGCCTGAAGATTTTAATCATAACAATAGCTTTTTTTTATAGAAGCTACTTTACAACCTGTGCAAAATTTCAGGTAGTAAATTTGCCGGAACTTTGGAAAGGGCGATCGTTTGCCCTTGGATGCTAAATTCACTGTAGAAAGTGCGGATGTTTTGAATGACAAAGTTGAGCGCTGTTTCGTAAAAATCCGGTTTGTCTTGCCATCCATTCAAAGCTTGCAGGTGATGGTGGAGGGCAGCTTCTAAATGATGCAATCGGCTGTCTCGCTCCGCAGGGAATGGCGAATTGGTAGCGAGTTGATAGTGGGCGAGGGCGAGATTGTTGTGGGTGGAATAGATATCAAAAGTCAGGGGTTTTGCGGGTTGGGGGCTATTGGCGAGCTGCTCGGCAACGCTGAGGGTGGCTTCGTAGGCGGCGATCGCTTGCTGCAAATACTGAAAGTGTTCTTTCGGCTTGCGTTTGTAATAGTTGGCTAGGTGCCAATAGGCGGTGCCTAAATTATTCTGAGTCGCCGCGCAAGCGGCAGGAACGACTTGCGGCGTGCGATATTGCAGGGCAACTTCATAGGCACTGATGGCGAGCAAGAGATAGTTTTCCGGCTGTTCGTACTGGGCGAGGTTCCAGTAAGCCGTGCCTAAGTTATTTTGAATCATCGCATATTCCAGGGGCTGCTGCGCGGGGGTGTAATAGCGGATGGCTTCGTTATAAGTGGCGATCGCTTGTTTTAAGTTCGTCACGGAGTTGCGGTGCTGCGCTAAATTCCAGTAAGCGGTGCCTAAATTATTCACCGTGGCGGCATACTGTTGTACGGCACTGCTATCTGTGCGATCTGCGGCTAGCCGGCGATATTCGAGCGCAACTTGATAAGCGTTCACCGATTTTTGCAAGTTATCGGCGGGATCGCGATAGCGGGCTAAATCGCCGCAGACGGCTCCTAAATTATTTTGAATCATCGCGCAAAATTGCGTCTGTGTCTGCGGCTGGATATTGACAAGTGCTGCCTCATAGGCTTGAATGGCTCGATCTAAATAAGGCAGTTTTTGTTCTGGAATTACTAAGTGACGAGACAGCATCCAGTAAAGGTTGCCGAGATCGTTTAAGATTTCGGGCTCTACAGCAGCCACTCCCTGCAGCACTTCCAGCATTTGCTCGTAGGCGCGGATGGCAATTGTCAGGGTTTGGGGTGAGGAATCTCCTCGCTCGACGCGATCGCGCCACAAATCGCCCAAGCGGTGGTAGGATGAAGCGATCGCGTTTGGCGAGGCGGCTTCCTGGTACGAACGCGCGATCGCCTGAAGGGTTTGCAGCGATTGCTTCTGCAGGAGCGGAGCGCCCCAACTGACTTCTTCTGAGGCAGCGTCTTTGACTAAGTGTGCCAACTCGGCGATCGCTTGAAAGTGAACGTTATTCTGAGTTTCTTCAGCCAAAAGAACGAATAAGTTTTCTAAGAAAAGGGTTTGATTGATGTCGCCGATTTCCACGTTCTCTTCTGGCTGGTTCTTTTCCCGGCTCGGCTCTGCCGCAGCCGCAAGCGCCCGGGGTTGTGAATTTTCTAAATCTGCCGAGTCCCCAACTTCTGTAGTGTCGTGGGAAGGGCGAATCTCTCTACTGGCTTCCTGACTTGCTTCCTCCTCGGCAAGCAGAACTGATTCTTCCTCTGAAGTTTTATCAGAAGCCGAAATATTGGAAAATCCGAAAGATTCTTTCGGTTGTGAAATGCTGCGATTGCTGGCATCCGCGACTGCTGCCGCGTCGGCAGAATCCCGCACCAATTGTTCTGCCCAGTTTTCGCGCTCGGCTGCCGCGAAGGCATGGGAGGGGACTTCTGAAGTCCATTTTTCAGAGGCGCGGGCGATGCGGAAATGCGGGTTGCGAGACTGGCTGTGTGCTGTGCGCTCTTCGTGATAGAGAGTCTCGTGATAGAGAGTATCGTGCCCAGCATTCGCCAGGGGTGACGGGGTGGGATCTCCCTCAAATTCAAATACCCCGGTGCGCAAGTTCCAAAACTCGGGTGCCGACTGTTGGATGGAAACCAACCAAGGCTGCGGCACCCACAGCACTAGGTTGCACTCGCAAGCCAGGGAAGCGGAATCGATTTCTTGCAGGTAATTGATAAAAGACCACTGCACGGCGGGGGGCTGCCGCGTCAACTGTTCCACGCCCCATATCTGAAAGGCTGGCAGAGAGGGCACGGCGGCAACCGATCCGGCGTTTTTGGGTTGCGGGTGCTCGGCGAGCCATTTAGAGATCTGAGCAAAGGGATCGGGATGGCGCAGGGAAAGCCGCAAGCTCACCAATCGCGGAAAATCCAGTTTTTCTGAGGGCTCGGAGTCAACCCCGTTGCGGACGTCGAGGGAGGGATGGTTGAGTTCCTCTTGCAAACTGAGCGCTAGGCGATCGCGCAGCAACAAGTCATCGCACGCGACAATAAAAATTTGACGTCGCAGCTCTAGGCTCAGGGCCAATTTCAGGCGACGGTAGATTTTTCGGTTCAAACCCGAAATTTTTGGGGCTGCGATCTCTGTCACACTCTTGCTATCCAGGAGAGGGCTTGCGGCTAGTTGCACCAGCGATTACCTTTGCTACAACAGAATCGACGTTTTAGTTACCTTCTCTTACAGCAGGGGTATGCTGGGGTCAGGAAATGCCGCACCCCAGTTGTTTCCGGTGTCCCTGGCGCTAGATTCAGTCCGCTCGATTGAATGAAATCGCTGAACTCTCCAGCTCTCTCGATTCTTTGTTTCTCTAGTGGATGCGCGCCCGATCGCCCTTTACTTTTGAGAGTGTCAAGTTTTTATGACAAATATTCAAAAAATTGTTCGGGTACGAGCCGCAACTCTCCCGATTTGAAGCGGCTAATCTCTACCCAAAAAGCGCTCGATTGATGGGTTTTTTCCACAATTGTGAACTTTTCTATCTGATAAAATTTTGCATCGCTAAAGTCGCATTCATAGAGCTGGATCAATTCGTGGCCGGGTTGGCCGTCGAGAACAAAGATATTTTCCAGGCAGCCCAAATAGCGAATATTGGTTAATTCCGCTTGGATTTCTTCTCGGAATTCTCTCTGGAGGGCGTCGAGGCTGGTTTCGCCGAAGTCAACGCCGCCCCCCAGAGCGCGGTAAAAAGCTTGCTGTTTTACTGTATCGAAGCCCTCCTCTACTAAGATGCGATCGCCATTCCGAATCAGCCCCAAGACGAGGGCTCGGATTTTACCGGCTTTTCCCATAAGTTTTAAATGCAGTGAATTGGTAAGGGGAGAGTGCTGAGTGCTGAGTGCTGAGTGCTGAGTAGAAAATTTTTTTTCACTCTACACTCCACACTCCACACTCCCCTAATTATCGCTAGCAAAACCGGACTGACGGCGATTTTCATCGATCGGCCAGTCTTCGTTTTCGCCGCCAACAATCAACTTTTCAATCCTGACATATTCTTTGCTGAATTGCTGGAGGGCGTTGACGAGTACGTCCAGGGCGATCGCGTCGCTGGTTCCCAAATCGAACCAGCACCGCCCCCAAGTGCCCTGATACTCAAATTCTGCCATATTGTGCATGAGTGACATCATGCTATTATCAGCCGTCTCCGTATCGTACTCCATATAGCTAATATCGAGGCCGGTATCTTGAACCTGGAGATTTTCGGCATTGAATCCCCCCAGTTTCCCCAGAAAAAACCAGGAGTTGAACACTTCCTCAATATATTGCTTTTCCATCTCGCTCGGGACTGTGCTGAACTCCAGCCACATCCACAGGTCGAACGGGTTAAACTCGCGAAACTGTACTTCCATTTTCCTCAACGATTTATTCTAGCGGCGGCAATTCTTTCGGCCCCCAGATGCCCGCCCCTTCTCTAATTTTATCTCGCAGTCCGTCGCAGTTCCACTGTGCTTTTTCGAGGCGTTTTTGATTTTTGCAGGCTTCGTAAAAAATTTGCTGGATGCTGCTTTTGGGGAGTTGCTCGGATTTGGTTAAAGCACTGTTAAAATGCTCCTTGGCTTCGGCATTCTTTTTCAGGTTGACGAGAATTTGGGCTTTGAGATAGTGAACTTCTGGATTGTCGGGCGTCTGGTCGAGGGCGCGATTGACGTAATCCAGCGCTTTGTCATATTCTTTCAGGTTTCGGTACGCAACGGCAAGACCGCGATCGGCGAGGTAGCGGGGTTGGGCATACTTTTCTAGCCGGTTAATCGCTTCCGTCGGATCGGAAAAGGGCAGGTTGACCGCCAGCATCAAATCCATGTATCCTTTGAATAAATTGATTTCTGGATCTTGCGGGGCGATTTTTTCGGCGGCATCGAGATATTGAAAGACTTCCCGCAATTTATTCAAGGCTTGGGGCGTCCCCTTGACGGTGCCTTCTCGGGAAATGATCGATGCTCCTTCTAAAAAATGGCCAGCAGCCGTGTAGAGATTGCCTCGCAGGGGGTTGGTGCTGCTGAGGAGTTGCGCTGTTTCGCGAGTTTTGCGGGCGTTGGCATCCAGAGCGCTCCAGTCTTCTTGCAGGTAGGCGAGGGAGGCTTTCAGGGCATAGACGAGGGGTTCGTTAGAATCGCTGGATGTAGCTGTTTCCAGATACTGGCTGGCGGCAGCATAGTCGCCTTTCTCGAAGAGTGCTTTAAAAGCCGCTTCTGTTTTTTCTCCGATGATTTGAGCGTTGCTGTTGCGGAAGGGGTCTTGCGCGAGGGAGGGGTTAGGGGATAGAGTCAGGGCGTTGAGGGCGATCGCAGCCGTTAGGGATAGGGCAGCCAGAGCGGCGCTCCCGATCGCTCTCGTCCCACCTCTGGGATTTACACGAGTGAGAAATCTTTTTAGCATAGTTTGCTCGCTGAAAAACCTTTGCGCGAATCAATCCCTAATATTAGCCGTTCGCTGCTGCGGTTGGGTTCCTGACGCTCTGGGAAGCGCCCTGATTCGAGCAGGCGGGCGATCGCGGCGTCACAGCGCATGGCTTTGCGTTAAAAGATCCCGAATTAAGTCAGCCTGACCGTTCCAGAACCTCCGTAATTTCCACAGATTTTTTCTGTCACCCTTCCCAATGTTAAGATTAAAATTTAAAATTTAAAAGTGTAACGGCGCAAGCCCGGTGCCGCGAGAGCAACGCCCTCAATAGCTTTAACTTTGTTGTAGGATGTAGATGGGGTGGGGCGAGCCTCTGACTGCAATTTTTTTTTAGAACTGAAACAAAAAGAAACTGAATGCTCTATCTGAGAAACTTGGTTTATCATCCACCCGCAAGCCCCACTGCTATCCTGAAAGCCATTAACCTGGAACTGGCACCGAAGCAGATGGGGCTTATCGTTGGGCCAAGTGGGTCTGGCAAAAGTACGCTACTGGAAATTTTGGCTGGGCTAGCGGCACCGACGGGCGGAAAAGTATTCTGGCGCGAACAAGAACTGACTCCCGAACACCTGCAGCAGTTGGGAGGATTGGTGTTTCAGTTCCCAGAACGCCATTTCTGCGGCAGTACGATTCTACAGGAATTGCGGCTGGGACATCCAGAAATCGGCTCGGAACAGGTTAACCAAGCCCTCAAGGAAGTCGGTTTGGAGCGCTTGCCCCTGCACGCTTCGCCCCACGCCCTCAGCGGTGGACAGCAGCGGCGCTTGGCGCTGGCGGTGCAGTTGATTCGCCAGCCTCACCTGCTGATGCTAGACGAACCCACCGCCGGGTTGGACTGGTCGATGCGCCGCCAGCTCGTCAATTTGCTCGCCAAGCTGAAAACTCACTGGACGCTGTTGGTAGTGACGCACGATGCCAGCGATTTGATCGGGACAGCCGATCGCTGCTGGACTCTCAAGCACGGCGATTTGCAATCGGTGGAACCGCAAAAATTAGCGCTCGGCGATCGCGTGCAGGCAGCCAGTCTGAGTTAGAGCTGGGAGGCTCTTTATTTTGTAGGGGCTTTCGCATTCGCGCATAAATATTATCGGTTTGTCGCAGATATCTGTACGCGAATGCGAAAGCCCCTACAGGGATTTTTGCAAAAAAGGAAAGATGGAAGAAAACGGTGCAATTAAAACCCTGCTGCCGGAAATGGCTTCCCTGTGGCACGAAACGCTCTCGTGGCAGCCAAATGCGACTCAGCAGCAGTTGTTTCAGAAGTTATACGAATTGATTCTGTCGGGAAACCGCCAGATGAATCTCACTCGCATCACCGATCCGGTGGAGTTTTGGGAGAAACACCTGTGGGATTCTCTGCGGGGAATTGCTCCTTTGTTGAAGGGAGTGGGGAGCGGGGAGGGGGAAGGAGAAAAAGTCAACCCGGATGCTTTACCTTTGCGGGCGATCGATATCGGCACGGGGGCGGGGTTTCCGGGGCTGCCTGCAGCGATCGCCTTACCTAACTGTACTGTCACCCTGCTCGATTCCACCCGCAAAAAAATCGCCTTTCTCAACACGCTTCTGACGCAACTGCAGCTCGAAAATGCGATCGCCGCGACCGGCAGAGCGGAAGAAATGGGCAGGCACCCGCTGCACCGGGAGAATTACGACATTGCCATGCTGCGAGCCGTCGCCCCTGCCTCCGTTTGTGCGGAGTACGCGCTGCCATTTCTGAAAGCGGGCGGTTTGGCGATTCTCTATCGCGGACACTGGACGGATGAGGAAACAAAAACGCTGCTGCCTGCTGTTGAAAAGCTCGGCGGCGCGCTCGCTTCCATTGAGCCTTTTACCACGCCAATTAGTAACAGCGTGCGTCACTGCCTGTACTTGCGGAAAGTGGGCAATACGCCGGCAGCATTCCCCCGCCCTACTGGCGTGCCCACTCAGCAACCCCTTTAAATTGTTCGTAGTGAAGACTTCAGTCTTCGTTCGTAGTGAGGACTTCAGTCCTCATCTTCAATACAAACGTTCGTAGTAAGGACTTCAGTCCTCATCTGTTTTTATGATAGCGCTTGCATCGCTCACTACAAACGTTTATTTTTTTAGGAGAGCGATAAAACCCTCCCTACGAACGGAGCGCCTGTGCGTACCGCTGGTTAATTTCATCCCAGTTGACGACGTTCCACCAAGCCGACAAATAATCGGGGCGGCGGTTCTGGTATTTGAGATAGTAGGCGTGTTCCCAAACGTCATTACCCATAATGGGATAGTGCCCTTCCATAAAGGGACTGTCTTGGTTGGGCGTCGCCATGACTTCCAGCTTTCCGGCAGAGGTGCGAACTAGCCAAACCCACCCGCTGCCGAATTGTTTGGCACCGGCTTCGTTGAACTGTTTCTGGAAGGCTTCAAAGCTTCCAAAAGTGGTTTTGATAGCGTCGGCGATCGCACCTGTCGGCTCCCCGCCGCCATTCGGTTTCATAATATTCCAAAACATGCTGTGATTGACGTGCCCGCCGCCGTTGTTGCGAATCGTGGTGCGAATGTCCTCCGGCACGCTTTTAATGTCCCGCAGCAGTTCCTCGACGCTCTTACTTTTCAATTCGGGGTGCTTGTTGAGGGCGTCGTTGAGATTTTTGACGTAAGCCGCGTGGTGCTTGTCGTGGTGAAACTGCATCGTCCGCTCGTCGATGTGCGGTTCTAGGGCATTGTAAGCATACGGTAACGGCGGCAGTTCGATAATCGCTGCATTTTGAGCGATGGTTGACTCGGCTGCGGGAGCGTCTTTGGAGGATGTAGAAAGGTTTTCCCCAGACGCCCCGCAAGCCCCGACGGTGACTGCCCCGACGCTGGCTCCCAGCAAAAATAAGAAATTGCGACGATTGAGAGTCATAGAAGGTATTCCGGTGAAATTGCTCTATTGATTAGAGTATAAGCTTGCAAGGAGCGGGCGGAGGATTGGTAATTTTTACTTAATCGAGGAGATGAGGAGCAATTCACGCACCTCCCCACTCCTTTCAGCGTCAACCTAACTTTGAGACAGCCGTTTTATCGCTTCTCCGCCTAAAAGTTGGTGAGCATCTTCCAGCAGGGCTGGTATTTTAGCCGCGTGGGGACTTTTCGCCAAACACGCGCTCAAGTCAAACTCTTGTACCTTATCTGCCTTTTTGCCGGGAAACCAGTGACTTGCATTTCCCAACAAGTTATAGCGCATTTTGCCATAATCTACCATATCGTAAGCGAGTGCTAAATTTCTCAGCCACAAGATTGTCGGAATATTAATTTCACCGGGCGTTTGTTCGGGGGCGGGCAAACCGATGTTCCAACTGCGCACCCAATCTTCCCCGAAACGGGCGATCGCTTCTTTTTCCAGCCGTTCGACAATAGGCGGCAATAATTCTCCTGCTTTTTCCAACAGGGGTAAGGTTTTTACATGTTCGTCAAAATCCGTCGGACGTGCAGCCCCTATGGAGAGGGTGTGAACTTGAGGATGGTTCAAGCAAAACAAGTTATTAAACACGATCGGACTGAGGGGCTGGCACAATTCTACTAATTTTCGCGACGGCTTGTAGAGCATTCCCCCTTTATCCGAAGGGCTGATAATAAATACGCCCATATCGTGCCGCGTTGCGGCTTCTATCGCCGGCCAGTTGAACTGATTGATATAATACCAATGCAGGTTAACGTAGTCGAACTGGTCGGTTTCGATCGCCTTGACAATGATATCGGTTGCGCCGTGGGTGGAAAACCCAATAAATCTCACCTTCCCCTGAGCTTGCAGCTTTTTTGCTATATCAAGACAGCCGCCGTCGCGGACGCTGTAGTGCAGCAATTCGGCATTGTTAATCCCGTGCAGTCCCAGCAAGTCCACATAATCGAGCTTCAGATAAGATAGGGATTTCTCGAAGTTTTGCAGGAATTGCTGCGGATCTTCTTCGGGCTCCACTTTCGTCTGGACAATCAGGCGATCGCGCTCGAATTTGGGCAAAATTTGCCCCAGTTGCATCTCGGAAGTCCCGTAACCCCGCGCCGTCTCGATGTGATTGATACCCAATTCAACAGCGCGGCGAATCGTTGCTTCTAGATTCTGCTGATTGTCAGCGGGAATGTCTGACTCTGGGACATCCTGCCACTTGTACTGATATCTCATCCCGCCGCAGGAAAACACGGGCATTTGCAATTCTGTACGCCCAAATCGTCGGTACTGCATTATTGGCTCAATCGTTACTCCTCAATTATTTTAAAGAGTTTCAGTGCTGTTACGGCGCTCTTTCGGGTGGGGCTGTGCCGCCCCTATGCGGTGAAGTTCCAGGGGGGAACGAAGGCACAGGGGCGATTCGCCCCACAAAAACTAGCCGAAGTTGAACAGGTAGGCAGCCCCATCAGCAATCACAGGGGTGCTCCCAGAGGATACAGTCGTATTTTCAAAAGGTGCCCCGATGAGGATGCTGCTGCCCGCCGCCGTCAGGGAGGCACCGAAGCCGTCATTGCCGCCTGTAGGGTTGTTGAAGGTTTGCAAGCGCGCGTAGGGGGCAGCGCTGGCTTCGTCGTCGAACAGGTAAGCTTTGCCATTAACGGGCGCGATGCCGCTCCCGAAGAACTTGCCCGGTGCTCCGATGAGGATGTCATCGCCGGCGAAGGCGACAGCGGTGCCGAACCCGCTACCGGCGCTCGCGTCGGGGTTGGTGAAGGTGTGCAGGAGGGTGGCGGTGTTGTCGTACAGGTAGACTGCCCCGGCATCGGTGCCGCCCATATCTTCGCCTGGTGCCCCGATGAGAAAGCGGGTGCCCGCGCTGTTGGAAGCGATCGCGAAACCGAAGCGATCGTCCGTTCCTGCGGGATTCGGGTTAATCATGGTTTGCGCGACTGCGCCGCTGCTATCCAACAAGCGCACTTTACCCGCGTTGTCATTGGGAGCCACATCCTGTTCGGGAGCGGCGATGAGGAAGTTGGCTCCCGCAAATGCCACCGCCGAGCCGAACTCGGCACCGTTGCTCGTTTCCGGGTTATTGAAAGTCTGCGTACTGCCGCCAGTTAGATACACTTGCCCGACATCTTGGCTGGAGACTTTATACTGAGGCGCTCCGATTAAGTAGTTGCCGCCTTGCGCCGCTAGTGCCAAGCCGAATGTGTCTCCCGAGGTTGCAGTCGGGTTATTGAAAGTCTGCGTCGGCGTACTGCTGCTGGGGTTAAATAGATAGGCTCTTCCAAAACCAGAAGCCGGGAAGCTGCCAGTTGAGAGCCCCTCCGGTTGCCCGATGAGTAAATTGGTGCCGTCGAACGCCAGCGAGGAACCAAACAATCCCCCAGTATTGATGGGGAACCCTGAGAAATAGGTTGCTGAAAGTGGGTTTCCAGAAGAGAAGGCAAGGGTGGATGTGGTGGGCGTAGCGCCGGCTAGATTGAACTTGTAGGCTGAGCCTTGACGGCTGTTTGCTGTGGGTGCGCCGATGACAAGTTCGCTGGTATTGAGCGCTACTACGGCGCTGCCGAAACTCCCACCTGTTACCGGAGCATTAAAAGTCAATTCGTTATCGGCGATCGCAACTGTTGCCGCAGCCGTTCCCACCGAATAAGCCACACTCGGGCTTAACGTCAATTCGACAGTTTCGCTCCCTTCACCCGCAACCGCATCATTGATGGCAGTCACGTCAATCGTTGCCGCAGTTGAACCTGCCAGAATAGTAACACTTCCGGATAGGGAATTGTAATCAGTTCCCTGGGTAGCACTTCCACCCGTAATCGAGTAATTGACGGTTAAATTGGCTGCGATCGCGCCGTTGAGCGTGACGGTAAATTGAGCGGGAGTCGCGCTTCCTTCTGCCGTGTTGGCGGTGGTAGCAGCAA
Organism: uncultured bacterium; assembly: GCA_964405435.1. Taxonomy (GTDB): domain Bacteria; phylum Cyanobacteriota; class Cyanobacteriia; order Cyanobacteriales; family Oscillatoriaceae; genus DVEG01. The sequence continues at coordinate 20,363 of CAYOOD010000113.1, forward strand.
TATTTACCGTTACGTCATCGTCGGCAATTGTCACCGTGTCAGTATTAGCAACTCCCACCGTATAAGCCGCATCGGAGGTTAAACTCAGCGTGACGGTTTCGTCCCCTTCGATATCCGTATCGTTGACAGGGATAATGTCGATCGCCGCCGTACTCGCCCCAGCAGGGATAATAACGCTACCGCTTAGGGTGCTGTAATCGGCGGTATTGCTCGCTTGCCCCGCACCCGTGGCGATCGAGTAAAACACCGTCAGCGGATCGGCGGTAGAACCAGAGCGCGTTACGATAAATATGCCCGGATCGGAGCCGCTTTCAGCCGCGTCGCGATCGCCTGCCGTCAGCGTCACGGTTGGTTTAACTGTTACATTCAGCGAATCCACATCGCTCAAAGCCCCGCCACTGCCGCTGTTGCCCTGGTCGTTCGTTGTCACTTGGACTGTTGCCGTCCCCGCGAAACCCGCCGCCGGCACAAAGCTCGTCCCTTCTAACCTTGCATTAATATCGCTAATACCGCCTGATATTGTGACAGTAGCCGTGCCGTTGCCAGTCACGCTCAACCCGGCGGTATTTCCCAAACTCAAAGTGCCGTCAGTCGCCGTCAGCGTCACTTGCACGGAGTTACTGCCTGCGTCTACATCGCTAATCGAAATTTGATTGCCATTCGCCGACGAAAATACAAGCGCCGCGTTTTCACTGGTACTCTGAATTCCTGGCACTGCGTTGACTGGCGCATCATTAACGGGATTGACAGTTATGTTAACTGTTGCATCCGTAGCGGCATAAGCACTGCCGTCAGAACCATTCCAGCTAAAACTCTCACTGCCGTTGAAATTGGCGGCGGGCAAAAAAGTCAGATTGCCCGCGTTAGCAATAGCAATTTCCTGATTCAGGGCAACGGGAGTGCCGCTCAGCAGTAAGGTGCCGTTGGCTGGAAACGAGGTGATTTTAATTTGGCTGAGACTGTTCCCGTCAACACTGCCAAAAGCGCTGGTAAAGTCAGCAGCCGTGAAAATTGCGATCGCATCTTCGTCGCCAGATTTGATAACTGTACCGACAGTGGGGGCGTCGCTGACAGCGCTTACCGTCAGGTTAACAGTTGCCCCTGCCGTTGCATACGCCAGCCCGTCAAAACCATTCCAGCCGAAACTCTCGCTGCCGTTGAAATTGGCATCAGGCGTAAACGTGAGATTGCCTAACTCAGAAACATTAATTTCTTGATTGATTGCGACGGCGGTGCCATTCAGTTTCAGCGTGCCGTTCGTCGGGAGGGAGGTAATTTTAATTTGACTGAGACTGTTGCCGTCAGCGTCACTAAAAGCGCTGGTGAAATCAACAGGCGCGAAGGTAATGTCGCTGTCTTCGCTGCCGAATTTCTCGACATTGCTGAGGGCGGGCGGGGAATTGACGAGAGCGATCGCAAGTATAACGGTTGCGTCGGTTGCGCTATAAGCATTGCCATCGAAGCCCTGCCAGCTAAAACTCTCAACGCCGTTAAAGTTTGTTGCGGGAGTAAATACGAGATTCTCTAAATCAGCAACGGCTATTTCTTGATTGACGGCAACCGCCGTGCCGCCCAGTTTGAGGGTGCCGTCAGCCGGAAGGGAAGTAATTTTAATTTGGCTGAGACTGTTACCGTCAGCATCGCTGAAAGCATTCTCGAAGTCAGCGGCAGTGAAAGTTATATCAGCATTTTCGCTGCCTTCTTTGCTGACAGCGCTGAGCGCAGGCGCGTCGTTAACGGGGTTGACGGTTATGGCGACTGTCGCCTCTGTAGCAGCGTAAAGCGTGCCGTCAAAACCATTCCAACCGAAACTGCTGCTGCCGCTGAAATTGATATCTGGGGTAAAGCTGAGATTCCCTAAATCAGCACTATTAATTTCTTGATTGACGGCAACCGCCGTGCCGCCCAGTTTGAGGGTGCCGTCAGCCGGAAGGGAAGTAATTTTAATTTGGCTGAGACTGTTACCGTCAGCATCGCTGAAAGCATTCTCGAAGTCAGCGGCAGTGAAAGTTATATCAGCATCTTCGCTGCCGAATTTTGCGACAGTGCTGAGCGCGGGCGCGTTGTTGATTGGCGTTGGTATCGGTGTCGGATTGGGCGTTGGAATTGGTATCGGTGTCGGTGTTGGATTGGGAATTGGTATCGGTGTCGGTGTTGGATTGGGAATTGGTATCGGTGTCGGTGTTG
>CAYOOD010000113.1:22649-23505 GCA_964405435.1 uncultured bacterium
GATTGGGAATTGGTATCGGTGTCGGTGTCGGATTTGGTGTTGGAATTGGTATCGGTGTCGGTGTTGGATTTGGTGTCGGTGTTGGATTCGGTGTTGGATTTGGTATCGGTGTTGGATTCGGTGTTGGATTTGGTATCGGTGTTGGATTGGGTGTTGGATTTGGTATCGGTGTTGGATTCGGTGTTGGATTTGGAATTGGTATCGGTGTCGGATTGGGCGTTGATGAGGGAGTGGGGGTGAGTGTTGGAGTCGGTGTCGGGTTATCGATCGCTGTCGGTGCTGGCGCAAGCTGAAGTGAGCTCATGTCGCCCCTGACGATCGCCAAATACTCGCTCGTTACTTTGTCTTGAACGATCGTATAGCCAGCCAAATCGCCCGTACCGGCAAAAATATTCAGTTCTTCAAACGCAATCCCCCCGATTAACTGGAATGTATCTTGCCCCGTGCCAAAATCCAGCAACCAGTCGGCATCGGTTAAATTTCGCCCTCCCGTGGTGCGAACCCCCGCAACTTCATCGCGCCTGCCGATCGCAAAAGTATCGTCTCCTTCCCCGCCGGTGAGGGTATCTGCTCCCAAGTCGCCGATGAGGAGATCGTTGCCGCGATCGCCGAATAACCAATCATTATCGCGGCCACCGTGCAGGGTATCATTATCTTGACCGCCATAAAGCGTATCGCTGCCTTCGTTGCCAAAGAGGCTGTCGCTGCCAGCATTGCCAAATAAAAGGTCGCTGCCCTTCAATCCCTGGACGATATCGCTGCCGTCATCGCCTGCGATCGCGTCGTCGCCTCTGTCGCCAAATAATACCAATTCTCTAAAATCCGGCTACAGATAAAGCTGATAAAATATCATGCC
>CAYOOD010000114.1:0-23464 GCA_964405435.1 uncultured bacterium
GTGGGGGGGAGGGGGGGAGTGGGGGAGGGAGGGAGTGGGAGAGGGGAGAACTTTTGATTGATCTTCAATAATTTTGATGAGGTTGGGTAAATCTGGCGCTTGTTTGTCGAAGGTGATAAATTGCCAGTCGGGAAAGTTTAAGAGATTTTCGTAGGGAATTTCTGCCAAACCCAACCCGCCGAAGGTGAGCAAGATGGTTTTTTCTTTGGGGGCGGTGATTCCCCATTTATCTCTCAAGTCGGCTTCGCTATAGCGGGGATTTCCGCCGGTTAATCCGACGTCGGTGATAGTGGAAAATGCTGGCATCGGTTCGTGAAAGGGCAGGCGGAACAAGCGATCGCACTGGCTGAAGCATTCGCCAATCCAATTTGCCATCTCGATAAATTCTCCTCCCCAGGCTCGGTAGATGAAATCCCAGCCGAAGTTGCTCATCATCCAGCAGGGAATCCCGGCTGTTTTGGCAATGGGTGCGGCGAGGGGGGGGATGTCTGCTAGGATTAAGCCGGCGCGATTTAAATGGAGGAAGTTAACTTCGCTGGCGATAATGGAACGCTGGCGATCGCGTATTTCTTTTAATTTTTCCAGCGTCGCTGTTTTATCCATTGTCAGGCTGTCGCTCTGAATCACTCCCACGTCATACGCGCGCTGGCGCAGGATGAAGTCTCCGGGAATATATCCCTCTAACAGCCAGCGCGGGGCAGTGGTTGTCAAAATTAGCAAGATTTCCGGGTTCATTTGTTGAATCGCGGCGGCGACGCAGGCAATCCGCACGGCATGTCCGAACCCGTGGTTGGTGATAGCAATATACAAAATCGGTCGAGACACGTTTGTTTTATCCTTTCTCTCAATTCTTACAGTCTGAACTCGGCGAGCGCTTCAATTAATCGGTCGATTTCAGATTCTAAACTCAAGTAGTGAACGCAAGCTCGCGCGCAGTCTGGCGACAGAATTGTCCGCACCAGTATGCCTTTATTTTCTAAAAATTTTACCAGTTCGCGGTGAGAACAATCGGCGACTTGAAACGAAATCAGACCGGATTCTGGCGGGGATTTTTTCAAACAGGTAACGCCGGGAAGATTGCTCAGTTTTTCCCAGAGATAGCGGCTGAGTTGCAAGATGCGCTGATATCTTTCCTCTGCGGTTCCCCACTGGTGGTGCAGGGCGATCGCGGCTCGCAAACCGGCATAAAGCGGATAGGCTGAGGTGGCAATTTCAAACCGCCTTCCGTCTGGCTGCCAGATTAAACCGTGTCCTTCTGGAGTCGGTGCAGTGCTGCGCCACCCGACAAAGGTCGGATGCAAACTTGCCAACGCATCAGGAGCGACGTACAACCCTCCGACACCTTCTGGCCCGCACCACCATTTGTGCCCGGTAAATGCGTAAAAATCTGCTCCCAATTCTGTCAAATTCAGCGGCAAAACGCCGACAGATTGGGCAGCATCGACGAGAATTCTCACGGGTTTGCCCCAGGTGGAATGACTGCGGCAGACTTGCACGATTTGGGCGAGGGGCAGAAGTTGTCCGGTGTTCCACAAAACGTGACTGAGGACGACGAGGCGGGTATTCGATCGCAGGTATTGGACGATTTCCGAAACGGGATTGCCTTCATTTAAGGTGCCAATCAGCGGGCAGACGGTCACTTCTATGTCGTAGCGCCGCTGTAGCTCTTGTACCGCTGCGATGACGCCGTGATGTTCGCAGTCGGTGAGCAGCAGGTGATCTCCCGGCTGCCAGTCTATGCCCCACAGGGCAATATTGCAGCCGACGGTGGTGTCTTCGGTGAGGGTGATGCTGGTGGCGGGCACGCCCAACTCGGCGGCGATCGCTTCTCGGGTTTGCTGCGCCTCTTCCACCATCCAGTAATAGGCTTTCGCGGAAAATGGCCCGATTTCCTGCACCTGCTCGAAACCTTGGCGAATGGCTTCCAGCGCGGCGCGGGGTAATGGCCCCTGTCCCCCGTAGTTTAAATAGACTTTATTGGTCAAGGCTGGAAATTGCTCTCGGTGGCGATCGCGGCTGTATTCTCTCGGTTCGCCCGTCGTTTGTTCTGGGGACATGCCTATTTTCGACAAAATTCACTTACCGTTCTATGCTACTCTTTTTCTCGGCATGAGATGGCGTTTTGTCTTACATGCCGGGATTGGGGGATTGGGAGATTTGGAAAGTGCAGGGTTTGCATGATTTAAGGGGGTTATTGAAGTTTTAGAAAAAGTTAAATGGATTTAAGAGGCAGATAAAGTTTGTAAAATATCGCGGGCGCTGGCGAATTCGTTTTCTAGTTCTAAGACAGTTTGGGGCGCTCCGTGCAGGGAATTGCTTGTCGCGATCGCTTCTAATTTGTCGCACAGCGCTGCCATGCCAATGATGCCAAAATTCGCACAACTGCCCTTGAGGCTGTGTACTGATTTCCTCAGCGTCTCTGCATTACCTTGCTCGACGGCTTCTTTAATGGCGTCTAGCAGGGGGGGCGTACTCCTGAGAAATAATCCGATCAGTTCTGCGATCGCGTCTGGTTCCCCGTCTTCCTGCAGTTCCTCGCGCAGCGATTGTAGAAATGCCAAGTCAACGGCAGCAGGCTGTAGGGGCAGTTCCTCGTGGCTGCCTCGATCGCTGGCGTCCTCTCCGACAACTGGGCTTTCTAACTGCACAACTTGCTTTCCCGATAGGGGCACGCAGCGTTCCAGTGCTGCCTGTAGGGCTCCCACGTTTATCGGCTTGGTGAGATAGTCATCCATGCCAGCCGCAAGGCACTTGTCGCGATCGCCTTCTAGAGCGCCTGCCGTCATGGCAATAATGCGCGGGCGCTCGTGCCGCTCCCACTGCTGAACTATCTGGCGAGTTGCTTCCAAACCATCCATCTCCGGCATTTGCACGTCCATGAGTACGACGTCGTAAGGCTGGCGGTGCAGTGCTTCGAGTACCTCCAATCCATTACCCGCCACGTCGGCTCGGTAGCCCATCCGTTCCAAAATCCGCAGCGCTACTTTTTGGTTCACCCGATTGTCTTCAGCGATGAGAATGTGCAGCGGCAATCGTTCGGCGAGATGATCGTCGGCCAGCAAAGACTGCGATCGCTCGGTTACGCGCGTCGGTTGTTTGGCAAAAACGCCCATGAGGGCATCGTAAAGCTGAGAGGGCTTGATGGGCTTTGTCAAATAGGCGGCAAAATCCACCCGCTCGGCACCGGGCGGGCGACCGATCGAAGTCAGCATCACCAGGGGCAGGGCGATCGCGTCTCGATATTGGCGCAGGGCGATCGCCAGTGCCACGCCGTCCATTTCCGGCATCTGCATGTCTAAAATCGCCAGATCGAAAGATTTGCCCTGACGAATCAAATCCAGCGCCTGCGTACCCGTCGCCACATCCACAGCCACGCTCCCCCATTTTTGCGCTTGCAGGCGCAGAATTTGCCGATTTGTCGGATTGTCATCGACAATTAGCAACTGCTTGCCTGCCAACTGTGGCAAAACGCCGCTCAGGTAAATTTGCTGTTGGCTGGGAGCCGCTGGGGCGACAATCGTGAAGTGAAATGTCGAACCTTTTCCCGCTTCGCTTTCCACCCACATTTTCCCGCCCATAATTTCGCACAGTCGCTTGCTAATCGCCAAACCCAAACCCGTGCCGCCATACTGGCGCGTTGTGGAAGAGTCTACTTGAGAAAACGACTGAAACAGCCGCTCCATCCGATCTTTGGGAATGCCGATGCCAGTGTCTTTAACCGCGAAGTGAATTTCGTAGAGGTTGGGTATGGGGCATTGCGAATTGGGCATTGGGGATGGCTCGTGGGTCATCGGTAATGGGTGATGGGTAGTGGGTTGGATGATTCTTTCATCTACCCCATGCCCCATGCCCGATTCCTCATTCTCAGTCACTTTGCCTGCCGTCACCGACACCACGACTTCTCCGATTTCGGTAAATTTCACCGCATTGCTGAGCAGGTTGACCAAAATTTGACGCAGGCGCGTGATGTCGCCGAAAATTGCGCTGGGAACGAGTTCGTCAATCAGATAGGCGACGTCGAGATTTTTTTGAGCGGCTTTAGGAACGATTAAATCGAGGGATTCTTCAATACAAGCGCGCACTTCAAATGGCTGCGTTTCCAAATCCATTTTGCCTGCTTCGATTTTGGAAAAATCCAAAATATCGTTAATCAGTGTCAGCAGGGCGTCGCCGCTCGTGCGAATTATTTCTGTAAATTCTCGCTGTTCGGCAGTCAGTTTTGTATCCAGCAACAACCCAGTCATGCCGATCACTGCATTCATCGGCGTTCGGATTTCGTGGCTCATGTTCGCCAGAAATTCTGATTTCAGGCGCGTAGCAGATTGGGCTTCCTGTAGGGCTTTGTCGAGGTCTGCATTTTTGATTTCTAATTCAGCCGCAATGCGGGCATTTTCCTCTTTATTTTTCAGTAATTGGTCAATGTAGTCCCGCAACTGATTGACGGCTGGGTGAAAGATAAATATCGCTTCTAAAAGCAATACGATCAGCGTAACAATTAGAATGGCCAGCTCGGTTGCTTTCATGGCATCTACGCGAGTTTTGGCTTCTCGATCGTATTGAAAAACGATCGCGTCCATGCCTTTGAGAAAAGCGCCTTCGTGGGCGAGGATGGTTTGAATAAATGGGGAGAGGTCGGCTGGCGGCTGTTGTGTCTCTAAAGGTTGCGTCTCTAAATTGCTGTCTGCTGTGGGAGCAGGGGTTTTTGGCGTGTTTAATAATATCAGCAGTCCCTTGGCAGCGCCGCGCATGGCATCGTAGTGCGGTTCGATTTCGGCAAACATGCGGGTGACTTCCGGCGAGTTCGTCCCGGGCAACCCCAGCTCGGTGTCGCCGCGCTGCAAGCCTATATGCGATCGCTCCCACAGCTTGACGACCGTTTGTAGCTCCTCGATTCGCGGCTGTCGGGCGGGGGTATCGGCAGAAGCCTGGATGGCGAGGGCGGCTTTGCTCAGCCGCTGGCTGAGCATCCGCTGGCGACCGGCGAGGTTGATGACCCGCGAATCGCTCGACTGCTGGACGAGCGATCGCTGGATCACAATTTGGCCCGCTACTGTCAGCAGTGCTACGGCACTCAGCGCCGTCAGGTAAAGCACCGTCAATCGCCGAGTGAGAGAGGGTTGAATGGTTTTGGGCATTGATGGGGACAGGGGGTGAGTCGGTGGGCTGGTTTTTTCCCGAACGGCGCTGATTTCTACGCCCCTGAAATTCTTGACTCGAGGATTGACAGCGCTTGGGTATAAACTCCTGCTTTGTTTTCCATTCTACTGCTACCAATATTTGTTAGTTTAAAGTCATGCTGCTGACTACTGACCTTTTATTTCACTACCAGCGCTGCCAGCGACGAGCTTTTCTCGATGTTTTTGGCAACCCCAAACAGCGCGATCGCCCCAGCGACTTTCTCCTCAAACTCCAACACGATGTCTGGGCTTACAAGCAAGCCACCCTCGCCGCGCGGGCATACTCGAAGCCAAACTATGCCAGAGGCGATTGGCTCTCTGGCGCTAGAGCTACTCTGGCATTAATGCAGCAGGGGGCAGAACTGATTTACCAGGGGGTGCTGCTGGCAGAAGGGCCAGAAGGATTCTCCCTCGTCAGCAGTCCCGATTTGTTGGTGAAGGAGGCGGGAGCGTCCTGTTTTGGCGATTGGCTGTACGTTCCGCTCGATATCAAGCTCGGCAAGCGTCCGAAGCTGGATTATCAACTGGTGGCGGCTTATCACGCTTGGCTGCTGTCGTTGGTGCAGGGAGTTTGGCCCGATACGGCGCTGCTGGTGTTGCGGGATAAGGGGGAATACACCGTTAACCTGTCGCAGCGGGTGCCGCAGGTGGAGGAGTTGGCGATCGCTTGCATTCAAATGCTCAAAGAAAAGCAAGAGCCAGAGGTGTTTATTTCCCGCCACCCGTGCAGTCTCTGCCACTGGCACAGCAGTTGTCACGCGATCGCCAAATCTCAGCAACATATTTCTCTTTTGCCGGGAGTCACCTCGAATCGCTACGCTCTGTTGCGATCGCTCAATCTCACTACTACAGAAGCGATCGCCGCTGCCGATCCGGCTGAGCTAGAAATCTATCCAGAGTTTGCGGATACAGTGGCGCTGCAGTTGGTGCTGCAAGCGCGAGCTTTCCTCGAAAATCGGGCGATCGCTACCCCCGGCGCATTAGAGCTGCGTCCGAGCGACTTGCCGGTGTCGCCCGTCGAGCTGTACTTCGACATCGAAGCCGAACCCGAGCTGAATCTGGATTACCTGCACGGCGTTTTAGTCGTCGATCGGCGAACTAATACGGAAAAATTTTACCCGTTTTTAGCAGAAAAACCGGAAGATGAAAAGTTGGCTTGGGAGCAATTTTTACAGCTCGTTTGGAAATACCCGATTGCGCCGATTTTTCATTTTTGCGAGTACGAAGTGCAGACGGTGAAGCGGCTAGCAAAACGCTATCAGACGCCCTCGCACCGCTGGAAACCGGTATTAAAGCGATTTGCCGACGTACACGCCCTCGTCACGCGATCGGCGGTGATGCCGGTGGAAAGTTACGCCCTCAAAGCGATCGCGCGCTGGATGGGGTTTGAGTGGCGCGATCTCAAGGCTGACGGTGCCCAGTGCGTCATCTGGTACGATCGGTGGTTAGCGAGTGGCGATCGCGCCTTTCTCGATATCATTTTGCGCTACAATGAAGACGACTGTCGCGCCACTTACCTTGTGAAAGATTGGCTGGTAAATTTTTTGAAAAGCGTGCAAAAATCGGAAAAATAAGATATAACTTATAGAAAATTTGAGAAAGATTGACGACGGGCGATCGCGATGTCGTAGCGCCAGCCGGAGGTAAAGCAGGAGAATCCTTCAACTCTACAGGCGATCGCTCCCGCACCCACCCCATCAAGCGCTAAACTAAACGGTATTGCACGCAACCTGACACTATGCCATATTCTGACAAGCCCCTAACTTACCCAGAAAGTCACAAAGTCGAGCAAGTCGATGACTATCACGGAACAAAAGTCCCCGATCCGTATCGCTGGCTGGAAGATCCGGACGCAGAGGAAACGAAAGCGTGGGTTGAGGCGCAAAACCAAGTCACCTTTAGCTATCTCAGCGAAATCCCAGCCCGGGAACAAATCAAGCAGCGCTTGACGAAACTCTGGGATTACGAAAAATACAGCATCCCTTTCAAAGAAGGCAACCGCTATTTTTACTATAAAAACGACGGATTGCAAAATCAAAGCGTCCTGTACACTTTAACGGCTCTCGATGCCGAGCCGAGAGTATTGCTCGATCCGAATGGGCTCTCGGAAGACGGAACCGTCGCCCTTTCCGGGATTGCCATCAGCGAAGATGGGAACTTATTAGCTTACGGGTTATCCAGTTCCGGTTCTGACTGGCAAGAGTGGAAAGTACGCGATATTGAAACCGGAGAAGACCTCAGCGATCGCTTGCAGTGGATAAAATTTTCCGGCGCGTCGTGGACGCACGACTCGCAAGGTTTCTTTTACAGTCGCTACGACGAACCGAATGAAGGGACTCAGTTTGAAGACGTCAATTACTACCAAAAATTATTCTACCACCGTCTGGGCACTCCTCAATCGGAAGACGTGCTGATTTACCACCGCCCCGACCAAAAAGAATGGGGTTTTTCCGGTGGTGTCACGGAAGATGGCAAGTATCTGATTATCTCAGTTTGGCGGGGCACCGATCCAAAAAATCTCGTTTTTTACAAAGACTTGACCGATCCGAATGCTGAGGTCGTAGAATTAATTAGCGAATTTGAGGCGAAATTCAGTTTCATCGACAATGAGGGCTCGGTTTTCTGGTTCCAGACGGATTTAGATGCGCCGCGCGGGCGCGTGATTGGGATTGATACGAAAAACCCGGGGCGCGATCGCTGGCAAGAAATTATTCCCCAAGCGGCTGAAACCCTCGAAGGCGTCGGCTTGCTCAACAACCAGTTTGTGACAGACTATCTCAAAGACGCCCGCACTCAGATCAAAATCTTCGACCTCAGCGGCTCGTTTGTACGGGAAGTGGAATTGCCGGGTATTGGCTCGGCTGGCGGCTTCGGCGGCAAACGCTACGATACGGAAACTTTCTACAGTTTCACCGGCTTTACCGCGCCGGCAACTATCTACCGCTACGACATGGTGACGGGTGAAAGCACCCTTTTCCGCCAGCCCAATGTAGATTTTAATCCCGCCGAGTACGAAACGAAGCAAGTTTTCTACAACAGCAAAGACGGCACCCGCGTGCCCATGTTCATCACTCACAAAAAGGGAATTAAGCTGGATGGAAATAATCCTACTTATCTCTACGGCTACGGCGGTTTTAATGTCTCCCTGACGCCGAGTTTCTCGGTGAGCGTGCTGGTGTGGATGGAGTTGGGCGGCGTCTACGCGGTGCCGAATTTGCGCGGCGGCGGCGAGTACGGCGAAGAGTGGCACCAAGCCGGCATGAAACAGAACAAGCAGAATGTATTTGACGATTTTATCGCGGCGGCTGAGTGGCTGATCGATAATCAATATACGTCGCGGGAAAAATTGGCGATCGGCGGGGGAAGTAATGGGGGATTGCTAGTCGGCGCGTGCATGATTCAGCGCCCCGATTTGTTCGGCGCGGCGCTCCCGGCTGTGGGGGTGATGGACATGCTGCGCTTCCACAAATTTACGATTGGTTGGGCGTGGTGTTCCGAGTACGGTACGCCTGACAATGCGGAGGATTTTAAAACCCTTTATGCTTATTCGCCTCTGCACAATCTCAAACCCGGTACGGCTTATCCGGCAACGATGATTACAACTGCCGATCGCGACGATCGCGTGGTTCCCGCCCACAGTTTCAAGTTTGCGGCAGCTTTGCAAGCCGCTCACGCGGGCGAGAATCCGGTTGTGATTCGGATTGAAACAAAGGCAGGGCACGGTGCGGGCAAACCGACGACGAAGATTATCGAGGAAGCAGCCGATAAGTGGGCGTTTTTGGTGCGATCGCTCGATCTCGACGTACCTGTATCGAACTAAGTAAGTAGAAACCCGGTTTTTTGAAAAAACCGGGTTTCTGTTGATTACTCAACCGTTAATTCAACATTCGCCGCGCAAAAGTCAACGATCGCAGGTTCCGCCACCGAGCCGTCCTCAAACCCAACCGTGATTGCCCAATTGCAGCCCGTGTTATTGGTCGATTCGTCCCACACTAATGTCACTGTAGCGCCGTCTTCTATTTTCCCATCTTCCAAATCGAATGTTCCCATAGATTCCCCGCCCTCAGCGTCAGCCGCTGCCACGACTGTAATAGTTTTACCCGTGTTGTTCGTCAGCGTGAATTGATAAACGTCGGGTGTCTGATCGGAATCCTGAGCGAGGAGGAGATTTTCTCCTTTATTGGCTAGCCCATCTCCCAGCGGTTTTGCCTGAGCCTGGTTCGCTCCTATCCCAGCCAACATCACGGCTGTACCTGCCAGCAAAGCGGCTAATTTTTTACTGAGTTTCATTTGGATTTCCTTTGAAGAGTTGATTATCTTGCAATACCTAAGCAAGTTTTCATACTTGCAAGTGTTATTTTTATCTTGCAAATATTAGACTTATTTATGGATATAACCATAGCACAGCCGTTGGCAAACTGTCAATACATAGTCGGGCATTTTCTGAAGATTCTCTGACTGTATTTTTTCTTTATTGGCAACGATTTGCCAAGGCTTGTGGAAACAAAAAGCTGGCGATTGCGTCAATTGTTTGTTTCGGATAGAAAAAATGCAAAAAAATATCAGCCTTGCCTTCTTTTCTACTGCCAGAGCATTTTTTGCAGGCATTGCGATGCAGGTGCGTTCGGATCGGATGCGTTACCGCGAACGGTAACGCATCCGGCTGCTTTGAAGCGGGATAGGATTACAAAAGAACATCAAGCATTGGCGGAGAGAAAAGGCAGCGTCTCGGCAATCGCGTCTTTGACGGTGACTCCTTGCTCTCTTGCCCAGAACTGACTTAAGAAGTGAATCTGTCTGAGCCCCACGATTAAATTCAGTCCCGGAATAAACAGCCACCAGACGACTAGGGGTTCTTTCATCCCGGCTTCGCGGTACAGTTCATTCACCGTCCTGTACAGCCGAAATTGGACGATGTAAATCCAGACGACGCCCAGCAGGGAAAACCAGCCAAACCATCCCGGCACATCTGGATCGTACAGGCGCAGTGCTTGGGGAACGGCGACTCCCAAGACAAAGGGCAGTAAGCAGAGGGTTCCAGACCAGCCGCTGCCTTTGTATTGTCGCAATTCTTCTTGAATAATCCACTTATACCAGCCGTAGTACAGCAGCAGGCTGATTCCCGATAGCAGAATCACGCGCCACAGGGGGCGGGGTTTGCCGAAAGGCTTGACAGGCACGTTCATGTTGCACTTAAAGGAGCGCTTGGCTCGTACATTTACATTTCGTAATATACAGTGTTTTTATTTGAGTTATGAAAGCGTAGAAACCCGGTTTCTCGCAGAAACCGGGTTTCTGGCCCCCGACAGTTTGCAAATCCTGAAAGAAACGCTATACAAGCGATCGCGCGTTTTCGTGTTTGGGATATCGATTGACTCTCTTTTGAGAATAAGATTAGGAATGCCTCTGATTTGTCTTTCTTCTTTCAGCCTCTCACCCCTGAAGCCCGATTTTGAGTTCTGGATTGTGTACCCCCTGCACCCCCACACCCCCGCACCCTCTCACCCCAGACTGGAAAGCCCCTCGCTTAACGGATTTTTGCAATGTTTTTACCATAAAAGTGTTAAAAATAAATATTTTTTTCACGATTTTTAACTTAAAAAAGATATAAAGTTTAAGGAACAATCTCTGGAATTATTTCGTCCTCACAGGATGAGATTGTCTATCATGTTCTCCGGAGTAGATTGTGATTACTCTGACTTTGGTGCATCGCATTCCACATCTTCCCTGTCAAAGCTGGACTTTTGAGGACATACCGGTGATTCGCGTCGGACGAGCGATCGACAATGACGTCATTCTGCACAGCGCCGTCGTGTCCCGCTACCACCTAGAGTTGCAGCGCTGGGGTTGCAGGTGGAAAATTATCAATCTGGGGGGTAACGGTACTTATTTAGACGATCGCCCCATCACGGAAGCGCTTCTAGGAAACAATACGGTCGTGCGCTTGGCCCGTTCTGGGCCTCAGTTGCAAATCTCGACGGAAGCGACGAAGTTTAAAAATGTGCCAAAAGCCCAATCAACAGAGGGCATACCGCTCTGTTAAGCCGATCGCAGCGAGGAAGCGACGCCCCTATCGCGTTCCGGCCACAATCGCCGAGCGAATTTCTAAAGCCGTCGCCGGCGCGAGCAACACGCCGTTGCGGTAGTGCCCTGTGGCTAAAAGCACGTTGCGGAAACCGGGCAGGTTTCCGATAACTGGTGCCGGTCGTCCTTCGGGTCGAGGGCGCAATCCCGACCAAGTTTTCATCACCGCAGCACCGGCTAAGGGGGGACAAAATGCGATCGCCTGCTGCAAAACCGCCTCAAGTAACGCGGCATCGGCGACTAACTCCCCAGTATCGGCGGGAAACTCTACCGTCGCACCTACCCAGTAATCCCCTTCACCCAGGGGGGCGATGTGGACGTCATCGCCAGTAATCACCGGCTGAAAATCAAGATTGCCGATGGGATGCGGCAGTCGCAGTTGCAACCCCTGACCTAAAACGGGTCGGATGTCAACCGGTTGTGCAAGGGCAGAAGTCAGCCCCAGGGAACCCAATCCAGCCGCGACAACCAACCAATCAACTTCTAGGGTTCCCGATGTGGTGCGAATCTGACGGCAGGTGCGCTGCTCGGAGGCATCAGGCGCAGTGGATTCCACCCCGTCAACGCTGACGCCAAATTGAAAGATCGCGCCGTTGCGCTCTGCGGCGTCAACTAAAGCGCGGGTGAGAACGGTTGGATCGATTTGGCGATCGCGCGGAGAATAAATCCCCGCCGCCACCTTCTCAACATTGAGGTGAGGGCAAGCAGACTGCACTCGCTCGGCATCCCAGATTTCTAATTCGTAGCCCTGCGATCGCCGGATTGCGGCCAGACTTTGCCAGCGGGGCAAGTCTTCTGCTTGAAAGCAGAGCATCAAGATCCCCTGGCGGTTGAACGGGATTGCCCGTTCCGTGAGGGCTTCTAATTCGGGAATCAGGGTTTCGTAGCGTTCCAAACTGGCTTGGCGCAACTTCCAATTTCTGCCCTTGACTTTCTGGCTGACAGCGCCGACGAGAATGCCGAGGGCGGCAGAAGTCGCGCCTGCAGCCGGGGCTTGTTGTTCCAGCACGGTGACTTGCAGCCCCGGAACTCGGCTGAGTTCGTAGGCGATCGCGGCTCCAACGACACCGCACCCAATTACCGCAACGTGGCTCATTGTAGAGTTTGGATTTTAGATTTTTCGCTTCAATCTCGCATAACGGGCAACGAGCGAAGAGGGCAGGTATGGGAAAGCTACTTCTCGCCGCTCGTCGATCTGGGGTTGAAAATCTAAAATTAACTAGGCGCTGGGAACCTGCTGCAAGAAGGCGTCAATATCCTTCAAGGCTTCCCGGTAATTCTTCAAAGCTGCTTCGTAGTTATTGGCTTCGGCAGCTTTGTCGATCGCCTCCAAGTGCCCGAATACTTCCTTAGCGATTTTGCGCGATTCCGGCTGGTCTTTCGGCAGCAGATTGCGGCTGAGGTAGGCCATATCCTGCCGCAGCGTGCCCAAGGGGCCGTGAATAAACATGCCCACATACACCCAGTTGCGCTCTTTGATCAGGGTTTCGAGTTCCGAGGTGATGCGATCGCGCGCTTCGAGAATCGGGGGGACGTATTTTTGCTGAATTTGCTCGATCTGAGCCGGCGTATAAGTTGCCGTTTTCGGCGTTGCTGCGAGGCTGCTAAAACTGACGGCAAACGTTGCCAACACCGCTAGAAACAATGCCAAAATAGACCTCTGACGTGAGATTCTCATAATTTAAAGCCATTCGCTCAACAATTAGTTCTCTCAACAAAATATATCAAGATGCTGCAACATCTTCGCTGCCTGCGCGATATTTGCCCTATCAAAAAGGATCGGGGAAAAAGTGTTTCACTTTTTCCATCTCTTTTCTCACTTATCGTTCCAGTTGACTTAAACTCTGTCCCTCGCGCCGCACTGCTGCCTAAACCACTTGCCGGCGCAGGAAGCAAAGGAGAGAGTCGCTGACTTTGCCAGACCAGTGCTCTTGCGGATAGTGCCCGACCTCTGGCAATTGAACGAATTCACCATTTTGTAGGGCAGCGGCGAAGTTTTGCGCCTGGGTGAAGGAGAGCCAGGGATCGGCCATGCCCCAGAGGAGCAGTACGGGGTTCGGAAAGCCGCGAAAGCCCGCTTCAATTTCAGCGGTTGCCTGCTTGAGCTGGAAGTTGCGGACTGTATAGAGGAGACTGCGCCCCGCGTCAGAACTTTTGAGGAAAGGACGGCGATAGACATCGAGATCTTTATCGTCGATGGGGTAGCCGCTGCCCCCTTCGAGGGTGCGATCGACCACCAGCGGATCTTGAGTCATCATGTCCCCAACCAGGGGCAGTCCCAACTGTTGAATTTTCCAGGGCAGCAGGGCATCGGCAGAGACGGGGGCGTTGAGAATTGCCACGCGATCGACCGATTCGGGGTAGCGCAGGGCATATTGCAGCCCGACAGAGCCGAGAAATCCTTGCACGACGAGGTGACATCGCTGGATTTGCAGGGTTTGAATGAATCCTGCCAGGGCGTCGATCAAGGCATCGGGCGTATAGGCAAAATCCCGCCGGTCGGGTTTGTCCGAGAATCCAGAACCAATCCAATCGGGGGCGATCGCGCGAAACCCTTGCTCGGAAAGCGATGCCATCACTTCAGTCCAACTGTAGCTCTGGGAGAGCAACCCGTGCAGCAGCAGTACCGGCGGCTTGTCTGTCTCGTTCGCCGGCTTGGCTTCTCGATAAAACCACTTCAGCGTTCCGACTGAAATTATTTGCTCGTCTATTGCCACGATGTTTTCCTACACGGCTGGTAACTTTTAGAGCTTATCGCTACTGGCGATCGCTGGGCAAGAGGCGAGAGGGGAGAAAAGGGAGAGGGGGGAAGGGGAGAGGGCAGGGTTCGTGGCTGTGCGAGATGCCAAATTACCCATTATCTATCACCCATTACCCCTTCCCAGTTCAATTTAAAATATTCTAAATCCCCGATTGCTGTCATTGTTAATCGTGCCATTAATGCCAGTCGCACTGCACGATCCTCTCCAAGTTTCACTGGATTGGGGATGCAAAAGCGTGAAATTGTAGCCATTAAAATTGCCGCTGACTGGCTGAATGGAATTGTTTTGGGCTGGATTTAATTGCTCTGCCGACCAGTTTCCATCACTTTGAACTTGAATATTTTGAAGTTTCCCCTGGCTGATAACTTGATTGCCTTTTTGAAGCAATGCCCAAGATAGCGTTCCGCCGGGACGGATGTAGTTGCTACACGGGAAGGCTTGTTGCGCGATCGAGAAGGAGCGATCGCCTTGCTGGCTTGTGGGAGCGGCTGGGGCAGCACTGATTGCCGAAGGAACCTGCCAGCCAAAGGCTAGCAGTGAAATGATCGCGTGAAGCGTGCTTCGAGCGGGGACGGTGGAGCTTGAGAGCCCGGAGGCGAAAAGCATTCTCGCAGGGCAGAGAATCGCCGCGAAAGTTTGACTCAAATCAGTGAGGGCGTTCATGGTTCTTAACCTTTCTTTAAATTTAGAATCATTTACCCGCCTGTCTTATGTATTTATTTTAGCGCTGCCAAAGTAGGAAAAAGCTGAGTGCGGCTGATAGGAAAGGCGAGGCAATTGAGTAAAAATACTTAAGTAAAATAGAGGGAAGCGGATCTGAAGCGATCGCCGAGCGAAACAAAAATCGCCGTAAAAAAAGAGGGGGATTTCTCCCCCCCCTTTTTGGGGCAGAACCGAAAAAGTTCAGATAAAACCTAGAAATTCATCTCTGCGGCTTGAACTTTTTCGACTTGTTTTTTCTTCAGAACTAGCAAAATTTGAGACAGAGAAACGATCGCGAAGAAAGCGAGCAGCCCTTGAATCCGAGCCGAGCTTTGCAAGACGATTTCTACATCTCTCTGACCGAAACCGCCCACATTCGGGTTATTCGTCAGAGCAGCACCAGCGGCAACTTCTTGTCCCTCGGAAACAACCAGTTCTGGGCCGGCGGGAATGGCATCGACAACGGTTTTGCCGTCAGCCGTTTGAATGGTGACTTCATAGCCGCCCTCTTCTGGCTGGCTAATTTTCGTCACCGTACCAGCAGCAGAGGCGTTGTAAATCGCGTTATTGCTCTTGCTACCGGTGGGGTAAACTTGACCGCGCCCGCGATTGCCGCCGACGTGGATGGAATATTTGCCGTAGTGGATGTTTTTATCCGTTTCGGGGTTGGGAGAAAGGACGGGGAAAACAATTTCTTGGTATTGTTCGCCTGGTAGGGGGCCGACAATAATAACGTTTTCCTTGTCTTCGCTGTAGGTTTGGAAATACAGCCCCTCGACTTTTTCCTTCAGTTCTTCGGGAATGCGGTCTTCAGGTGCGATTTTGAAGCCGTCCGGCAGCATGACTACGGCACCGACATTCAGGGGGCCTTTGCTGCCATCTCCCAAGACTTGCTGAGTGCTTTTGTCGTAGGGGATTTTGACAACTGCTTCAAATACCGTGTCTGGGAGAACTGCTTGGGGAACTTCTACTTGGGTGGGTTTGGAGCCGAGGTGGCAGTTGGCGCAGACAATCCGCCCGGTTGCTTCCCGGGGGGTTTCAGGGGCGGTTTGCTGTGCCCAGAAAGGATAGGCTGCAGCAGACTGGGGTGCGGCGAGGTCACTGCCGAGGAAAAGCGCCACCGTTGCTACGCCGAGCAGGATACTTTTGACAACCGCTCTGTAGCTGCTGTGCAACATCACGGACAAGGAAAATTTCTTCATCTGCAATTGGGATATTTCAGCAACAAAGGTCAAATCAACAGAGTGTTGAGCAATCAGTGATGAGTGCTGAGTGCTGAGTGCTGAGGAGTGGTGAGTGGTGACTTGAGTATGGAGTAGCGAGTGCAAGAAAAATGTAATTCTTCACTTGTCACTTTTGACTCTTCACTCAGCACTGAGCACTCTCGCACTTTCTACTCTCCACTCATTAAGCCCACCAAGGATCGTCGCCGGTGCGGAAGTCAGTTTCCGTCCACGGCGTAAAGGTAACTTTGTCGTCTACCACTTCTGCGTGAGCGAGCGCCAGAGACAGAGGAGCCGGCCCGCGCACCACTTTGCCGGTGGCGTCGTACTGGGAGCCGTGGCAGGGACACATGAACTTATTCTCGCTGGCGTTCCAGGGGACGACGCAGCCCAAGTGCGTGCAGACGGCGTTGATCCCGTAGCTGGCAATGGACGATTCGCTCTCGACCACGATGTAGGTGGGATCGCCTTTGAGGCCCTGGGCCAAGACGCGATCGCCGACGTTGTGGCTGGCCAAAAACGTGCTGAGGCTGACGTCATTGCCGAGGGCATCTTTGGCGGTGACGCCCCCACCGCTGCCGCCTTTGGACGGCGGAATGAAATATTTGACCACTGGATACAGGGCACCCAGCGCCGTGCCGGTGACTGCACCAAAGGTGAGAAGGTTCATAAATTGACGACGCCCCATATCGGGGACGTCTGCTGATCCAGAGACTTGAGCCATGACCTGTGCCGCTCTATGTGTTAAGTTATTTGTCTAATCCAACCACGAATCGATCGGGTTATACAGGCTGCGTCCGGCAGTTCGGTCGGCCTGCAACACCCGGATAGGGTATCACAATTGCTTTAAGATTCCACTTTACAGCCTTTCTGAGAGCTTTATTGCTTTTTTTTAAGCTCGTCGGGAATTATGAAGAAATGTAAAGAAATCTGAGGGGATCGGGAAAGCTATGACGGGCAACGACTTGCGCCAGATGCTGCTGGCGAAATGGGGACGATCCTATGACGTCCAACTGCGGCGGATTCACGGGAAGATATTCGTGCAGGTAATGTGGAAGTACCTCGAGCAAGCGTCGTTTCCGATGACGGAGGCGGATTACCAGGCACACCTGAACGCGATCGCGAACTACTTGCACGCTTGGGGGAGTGTAGAACAAGTGCAAGAGTACATCCACCAGACGCGCGATCGCCCCCGCCTCGGAAAAGCGGTTAGCATTCCTCTGGACTTGGGCGATCGCGCCTCGGAATGGCTGCTGGAGAATTTTTAAGCGCTCTGCGGCGGTCGATTTCTCGATCGCCCTACAAATATATTTTTTAGGGTTGACAATATTGCCGATTTCTGCTAATCATCAGCGGCTAGCCTCGCGCTGGCTGGCGGTGAGTCGTTAGAAACCCCACCCTGCAGCGATCGCGATCCCCGAGGTGCCAGCAGCCGGGGATCGCGATCGCTGCAAGAATCGCATTGCATGTAAATTGGATAATATAGAGGTAAAAAACAGATTTTCAGGCGATCGCGCGATCCCCTGTTGAGCGATTCTGGCTCGTACAAGAACCGAGCATTGGCAAAGTCACGCTGAAAGTCGTGCCAACCCCGACTTCACTTTCAACAGAGATACTGCCATTATAGATTTCCAAAGCTCGCTTGACAATCGCCAGCCCCAAACCCGTGCCGTCAGACGTAGAAGCATTTTGAGCCCGGTGGAATAGCTCGAATAAGTGTTCTCGATCCTCTGGAGGAATGCCGATCCCCTTATCTTTTATGCGGAAAACAATCTCGCTATTAGAGCCGCCGAGTTCCAAGTAAACCGAAGCCCCTTCTGGAGAATATTTGACAGCATTTAGCAGCAAATTTAGCAAGATTTGCCTCAACAGCGTGCGATCGGCTGCCACGGTAGCGCAGGGGCAAGTATCGGTAAATATAAGTTGGTGTTGGGCTTTAGTGACCGTTTGAACGTCCTGCCAAACTTCCTGGCAAAAAACTGGCAAATCTAGGGGAACGGGTTTGACTTTGACTTTTTCCGTTTCGGTTTTGCTAATAGTTAGAAATCCTTCTATTAATTCCGTCGTATTTTTGACTGCTTGAGCGATTTTATCAAAATACTTGTACCGCGCATCTGGCGTCATTTTTTGGCTGTGAAGCTTCAGCAAGCTATTGGCGGCGGCAATCACAGTCAGAGCCGCCCGCAGCTCGTGAGACACCATCGAGACAAAATGACCTTTGAGTTGTTTTTCTTTTTGCAGGGCGTCTTTTAGCACTGCCTCAGAGTGCTTGCGATCGCTAATCTCCTCTACCGTCCCTTCATATCCTATCATTTCTCCAGCGGGATCGCAGATAGCGCGGACGTTTTCGCAAATCCATACAATACTGCCATCCGCCCTGTACACCTGAGACTCAAATTGACAGACAGATGTTTGCTCCTGCAACAACCCGATCAACTGTGCATGTTTTCCGGGATCGACGTACATCTGAGCCTTTAAGTTTTGACTCGGTGCGATCAGTTGTTCGGGATATTGATAGCCGTAGATGCTAGCGACTTTCAAATTTGCTATCAAAAAGCCCCCCTTCGCCGTTGCTTGGAATATTCCCACAAGTGCGTTTTCAAACAAGTTGCGATAGGTAGCTTCACTTTGGCTTGGTGTTGGCTGCACCCTGCCACTGTTGCCATAGAAGCTGGACGTGCAATTTGTTGCAGATGTTGGCAAAACCTCGACTCTTAAGCACATTGTATAGCACACTCCATGAATCAGTTTGCATGTAGGGTGTCGGTCAACTTTTTTTAGGATCGGGATCGCCTCCTTAACGATGGGCAAGATATGACAGGGGGGAAATTAATGAGACACTAGGAAAGTTACAGAAACCCGAAGGGTTTGCTATGGAAAAGTAGCCGGATTGGCATCGCCACCCATTCAAACCCGATTTCTGCGGTAGAAAAAGTAGGATTGTAGCGTTCGCAACACTTGTTTGTACTTGGCTTGACAATGCCTTTTTCAGTCAGGATCGCAGTTAACGTGACCGCTTCGGCAGTTGGCGGCTTTGTAAATTGCAGCGATCGCTTTCTGAGCGGCTCTCCAATAGCTAGCGCTTTCTCGCGCTTGACGCGAAACTATCGGGTTGACGGAATCCGCTTGTGAACTCTTTGAGAGTTTTTCCTCGCGGCTGTAGAAACCCGTGCGTTAAGGGTTCTGGATATTTCTACGAGGAGAGCGATTCATTGATCGATTGAGGCGTGTTAATTGTACATAGCTGCACGTCATCTAGACTACAGGAATTCGAGGGTTAACTTCGTATTCCCCATTACAAACAATTAACACTTATTCTAGTATTGCATTGATTCAATGCGTTTTTTGCATGTTGCCGTGTGTTAAGCGTCACATGTGAGGTATATTAACCTATTTCTCAATCGGGCAACTAGGAAAGCCGGCGGGCGATACACGTTTCCTGGCGTTTTGCGCTCTGAGATCGCCAGATGAGCGGGCGAGCTGCAACGAAGAGCGCTTCACTGGCTTCGCCCAGCGCATCGTCAACGGCGACTGAGAATCACCTGCCGCTACGGCGGACTTGCCCTCAGCGCCCCAGCAGCCGAACCAAACCAATGCCGCCAAAGTACAGCCCGACAACTGCTCCAGCCAGCAAGCTTTGCGTCAGGGGATCGGTAGAAGGGGTGAGAACAGCCCCTAAAATAGCCGAGCCCAGCAAAACGTAGCGCCAGCCAGACAGCATTTGTCTGGATGAGACAATTCCGAGCAACCCGAGCAGCATCTGGATGACAGGAATCTGAAATGCCAAGCCAGTGCTGAACAGCAGCAGCAAGACAAATTCAAAATAGCGATCGATCGACCACAACTGATCCACCACGCCCGCACCGTAGCTGATGAAAAAATTCAGGGCAGCGGGGATCAGCGCTACATACGCAAATACCAGCCCGCCCGCAAACAGAATGCTCGATCCCAGCACGACCGGCCCGAGGAAACGGCGCTCGCGGCGCGTCAGCCCGGGCAAGACAAACAGGATAATCTGGTAGAGAACAAAAGGACTGGCCACCAGCAAGCCGCTGTAGCCTGCCACTTTCAAGGAGACAAAGAAATATTCTCCGGGAGCCAATTGGAGAAATTTGACGCCCCGCGCCGGGATTTCCAACAGTTGGACAATTGGCTTGACTGCGAGGAAGCAGCCGACGATCCCGCAGAAAACGGCAATCAGGGAATAGAAAATCCGCTGCCGCAATTCTTCGAGGTGTTCAAACAGGGACATCTCAACGTCATCGGGGAGTTCGTCGAACTCGTCGGTGCCCCCATCTTGCCCGCGAGCGATCGCCCCCTCGATTGCGTCCGGTGGGGGCGCGATACTCAGGTCTGGTTGGATCGGGTTTTCTCCATAACTGTCTGAATTCCGCTCTTGTGCAGTCTCCAGTTCTGAGGGAGGCATCATGCGTCAGCTTCACTCCAATATCTGTTAAACATTCTATCCGGGTTGGGACGGATAGAGTGGATATCTGGCGCAACGCAAGCGGCGATCGCCACAGTTTCTAGTAAGGACTGTAGCCTTTTGAATTTGCAGCGCCTCGCAGTAAGGATTTTAGTCCTGATTTGGCTGGAGGTTTCTGGAGGGGCGCGCCGTAAGGATTTTAGTCTTTGCGGATGTGGGGAGGCGAGGACTCAAGTCCTCGCGACACAGCGTTTATTCCTGCGCCAGCGGCAAGCCCCAATACTGAGTCCGTTCCTGCAGCCAGCCCTCATCCTGCCAGCGAGCGATCGCTTCATTCAGGCGCAACTGTAAATCTTTGTGCTGCAACCCCTTCGGCACCACAATACACAGCGGTTCTGCTGAGAGCATCAGCGGTAAAATGCGATAGTCGGGATATTCCTGCACCCAACCCGCGAGGACGCTGGCATCAGCCGCGAATGCACCCGCTTGACCGGTTTCTACGAGCGATCGCCCTTCTTCGTAGGAAGACGCCCCGATCAGCTTGGCATTCGGTAAAAAATATTTGACATTGGCGATCGTATCTGAATTATTCAACACGGCGATCGGCTTTTTGCCGACCTCTTCCACCCGCTGCAGCGACGCATCTTTCGTCACGAAACTGGTGCCGTCCATATAATAGGGAATGCTGAAATGAACGATTCGCCCTCGGGTGTCCGTCGCCGTCACCCGAGCAATGGTCATGTCAACTTTCCCCTCTAACACCACGGCGAGCCGCTCGTGATTGGCTACCGGCTTGAATTCCACCGCATCGGACTTTCCGAGCAATTCTGTCGCGAAACGGCGGGCGATATCAATTTCCAGTCCTTGCAGGTTGCCGGCGGCATCTCGAAAAGCGAGGGGGCGAAAATTATCCTTCACCGCTACAATCAGGCGTCCTCGCTTGACGATCGCCCTCATTTCTGCCGCGCTTGCCGGCGCTGTCGCCAAGTGGGTTTCGAGCCATCCCAGCGCAATAGATATGCAAAGGGCGATCGCCAGCAGCGCCCCCAAACGAAAAATTCTGCCCACAAGCTTGTCGGAGTTTTAACAGCATTTTTGCCGGCTCAGCCACACCTGCCAGGAAGGAGCCATCGCGTGCGAATCGCCCCTTCCGACAGGTTGAGAGCAGAGCATCAGTCCCAGCACTCCTATTTGGCTTGGCTCGCCAATTCCACTACCTTGTCGAAGCTAGCCGGATCGAGGACTGCCAATTGGGCCAGCATCTTGCGATTGAGTTGGACATTGGCCTTTTTCAGTTTGCCGATGAGCTGACTGTAGCTCATGCCTTGCTGGCGGGCTGCCGCATTGATGCGCGCAATCCACAGGCGGCGAAAATCGCGCTTGCGTTTCTTGCGATCGCGATAGGCGTTGCGGAGCGCCTTCATCACCTGCTGGTTAGCTGTGCGGAAGAGTTTCGAGTGAGAGCCCCGAAATCCCTTGGCCAACTTGAGAATTTTCTTGCGGCGCTTGCGGGCTACATTGCCGCGTTTGACCCTAGTCATGGCTTGGTTTCCTTATCCTCTACAAATATGGCAGCATCAAATGCACGTTCTCGGCGTCGCGTTCGTCCACGACTGCCATCTTGGACAGATTGCGCTTGCGGGTTGCGCTCTTGTGCTGCAACAAGTGATTCTTGAAAGCTTTGCGGCGCATAATTTTGCCGCTGCCGGTGGCTCTGAAACGCTTGGCGGCTGCTTTGCGAGTTTTCAGTTTGGGCATGGACTGTCTTTGATTGGACACAATCGACAATCATATCACGGACTTGCTTGTTTTGCATAGCCCCCTTTCCTCTCCCGCTCCCCCCCTCCGCTCCGAGGCATCCTTGCACTTTTTACTCAGCACTCCCTGAAACGAACAGGCAGCCTGTCTTTACAAATAGAAAATCCCCAAGCTCGTTTTCGGAGAGAAGCGGCGGCGAGGGGATGCACGAGTTGGGGGAATAAAGCGTTAGGAGGCGAGCGCTACTTCCAGAACCTCCTGCAGTTCCCCCTTTTGATAGAGCTCGATCATGATGTCCGAACCACCCACAAACTCCCCATTAACGTAAACTTGAGGAATGGTCGGCCAGTTAGAATATTCTTTGATTCCCTGACGGATATCCCAGTCGTCTAGAACATTAACAGTTTCGTAGGGAACTCCCATTGCGTTGAGAATCTGTACGACATTATTTGAGAAGCCGCACTGGGGCATCAGCTTCGTGCCCTTCATAAAGACTAAAATTTTGTTCTGTTTTACCAAATTGTCAATACGTTCTTTCAGTTCTGGAGTCATGGTTCCGCTGTAACTTGGTGGGTGGTTTTCTGTAAGTGTTTGCGTGCGGGCGATTCCCGTAGGGTGCTGCGCTTGACGCTGAAAACGCGAGGCTGTCTGCCAGATAGTGCTTGCCGCTGTGGCGTCCTCCTACTGGCTTCTATTAATTAGTGTATCGCTGTCTGTTTTAGACGGGTTGACCGGCTGCTGCCCAGTCTTGGGGCGTGTAAGTCTTCAGGGCAAGTGCGTGGATGGTGTTTGTGGACATGGCTTCCTGTACGGCAGCATAGACCATTTGGTGCTGCTGCACCAGTCTTTTGCCTTCAAACTGAGGCGAGACGACTGTCACCTCGAAGTGTTCGCCGTCGTTGGTGTTCACTTGTACTTGGGCGTTTGGCAATACAGCCTCGATCATCGCCTTGACTCGATCCGGGCTAACCATTCTTACTCCTGTGTTATTTCAGTCCCTAATAGGGATTCAATTATTCGAGCAAATACCGACCTATCTAGTATAGCAGTAGCGAGCATTTTGATACAGTTGAGCCGAACGAAAAGCGCTGTGAGGTTAGTGGCATCGCGCCGCGTCGAGAAGCCCGTGAAGCATTCCCCAGATGGGCAAACCCGGAACAACCGCGCGCGGTTTACCCCCACCCCACAATTAGGTGGATCGACCACCTGTTTGCCTGCCAAAGCCAAATGTCATTGCTTTTTCTAAAGGCTGATAAAAAGTCAGGGGAATTTTTAGGGATTTATACCAATTCTCTAAAGTTATGCTACAATAGCCAAAAAGAAGTCCATAAG
>CAYOOD010000115.1:0-23093 GCA_964405435.1 uncultured bacterium
GCATGATATTTTATCAGCTTTATCTGTAGCCGGATTTTAGAGAATTGGTATTACCCTAAGAAAATTTTCCAGTCAATCCCTCTATTAATCTCTGTAAACTTGTCGCGTATTTCGCCACAAAGAGCGATCGCGAAACTCCGCCGCTTTCTAAGCGACCGGATTTTCGCAAACTTTTTGAAAAAGCGATCGCATTTCCTGGGGCGAATTGAGACAAACAGCAAGCCCCGACCGAAATACCTGCATCAACGTTGAACAATGGCTAGTGCTTCAATCAGCGGACGAAAGACAGCTAGCCAGGAGTGCAACGCAATAAATACATTGATGTCGATTATTTCTCAGGAGAAGCCGATCGCTCAGAAGCAGACGGCTGCGATCGCTCAGAAGACGACGAAGAACTGCTGCGAGGGCGGGGATAGGGAGACTCGACAAAGCCCAGCTCAAATAACTGCTGATAGGCTTTTTTCCCCAAATCGCGCGTGGGCTGTTGAGAGCGAATGATTTGAACCAGCAGCGGTACAGCTAATTCAGGCTGATTTTGAGCCCGGTGCACGAGCGCCAGTTGATAAGTGGCTTGATCGCGCATCTGAGCAGTATCGAGAGCTTGGCGGCGGAGGCTGTCAGCGATTCGGTTGTCAATCCCGGCGAAACTAGCGCCCAAGTCTTGATAAAAATTAGACAACTGATTGAAAACTTGACGTGCTTCCTGAAGCTTAGAAGTCGCTAGGGTGTAATTTTGCGAGGAAACAGCCGTGTCGGCTTCCTGCATCAAGCGCTTTCCTCCCTGCACGCTCAAAAGGCTGTTATTGATGATAATCGGACGGAGATCGTCAGGCTCTTGCGGCTCTTCAGCCGGTTCCGCCCGACTCGGAGACTCTGCGGGTTTGCTGTCAGCGGGCAGAGTCGGCGTTTGAGCCTGCGAGATTGCCGGGAGCAGTACGGCAAAAGTGGCCGCGACCGGCAGCAGGGACTTGAAAGTGAGGAGGCGAACAGATCCAGAGAGCATGGAGTAATTGGGGGTGCGTTATAGATAGGAGCGATACAAACTGCGGGGATTTTAACATTGCTTTACCGCAATTGTGTCCGACGGGAACGTTAAACCAAACTGAGCTGAAGCTTCTCGCCCGCACCCGGAAGTTGATAAGAGGCAGACAGCAGACATTTGCTCATCGGTTAGAGCGGGGACTTGCATCCGGAATTGCCCAGAAAGTGTTACAGAGCAACGATGACGTGCCAGACTGTCGCGGTCTGTTAAACAACAACTTTACCACCACCCGGAGCATTCCTATGACCAATCCTGTTAACTTCCCCGATCCGTCTGAGAACGATTCCCTTGGTATTGGCGTGCCAGAGGAGAGCGTGGGATTTATTTTACAGCGGGGGGGTGACGAATTAGCCCTAGAGAAAACCGCCGATCGCTTCACACTTCGCCCAGCCGATCCTGCCGCCGCTTGTGATTGGGCGAAAATCATCCCAGCGCAGCGGTTGGGCAGGGTGCCGCGCGTGATGCTAGAGGAATTCAGGGCAAAACCGCAGGATCTGGAAGCGGCGATGGAGGCAGCACGGCGCGAGCCAGCCGTCGCCTTTGTCAGCCACGTTTACCGCGTCAAGAACAATCCAGAACTGCTCGTCTACTTGACGGACGAGGTGACGGTACAATTTGGCCAAGAGGTGGACTCGGCAGTGCGGGAGGCGATCGCCGCCGATTTCGGACTGCGCCCAATCAGAGCCGTTCCCGGCATTCCCAACACCTATATTTTTCACCTCACCGGGCAAGCCAGAGAAAATCCCGTTAAAATTGCCAATCGGCTGACGAGCCGCCCTCAAGTGCTGACTGCCGAACCCAATATCGCCGTTCAAACCTCGCCTCACTACCGCCCCCGCGATCCCCTGTATGCCAAACAGTGGTATCTGTACAACGCGGGCGGCTCAGACTTGGCACCCGGTTCTCACATCGACATCGAGAAAGCCTGGGACATTACCCGGGGGGTGCGTTCCGTCGTCGTGGCGATCGCAGACGATTCCGTCGATCTCAACCACCCAGATTTTCAAGGCATCGGTAAAATCGTTGCCCCAAAAGACTTTAAAGAAAAAGACTTTTTACCCCTCCCCGGCGAATCCGAGGACAACCACGGCACCAGTTGCGCGGGGGTTGCCGTCGCCGAAGAAACCGGCAGCGGCATCGTCGGCGTCGCCCCCGGTTGTGCCCTCATGCCCATACGCACCACCGGCTTTTTGGATGACGAAGCCGTCGAGGAGATGTTTGCATGGGCGATGGAAAAAGGGGCCTCCGTTATTTCCTGCAGTTGGGGGCCATCTGCCATCTACTTTCCCCTGTCCCTGCGGCAGAGCGCCGCCCTTCACCGCGCCGCCACCGAAGGGCGCAACGGCAAAGGCTGCGTCATCGTTTTCGCCGCCGGCAATGCCAATCGCCCCACCACCGGCACCGTCACCGAACGCAATTGGCCCAACAATGTTTTATCTGGCCCTACTAAATGGCTGGGGGGCTTCACCGTGCATCCCGATGTCATCGCGGTTGCGGCCTGTACCAGTTTGAATAAAAAAGCCGCCTACAGCAATTGGGGGCCGACAATCTCGGTTTGCGCCCCCAGCAACAACGCGCCGCCCGGGATCTGGCTGCAGGAAACGGGCTTTATCAGCACTGCGCCAGAAGTCAACGCTTTTCTCGCAGGCGTTGGCATCTTCACCACCGATCGCGTGGGTGCCGCCGGCTACGAAGCGGGAGATTTCACCGGCTATTTCGGCGGCACGTCGAGTGCCACGCCGGTTGTTGCCGGGGTGGCGGCATTACTGCTGTCGGTGAATCCAGATTTAACAGCTCGGGAAGTCAAGCAAATTTTGCAAAAAACTGCCGATAAAATTAGCGATCGCGACCCCGATCCCCAACTGGGGCTCAGCTTGGGAACCTACGACGCCAACGGTCACTCGCAGTGGTTTGGCTACGGCAAAGTGAATGCCTATAAAGCAGTGCAGGCGGCTCAAAAACAACTGGCTGCATCAAACCCGAGCGTTTCCAAATACCTTCAGGGGCGAAATGACAGCAAAATAGAAATTCCTGACGGCAATTCCCAGGGAGTCAGCAGCGCCATTCGCGTTAACGATTCCGGCACCGTCAAAGATATCCGCGTCAGCGTCGATATCGAACACGCTTTTCTGGGCGATGTCGAGGTTTATCTAGTCGCGCCCGCCGGTCAAAGCGTCCTGCTGCAAGGGCGAACTCTCGGTCGCAATACGAGGTTGCAAGTTACTTATTCCCTGCCAGCGACGCCAGTGCTGAGGCTGTTGCTCGGGCAATCGACAAAAGGAGTCTGGCAGTTGCGGGTTGTGGACTGCGCCCTAGAGGATACCGGCAGGCTGAATAGTTGGGAATTGACGTTGGGTGTATAGAGGAGTGTTGAGTGTTGAGTGTTGAGTGAAAAGAGTGCTGAGTGCTGAGTGCTGAGTTTTAAGTTTTGAGTGCAAAATAATTATTGCCTCGCTTATTATCTAATCCTTTTTTTCTTAGTTTATACTCAGCACTCAACACTTCATATTTCTCATTCCACACTCAGCACTCAGCACTTTTCACTCAGCACTCAACGCTCCCCCCTGCCCGTCTAAATCTTTGAGAGCTTTTTGCAAATCCTCGGTCAGTTGTTGAGCGCTTTGCTTGGCGTGTTCTTGGCAATAATCCGCCACTGACAGGGGAGAACCGATGCGAATATTCAGATTGCAGCGCCAATTAGGAATAAGTTCGCTGTAGCGGATGCTGATGGGGACAATTTTAACGCCCAAACCGCGCTGCATGGATTCTGCTTGCAGGGCGAGGCGCGCGAGTCCGGGTTTGAGCGGGTGCAGTTCGCCATCGTGAAAGATGCCGCCCTCGGGAAAAATGACCAACATCTGGCGATCGCGCAGGAGTTCGACGCCGTGACGCAGGGTAGCGATCGCCGGATGCCTGACGTTCACCGGGAACCCGCCCAACCTGCGGATAAACCAGCCTTGCACTCCTTTGACTTCATCTGCCGTCACCATATATCGCAGGTCCCGCCCCGTAACGTGCCGTCCGGTTGCGTAAGGTACGGCGATCGCATCCCAGCGCGATCGGTGAGTGGGCGCGAGAATTACCGGGCCATCTTTGGGGAGATTTTCTTGTCCGCTGATATTTATCCGACCAAAGTAAAATGGCAAGACAATGAAGCGACCGAGCGGATAGAGCAAGCCCATCAACCAAGGCGAAACCCGAGACGGAACCGGTGCCGCCTTGGCAGACTCGGCGGTAACTAGAGAATTTTCTGAGGAATTTAGCTGCATCATGGCGGTATCGGTTACGGTGGCTACAAAAGATTGCGGGTATCCACGCAGGCTTAACTTTAAAATAATCTGCTTTGCCTCGGCTTTTGTCCGTCCAAAGGACACTTTCCGTATTGTCCCCAGTCTTCCTAGGGGCATGGAGCATGGGGCATGGGGAATCGGGTATGGGCTTCATGCGAATCGGGAATAGAAATGAAATCAATATCCAATGCCCAATGCCATAAGCCCAATGCCATAAGCCCAATGCCCCATACCCTATGCCCCATTCCCACTTTTCGATCGCCGCCGCTTTTCAAACCAAGATTGCAACTGTTGGCGGCACGCTGCCTCGCAAATGCCCCCGAGTACGGAGACTCGGTGATTTGAGCAGGCACTCTCTGGAATATTCGCCACCGTCCGAATCGCGCCAGTCTTCGGATCGTCCGCGCCATAAACGAGCAATCCCAGCCGAGCTTGGACGATCGCGCCGGCACACATGGGGCAAGGCTCCAGGGTGACGTAGAGGGTGCAGTCGTTCAGGTGCCAGTCTTGCAGGGTACGCGCCGCTTGTCGGAGGGCGAGAATTTCGGCGTGGGCAGTAGGATCTTTATCGCGTTCTTTGCGATTTTCTGCTTCGGCGATCGCGACACCTTTCGCGTCAGTAATAACGGCTCCTACGGGAATTTCACCCGCTTCGCCGGCAGCGCGTGCCAGTTCTAGGGCTCTATTCATCCAGCGTCGGTGGAGGAGATAGCCCGGTGCGTTAATCGTCATAGCTGGAAATCGCCTCTCAAGACGTGCTGAGTGGGAGAGTGTTGAGTGCTGAGCGCTGAGTAAGCACTCGTGCAGAATCAATTGCACAGCTAGAATTGGGAGTGCGGGCGCTGGAGGCGCTGCCCTGTAGAGTTCGGGGACTTCTCCACTCCCAACGATGGCAATTATTTCTGCTCATCTACTTATTGACTTTTAACTCTAAAGACTAAAAAACAAAAATTCAAAAGTAAAAAGTGAGAATGATAATTTTCCCTTCTCGCTTTTTCTTTTACAGATCGGCTCGTTTTATCTCTACACTGTCGGCTGAGATAGCAGAGTTTCTAATTGCCCCTGTGCCTCCAACTTGTAGAGGTCGTCGCACCCGCCTACATGGCGATTGTTAATAAAAATCTGCGGCACAGTTCGCCGTCCGTCGGCGCGTTCAGCCATTTTCGCCCTGGCTGCTTCATCGCCATCAATCTTGTATTCTGTATAGTTGGCTCCTTTCCACCACAGCAACAACTTTGCTCGGATGCAGTAGGGGCAAGTTTGCCAGGTGTATATTTCCACATTGGCTTTGACGCGCTCTGGATGCCGTCCCAGTAGCGGATTGAGAAAGTCCAGCATGTTCCTTCGCTTAAAAGTGTGAGAGTGAACTATTATATTTTAACTCAAGTGGCTACTAACAGGGCTGAGCCTTGGGCATTCCCGAAATCGGGCATCGGGCATGTATGGCTTGGAAAATGAAAGTTTTTCCCGCAGATTGTCAAGGTTTAATTTTTATATTTCTGAAAATTTATCAGGAGCAACTTGAGTGATTTTTTTTGAAAAAATTTATCCAGCTAGAGTCGTTTGGTTGGCGGCGCGAAATCCAACGCCTAACTAGAGAAAACTTGTCCCCCTGAACCCCCAATTCCCTTATCCTCTAATCCCGGCAACTCTCCCAGCAAAACTCCAGAATAATCTGGACAGGACATTACAAACGAGGCAGATATTTTCAGGTTAATTGCGTTCTAATATTTAGGTTGGGTGAAAGCTTGCGCTCTACCCAACCTGCAAAAAACGATCGCTATCCAGTAGAAAATCGCTCCTCTAGTAAATGCTCTCCGATTGCGATTGGTTGACTTCGCGAGGGCCTTTTGTTTTGGCTTTGGCTTTGGCGGCACTGCGTTTGAGGGCTTGCAACCGAGTTTCATATCGAGTCCGCAGCCGCTTTTTAGGGGTTTGTTCGATTAAAGCTTTCAGGGCGCTGCCCAAACTCTTGTAAGCATTGGGGAGGGAATATCCGAAACGAGTGGCGAGGGCGATCGCCTTCTCGTCGGCGTCGATCGCCTCCTGCACTTGCTTGTCCCCGTTGTTTTTCTGATACATCCGATAACCAGCCACCCCACACAGCGCCAGGGCTAACAGCAGCAACAAGCCGTCTTGCACCCAGAGTTCGCCCACAGCACCGCCCAGACCGATCGCCAGCGCCGCCATTTCCCATCCTTCTTTGGGGATGGTGTCGTTTTGAATCCTGGCCACTTCGTGCCAAAACAGCAAGTTGCGCTGGTCGAGGGCCAGTTGTTCCCAGCGAACTAGGTCAACTTGGATTTCTACCTGATCCTTGCCAATTTCTTCGCACCGGATCAACAGGGGATTGACCTCGGTGGTTTTTTCGACCATGACCCAGCTCTGCAATTCCGGCGGCAGCAAGCCTTTTAAGCGCCGGAGCTCGTTCATTTCGGCTTTAGCAGTGGAGGTTGCATACGATGTCATAGAATCCAGCCCCAAGAGGTTTCAAATAAAATACAAGCTTTTCTCTTAACGTATTGTAAAACTTCACCGATTTTCTTGTGGGCTTGATAAGGCTGCCCGATCGCGATCGGGGTGTTGAGCAAGGCGACTGCTGCCTGGAAGAAGGCTTTGGCGGGGCGCTCTGCCCGATCGGGGAATCCTGCGGAGGGGCTGGGAGGGACTGCCCGCATCGGGGCGATCGCGGGGGCTATTTTTGGACTCAGGCGTCAGGCGTCGCTGTCGCTGCTCATAACATGTCGAT
Source organism: uncultured bacterium (assembly GCA_964405435.1). Taxonomy (GTDB): domain Bacteria; phylum Cyanobacteriota; class Cyanobacteriia; order Cyanobacteriales; family Oscillatoriaceae; genus DVEG01. The sequence continues at coordinate 7,082 of CAYOOD010000115.1, forward strand.
CGGAAATTGTCACCGATCGCGATCGCCTTCAAGGCAAATCTCGATCGCGAACTCTGCCCTAGTTCGATCGCACCACTGACGTCCGATCTGAAGGAAAATCTATTTGTACAACTCCTGTTGAGTTTGCTACCCGGAAAGTCATGTATACCCTTCCCAACCAGTTTCCTCTCGACGGTGCAAACACCCAAGGCCATCCGGTCGCGATCCTCAGTGGGGAAAGCATCTACCTCGTTTTTCCCAACGGGGATGTCAAATTTATTCCCAGCCAGTTAGTTGCCAACCTGAAAACCATACTCCCTTTAGACCAATATCGGTTCTGGGGCTATTTGGAGATTGCCTGAAATTCTTGCTGGCGATCGCAACGGTTGCCCGCGCCACTCTTAAAAAATTAGAAAACGCAGTTAGGAAAAAGTCAAAATTCTTTCTATTTTCTTAATTTTTCTCGGGGATTGTCTGGCGGCGAGCTGCCGCCAGAGAACGCCGCAGGAATGATTTTCCAGTCCTAGGGGATGGGACGCTTGCGCTCAATCCCGCCTTTCACGACGAAAGGGGCGCTTGCTACTGTTGGGTTTTGGGTTACTGAAAGGCTTTTTCGTCCTTGAAAACAATCGAGTCCCCTCTCCTCACCTATGCTCGGGGAAGGGGAAAAAGTGCGGAAACTGCGAAAAGTATTGCCGCTCTTTTCTGCCAATCCTTCCAGGGGAAATAGGGGAGGCGAGGAGACTGATGGGTTTTTCGTCGTGGCCCTAGTTTGGGAGGGCGGCGGCGCAATCGGTTTCGCCGCGATCGGTTAGATATCCTGTTCGCTCAATTCGCGGGTGATGTGGTCAAACGGCTGATCCAACCAAGCACCCACTGGAATCCCTGCTGCTGCTACTTGTTCTTTTACGAGATCCTTGAGAATATTGATCCCGACAACAGTCGGGCCAATGGGTACGCTTAAAGAATTGTAGGTTTCCCGCAATCCTTGCAAGACGCGCTCGTCGAGTACGTCGTTGCTGCCCGCCACCAGTGCATAGCTGGCATAGCGCAGGTAGTAGTCCATATCCCGCAGACAGGCGGCGTAGCGACGAGTGGTGTAGGCATTGCCGCCGGGACGAATCAGTTCCGGCAGGTCGGCAAATAGCTGCGATCCGGCTTTTTTCACCAATGCTGCTGCATTGGCATTAATGACCGCTGCTGCCTGAACCCGGGCAGTGCCAGTTTGAAAATAGGATTTCAAGTTGTCTATCGCGTCGCGATCGAGATACCGACCGGTGACGTCGTAGTTTCTAATCAGGCTTGTGATTGCGTCCCGCATTAAACTTTTCTCCCAACAATCTCAACAGATGGTTTGCGACTTGCTGAAGAAAGCCGGTCGCATTCCTTTGCAACAGCTTGCCCTTCAATACCTGACGGCCCAGCGCCAGCAAGCAGGCAGGTTCGCTGGTTGGGTTGACCCCGAAAGCAAGGCCAGTTGTTCTGGGCGTCAGGTAAATTGCCGTTTGTAGTGTACTATAAACCGATCCCCAGAAACAGAGGGGATGTTAAATTGGCTCTCCTGATTTTCTGGTGATAAAGAAAATTTATAGAACGGCTGAACCCTAGAACTAGAAGCATTTTCCATGCCCGATGCCCGATGCCCGATGCCCGAAAAAGCCAGGGTTTCCACCACAAAGTCTGGAGAGCCGTTAAATTTCAGGGTTCCCCGACAGCGGGGTTATGTAAATATTTATTGTCGTCCGAGTTCAAAAATGCGGCGGTAGAGCCCGTTGAGGCTGGAGCGATCGCGGCTCTCCACGGCCACAGGAGCGCGATCGCCCCAGCGCGGCAAAAACCAACCGCCTTTCTGTTGCCCCGAAAACTTACAGCCCAAAAACTTTTTATTATAGCATCTTTATAGAAAATTCCTAGAAAAAATCTCACATCGGCTGGGGATGGAGAGAGGGAGGAGGGGGAGAAGGGGACGCTTGTCAAGAAGCGATCGCCTGCCGAAAGAGGGATAACCCAACCGCAACCTAGTCTTAACCGAGAGTAGGCAACGTGGATCGCGATCGGGAGACTGAAGCTGCCGCATTCCTTAATCTTTTCTCTATTTGAGTTGAATGGAGAGTGTGATTAGATGCTTCCAGAAGTGATGAACGACGCCAAAAAAATGTATCTTGAGATACGCAATCCTGCGGATCGCAGTTTGAACTAGGATGAGTCACTGCAGGACAGCGGCGATCGCTCAGCAATAAAGGAGACAAGGAGTCATTCATGCCCCAGACCCCACAAGAAGTCTTGCAGATGATCCAAGAGCAAGACATCAAAATCATCGACCTCAAGTTCATCGACATGCCGGGAACCTGGCAGCACTGCTCGTTCTACCGCGATTTGATCGACGAGAGTGTCTTCACCGAAGGCGCAGCCTTCGACGGTTCCAGCATTCGGGGTTGGAAAGCCATCAACGAATCTGACATGGCAATGGTGCCCGATCCGACGACAGCCTGGATCGACCCGTTCATGTCCGAGAAAACCCTGAGCATGATCTGCAGTATCAAAGAACCCCGCACGGGTGAATGGTACAGCCGCTGCCCGCGCACCATTGCTCAGAAGGCTGTTGACTACCTGATTTCCACCGGAATAGGGGACGTCGCGTTTTTTGGCCCAGAGGCCGAGTTCTTCATCTTCGACAGCGTTCGCTTTGACCAAACCGAGAACAAGGGTTTCTACTATGTAGACTCGGTAGAGGGACGGTGGAATTCCGGCAAAGAAGGCACGGAAAGCAACCCGAACCTCGGTTACAAACCCCGCTACAAAGAAGGTTACTTCCCCGTTGGGCCAACCGATACCCAGCAAGACATCCGCACCGAAATGCTGCTGACGATGGCAGAATGCGGCGTCCCGATCGAAAAGCACCACCACGAGGTAGCTACCGGCGGGCAAAACGAGCTGGGCATCCGCTTTGCGACTTTGGTGAAGTCTGCTGACTATCTGATGACCTACAAGTACGTCATCAAGAACGTCGCCAAGAAATACGGCAAAACCGTTACCTTCATGCCCAAGCCGCTGTTTAACGACAACGGATCGGGGATGCACACCCACCAGTCGATCTGGAAAGACGGCCAACCCCTGTTCTACGGCGACGGCTATGCCAATCTGAGCAAGACAGCGCTGCACTATATCGGCGGATTGCTCAAGCACGCACCGGCGCTGCTGGCGATTACCAACCCCACCACCAACTCCTACAAGCGGTTGGTGCCTGGATTTGAAGCGCCCGTGAACCTCGCCTACTCTCAAGGCAACCGTTCCGCCTCGATTCGGATTCCCCTCTCTGGCGGCAATCCCAAGGCAAAGCGGATGGAGTTTCGCTGCCCCGATGCCATGTGCAATCCCTATCTGGCGTTTGCGGCGATGCTGTGCGCTGGCATCGACGGCATCAAGAACGAAATCGACCCGGGCGATCCCCTGGATGTGGATATCTACGACCTCAGCCCCGAAGAACTGGCGAAGGTGCCTTCTACCCCCGGTTCTCTGCTCGATGCCCTCAAGGCACTGGAAGCGGATCACGAGTTCCTGCTCTCCGGTGGAGTCTTCACGGAAGACTTCCTGACGACTTGGATCGAGTACAAGTTGGACAATGAAGTCAACCCGATGCGGCTGCGGCCACATCCCTATGAGTTTGCTCTCTACTACGATGCCTGATCTGAGCAAATTCTGACATTTTTTGACATTTTCTGACATTATTGAAGGCGCTACCTCACGGGGTAGCGTTTTTTTGTACCCGTGCTAGCTCGGCAGGTAGAAACATTGACGACTAAATACATTTAATTTGCTAGGTATTAATGGCGCTTTTTTAGCAATAAGTTAATTTTAAATCATTGATTTATATAGATTAAATATATGAGTTATTTCAAGCCGTACTTTTTTACCCGCAGGCAGAGAGTATAACTTTTTTTAAGTTACAATCCTTTACAACCCAGTCGAATAGTAGATCTAGCGATTCCATGTCTGACACGTTAACTAAACTGGCTTATCAGAGTTTTCAGCAGGGCAAAAGTATCTTCGGGCTAACTCATAAAAACTTAAGTTCGAGCTTGAAAAAATTGCTGTACCCGGATATTGACAAACAAGTCAAAGCTCTCGAACCAGCGCTGTTACAACGACTGCAGGAAAGAATGGAGCGGCTGCTCGAAGCCGACTGGCAAGATGCCGAGCAAGGCGTTTATCCGACCAGCCTGCTATTTGACAACCCTTGGGAAGACTTTTTTCTGTACTATCCTGTCGTGTGGATGGATCTTCTCCAAATTTGGGAGCGGGTGAAAGACAAGAGATATCAGGAATTTTCCCGGGATATCGAAACCGAAAATTATCCCAGATACTACCTGCAAAACTTCCATTACCAGACTAACGGTTACCTGAGCGATCTGTCAGCAAGTCTCTATGATTTGCAGGTAGAAATTCTCTTCAATGGCACAGCCGATCCGATGCGGCGGCGCGTCTTGCCTCCCCTCATCGGTGGATTGAGCGCTTTTAGCGAAACGCCTCCCTATCAAATCCGAGTTCTCGATGTAGCGTGCGGTACAGGACGGACGTTAAAGTTTATCCGCAGCGCTCTGCCGAAAGCATCGCTGTTTGGGACGGATCTGTCACCGGCCTACTTACGCAAAGCGAATCAACTTTTGTCGCAAATTCCGGGAGAATTGCCGCAACTGACGCAGGCTAATGCAGAAAATCTGCCTTATTTGGATAATTATTTCCATGCCGTCACTTGTGTTTTTCTTTTCCACGAACTGCCTGCGGCAGCGCGGCAGCAGGTCATCGAGGAATGCTTCCGCGTCACGAAACCGGGAGGGGTGTTTGTTATCTGCGATTCTATTCAGATGGAGGATTCTCCTGAATTCATGCCCTTGATGGAAAATTTTCCACTGACGTTTCACGAACCCTTCTACCGGCACTACACGACTGATAATTTGACAGAACGGTTAGAAAAAGCTGGCTTCGCGAATATTACTACAGAAGTCTATTTTGCGAGCAAGTATTGGACGGCTCGCAAACCCTCTTGAGTCAGCGGTTGTATTGAGGATGGGGAAGAGACGGCTGAATCCGCATTTTCAGGCGCGATCGGGCGATCGCGCCTGAAAATGGCCCGTGACCGCCTCGCCGGGGTGACCGACGCGGCGCTTTTGGCCGCGCCATCTGCGCCGCCCCGAAACAGAAAAATTTGCCTCCCCCTTGTGACCGGAAAACTTTCGCGATCGCCTCTCTTCCCTGGCAGGAGCGGTTGGCTACCCCGTCAATCAATGCAGCTATTTTACAATTTGCTAAATTTTTGAAATTTAAAGTTTGAAAATAAACTAATAATTTTATAAATTAAAAAAAATTAAGATAGAATTGCACGGTTCAAAGAAGCGGCAGAAGTGCAGGGAACGAGCATTCCGCGAACTGAGTTGACTGTGGGTTTCGCGTCTGGCGTCGGTTTTGAGAAGCGCGATCGGGTGAAAGCAGCTTTATCGAGGGACGTTGAGAGAGAGAAAATGCGCAGACTGCTTCTCAAGTCAAGGCTTTATGTGTAAATAAAAACCAACTGCACGCTAGCGGTGAGATGGGTTTGAGGAGCGCGCGATCGCCAAAGAAGGGGCGGAGGGCAACCTAGTCGCTTTGAGTTGTGGGCTACAATCGGATCAAGACATAAAACCTTTGTGCTGCTGGCAACCATTCGTCATCTGAGTGACTCGACTATGATTGGGAAGAAGTCTCTGTTACATCTCGCGATCGCTTGTTTGACCTTGCCTTTGGGATGGGCTGTGAGTTCTGCCTGGGAGGCTTTCGCCGTGGCAGCCCCACGGGCTGAACGGGTGTCGAGCGCTCGGCAAATTGCTCAGACGTTCCAGCCACCGTCGGACAAACCCCCCAGGAATGGTGCCGGAGGAGCGACTCGCGGCTCGTGCAGTCACGAAGATGCCGTAGTGCCTCTGATGCCGAGGAACAAACTGGGATTGACGCTGGCAGAGCATCCGACATTGTTTGTGTATGTGCCGAAAACTTCTGCAAAAGAACTAAAGTTTTCGCTGCTCGATCGCGAACAAGGTGCAGTGCTTTATGAAATGAATATCGAGACTCCCAGTCAGCCGGGGATTGTCAGCATCACCCTGCCGGCTTCTTCGTCACCGGCTCTAGAAAAAGATAAGACGTATTATTGGTTTTTAGAAATTGTCTGCAATGAGAACGATGCTAGCGGCAATTCAGGCGTAGACGGATGGGTGAAGCGCATTGAGCCGAGCGAGAAATTAAATGAAGCCTTAGAAAAGGCCAGTGAAGGCGATCGCGCCAAAGTATATGCAGAAAATGGGATTTGGTACGAAGCAGCGCAGGCATCGGCTGAGGAACGCAGCGCTAACCCGGCAGGTTGGGAAGAATTATTAAGATCGGTCGGGCTGAGCGAGATCGCTGCTGAGCCGATGGTTGAGTGCTGCACGGCGCAAAATTAACTCGTTCGATTGCGGGTCAATATTATGTGGAGCCACCTCAAACAGCAACTCTTTCAGTGGCGCGGGGTGTGGATTGCGGCTCCGGCGATCGCAGCCTTGACGATCGCCCTGCGCTGTGCGGGATTGCTGCAGATGCTAGAACTCGCCGCATTCGATCGCTTTTTTCTACAGCGTCCCATAGAACCCCCTGACGATCGCATTGTTATCGTCGATATCACGGAAAAAGACGTCCGCAAAACCAGACGCTGGCCGATGACGGATGCTCTCCTGACACAATTATTGAAAAATATCAAAGCACAGCAACCGAGAGTTATCGGTTTAGACTTGTATCGGGATTTGCAGGTAGACCCGGGCTATCGCGATTTAGCCAAGCTGTTTGAAACGACACCCAATCTGATCGGCATCCGCAAAGTCACTGGCGACCCCGAAATCGAGGCAGTTCCGCCGCCGCCGGCACTAAAATATCCGCAGCAAGTGGGCACGAACGACCTGCCATTAGATTCGGATGGCAAGGTGCGGCGATTTTATTTGTCTTTGCCGATCGCCAAAGAGCAAGCACTCTACAAAAATGAGACAGCGCTGGACGGCTTGGGAGTGAAGCTGGCTTTGAGATATCTAGCTGAGGAAGGCATCAACGCAGAGAGCCTCGATGCCAGCAAGAAACACTACAAATTGGGCCAAGCGGTACTGGTTCCTTTTCAGAGCAGTGATGGCGGCTACGTCGGCGCGGAGGATAGGGGCTACCAGATGCTCTTAAATTATCGCGGGCCACACGGAAGTTTTCCCACCATCTCCATGACGGACGTACTGGAAAACCGGATACCGCCGCAGTTGATGCGCGATCGCATTGTCATAATCGGTGCCAGCGCCGTCAGCCTCAACGATCGGTTCTACACGCCCTACAGCAACAGGCTGCTCGTCAACCCAGAGCGGATGCCCGGGGTAGAAATCCACGCAAACGTCACCAGTCACTTATTGAGTGCGGCGATCTCGGGACGCGCTCAGATTCAAACCTGGGCTGAGCCCCTAGAGTGGGTGTGGATTTTCGCCTGGTCGGTACTGGGGGCGACGCTGACGTGGACGCAGCGGCAGGCGGGAGCGAAAGGCAAAGCTTCTCCCCTGCTCGCGGGCAGTCTGGCGATCGCAGCCGCCAGCCTCACGGGGGGCTGCTATCTCGCCTTTCTCGGCGGTTGGTGGATTCCCCTCGTTCCGCCGCTTCTGGCCATGAGCGGTTCGGCGTTGGCCATCACGGCTTACATTGCCAGAAGCGCCGGCGAGATTCGCAAAACCTTCGGTCGCTATCTCACGGACGAAGTGGTCGCTAACTTGCTGGAAACTCCCGCAGGATTGAAATTGGGAGGCGAGCGGAAAAAAGTCACCATTCTGATGAGCGATCTGAGGGGATTCTCGTCAGTATCGGAACGATTGCCGCCCGAATCCGTCATTCACTTTTTAAATATTTATCTGGGGGCAATGGCGGAAATTATCAGCCAGTATCAGGGCACCATTGACGAGTTTATCGGCGATGCCATTTTGGTCATCTTTGGGGCTCCCAATCAGCGCGATGACGACGCCCAAAGAGCAGTAGCCTGTGCTGTGGCCATGCAGCGAGGCATGGAGGCGGTTAATCAACAGATAGCCTACATGAATATGCCGGCAAAATTAGAAATGGGCATCGCCATCAACACCGGAGAAGTTGTCGTCGGCAACATCGGCTCGGAAAAACGCGCCAAGTATGGTATAGTAGGCAGCAATGTTAATCTTACTGGACGGATAGAATCCTATACCGTCGGCGGACAAGTTCTGATTTCCGAATATACCTATCAGGAGGCTGCAGGTGCTTTCAAAGTTAAAGGAGAAATGCAGGTAAAACCGAAGGGGATAAAACATCCCATCACTATCTATGAGATCGCCGGAGTCGCGGGAAAGTATAATCTAGACCTGCCAGCAGAAAAAGAAAATATGTTGGCTCTGAAGGAGCCCATACCTGTAAAATATAATCTCCTAGAAGGGAAGCACATTGTGGGAGAAGCGATCGCGGGCAGTGTAGTCAGCCTGTCTGAAATAGGGGCTGAGATTTGCTCGGCAGAAAAAATCGCGCCTCTCAGCAATATCAAAATCCTAATGATGCCGAAAGACGAAATAAATCTTTCGCCAGAGCTGTACGCCAAGGTGACAGCAAAAGTGGCGGAAACGGAGAATGGCTTTTTCATCCGGTTTACGGCTGTGCCGCCAGATGTAGAAGCGCTGATAGCCAGAGAAATGGAGGAAAATCGGAATTATCAATAAAATAAGCGCAGGAAAAAATTAAGGGACAAAAGAAAATTAGAGAGGTTGCCAGATTTTACGGTGGAAACACTAGCCTTATCGGGGTTGTGCTTTTGGCAGTTAAAATCCTCATCGTGCAAGGTTTTCAGCCCTCAGATAACTTTGGGTTATCGCCAGAAAATCAGGAGAGCAAAATTAAAGCGACTTAAAAGAAAACCGCCAGTCAAATTAAAGCACTAGAGGAAATGATAGAATTCATCAATCATCTAATCAGAAGTATATCGAGGCTGTTTACTGCGCCACTTTTTAAACTCGAACAGACAAACGTTACCCTCGCCTCGATTTTAGCCTTAATATTTTGGACAATAGTCGTTATTTTCCTAGTGAAAATGCTGGGGAATTGGCTGAGGCGAAGTCTGCTCGTGAAATTGGGATGTGACGCCGGCAGCCGAGAAGCGATCGCCACCATCTTCACCTACAGCGCCGGAACCTTGGGGTTCGTCGTCGTGCTGCAAGCAACAGGATTTAACCTCAATTCGCTGACTTTCTTGGCAGGGGGCTTGGGGCTGGGACTCGGCTTTGCCGTTCAGGATTTGGCCAAAAACTTGATCGGCGGTCTGACATTACTGCTAGAACAAACCGTCAAAGTCGGCGATTATGTTCAACTCGACAACCTATCTGGAGTCGTACAAAACATTTCTATCCGCTCGACGACGATCCGCACCGGTGACGGAATTGCCGTAATTGTACCCAATCTTCAGTTAGTCACCAACAAGATTATAAACTGGAGCCACCAAGACCCTGTAAGCTGCATTAATATTCCGATAGGAGTCGCTTATGAAAGCGACCCTGCATTAGTCGCAGAGATACTTTTAGGGGCTGCCTATACGGAACCGAGAGTCTTGTCCGAGCCGCCTCCGTCAGTAAGCTTGAAACAGTTTGACGGTGACGCGCTGGCTCTGGAACTCTCCGTGTGGATAGCCGAGCCGAAATCTAAAGGTGGGGTGATCAGTTCGTTGAATTTTGTCATTCAGTACGAATTGCGCGAACGCGGCATTAAAACACCTTCTCGGCAGCGGGATTTGTGGATTAGAAATCCAGAAGACTTAAAAGAAGCCTTCCGCCAAATCAGTGCTATTGCAAGCGATGGGAAGGAAGCCGGAGAGGCGATCGCGGACTCTGCAGAAGTTGAAAAGCCTGCTGACAAACCGCAGAAACAACTAGCCCTGCGCGACTTATTGCGGAAAGTCAGTTACTTTGAAAATTTTACCGACTTGGAAATTCTGCGCTTAATTGAAAAAGGCTACCGCCAAATCATGGCACCTGAAAAGTGGGTGTTTCGCGAAAATGACCCGGGCGATTCATTCCACATCATTCTGTCGGGCTCAGTAGAAATTATTGCAGAAAAGGCAAACAAACAACTGAGAATCCTCTACGCAGGGGATTTTTTCGGAGAACTGGCGCTGCTGATGGGGATTCCCAGAACTGCGTCGGTGAGAACTTTGGAAAATACAACGCTATTTGTGGTCAGCCGCAGTGGATTCCAAAAACTCTTAGCCCAATATCCGAGGTTGGGCGACCAGATTGCTGAAAAGCTGGTCGAACGCAAGCAAGAGTTAATTCAGCGACAGCAAATGCTCAGAGAATTGGGCTTGCTCGATGAAACAGATTTAGAGAAAAATCCGATGGTGTGGATTCGCAATCGCATGAAAACTCTGTTTAATATTTGAGCAGTCAGGGCAGCGATCGCTTTTATTTCCTTAGAAAGGTTGCTAAATCTAAAAAAGTGTGCTAATGAAGGCGATCGCGCTCGGTGCGGGAGATGCTGCCGCCCCCGCCTGCTCGATACAATGGGGGTGCTCTAGGCTTTCCCCCAACGCGAGGGAGTTCAAATTTTTATGACAAGCAATCCAGAAACCCTGTCCGCGCCCCTGCTGTCAGCGAATGCGATCGCCGAGGAAATGAAAGCGATCGACCACGTTCAGGAAATCGAAGCAGTCATCGGCAGTTTGGCTGTAGACCAAAAAGTCATGGTCGGGCACAGCGACGAGGGCTATCTTTGGAAATTCAAATACGGCAGCGTTGACGTATTCGTGCAACTGACCGGTCTGAGCGACGAGGATACCTTGACAGTTTGGTCATTCGTACTGGCGCTGCCTGCCAAAAACGAAGCGCAGCTCTTTCGCAAGCTGTTGGAAATGAACTGGCTGACAACCTTTGAAGCCCGTTTCGGCATTGTAGACGATCGCGCCGTCGTCCTGTCCACCCGAACGGTAGCCGATCTTTCTACCGTAGAAATTTCCAGAACCATCACCATAGTCGCCACGATCGCCGATGAAAATGACGATGCCCTGCAGGCGGAATACGGGCAATAGGGAAGGGCGAATCGGGCTCATGGCATGGCGAATGGCGAATCGGGCATGGCGAAGAGGTAATAGTTAATAATAATTACCTCTTTACCAATTACCAATTATCAATGCCCAATGCCCTATGCCATGAGCCCCATGCCATGAGCCCAATGCCCCATTATTGGCGTTTAATTCCCCTGCTGCAAGCCCCCGCTCGCGTTCAGATGGCGGTCGATCGCTGGTTGTTGGAGCAGCACCGGGCGGGCTTGCACCCGCCTGCGTTGCGGTTTTATACTTGGTTGCCCGCCGCCATTTCCCTCGGCTATCACCAGCGACGCTACCCAGAATTTTGGCAGCAATTGCACTGGCAAGGCGTGCCCATAGATATCGTGCGGCGTCCTACCGGCGGGCGCGCGGTACTGCACCAAGGTGATTTAACCTATGCGGTGGTGGCGTCAGGGCTGAGCGGCAAGCGATTGGAAATTTACAAATTTATTTGCAAGTTTCTCATAGAAGGTTGGCGGCGTTTGGGCGTCGAATTGCACTACGGTTCGGCGGGGCGGGGCTACATTCACAATCCGAATTGTTTCGGCACGGCAACTGGCGCTGATTTAGTCACCGCTAACGGCGCGAAATTAATTGGCAGCGCTCAGTTGATTCGGGATGGGGCAATTTTACAACACGGTTCGATGCCGCTGCTGCAAGATTCTGAGCTGTTTTATCAGGTATTTGGCACGCCCTTGCAGGCGATCGCCTTACCGCTATCCGAACGGGGAGATGCTTTAATCCAAGTTGTTGCAGGCGCGCTGGCTCAAGCTGCGGCAGATTGTTTCGGGGTTGAGTTGGTAGAGAACCCTTTGTCAGAATCGGAGTGGGAGGAAATTTTAAGAACCGCAGAGGACGCAGAGGACGCGGAGGAAAGAAAAGAGGAATTTGGGTGAGGGCTTTCGCGTTGGGATTGTCAATTATCGGTTCTTACCGATCGATTCCTCGGCTGAATGCTTTGCTCCTACAAAAGCGGGAGGCTCTCGATCGCCAACCGCTTCAGCAGTCGCTTTAGCGATCGCGGCGAGTTGCAGGGTTTTTGGATAGCTGCCATCTTGTTTGATGCGATTGATTTCTGAGTCGGGAATCACCAGATTCATCTTTTTGGCGACTGCCCGAACGACATCGCCGCGATCGATGACGCCCCCGACGGCTCCGGCAGGAGAGAGAACTGTAATTTGGGGGAGTTGGTGAATTTCTAAGCGATTAATCGCCTCAACCAAGGGCGTCTTTTCTTCAACGGCGATAATGTCATTTAAAGGTCGGACGATGCTGTGGAGCGTGTGGGTTTCCCAGAGGCTGCGTTCGACAAAGCGGATGTCGTCAGGAACGAGCATTCCCCGATAGCGCCCGTGAGAAGCAGCGTAGTAGGGTTTTGGCGGCGCGGGCATGTCGGAGAGCAGGTACTCGTCGGCAAAGTGGCGCAGCGTCATGTCGGCATCGACGACGCGAAACTCGCGCGTCATGGCATCGGCGGCAGTCAGTTGTAGCAAGGATTGCTGCAAGTCGGCGAGGCGATCGTAGGCGCTGGCATTGCGAACGCAAAACCAGCCCAGCAGGGCAACCCAAAAGCCTGCAGTGCCTTCACTGCCCAGGAAGAAAACGGCTGTCAGCCCGAGAGCGATCGCCAGCATTCCGAGGCTTTTCCCTGCCATCGCCGCCCAGCGAACCCCGGCAAAGCGATCGCCCGTGAGCTTCCACACCAGGGCTTTCACCACTTGTCCCCCATCCAAGGGCAAGCCGGGAATCATGTTAAAGAGGGCTAAAACGAGGTTAATTCTCCCCAAGTCCAAAAGCGCCTCGCGGAGCAGAGTGCTTTCTGGCAGCACTGCAGCGATCGCGTCGAGCAGGAAAAACAAGCTAATGCTGACAATTGGCCCAGCGATGGCCACCTGAAAAGCTTGGCCGGGGGTTTTCGATTCCTGCTCGATCGAGGCAATCCCGCCAAATAAAAAGAGGGTGATGGAATTTACTTTAATCCCCTGCGATCGCGCCACCAGACTGTGCCCCAGCTCGTGCAGCAACACCGAGCCAAACAGCAGCAGCGCCATCGCCAACCCTGCCCCCCAAGCGGCAGCGGCTCCCCATTGTTCGTAACTTTCGCGATTTACGAGGGTAAGCAGCGCGACTACAACGAACCACGAGGTATCCAAAAACAGGGGGATTCCGAAAAGAGAGCCTACTCGCCAGCTTGACTGCATGATATTTTCCTTTATTATTGCAAATATTTAATCGACGCAAGAATCGAAGCTTGCTATCTTAATTCTACTAAGTGAGCATTGAGGGGGTGGGGGAGTGAACAGTGCTGAGTGCTGAGTGCTGAGTGCTGAGGGGGAGTGCTGAGTGCTGAGTGCTGAGGGGGAGAGGGGGCGAGTGGGGGCGAGTGGGCGAGTGGGGGAGTAGCAGGGATCGTCTGATGCTGGGAAGGGGGCAATGACAATGACTGAGCAACGCGATGCTGATTCTGGACAATCCAGCAAACCGACTGAGGGCATAACGCCCAAGTCGGAGGATAATTCTTGGACGAGCCGCCTTGCGGGTGTCTGGAGTGGCGCGACAGAGCGCTTGCAAAAGCTCCTGCCGGTAGAGCAAGCGGCGCAGGTGGTGGGGCAGTGGTTCAGCGTCAGCGACGAGCGGGTGGCAGAGATATTGGAAACCGTTCGCGCGCAACTGCCCACGACAGAAGCCATGCTGATTGGCAAGCCCCAAGCCGGGAAAAGTTCGATCGTGCGGGGGCTGACGGGGGTTTCGGCTGCGATCGTCGGGCAGGGATTTCGCCCCCACACGCAACACACGGAACAGTATGCCTATCCGTCGGGGGATTTGCCCTTGCTGATTTTTACCGATACAGTCGGGCTGGGAGATGTCAACCAGGATACTGAGGCGATTATTCAGGAATTGGCTGGGGGTTTGCAGCCAGAAAATCGCCGCGCTAAGATTCTGATTTTGACGGTTAAAATTAATGATTTCGCGACGGAAACGCTGCGGGAAATAGCGAGTGGGTTGCGATCGCAGTATCCCAATATTCCCTGTTTGCTGGCGGTGACTTGCTTGCACGAAGTGTACCCGCCGGGGACGGATGATCATCCCGTTTATCCGCCGGATTTTGAAGCGGTGAAGAGAGCCTTTACGGCGATTCTGGAAGGGTTTGCGGGGTTGTGCGATCGCGCCGTTTTAATCGATTTTACGCTGGAAGAGGACGGCTACAATCCGGTATTTTACGGGTTGGAGGCGTTCCGAGATACCCTGGCAGAGTTGTTGCCGGAAGCAGAAGCTCGCGCGATTCATCAGTTATTGGATGAGGGCGCGAGCGAACAACTGGGCAATCTGTATCGGGATGTCGGACGCCGTTACATTTTGGCATTTGCGGTGATGGCAGCGGGACTGGCAGCGGTGCCGTTGCCATTTGCGACAATGCCGGTGCTGACGGCGCTGCAAGTGTCGCTGGTGGGGCTGCTGGGGAGATTGTACGGGCAGGTGCTGACGCCCTCGCAAGCGGGAGGGGTTGCCAGCGCGATCGCCGGGGGTTTTGTGGCACAGGCGATCGGGCGGGAATTGGTGAAGTTTATACCGGGATTGGGGAGCGCGATCGCTGCTTCTTGGGCTGCCGCCTACACTTGGGCGCTGGGAGAAGGAGCCTGCGTTTATTTCGGGGATTTAATGGGGGGGAAGAAGCCCGATCCCGAGAGAATTCAGTCGGCGATGCGTGCGGCGTTTCAGGAAGCACAAGAACGGTTTAAGGGGATGAAATCCCGTTGAAAGCCTATGGCTGGTGTAGGGGCGATCGCTGCAACAATTAGCCCGCACCCTGGAAGGGTGGGGCTATACGAGCGAAGCCCGCCTGCGCGGGCTGTTTTTTGAAAGAGGGGGCGATGCTTATTTTTTGACAAGTCAGAAAATCTGTAGGGGCGATAGCATTCGGGCGAATAATCTAGCAGCCACAACCGACAATTGACAATCCGAATGCGAAAGCCCTCACTCTGAAAGCCTCTCACTGGTGTAGGGGCGATAGCATTCGGGCGAATAATCTAGCAGTCACAACCGACAATTGATAATCCGAATGCTTCGCCCTCACACGGGGAACGGCTTGCACGCTTGATGCTCTCGATGGCAGGTTTTAGAAAAAAGGGGCGATCGCTGCAAAAATTAGTTGCTTTTTCGGGGAGTGGTGTTGTAAACTAAAGAAAGTTAGAATAAAAAAATTGTTTATGACTGTCCGGGAAGAAGCGATCGCGAAAATTGGCGAACTGCCAGAGGAACTGGTGCAGGAGGTAAAGGATTTTATAGACTTCCTGTTGATGAAGCGCGATCGCGATCGCTGGCAAGTTTCGCCTGAGCTTGCACAGACGCGAGATATGGCGGAGTCGGATTTTTCTGATTACCTGTCTAATCTGGAAGAGTACGAGGAGCGTCTGGCTAGGGGAGAAATCCAGTGGTAATCATTTCGCGGGGAGATGTGGTTTTATGCGATCTAAACCCAGTTGTGGGAACAGAGCAGGCAGGGATACGACCTGTGGTAATTGTACAAATCGATAGGGCTAATGCTGTCAGTCCGCATACAATTATCGCACCTTTTACCTCGAAGATTCGCAGAGTTATTTTGCCTTCTCACGTTTTCGTTCCGGCTGGGGTTGGAGGCTTGAGCCAAGACTCGGTGATACTTGGCGAACAGATTCGAGTGATTGACAAATCTAGAATTCTGAAAGTAATTGGCCATCTGGATGATACTTACATGCAAGATTTAGCCACAGCCCTGTGTGAGATATTGGGTTTGTCGGTATAAGGTGAAGCGATCGCCTGTAGATTGTGTGAGTTATACCCCGCCGGGTTTAAACTGACGGGGAGCGATCGCCTATTTTTTGACAAGTCAGAAAATCTGTAGGGGCGATAGCATTCGGG
>CAYOOD010000116.1:0-23089 GCA_964405435.1 uncultured bacterium
CCCTCGGATGCGATCGCTGTAGGCATTCCCCAGATTATTTTGAGTCATTGCCCAATCTTGGGGAAAGGCTTCCGGGGTTCTGACTTGTAAAGCCGCTTGGTAACAGGCGATCGCCCTTTCCAGATTCTCCCCCCGTTCCCCTCGGATGCGATCGCTGTAGGCATTCCCCAGATTATTTTGAGTGGTTGCCCAATCTTGGGGAAAGGCTTCCGGGGTGTAGACTTGTAAAGCGGCTTCGTAACAGGCGATCGCCTTTTCCAGATTCTCCCCCCGTTCCCCTCGGATGCGATCGCTGTAGGCAGCCCCCAGATTATTTTGGAGTGTTGCCCATATTTCTCGTCGTTTCTCTTGGGTGAAAACCGTGAGACTGATTTCATACCCGACAATCCCGATTTCGAGATTATCCGCCCGACTTCCCAAGGGAAATTGTTGAATTAAATTTGCAAATTCGCCAATAACTGCGGCGATATTAACGGCTCGTTCTTCCTCCACTTCCCTCAAGGTTTGAGTTGCCCATACTTGCAATATCTGGGCAAAGTTCAAATCCAATTTATCAAGGTTCCGTTGCAGCAGCGGATAAACCACCGAGGGATTGCTCTCACTATCTTGAGTTGCTTGCAACACTTTCATTAAAAACCTGCCATAGTCTTCTTCTGTGGCGTTCCCTTGGGTTTCCCTGCCTTCACTACCACTCCCGGAGGTTTGCCGTTTGAGAAATGCCGCCACCTGTTGCGCCACATTGCGCAGAAAATCGGCTGCATTCTCATTCCCTTGTTCCTGCAACTGTGCCGCCTCCTGTTCGCACACTTGCACAAATCCTGCATCCACCAACTCGATCGACTGGTTGAGGACTTGGTTTTCCTCGCCACTGGGGCAGTCGAGGAGTTGTTGAATCAAGGCGAGATAGGCTTGGATGCGCTGTTCGTTCATGGCAGAAGACGCAGTAGGGGCACGGTTGCTATTTTAACTCAGAAGTGGTCGGGGTGGGTGTCGCGGGTTAAAATAACAATATCTCGCCAATCCCATTCAATTCTCCGAAAATGGCACTCACTCAAATCACCCCTTCTGGACAAATTGCCCTGACTCCAGAAGTGATGGAATGGTTGCTTTGAAAGGATTAGACATGGGAGCCTGCCGATTTTGTAGGGGCGAAGCATTCGGGCGAATAATCTATCAGGCAAAACCGATAATTTATAATCCGAAAGCTTCGCCCCCACACAGGGACATAAAGAATCGAGATGCTCCCATTTCATTCTCGGAAAAATCAGGATTTTTCATGGGTTTGTGGGGTGACGAGGAAGCAAAAGCGTTTGGATAATTCGTGGGGCTTAGGCGTTGCATTCGCGTTTGTAGATTTCTGTTCAACCGAGAGATGATTGGCGCGTTAGCTTTCGCCATGCCCGAAGGGCTATATGCTATCGCCCCTACAGCCCCTACAGCCCCCTACAGCCAGGGCTGTTTTATTCTCGGAAAAAACCGGTAATGGGCGTCAAGCATACCCACAATCCCTTGTAGAGGCGAGAAAGCTTTCTCGCCTCTACATTTAGGGGTAGATAGAAAGATTTGCGTAAGTTTTCAGAGAATGAAACAGCCCTGGATTGTGTACTGCGGGAGAGCATTCGGGCTAATAATCTAGCACTTCAAACCGAGAATTGAGAATCCGAATGCTTCGCCCTCGCCACGGGAGAGACAAAATCGGGATGCTCCCGTTTTTAGGTGAATGATATACAGCGCAGAAACCCGGGTTCTTGAAGAAACCGGGTTTCTCAGTACCTCACTCAGTGAATTATTTAAGCATTTGCTGAACTTGTTCCTTGAGGGTAGGATTTTGTCGGACAGCGGCGAGGATTTCATTAAACCGATCTACATCTAATCCCTGACTTTTAACCGCTTCTTCCTGTTTGGCTTGAGTCTGTTCCTGAATCTTTTGCGCTTGCGAAATCACTTCAGCAAACTTCTGCATTTCGTCTTGGGAGATTTCTTGAGAAGGTTTGGCTTGGGGATTGCTCTGCGCCATTAAAATTTCTCTGAAGCGCTCCCGGCTGAAACCTTGCCCTTCAATGGCTTTGGCGATTTGCGTCCGCGAGTCTTGCTCGATCTCCAGCAGCAGCTTGATAGCGCCGGCGAATTTTTGCAAGTCGTCCGGGCTGACGGGTGCTGCTGGCGCTGGTTGAGTTTGCGCCAGCAGCGTCTTCTGTTGGGTTTGCGCGAAACTCGGTGTAGTACCGGCTAGCAACATAGCCAGAACAGCACTGGCTGTCAGAAGTTGCTTGAGCATTTAAAATTCCTCTTCAGTGACTGCCCGATTGGCTAGAAGATTGTTTGCCGATCGAGGCGCTTGTCAGTGCTGTGAGTAACAACATCCATTCTTCCAGGCAATCCTTCCCAGCCTAATCATTCTTCCCGGCAAATGTCAAGTTTTTTTCGATCGCGCTAGCTCGTCCGCTCCGCCGCTCCACTGGCGGTTAGGTATTTTCTCGAGACGGCAGCAAATACAGAGCGCCCGACATTAAAGTCAGGGCGACGGAAACCCAGAATGCCACCAGAGAAGGAAGTTTCCACATTTCGGATAGGGGGGCGACGAGCAGGGCGATCGCGGCAATTTGACTGACGGTTTTCAGCTTTCCCCAGAAATTGGCTCCAGAAATCGCGGTTTGACTCACCCGCCACCCGGCGATCGTCAGTTCTCGCGCCAAAATCAAAAACACCCCCCAAGCCGGCACCTGTCCGAGTTCTACCAGTGCCAGCAGGGGCGCGAGTACCAGCAACTTGTCCACCAGCGGGTCGAGAAATTTGCCTAAATCCGTGATTCGATCGAGCTTTCTCGCCAAATAGCCATCTAACCAATCCGTCCCCGCTGCCAGCAGAAAAATGAAAAGACAGATCCACCGATGCGCGGGTGTCGGCTCGTGCAGGAAATAGAGGATAAATGGCACCCCCAACAGGCGAGAAAACGTGATCCAGGTGGGCAGATTCATCAATCGGGTGGCGGTAGATTTCACCTACCAGCTTACTGAAAATCAGTCCCGCCGCGTGGCAGGGGCGAAGCCGGCTTTCAGGTTTTTTTAAAAGACAATCCCGATTTTAATTTTCGACTCCCAAAAGAAAAACCCGCCCTTACAGGCAGGTTGGGGTACTTTCTACGTCAATCAAGTTGCATTTTTTTATAGATTTTTAATAAGCCCCGTCTTTTTTCAAAACGACCTCGACGGTTTTGAGAATGAGAAAGACATCGTAGGCAACAGACCACTGCCGCTGGTAATCCAAATCCATGCGCACGATCGCCTCAAAGTCTTTGACGGTCGATCGCCCCTTGGCTTGCCACTCGCCTGTCAAACCCGGTTTGACATTCAACCGATGCCAGTGGTGAGGATCGTAGCGTTTGACCTCATCCGGCGTAGGCGGGCGGGTTCCCACCAAGCTCATGTCGCCGGTGAGGATGTTCCAAAACTGCGGCAATTCGTCCAAACTGGTGCGGCGCAGGAATCTGCCGAGGGCGGTGATGCGCGGGTCATTCTCGTTTTTGAAGATGTGCCCTTTCGCTTGGTTGGGCACCAAATGTTTCAGGTTCTCCGCGCCCACGATCATCGAGCGAAATTTCCAGATGCGAAAGGGACGCCCTTTGTAGCCGCAGCGAATCTGACTGTAGAGGAGCGGACCGGGATCGACCAAGAACATGGCGATCGCCACGGGAATCGCCACGAGGGCGGCGATCGCCAATCCGACTAGAGCGCCCAAAATATCGAGCAGGCGTTTGACTTTGTTATTGACTGAGGGATGCTCCTGTTCTGCGAACAACGGCAGTCCGCAGGTTTCATCGACAGCAGGAGATGGGGTTGACAAAGAAGGAAATAAGTCAGTAGTTGTTACCACGGCTTGAATGCAACTCCTCTACAGCTCTGGTTGCCCTTGACTACATACTAAAGCGTCGAACCCCCGTAAAATTACGGATTTACCAACTCTTTAAATTTCCGCTGAGTTTTTTAAAGATTTGATGTACTTGCTCCTGTGGCCGGTATTTTTCAAGGGAAAAATGCCCGCTTTTGGGCGATCCCCTCTGAAATCATTGATTTTCAGCCGCCAGCTTCGGTTTAAATAAACTTAAAATCTTAAATCATTTCATTGCCATTTTGCTAGGGGAAGTTCCCCAGCAATCGCCCAAAAGCGGGCTGTATATTTTGCCTGTAGCGAGGAAAACTTACTATCGTACACTATTTCAGATTAGCTGGCTAATTGAGTCCAGATAATTTTAATAATCCAATCATTCTCCGCCTCGCCCACTCAGGGCCGAGTGCCGAACCGCTGTGCCAGTTCAACCATCAGGGGCTCGTCCAATCGCTGGTAAGAGCGGGCCATCAGGTCGCTGAAGTAGTGGCTGAGTCGGTGAAATTGCGGAGGGTTGACTCGGTAGGTTTGCTGTTGTGGGGAGAAAAGGGGCGTGGCGCTGAGTGCGAGATAGTCCGGATTTTCTTTAAATTCGGCACTGAGCAAGAGGCGATCGTCCGAGGCAGGCTGCAGGAAAGCGGGGAGATGCCCTTTCAGGCAGCGCCCGATCCGTTCGCTAACGGCGCTGGTATTGATGCCGCGACGCTCCAACAACCGCAAAATTTCCTCTAGGGAGAAAGAGCGATTCCCTTCGGGGAGCGACAGCTTAGCGCGACCGATCTGCAAGATTTCTGCCAGCAGGAAGGCGTCGCTGTACTGCTGGCGATAGGTATCGAGAACGCGGGGATGCAGGGGGACTGCCGCCAACCCGTAAGCAACGCGACTGCAGGCGGGCGGGCGATCGCTCGGGTAAGTGTCCTGAACGATCGTGGCATTGGGGAGCTTCTGGCGCAACCAGCGGGCGATCGCGCCCACCGACGCCGTGCCCCCCGTGCAAATGGCGCGATTAATTCCCTGCACCGGCACCCCCGTTTGGGCGAGCAGGGCATTTAATTCGCGATTGAGGCGCTGCACGAAAGGCAGGAACACCCGACTTTCCAGATCCCGACGCGAAAACACCAAGCGCCGCGAACCCACTTCTAGCGCCAAGCGTTCGCGATATTGCAAGCTAACTTTCAAATACTGCACCGTTTCCAGCAGCGATGGCCCGATGGAACTGGCGCGGCACAACTGCTGGAAGCGATAGCGCTTGGACAGATCCGGCTCGCCGGCGCGCGGCCAATTTTCAGGAGCGTGCAGGAGTAAATCCGACGGCTGCAAATCTGCTTCGTAATTGAGATTTTTTTCCGGCGGCGAGAGGAGCATCTGACAGAGGATATCTTGGTCGATCGCGTCCCCGGCGTAGGGAAAACTTCTAAAAGCCAAGTCGGAATGAGAGAGTTCCTCGAGATTTTCCGGGACGGAAGCGATCGCCAGTTCCGTTGCCGTCGCCCCCGAGCAGATCACCAGCGTCGCTCCCGGCGCGTGGGAGTTAAAAAAGTTGAGCTGTTGCGACAAGCTGCTCCCCGGCAACCGCAGCGCGCTCCCGGCGGCAGACGGCAGCACCGACAGCAGCGCCGCGATCGCCTCTTCCACGAAAGCAATTTGCCCGGGACGCTCCACCAGCCCAGCGGCGAGGATTGCCTCTGTGAGGTTGAAACGGTAGCTGTCTGGCCAACTGGCTGGGTAGCTGACGATCGCCCCCGCCAATTGCCCCATCGCCGCGCGAAAAGCCGCGCGATCGAGCCCTTCTGCCGACACCCCCGAAGCGATCGAGGATTCCCCGCCGCGAACTGGCGGCTTCAGAGTCGCCAGCAGCGCTTCCCCGGCAGATTGCACCCAACTCAGGGGGATCGACTCTCGATCCGACCACTGCACGATCGGTTCCCAGCGACTGGGTTGGGCACCTTCCCGGCTGCCGATTAAGCCAACTTTCAGGTAAGGTTTAAAGCCACTCAGCCACAATCCGGTTTCGCCGGTTTGGGAGCCTGCCCCTGCCGCGAACCACTCCCCGCTATCCGGGGATCGGTACGCCGTTGCGGGCAAGCGAAACGAACGTTCTACCGGACTCCCGGACGCCGATGGTTCTGCCGCCAGCCAGTAAATGGGATACACCTCGCCGCTTTCACGGTTGAGCAAAGCGGCGCTCAAGCCAGAGGTGCCGACATCGAGCCCCAGATACCAGATATTTTCGCTTTCAGGTGCCTCGGCGGTTGGAGGGCGTTGGGCAGAAATTTCTGGAAATAATTCATCGCTCATCGCCGGTTGGTCTGCTGCCTCTACTTCCTTTTTTTTTTCCGCCGTTTCCGAGTCTGGGGGGGTTTCTGCATCTGGGTTGAAATCGTCTAGCGTCGGAGTTTCCGACCACAACCCGGCTAGGAGCTCGTCGAGATCGGCTTCGGCTGCGGCAGAAGCCATTTCGGGGCTCGTCAGGGGGATATCGAAGTCATCCACGACGATTTCTGCGAGTTCCGATTCGGCTGCGGCAGGAGCGGGGGTTTCCGAGCCCATGCTGGCAAATAGCTGGTCGAGGGTAGAGGCGGGTTCGGCTGCGATCGCGGGGGCGACTGGCAGGGTGGGGTTGGGGTTCCACGCTTCGGCGGGCTCTGCTTCCAGGGAGTCTGTCTCCAAGGGAATTGCTCCTGTCAGCGTGGCAAACGCTTCGTCGAGCGTCATGTTTGGCGTCTCGGCGATCGCTGGCGGCGGCAGGGGTAGAGCGGGCGGGTTGGAGGGCAGATCCTCAGCTTCGAGGTTGAGTTCGTCGAGCCGGGGATCGGAGAAATCCAGGGGCTCGGAGTCTTCTGCTTGCGGAGGTTCGGGGGCGTCTGGTGTGGCGGGCGGGTTCGTCCAGCTCCCGTCTTCTTCGCTCGTCCAGTCAAACAGCGTCATGTTGTCCCAGTCTTCTGAGGCGGGGCTCTCGGCTGGCGGCGCAACGAGCGGCGCGATCGCTTCTTCTCCGACAACTTCTGCTGTTTGGGGCGGTTGCGCCAGTGTCGGAGCCGGGAAAGACGCCCCCCGCCCGCGCGGCGGTACGTTCCAATCTTCAAACCCTTCTAGCGCCGAAAGGTCGTTGGTCAATTGCTGTAGGGTATTGGTATCGAGGGAGAGATTGTCCCTTTCCACCTGCGGCATTTCCACGGTGGGCAGCAAGATTTCTTCGGGGGATGCCGGGATATAGCTGTCTGAAGTCCACTCGTCCTCCAGAAGCACTGGCTCGGCTTCCTCTAGGGGGGGTGCGGCGCTGGCACGCTCTGGCGCGATCGCCTCAAAGTCGGCACTGACACCGGCAAATAGGTCGCTGTCTAGTTCTGCCGAGGCACTGGCTTGAGGTTCGCTTTCTGCTTGTACGCTGTTGGGGGTGGTTTCTGGGAATAAATTCTCCAGCGTAACTGGGGGCGGCTCGGCGGCTTCTTCGGTAAAGAGAAACGCTTCGAGAGACTGTGCCGGCACTTCTGCTGGTTTTGCTGCTGCCACGTCTGAACCTGCGGCGGGATCGGCGAATCCGTCAAATAAGGCTTGCTCGAACAAGTCAAAGCCGCTGGTAGGAGGCGTCGCATCGGCGGGCGAGCTTTCGGCTTCAAACAGGTTGGCGTAGAGTTCGGCGATGCCGTCCTCCATTCCGGGGGTGGGGGCATTTTCTGGCGCAGCGGCGGGCGCGGGGGCGGTTGGCGCTGCCTGCGGTTCTGGCCATTCTGCGGCCAGCAGTGCCAGCAAGGTTTGAGTCCCTGCGTCTGTTTCTTCTGTTTCTTCTGCTGGTGCCGCCTCTTGTTTTGTTTCTGCCGCCGCGCTATCGCCTGAGAGCACTGGCAAATTCATCAGCAGTTCGAGGGTGTCGGCTTCGTACACGCTGGGTTTTGCCGCAGTGGCGGCGTGTGGCGATCGCTCTACAGTCGCGCGATCGCGCGCCGCTGTCGCTCCCTGGCTTTTCTTGGCTGCTGCCGCCGATTTTCCTGCCGTCGGTTGTTTTTCGCCGGGGGGAAGTTCTTTCTTCGCGGCTGTTTTGGCAGCGGCGGCGGGGCGTTTTTCTCCTGCAGTGGCTTGCGGCTGCTGTTCGCTCTGTTGCGGCGGCACTTTTTTTGCTGCAGGAGCCGCTGGCGGTTGCGCAACCGCTGCCGCCACGGGTTCTAATTCTGCCCGAGGGATGGAGGATTGCAGCAAGCCGGCGGCTTCTTGCCCCAGCTTTTGCGCCAGGTGGCTCACCAAGTGGGCAAATAACAGTTCCCCCTGCTGCCCCAAGCCGTGCATTTTTTCGATCCCTCGGGACAGGGATTCTTCATAGCCTTGGATGTTCCGCTGCAGCGCTTCAAACCCTACGGAGATGGTGGAATCGAGGGTTTTTAACATTTCGTCTGCCCGCACCTGCAGCATCCGCAACTGTTCCAGGCGCGCTCGCGGGTTCAGGGGCGCTTCGTTCAGTTTGCCGTAGGCGTCTGAGGGGTCCCATATCGGCTTGTATTCGCCCTCCTCCCCTGGCGGCGTTTTTGCTGGCGTTCCGGCTAGGGAGGGGGGCGCGAAGTCTCCCTGGGCGAGAAACTGGTCTTCTATATTGGCTAATGTTTGCATCACCTGCTGCGTCAGGGTTTCCTGCACGCGCCCCCGCAAGGCTTGCAAAAATTCTGCAATGATTTGCTGCTGGTAAGCCGCCTGCTGCGCCAGGGAATGCTGTTGCTGCCGCTGCATTTCTAGCTGCCGAATTTCTCTGAGCAGGGAATCCCGCTCTTGTTGCAGGGCTTCCATATCTCTGACTAAGGGCTGCATGAGGTTAGCCCGCAGTGCTTTGATTTCTTCCCCAACCGCCTGCACGATGCGATCGGATGTCCCCTGCTGGCTTTCTGGTTCTCCTGCGGGTGGCTGCGATCGCGCGCTCTGGGAAACTTCCGCCGCCCCCTGAACCTGCTGCGCTTCCAGATAGGCGCGCATTCGCTCTAGAACCCGCCGCGACTCTCTGGAGGCTTCTCCCATCCACGGCAAGCGGGGAATGGGCTGTTGCAATACTCCGTCAATTTCGGCGATTAGTGCTTGTATTTGCTCCAGATGAGAACTCACGATAGAACCTCTGGCTAGAACGAATGCGGGTGGCTCGGACTTGCTGGGCAATGTCTGTCACGTCCCATTATTCCCACTATTATCGTAGGTCAGCTACCGAGCGTGCGATTGTTTTTCTCCTCGGGTTGGGCGGGAGAATCCGGCGGCGCTCTGTTGGGGAGCGATCGCCGTGGCTGTTAAAAGGCTCGCTGCGGCTGTAGGCTGTAAGATGGGGATATCCGCGATCGAACATACCTCAATCCCGATCGCCGACCGCCAGACATAATATTGGCTTTAGATTTGCCCTCCCCTTGGGGAGCGCCAGCGGGTGCAGCGCCAAACGCCCTCCCTCGGCGAAAGCAAGGAGGGAGCGGCGTGGGGGGCGAGCGATCGCCTATTTTTTTTGACATGCAAGGAGGCGGCATTCTCAAAACTGGGCTTTTTACAAGCGATCGAGCTTTGGCAAGCCTGTTGTCTTTCCTGCAATGAGGCGCTGCCAGCGGTGCAGGACATTCGGGGAAGGCGCGATCGACTTGGCGCGATCCGGGGTTTTGGAAGAATGCGCGTTCAGTTACAAAAGCTTTAAGCTATGATGGCGGTGGGTTTCTCTCGGAGGGTGCATCCGTGCAGGCGGCTGGCAACACTGGCAGCTCTGTCGGGCACTTGCAAGCGGTTCCCCGTGTGGGAAACGAAAATCCTATCCAAAAATATAGAAAAATTACCTATGCGTTCGCTTTTTAAGAGGCTAGTACCTGAAATCTTCTCGATCGAAGCTGCTAGGCTGCTGCCAAAATGGAATCAGTACGGATTGAAAATCAGTTCGCGATCGGCGAAAATAGCCGGGGCGCAGCATCCCCACAAGCGTGACAGTGAGAGTGGCGTTTGGTGGCTTCCTGCTGCCCTACGATCGCTGGAGTGACTCGTCTTTGGGCGGAGTGATTCCGACGTTGGCGATCGGGAGACTTTGTGGGTTTTAGATACCCCTGCCGCCTGTTATTGTTGTTGCCAAATTCTCAATTCCGAGAGATTATCCTTTTTATCACTTAGTTTCTCTAAATGCAATAAAGGTTTACAATACAAGCGCTACTGAAAAGTTCTGGCTCTTGTGGCACCGAGTTGAAACGCCCTCAGCTTCTTTTAATCCCAAAAGCCGCACTCTAGAACTGAATCCATCCTCAAGAGCATTGATGAGAAGATGGCCACATGGAAGACCGATACAGCCCCCGCGAGTCCCAAGTTAATGTCGAGCAGTTGATTCGATTGACTCCTTTTTTTTCGGGTTTGCCAGAGGAGATCGTCGAGAAAGCAACTGCCCACATAGTCAGCCGCAACCATCCAGCGAATCAGGTGATTTTGCTGGAAAATGATTGGGGCAGTTCCGTTTACTTTATTTTGGATGGTTGGGTGAAGATACGCACCTACAACCTCGACGGCAAGGAGGTGACGCTCAATATTCTGGGCAAAGGGGAACTGTTTGGCGAGATGGCAGCCCTCGATGAGGTGCCGCGCTCGACGGACGTGATTACCCTCGCTCCGACGACAATCGGCAACCTGCCCGCACAGGATTTCGTCCACCTAATTCACACGGAACCGCTGGCAGGAATTCGCTTGGCGCAATTGATGGCGCGGCGTCTGCGTCAAGTCAACCGCCGCCTGCGCTTGCGAGAATCAGACAGCACCTCGAGAGTGGCAGACATTCTATTGTTTTTGGCTGAGGGACAAGGCAAACAATCCAACCAGGGAACTGAAATTCCCAACTTGCCCCATCGGGAACTGAGCAGTCTGAGCGGATTGGCGCGGGAAACGGTGACGCGGGTACTCAGCAAGCTGGAGAAAAAGGGACTGATTCAGCGGGAGCGGGATGTCCTGTGCATTCCAGACATGCACGCTCTGGAGCGTCTCTTGGTATAGGGGCGGCGCTGGGCGCTCCTCCTGTTGGAAGGCTGGCAGACAACAGATCGCGATCGGGAACAAAGCTATGGGGTTCGAGAAAATTTTCGTCGCCTTGGACAGCTCGGATGCGAGCCAAGTGGTCTTCAGCGCCGCCCTGGAGTTGGCCCAGTTGAAAGGGGCCACTTTGAGGCTCTATCACTGTATCGGACACGATAAATTAGCGGAATCGATGGTGACGATGCCCGTCGAGCTGGGGTTGTCGCCAGAACTTCTCGATCCGACATTTCAGATGACTTACGAGACGCTCGCAGAGCAGCTCGAACAAGCCCGCGCCATGCTCGCCCGCTATTGCCAAACTGCCATCAGTCTGGGTGTTGCGGCAGATTTTGACGTCGGCATGGGGGCAGCGGGAGAGTGCGCCTGTCAGGCGGCGAAGGCGTGGCGAGCAGATACCATCGCGATCGGACGCCGAGGTCGAAGCGGGTTAGCAGAAGCCCTGCTCGGCAGTGTCAGCAATTACGTCGTACACCACGCGCCCTGTTGGGTACTGGTGATTCCGCTCGCGGGTGAGGCGCATGTTTGAGGGGGCTGTGGGATTCACGGGAGAAAAAACCCGCTCTGACGGTGCCGGCTCCCAATTCTGGCAAACGCGGGGACTATAATGCCATTTAGCTTGCGAATCCCCCAGTGGAGGCAGCCCGCTTTTCATCCTTGACTATTCACTGCTAGCGGCTCCGGCGCGATCGCTCGCCGCTTTTTTACCATGAACAATTCCCGCGATGCTGACAACGAACCCGCCAAGCCGAACCGCCCTGAAGACTCCGCCGCTGGGGCGTCTGAGCTCAATGGCGATGAAAACCCAGCTCCCCCGACGGGTGGCGAAGAGTCGGTTTTCCAGCCCCGCGTGCAGCACCCCGCCCCTTTAATGATGGTGGAAACGGCTTTTTTAGCCAGCACCGCCAGCCTGATTTGGCTGATCAATTACTATTTTCCCCTCGGGCCGGTCTTGCGCATCTTCTTTCCCGTACCCATCGCCCTGGTTTACCTGCGCTGGGGCAAGCGGGCTGCTTGGATGGCAGCGCTGGTATCTGGCTTGCTGCTCTCAGTCTTGATGGGTCCGACTCGCAGTATCTTATTTGTCATCCCCTTTGGCTTGCAGGGGGTGTTGCTGGGCAGTCTCTGGCGGCGCGGCGCTACTTGGGGCGTCTCGATTCTCTTGGGAACGCTGCTCGGCTCGTTTGGCGTCTTCTTTCGCATTTGGCTGCTGTCGATCTTGCTGGGCGAAGACCTCTGGATTTACCTGACTTCGCAGATTACTGAATTGACGGAATGGGGATTCGAGAAACTGGGTTTGCTGCTACAGCCGACTCTGCCGCTCGTACAGGCGATCGCTCTAGTCATGGTACTGCTGAACAATCTCCTTTACCTGTTCGCCGTCCATCTGGCTGCGTGCCTGCTCCTCGAACGCTTGGGCAATCCGATTCCGCCGCCCCCGCCCTGGGTGCAGGTTCTCATCGATGAGGAGTGAAGCCCCTCTATAGCGCCTCTCCCCAAACCGAAACAAAAAACCCCCGTTGCCGTCTCTGGCACGGGGGGGGAAGTCAATCAAGGATATCTAAGCTTACACACTCCTCTCTCCCTCATCAAGATTTTTTCGGAAATCTGCGCTGAAAGCCTGTTATGGAAACTCCGTGTTTTTTTACCGCTTTCGTCGCGAAGAACACAGAGAAATGTGAGGAGTCCGGCAACTCTGTGTTTTTTTACCGCTTTCGTTGCCAAGAGCGCAGAGAAATGTGAGGAGTGAAGAGTGAGGAGCGGCAAGTGAGAAGTGAGGGATTTTTAGCATCGCCTACCCACAGAAAATTTGTCTCCCTAATCCCCTCTTCCCCTAATCCCCCTTTTCCCGGCAACCCGCTCTGCCTCAGCCGCCACAATCATCTTAACAAAAGAGCAGGGCGCTGTCGAATGGGCGATCGCTCAAAGCTCGTTGAGGGGAAATGAACCGAATATAACATCAACCAGGTGCATAATCCCCTGTTCGTAATCCGGCTTTCCGTCTCTATTTTCATCCACATAGTAAGAGGTGGGAAAAATACACTGAGCTGCCGCCGTCTCTTCAGAAATCAATAAGTTTAATTGCCCACTTTTTAGAGCGCATTCAAACTCATATTTTGCGATTTTATCCGGCGCTTTGGCTTTGATTTTAGCCAGGATTTCCTCGCAAGCGCGCTCCTGCATATAACAACTCAACCGAGCCGGGAATGAAGCTTCTTTTCCCGGAAAAGGCAAGACGCCCAAAATATCTGCTGTCTTCAATCCATCTGCATCTTCTTCGCCCCAGCACAGCAGAATAACTTTCTCAGGATTTTGCCAAATATCTAAACCCAATTTTCCTTGCCGACAGGTTCCCTCAAATTGGCTGGTTTCCTGACGCCACTGCTGGCGCAATTGGGCGAGGAGTTCTTGACACGACTGCCCGCCGCAATCCCCTAAAATTGCCGCTTGCCCGCTTGCTGGTTGCGAAAAGGTAATACTGCCACCAATCAGGGCAGCCAAGCCATTCTGCCAGCAGACATGCTTTGTTTTTCTGGTTGTTTTTCGCATCGGTCTTGACATTTGGCTACTGAAATGATAAAAAAATTGGTGGGTGACTCTTTTTGCCGGGATTGGGAGATTGGGGGATTTTTGGAGAGGAGGAAGCGATGACTTGCCGGCGCGCTTCTTTTGGCGAGTTTCTTGTTGCTGTCAGATTTTCCCTGGCTGCCCGCTGTTTTATCTGCTGTCTTTTCTCTGCGTACTTTGCCTCTTTGCGGTTCGCAAATAAACTAGGTTGCCATCTCTTCCGTTTGGTAAGAGGGGCAAGCATTCCCGCGAAAATTCTATCGCCCAAAACTGAGAATTGACAATCGGAATGCTCAACTTCTGCTGAGGGTTCTATGCTGTCGATTTTCTCAAAAGTCACTGCCGCGCTGGCGGGAAGTTCTGGAGAGTCGTCGGGAATCTCAGCGCCGATGTGTTCCAGGGCGGCGGCGGCGCGGCGGCGCACCCCGGGGGCTTCATCTTGCAAGGCTTTTATCAGGTGAGGGATGGCGTCTTTGCTGCCAATCTGCCCCAAGGCATCGGCGGCAGCCATTCTGGCATAAAGGTTCGATCGCGTCAGGGTTTGGATTAATGCGGGAATGGCTTGCTCGGAGGCGATCGCTCCCAATGCTGCGGCTAGGCTCTGGCAGACTTTGCAATCGGCGTTGGATAGGGCGTTCGCGAGTAGGGGAACGGCTGTTTCGGCGCGAATTTGGCTCAAGGCAGCGGTGGCAGTGGCGCGAATGCCGCACTCAGCGGCGGCGGCAGCCCAGAGGAGGGCGCGAATGGCGGCGGGAGAGGCGCTCTGTGCTAGAGCAGTGGCGGCGCTGGAGCGAATGGCGGCATCTTCGTCGGTGAGGGCGCTCGCAAGAAAGGAAAGGGCAGCGTCGCTGTCTATTTTCGCCAGGGCAGCGGCGGCGAAGTCGCGCATCTCGCCGGTTTGGCGCGCGATCGTTTCAAACAGGGCAGCGGCAGCTTCCTCGCCGCCGAGATTGCCCAAGGCTTCCACTGCCGCGCGGCAGAGGTTTTTATCCTGCAGCGCTTCCGAGAGCGCGGGCACTGCTGCTTCGCTTCCGAGAGCGCCCAGCGCTTCAACGGCGCGCAGGCGAACTGACGCGCTTTTATCTTTGAGCGCGCTTGCCAATTCTGGAATCGCACTTGCCGAGCCCGTCAGAGCCAGCAAGTGCAGTTTGAGCGGTTGGGGAATTTCCAACCGGGAAATTAAACCCACTGCTTGCGGCTGAAAGGCGGGTTTGACGGCTCCTGCCAGTTTGGCGGCGAGGCGGAAATCGACGCGGAGGGCTAGTTTCAAGACTGCGATCGCCTGTTCTTCGTCTTCAACTGCTGCTAGCATCCGTGCTAGCGGTTCTGACGGTACAGGGGAATGGAGAGATTCCTCAGAAACTGAAGAGAACTGTTGAGATTGAATCCGGTTGTCGATGGTTATTTGAATCATTTGCCCGCGCGCCACTCTTCCAATCTCACCTTACAGCAATGCGAGATAGTCTTATCGGCTGCAATTGCCGGGAAAAGGGGGAAAAGGGGGATTGGGGGATTGGCGAAAGGTGCAACCCGGTTTAGGCTGCTATTGCCAGTTGCGCGAGGGTTCGGTGCTGCTGTTTGACGGCTGCGAGCACTCGTTCGATTTCGGTTGGGTAGGATTCGTACAGCCGCCGCTGCCGCCCGAACAGTTGCTCGGTTTCTGCCAGGGCTTGCAAGTTTTCGCACGCCGCGATGTGCTGGATGAGCCAATCTGCCCAGTGGTGGCAGCGCTCTTCCCGCGCGAAATACGCTTCTTTTTGCTGCAGCGCCCGCTTTATCGCTTCTCCCGATTCCGGGGCGTAGCGGTAGCGTTTCAGCCCCGTGTAGATGGCTTGTCGCAGGGAAGGCCATGTTTTGGCGCACGTCCAGGAAGCCAGCGTCCGCACTAGCCACTGTATGCTGGTTTCTAATTGCCAAAATCCTACAAACCGCCCGCCTTTGCCGCTCACGGAAGCTAGCACGCGCCCTTTATATTCCCGCCATTTGATGATTTTGTCTGCTGTTACCCGAATCGCCCGCGCCAGTTCTGTTAGGGAGAGAGCTTTTGTCAAGGCGCTCAAGTCTATTGCTATTTCCCAAGTTAAAGTTTTTTTCACGGCACCCTCGTTTCCTCTCGGACTAATTTTTTTTCTTGCAAGGCTGTAGCTACCTCGCTTTGAAAGTCTACCGAGTCAGGTTTGCTAGGGAAGCTTTACTATTGGCCTAGCATCCAGACTGGTTGTGTCAGTTTGATCTGTGCCTTTTCAAAAGCTCTATTGAAGCTTTTGGAGGCGAAAGATTTTTAACCGATTGAGTTAGCATAGCACAGCGGCAGCGAGTGTGTCAAGTGTTTGGGGAAGAAATAGCTAAACTTTGGCGGGCAGGGAAGTTTGAGAGATTTCGCGCCAACCCAACCAGCCGCCGCAGCCATCCTCTCGCGCGGCGATCGCAGAGCTGCAGTATCGTACTGAAAGGAGTCTGAGAGGGTAGAGCGTTGAAGATTGGGATCGTCGGTTGCGGGTATGTGGGGGTGGCGGTGGCGCGGCGCTGGCGTCGAGAAGGTCACGAAGTCACTGCGACGACAACCACGCCAGAGCGGGTGGCAGCGCTCTTGGAAGTCGCCGATCGCGCGATCGTGGCGCGCGGGGATGATGAAGGCGCGATCGGGGATGCGGTGCAAAACCAAGAGGTCGTGCTGTTAAGTGTGGGCGCTCCCAGTCCGAACCTGTACGAGGAAACGTACCTGGAGACGGCGAAGAATCTGGTCGCGGCGCTGAAAGGGGCTCCGAGCGTCAAGCAGTTGATTTACACGAGTACCTGCACTGTTTACGGGGATAAAAATGACGAGTGGGTGGATGAAGACGCGCCGCCTGCGCCGATGACGAGAAACGGCGAGATTTTAGCGGAGGCGGAGCGGGTGCTGTTGGGGGCGGCGGGCGAAAGCCTGCGGGTTTGCATCCTGCGTTTGGTGGGAATTTACGGCCCGGGTCGGGAACTGACGAAGATTTTCAAGAATGTTTTCGGCACGGTTCGTCCGGGAACGGGCGATTATTTTACAAATTGGATTCACTTGGATGATATTGTCGGGGCTTTGGAGTTTGCCCGATCGCGTCAGTTGCAAGGGATTTACAATCTCGCCGACGACGGGGCGCTCGC
This sequence comes from uncultured bacterium, assembly GCA_964405435.1. Taxonomy (GTDB): domain Bacteria; phylum Cyanobacteriota; class Cyanobacteriia; order Cyanobacteriales; family Oscillatoriaceae; genus DVEG01. The sequence goes on from CAYOOD010000116.1 coordinate 16,600, forward strand.
GGGGAGAGAACTGCTCGATCGCTTGAGCGATCGCCACGGGTTGCCGAAAGTGACGTGGGATGCGTCGCGGGAATCGCCTCGCCCGTACAAGGCGCGGATATCTAATGCGAAAATCAAAACGGCGGGTTATCAATTGATTCACGGGGAGACGCTGCTGTAAGTCAGCGGGGGGCATCTCCGGGTTGCTTCCCGTCGTCCGAAAAGCAGTGCCTTTCCTCACGCAGCACCGACTATGAGAGAAGCGGAAACTTACAAGCGTTGGATTATTCAAACACAACAAGTGTTTTATGTGGAGGTGTGGGACCCCAACGGCAGCCATTTCATTGCGGTTCGCAACGCCAAGTCTGAAGACGACGCCATCGAGCTGGCAAAAAAATGGATTGACAAGTACGAGGCTGAGGCGGGCACCGTCGGCTGGCTCGACAGTTTCAACGAGGCGATCGACAGCGAGATTGAATTTTGAAGCGAGGCGATCGCTTTTAGATGCTTTATTATGTTTAATTCAATTGGCAATTGCTAAGGGGTAATTGCTAAGGAGTAATGGGTAAGGGGAAAGAATCATGCTACCAATTACCAATTACCGATTGCCCATTACCCATGCCCCCTGCCCCATGCCCCATGCCCTTTTCAAAAGGGAATGTCATCGAAAGGCGGTTCGTCGTCGTCGGGATCGTAACGGATGATATCCGGCTTGCCCGTCCGTTCTAGGGAGGCTTTCTGACGGTCGAGCCACCGCTTCGCCTGCTTGAGGGCATCCCGTTCGGAGATGGCATCTGGGACGAGAACCCGGTGATTGCCTTTCTCGTCCCAGATGTCCACGCAGTAAACTTGCTGGGCTTTGATAATCCAGCCATTGTAAACTTCTGGCGAGTTCATAGGCGTACTCCGCAACTTTCTGACGAGCCTTTATGCTCACCCTAACACGTTCGCCCCGCCAGTCGCGAGTTTTGTTGCAATTTATATAGTATTTTTTGGAAATAAGCACTTTTAGGATTTATCCCGTGAAACAATTCCTCCTGTCATCAGTCCGCCGTCTCGCTTACCACGCGCGACTGATTTTGTCAATAGCTGTTCTCGTTGTGTCAACCCTGTGGGTGGCGAATCCGGCGATCGCGACGAGTTTGTATGAAATGCCGGCGCTTCGGAGCGGCGATCGCACCTGGGTGATCGACAAAGATGAAGTTCTCAGCCGCCTGACGGAAGGGCAAATCGGCAGCGCCCTGGAAAAGCTCGCCGATAAAACCGGCAATGAGGTGCGGTTCGTCACCGTACACCGCCTCGACTACGGCGAAACCACGCAAAGCTTTACCGACAAGCTGTTTGAAAGATGGTTTCCTACCCCCGAAGCGCAAGCCAATCAAACCTTACTGGTACTCGATACGATTACCAATACGGCAGGCATCCGCACGGGGGAAAAAGTCAAGAGCGCGCTCAGCGACGCGATCGCCGCTAGCGTAGCGAATGAAACCCTGCTGGTGCCGCTCAAACAAGGCGACAAGTACAACCAGGCATTTCTCGACGCGAGCGATCGCCTCGTTGCGGTACTGTCCGGTCAGCCCGATCCCGGAGCCCCGCAAATCGCAGAAACCCTCAACGTCGAAAGCACCTTTAAATCTGCCGAAGAGACCGATCGCGGCAGCTCCACCGTTGTCGTGATCGTGCTGTTAATTGCCGCCACCGTCATCCCGATGGTGACTTACTTCTGGTATCAAGGTTTTTCTAATTAATCTTGAACGTACTCCTGATTATTCACAATAGCCAACTCAGCCCGCACGAATTCCCGCCCCAGATAAGCGGCGTGATCGAGCTGCGTCACGGGGCAGGGCTGAGTTTCCTCAAAAATTTTCACGCAAAGTTCCTTAGCCGTTCTGGCTGAAAATAGAGTGCTGTGGGTGCGTTCTACCTTGCCCCGCGCCGGAATCACCTTGCCCGTTTCCGGATCGACTGCCAAGCCGCGCTCGTCAATAACATTGGTGAAATGCTTGGCACAAATTAAGTTTGACGGGCGATCGACATAGATGATAAAATAGCCGCCGGGATCGAGGTCGAGGTGACGCTGGGAGAGTTTTTCGTCAATCGCCGCAATATTTTCTAGCGTTTGAGTCATGTTCGTAAAATTAAATCTACTTCCAGACTAACAGAACCCGCCAGCGCTTCACAAACTTTCTTGCTCTAGCGCCTCCTGCAATTCTCTGGTTCGCTCCTCAGTCATGCGCGTCAAGCAGAGATTGTTTCCCCCAGATGCGATCGTGGCTTCAAACTGGCAATTCGCATCTCGAAACGCAATCCACGCCAATTCGGCATCTTTGAGCTGGCGCTGGCGGGCGGGGGAAGAAACTTCCGGGAGGAGGCGCTGGTAAACTTGGTTGAGGAGGCGATCGCTCGCTTGGTAATTGCGGCTGTTCGGCTGGCGCTGGCGAGCGATCGCGTAGCTCTCTAAATCCGCCGTTCGCTGTTTCGTCACTCTGGCGAGACACCCGCTCAGAATCATCGGTGCCATCGAGCCTCCTTCAAAGAGGCTGCTTTCAAACTCGCAATTCGCATCGCGAAACTCAATCCAAGCCAATTGCGCCGAAGTCAATTGCTCCCGGCGCGAGCCGGATAACTTATTGCGCACTTGGGGATAGACTTGATTGAGCTTTTTGTCAGCTTGTTTGTAATCCAAGGCGGCGCAGGCGTTCATTTCCGCTTGGTATTGGGGATTGCTGCAGTTGGGCTGCTGTGCGAGGCGCATTTCAGCAGTCGCGCTGCCGGAAGAAGCGATCGAACTGAGCAAAACCGTTGCGCCGCTACAGGCGAGGAATAAGAATTTCCGGATTTTCATAAATTTAAAACCGATATTTCTATCATCTATCTATAAATTCTACAATAATTCTCTCTCCGCGAACCTCCCATTTTTGTAATTCCTTTCTCCTTCTCCCCCTCTCCCCCTCTCCCTCTCCCCTTTGTCGCTCGGCGGTGAAGGCGATCGCAAAAATCCCTCCCCCAGGCATGAGGCGTTACCCGCAAAATCTGCTTTTCACGCTTTTTTCACCTTTTCAAGCGATCGCGAGTGGCGACGCGGTTCAAAGAACTTCCAGTTTTCCGAGAACAAAATCACTCTCTATTTCGTCAACAGTTAAATTTTTATTCACCCCCCATCCGAGCCACACATCGGGAAAGAACAGCGACGCCAACCTCCGGAAAATTAAAATTAGCCATTGACACCGTGAAAATTCATCTTTATGATAGAGGCAAGCTAAAAAACTAAGCACTGTCAAGTTCTATGAACGAGCCGAAACAGCACGGAGAGGGCGCGAGCCGGGAGAAGATGCTTAGCTAAAAACGCCAGAGTATTTCAGGATACAACAAAACCGATTGAGAGATTTGCCTTCCCCGGCAGTATTTTATTATTGTAATTCCTTTCTCCCCCTCTCTCCCTCTCTCCTCCTCCCTTTCGAGTGCATTTATGGCTGAGCTTACTCCCACATCTCCCGCCTATCCCGATTTAGAATTTTACGGTTCCCGTCAATTTCTCGACTGGCTCGTACAAGAAAGAATCAGTCTCGCTTGCACCACCTATCAAACTTCTCGCCTCATTCTCATCGGCGCAAACCCGGAAGGGAGATTTTCTGGATTTGAGCGCCTTTTCGACAGGGCGATGGGGCTTTTTGCCACCTCCGAGCGCCTTTACCTGAGCGCGAAATCCCAACTGTGGCAATTCGATAATGTACTCGAACCCGGGCAGCTCTATAATGAATATGATAAACTCTACATTCCCCGAATTGGCTACACCACGGGCGATTTAGACGTTCACGACGTCGCCCTCAACAGCGCCGGCGAGATTATTTTTGTCAGCACTTTGTCAAACTGTCTGGCAACCCTCTCCCCCCGCCACAGTTGCGCGCCCCTGTGGAAACCCAAGTTTATCTCTAAAATTGTAGCAGAAGACCGCTGTCACCTCAACGGCTTGGCAGTGGCAGACGGGCAGCCCCGATTTGTTACGGCGTGCAGTCGCTCGGATGCGATTGATGGCTGGCGAAACAGCCGCCGAGATGGGGGTGTGGTGATTGACGTGCCCTCTAATGAAATCGTCTGTGCTGGCTTGTCGATGCCGCACTCGCCTAGAGTTTACCAGGGCAAGCTGTGGCTGCACAATTCCGGCACGGGCTATTTTGGCTGCGTCGATTTGCAGACAGGGAAATTTGAGCCGGTGACGTTTTGCCCCGGTTACTTGCGGGGATTGACATTTTGGAAAGATTGTGCTGTTGTCGGGCTCTCGAAGCCGAGAGAGAAAACGTTTTCCGGGTTGGCGCTCGATGAAGAATTAATCGCCAAAAATACCGAGCCTTGGTGCGGGTTGGTGGCAATTGAGCTGAGTACGGGAAATATTGTCGGCTGGCTGCGCTTTGAAGGCATTATTACAGAATTGTATGACGTGCAGGTACTCCCCGGCGTCAGCCGCCCGATGGCTTTGGGATTTCAGGATGATGAAATTGCACGCCGATTGACGTTTGACACGTCTCGTCTGTCAGTGGAGGGGGCGCGGGGCGGGCACTCTTTCACCGCCCCTACAATGATTTCTCGTTCCCAGGCTCAGCCTGATAACCCGCTAAAAAATAATCGGCTGACACGGGAAGAAATTGAGAGATGGTATGACAAAAATTTGCAAGTTCTTCGGGAAGGAAGGCTCGATGAGGCATTCCGAGAATACCAGCAAATGGCGTCGAGTTGTAACTATTATGCGGCTCATTTGCAATTAGGAAATATCTGTTTGATGCGGGAGGAATTGCCAGAAGCGATCGCGCACTACCGCCAAACGATCGCTCGCGAACCCAGACACTATCAAGCTTGGCACAATCTGGGCGTCGCCTTGCAAAAACAGGAGAAGATGACGGAAGCGATCGCTTGTTTTCGCAAGGCGATCGAACTCTATCCCAATTATACCGAAGCGCACGAAAATTTGGGGATTGCTTTAGTCGGGCTAGACAGGTTGAATGAGGCGAGAATAGTTTTAGAGCGGTGTCTGGAACTCAACTCTAAATCGACTTTGGCGTTTAGTTATTTGTTCCGCTTGCGGCAACTGATTGCCGATTGGCGCGATCGCGAATTAAATTTAGAAAGGCTTTCCCGCATCACCGCCGAGCAGTTGGCGCAGGGGAAAGTAACCGATGTAGTGCCCTTTGATAGTTTGTCATTTTTTGGAGACGCTGGCACCCAACTCGCGATCGCGCGATCGCACGCCGCCGCCGTCAGCAAGCGTGCGGAAAAACAGCGACAATCTCTCAACTTTACTTATTCTCGCACCCGCTCCGAGCGACTGCGAATCGGCTACGTTTCCGCCGACTTCCACAATCACGCCACCAGTCATTTAATGCTGGGAGTTTTCTCAGCGCACGCGCGAGAAGACTTGGAAATTTTTACCTATTCTCTGGGGGAAGATGACGACAGCTTTTACAGAAAGCGGATTGTAAACGACAGCGAACACTTCCGCGACTTGTCGGAAGAAACTGCTGTGGAGTGCGCCAAACGCATTCACGCAGATGGGATAGATATTCTCGTAGATTTGAAAGGCTACACGCGAGAAGCCCGCTTTGAGATATTCGCACTGCGCCCCGCCCCCATTCAAGTCAGCTATCTGGGATATCCGGGAACAATGGGCGCTGATTTTATCGACTATATCATCTCCGATGGGATAGTCACGCCACCGACAGCGGCAGAATACTTTACCGAAAAGTTAGTAATTCTGCCGCACAGCTATCAAGTGAACGACAGCGAGCAGCCAGTGGATGCCGCACCCATGACTCGCACCGAATGGGGATTGCCAGAAAAAGGCATCGTATTTGCTAGCTTCAACCAGGCTTACAAAATAGAGCCGCCAATCTTTGATATTTGGATGAGAGTTTTGCAGGCAGTTGAGGGAAGCGTGCTTTGGCTGTATGCTGACAAAGAGGAAACCAAACAGAATTTGCGGCGCGAAGCTGTGGCGCGGGGAGTTGAGGCGAATCGGCTGATTTTCGCCGGTTTCTTGCCGAAATCCCGGCACCTAGCGAGGCTAAAGCTGGCGGATTTGATGCTCGATACTTATACTTATAACGGGCACACCACGGCGAGCGACGCCCTGTGGATGGGCGTGCCGGTTGTCACTTGCCCGGGACAAACATTTGCCGCTCGCGTCGGAGCGAGTTTGCTGACGGCGGTGGGTTTACCCGAGTTAATCGCCGGGGATTTTCACGAGTATGAAAAACTGGCAGTGCGGTTGGGTAAAAATGCTGGTGAGTTGCGGCAGCTCAAGGAGAAGCTGGCGGCGAATCGGCTGACATATCCCCTGTTTGACACCCGCCGATTTGTGAGGAATTTGGAAAACGCTTACCGGGCGATGTGGGAAATTTACGCGCAGGGGAAAAAACCAGAGCATATTTTTGTTGAGGAGAAGCCGGGGGCGTGATGTGAAAGGGGAGGGGGAGAGGGGGAGAGTGGGGGGGGGGGGGGGGGGGGGGGGGGGGGGGAG
>CAYOOD010000117.1:0-22545 GCA_964405435.1 uncultured bacterium
ACTCCTGATGTTTTTCTCTAATAGTATAATACTATCTTAGCCAACTTAGTATCACGCACGCCTGTTTTGATCCGTCTATTTTAGTACAAAATTACCCCAGAGGCGGCAAAGCGCTGCGGGGGGCTTTCACGCGCTTTCAACCGCGCGATACTGTGGCGTGGTTTGAAAGTCGGGGGATACAATTGAAAACTGAGGAAGACGGGCGGATGTTTCCGATTACGGATAATTCGGAAACGATTGTTAAATGTTTGATGCAGGCGGCGGCAGCGGCTGGGGTAGAACTTCGCACCAGTACGCCTGTAGTGGCGGTGCATTCTTCTACTTCCCCCTCTCCCGCCTTTGAAATTCAGTTGAGATCGGGGGAAGTTTTGAAGTGCGATCGCCTGCTTTTAGCGACGGGCAGCAACCCGCTGGGCTATCGCTGGGCAAAAGAATTAGGGCACCAAATAGAGCCGCCGGTTCCTTCTCTATTTACGTTTAATATTCGCGACGATCGCTTGCAAGAATTGGCGGGTGTTTCGGTTGGCAATGCTCGCGTGCGATTGCCTTTGGCAAAATTAGAACAATCAGGAGCCGTGTTAATTACTCACTGGGGTTTGAGCGGGCCGGCTATTTTGAAACTTTCGGCTTGGGGGGCGAGATTTCTGCACGAGTGCGGCTATAAAACCCCGCTTTTGATTAATTGGCTGCCGCAGTACAATCCTGAAAAATTGCGGGAAATGCTGCTGGCGGTGAAGTCTCAATTGCCGAGACGGGCGATCGCGTCTAATTGTCCCCTTCCCATTCCCCGCCGCCTGTGGGAGCGCTTGGTTGCTGCTGTCGGGATTGACGAAGAAAAACGCTGGGCGGAATTGTCCAACAAAACGCTCAATCAACTGATTGAGGAATTACATCAGGGCAAATATGAAATCATCGGCAAGGGGGTTTTCAAGGAAGAATTCGTCACCTGTGGCGGCGTCAGTCTTAAAGAGGTAGATTTTAAAACGATGGAAAGCCGGATTTGTCCGGGACTCTATTTTGCCGGGGAAATTCTCGATATCGACGGCGTGACGGGCGGCTTTAATTTTCAGAGTGCGTGGACGACTGCCTGGTTAGCCGGTCAGGCAATGGGTTGCAAACAGTAGGAACACCCGCAAGTAGAGAGCATTTCAATTTTGTAAGGGGCGGGCACTTGTTAGTACGCGCCCCTACCGCACTTTTTACTACTCCTGTACGGGCTTTTCGCGAAAAGCCCCTACGCACTCAGCACTCAGCACTCAGCACTCAGCACTCAGCACTGATTGCTCAGCACTGATTGCTCAGCACTATTTTCAAATCAGCCAGCCTTCTTGTTCTAATTCCTCAATGATCTGCAACCCGCGCGGATCGCCGACTCTGAGCATTGAGGCTTTGGCATCTTCGCGGACGCCCATATCTTCGTCTTCTGCAAAGGATTCAATTAAGGCGTCGATCGCGGTAGCGTAGACGATATTAGAAGGCAGCTCGCGGCACAGTTGCCCCAGCGCCCAGGCGCAGTTGCTGCGCACCGCTGGCATCGGATCTCTGCGCAACCCTTCTATTAAGAGGGGTACTGCGGCGATAATGCTCTCGTAACCGACCTGTGCCATTTGTCCTAGGGAACTGGCTGCCCACAAGCGCACGGCTGAAATCTCGGTTTTCAAGGCGTCGAGCAGGGGGGCGAGGGCTCGGCGATCGCGGCTATTTCCCAGCGCCCACACGACGCCCTTGCGTACATAGCCATTCCAATCCTGGTTGAGCTGCTCGATCAATGGCTCTACGGCGGTTGGGCTGGGATTTCGTCCCAAAGCATAGGCGGCACTCACCCGTATCAGCGGGCAAGCATCTTTCAGCAGGTGAATCAGTGCAGGGATGGCGCGTTCTTCCTGTAATTCGCAAAAAGCCCGCGCTGCCAGCATTCGCTGCTGGGGCTCCGGCGATTCCAGCAGGGGCAGCATTTCCTCTGGATCTGGTTTGGGAGGTTCTGTCTCCTCCATGTAATCCAGCGGGCTTTCTAAATCGGCATCGATATTAAACCTATCCACAAATCGGCAATTTTCGTTGTAAAATGCAGGCTGTTTATTTTGGGGCAGCTTCTCGAAGCCCTAAAGAGGGATTGAAATGAACGATAGAAATCAAAACCCTCTTGTAACTTTACAGCACGGCGCGCCCCATCCCACTTTTAGATCTTAGATGAGATTTGAGAATATAGATTTTACTGCCTTGCTCCCATAAGAATAGCGGATAGCTCCTATTTCTCCATGCCTCTCCCCCTTTCCCGCTCCCTCCTCTCTCATCTACTGTGTTTAGAGGGATTTGAGCATCCACAGGGACTGGGTTTCATAGCCGAGTTTGCGGTATAGATTCAGCGCCGGTTGGTTTGCCACGAAGACTTGCAAGCCTATTTGACGATCGCCCCGTTCTTTCGCCCACGCTTCTGCATGACGCACCAGCGCCCCGCCAATCCCCCGCCGCCGGTGTTCTGGGGCGACGTAGAGCATGAAGATGTGGGCGTGGCGCGCGCCGCTCACCTGATCGATCGCATTTCCCATCCACAAGCAGCCGACTGGTGCCGTCGCTACCCCGGAATCCACCTCAACCCACCACACCGGCGTTTTGCTGGAAAAATACTGCTCTACCGTCTGGGCTAAATGGGAAAAATCCTGCTCGGGGTAAAGTTCCTGATACGTTCGCTGCAGGAACTTCACCAGCAACGCGCGATCGAGCCCCGTTCCGGAGCGCAGAGTATAACCCGGTATCGCCACTATTTTACTCGCAGACTCAGTTGTGCCGACAGCGCCGGCTCGTCGGGCAAGCCTTTCACCAGCACCGAGAGGGCAGGCGGCAGCCCGGTTGCGCCCTCAGACTTAGGTGAGGAAGCCTGTTTCTGGGGGCTGACTTCTTCTATCGGTGCCGGGGCTGCCATGTCGCTCGGCAAAAAGCTGCGAGCGCCTGCTGCCACGAGCGCGATGACAAATACCAAGACAATCAGAAAGGGAGCGATGTGCTGACGGAAAATTGCCATAGTTTCAGGGATTGGGGTACGAGCGACTGAGACGACTGTATCTGAGAGATACGTCAAGAATTGTAAAGCTTTTTTTGTTTGTCGTGCAAGCGATCGCAACCCTCCCCCACTCTCCCCCACTCTCCCCCACTCAGGCGCGGGTGTAGCGGTGCTTGACGCCGACGGGGAAATACTCCGCATCGCCGGTAGGGGCGAGGCTCACCTGCGGCGTTTGGTATTCGGCAGGAACGTAGTTGGCAAATTCGCTGTTGAGGCGTCGCAGGTGGGTGAGAATGGAAGTTGCGATCGCCTCCCGTTTGAGTTCGCTCGCCTCTACCCCCGGTGCCAACTCCACCACCACCGAGAGAAACTCATTTTTATCCCCGTCTTCCTTCACCTGCAAGACAAACTTGCCCGTCACCCAATCGCTGATATCCGGCTGCTCCAAGCCAACTGTCACGTTTTCCGGGTAGATATTCGCTCCAAAATAAGAAACCGTAAAGTGAGAGCGCCCGAAAACGAAGGCAAACGGCAGGGAATAAATCCCTCGGGTGTTGGGGGGCTGCAATTCCACCAGCGGATCGAACTCCCAATCCTTTAGAAACCTCATCATGTCGTCGAAGGAGATAATGCCGCCGGTATCGGAGATGTGATAGCGAATCAGGGGGATGCCGTTGTCGCCAGAAAAAAGCAACGTGCCGTCTTCGGTTTCAAAGAAGCGACTGTGAGGATCGTATTGTACGAGGGTTGGCAGGCGGGATTCGCCGAAAAGCGATCGCGCGATCGTGGGATGGCTTGCCAAAAAGCGGCGGATGCAGATACTCAGTGGCGTCTCGTTGCCCAAAACGCCTGCGTCTGCAGTACCGTAGAGAGAAGCGAAATCGTAACAGGGATCTTGAGAACCAATGCGATCGCCCACTAGCGTGCGCCACTCCTCGCTAAACACCTCTCCTGCCATCACCAATTTTACAGAATACGGCGTCCAATCCATACCCTGAGCGATACCGCTATCGATGACATCTTTGAGAAAAGGCGGATAGCCCAACAGCACCACCTGCTTGAAATTTGGTGCCAATTCTCGCACGACGCGCAGAATTTCCGTTTTGTTATTTCCCGGCGCAATCACTGTAATGGGATAGCCTTTTGCTGCCAAGTGGCGGCAGCAATTTGTCGTGTAAATTCCCCCCACCCAAGTACCCAAAGCAAAGCAAATCACGGCAAGAGTGCGGCGGGTATCTGCCTGGAAACTGTCGCGGAAAATTTGCTCGAAGCGCGTTGCGATTTGGAATTCATCGCTGATAAAACGGGGCCAAAATGTGGGCTGTCCGGTAGAGCCAGAAGAAACGGCGATAATGTCGCAGTTTTCTAATTTGCCGTCGCGGCAGAGTTCGGCGAGGGGGTAGCGCCGCAGGTAATTGTCTTTTGTGGTGAGGGGGAGCTGTTGGAAGTCTTCAAACGTTTGAATCGACGCCGGCACGATGCCTTGTTCGTCGAGAAAAGCTTGGTAAGCTGGAACGGTAGCGGCAACCGAGTGAAATAGTTTTAGGACGGTTTCTTCTGAATTGGCGCTGGCATGTTCTTGGAGCAAGCCTTCTACGGGGGTGTTGAGAAAGGCTTGGAATGTGGAGAGCGATCGCTGCGGTTTTTCTGGGTTCACGGTTATTCCTCATTCAACTTCAGGGCTTTAGTTTTAATTTTACAGATTTCGGGTAAAATTGATAAAAACTATAAGGGAAATATCCCTATTTTGTAAATTGGCTCGTAGGGGCGAAGCATTCGCGCTTAAACCTCTACTGCTTGCCCGATAAATTATAGACGCGAATGCTTCGCCCCTACTGGCGGTAATTCTTCAATTCCCGTTCGGCTTCCCAAGCCAAATGCTGCCGAACCGACAGCGGCGCGATGACTTCCCCATTCGGACGCCAATCGCGCAGCCGCATCAGCACGTTGATATCGCCCGTGCGAATCCAAGCCCGATAGTAGGCATCGTCAGGCGATCGCTCTTGGATGATTTGCAGGAGCTTTTGCCGCTCCTGTGGATTCGCGACACCTTCTGCGATCGCCTGTGGCAACTGCTCGTAACTCACCCGCCGAAATGTCTGATGCCTCAGCGTATTGTCCACATACCAGCGAGCGAAATCCGCCGGAAATCGTATAATTAGCAACTCCCGTTTCAAATAAAAATTAAACCCCCAAGCTGCCTCTAATTCCGAAGTCACCTCCTCCGGCGTTGGCAACTCCCCCTCACGCGCGAGCATTTGCAAAGCCTTTGGCACCAGCGGATCGCCCCATGCCAGCACTTTCAACCGTGCCGAAGCAATCCTGTCTAAACGATAATTGTGCCATGCAATTTCGCCCGTGGGGTCTAACCCAAATGCACTCAAATATTTGGCGCGACGGCAATAGTGCAAGCAGACTGGATAAACAATGACAGTGACTTTGCAACCTTCTTTCACCCAATAGTCAAACTGCACAACCCCAACAGGCGGATGCCGCCACAGAGTTTCGATCTGTTCCTGGTAAGTATCCACTCGATCCTGCATTTCTGGGGAAAGAATGTAATCTAAATGCAGAAAAATTCGTTGCGTGGGTTCGATTTCTAAAAGTCCTGAATTGGGAGGATCGAAAGATACTTGTTCCCAGAGAGATTGCACCACTAGCTCAATATTTGGCTGTACGAAAGCCACCGATTCCAAAACGCGCAACAATTCCCACACCTGAGAGCGACTCAAGTGAGCAGTGGAGACGATATCTTCCCCCTTAAAGTGAGAGGAATTGGGAAGTGAGGGCCACTGGTCAAAAGTGAGGCACTGATAGCGCCCTTTGGCGGGGCTGTGCAGCCATCCCATTGCCACGAGCTGTTTGAAATCGTCGCGAATCGAGCGGTGAACGGTGGCGAAGGGGGACTCTTGCAAAAATCCATCGAGTTCTGCGGCATTCAAGCCCGTCACCTGCATCACCGCTTGACGCCATTCGGGTTCCCAGCCATCGCCGAGGGCTGCAGCCAGCAATTCTCGCATGGATTTGTGGCAAATGCAGGCGCGATCGCGACAAGCCTGCTCTAGCTGCTGGGCGGTGAGGGTATCGCTCTTGGGGTGGGTGCTGGAAAACAGGCGATCGCGCGCCTGCGGATAGGCAAAGGGCTCGACGAACTCCTCCGCCCAATTCGGCGACTGCCCGTACAGCTCGTGCAGCAGTACCCACAGCCGCAGCGATCGCTGCAGGCGATTGGCTAACTGTCCCGCTGCCAGCCACTGCAAGACGTGCGGGCTCGGTGGATGAGCAAAAATACTCTCTGACAACTTTGGAATACCCCTCTTCTATACGGGTGTTATAGTAGCACGGTACAGAAAAAGATAGTTTTCCAGGGAGACACGCCCGTGAAAAACGCCCGAGATGCAGGCATCCGATTGCAGCTTTCCCAGCATCAAACCGCCGAAGGATTGAAGTATCAATTGCTTTCGATCGAGCTAACGAGGAGCGATCGCACCATCTACCCGCAAGACCTCAGCGAGATAGAATTGCCCCCCGGAATTGATACAACTTGCGGCGTGGTGATTAACGGACGCGCGCCGGTATGGCTGTTTAGTTACCTCACCCGCGAACTGCATCCGACCGCGTGGATCGCGTGCAACGATCCGCGAAAAATGAGCGCCGTTGTTACAGCCACCCACACGCGATCGGTCAAAATTGGGCAAGTGATTCAGTTAGAGCATCTGCGATCGGAATGGCTGTGCCCTGCTTTGATGATAGTAGGGCCGCCAGACAGCGGCAAAAGTGTAGTTTCTCACGCACTTTTTCAAACCTTACTCTCAGAAAATCCTAACATTTTTTTACAAAGAGCCAATTGGGATGGAGAGGGAAACTATGTGTTAGAATTGGAGCCGGACGCCGATACCGAGGCATTTAAAGCGGCCAATAAAGGAGGATTGACCGAGGAATTTTTCCCTTACCAAGCGGAGGCCATTTTAAATTTGCGGCGGCAGAAGTCGCTGGTCATTGTGGATGTGGGAGGAAAAGTGCAGCCGGAAAAACAGCCAGTGCTGGAGGCTTGCAGCCATTATTTGATTATCAGTTCCAAACCGGAAGAGGTGGAACCCTGGCACCAATTCTGCCGGGATAGGGGGAATCTGACGCCAGTAGCAGTGATTCACAGTACGTTACAAACCAGTGAGGTAATACACGAGCAAGAGTCTTATTTAGAAATGACTTGTGGCCCTTGGGTGCGCGGGCGAACCCGAGGCGTGCCGGAAGTGCTGGCGCAGAGAGTGAGGGGGATAATGCGATCGCCTGAAACGTCTGCATAATCTTCACCGGCTGCTGGTTGAACATCTACTAAAAAACGCACAAGTGTGTTATGACAAACGCTGAAAATTCGAGGCTCGATGGATTGGAAGAGCTGTATGTAGGAATTGCTTGGTGTCTGGCGTGGGGAGGCGATCGCCAACCGCAGTTCGATCTCGCCGTGCTGCGGCAAATGCGAGATGCCCTCCTTAAGGATGGGCAAGAGGTGCCCGAAGAGACACGAGCGATCGTCGAGCAAGTCAAACAACTGCAAAATATTCCCAAAGCCGAAGAGTGGTTCCCAAAAACCCTAGAGGACTTGCGCCAGAAATATCCTGAATTGTGGGAGGAAAACACCCGAATTGGCTTAGTCTACGGGGGCGCTACCAAAATCAAAGGGTATGTCTTTGAAGCCGCCAACCTGCAAGACATACGCGGAGCTTCCGCTTTGCTCGACCAGATTAACCTCGTCGATTTACCGGGCTTCTTTGGGAAAAAACCATCCCCCAAAATATCCCGGTGGCTGGCAGAAAACTTCCCCGCTCTGACAGACGCCCTGATTCCCGAACTCATCATCTACTCCACGGGCGGCAACATCTTGGCTTTTTGTCCGGCTGCCTTAGTGGATGAAGTATCGAATGCCATTGAAAAGCGCTACACGAGCGAGACATTAACCGCCAATAGCTGTGCCGTGGGCGATACTTTCAGGCTGCTAGAAATCCGCTTCGGGTTGCTGCAAGAGACGATAGAAAATACACCCTGGCTCGATTGGTATAGCAAAGAACACCAAAACCCCATCGTCCAAGCCTACTTTGGGTGTCCTCAAAATCAACGAGAGATAGAGGAAGCGTTCCAGAATCGCAAGAGTTTTAACGAACTGGTAGGCAAATTGGCGGCACAGTTCAATCAGCGGCGCAATGGCAACGATTTGCCAGAGAGCGATCGCCCCAGTCGCCGCTATCCGCCCATGTTTGAGACGCATCCTTATTTAGTGCGCGACGAGAGCGATCGCCGTTCCGCAGTTACGCGGGTGCGACTTCCAAAAGAGCCGTGGTTTTCAGATACCTTAGCCCGCAAACGCCTAGTCGGACAAAAGGCAAAACGGGAAAGCGCGATCGGGCAGCAGTGGTATAAAAATCCGGCCTTTCGCTGGCAAGATGGCCAAATAGAGAAGTGGTGGAGTTCTGGAAAACTAGAAAGTTGGGTTCTCAAATTTGAGCAATTTTTGCGCGAGACAAAAGACCCGCACGGGTACAATCAAAATGGGCAGGCAAAATTTAGAGAAGCCCAAACCCTAGAAGATATCGGGAATAGCAGTAACGGCTATGTTGCCTTTATCTATGCCGATGGCAATAATATGGGAGGCTACATCCAGAAAATTCAGACGCCGCAACAGTATAAGCAATTCAGTGAAGATATTGACTGTGCGACTACAACATCTGTTTACAAAGCGCTGGCGCAACACCTAAAACCCCATCGCTTAAAAGGTCTGACCGATCCAGAGGACAGACATCGCAATGGAACTTTGATTCATCCCTTTGAAATTTTGGCCATTGGCGGCGATGACGTGCTGCTGATTGTCCCAGCTAATAAAGCCCTCGCCATTGCCAAAACGATTGGCGATGAGTTTGAAAACTATCTAGTAAAGACAGGGCGCTATTCCATCAAAGAGAACCATTCCACGCAAGCCGCTCACCGCTATCAGAAAGAACAAGCGCCAGAAAGTCGGTGTCAGTTGAGCATGTCAATCGGGGTGCTGATTGCGTCCTACAACACCCCTATCTACTACGCAAAGAATCTTTACGAGCAGTTACTAAAGTCTGCGAAAAAACGCGCCAAAGAGCTAAAAAGCGAACCTCACTATTATTATGGAGGCACCGTTGACTTTTTGGTGATGAAATCGGTTACAATGATTTCATCGAAACTAGAGGAGTTCCGAAAGGGAGGCTTAACCAAGAAGAAAGACAACGGACAAGAGCTAAAACTTTATGCCGCGCCTTACACCTTGCACGAATTGGGAGGATTGCTGGAAACTGCAAAAGCGCTGAAGGAGTCTGGGTTTCCCCGACCGCAACTCTACCAAATTCGCAGCCTGTTGGAGCAGGGCAAACACACTGCCATCAACAACTATCGCTATTTCCGCGTTCGCCTGGATGAAAAGGCGCAAGAATGGCTCACAGAAAAATTTGAAAAGGCTTGGTGTCAAGCGAAAACCAATGGTGGCAACTTAGCCCCGTGGATGTCGGTGGAGCCATCTCGCGATGAGAAAACACCCGAAACAAAATTCACAAGCGATGAGAAAACACCCGAAACAAAATTCACAAACTACGAAACTATCTGGCGAGAGTTAGTGGATCTCTATCCCTTTATCGAGGTAGAACGCAAAACACCCGCTCAAGAATCACTACCAAGGGGACTCGCCCATGATTGAACTGCGAAACTTACTGGCAAATCCAGTAGAAACTATTCCGCTGGCGGCAGTTATTGATACGGCGCTGTGCGTGGGTGCCGGAGGTTCGTCTGGTTCTCTAGCCGATAAACCGATCGTTCGCACCGCTGCTGGAAATTTGCTGATTCCCGCCTCTCAATTCAAAGGACGGCTGCGCCACGAGTGCGAAAAGCTAGCTAGGGGGTTAAAATGGCCGATTTGTCAGGCTCCCAATCCGCAAACAATGTGTCCGCAGTGCGACGGGCTTACAGATAATTTTCAGCGGGAGGATTATCGAGTCCCAGAGTTGCCAGAGGGGCGACAGCATCACTGCTTAATCTGTCAGATTTTTGGCAATCCCACCTTGCCGTCGCGCCTTATCTGCGATGACTTGATTTGCACGGAAAAGCCAGAAGATCTGCCGCCAGAGGTGCTGCGCCCGGGGGTGACTCTGAATCGGCGGCGGCGCACGGCGGAAGAGCAGAAACTCTATTTTTTGGAAACTTCCCCTGCTATGCAATTGCGCTTTGAGGGTGCCATTTACCTGATGCCCGGATGTCCTCCCTACGCCAAAGCACTGATTTTAGCCGGACTCCACCACATTCATGCTTTAGGGGGTTCTAAATCGGCGGGTTTGGGGTGGCTGCAGTGGGAACCGAAGCACCTGTCGGTGAATGATGAGATTTGGCGATCGCTATTACCCGGAGGCGGGCAATGAAACAACTTCAGTTAACGATTAAGGCGCTGTCGCCTTTAGCCATCGGACAAAAGAAACCGGGTTCGGTGAGCGAAGCACTTGACTACATTCCGGGGTCTGCCATTCGCGGGGCGATCGCCGCTCAAATCCTGCAACAATCGGGGCAGCACGCCGCCGACTTGACGCAAAACGGCGGAGATTTTCAAGCGCTATTTCTGAGCGAGCGATCGGCAATTTTTCAAAATGCTTATCCCGCCCCTAAAGATTCGCAAAACTCGGCGATGGTTCTCCCAAGTACCGCGATCAGTTGCAAGAATTATTCTGGCTTCGAGTCGGACAGGGATTCGGATAAAGATAAGAAACCGCACGGTGTTTTTGACACTTTGATTGACAGATTTTGTGCGGAATGCTACAATCATCCCTACGACCCGCACTGCCCGCATGAAACATGTCAAAAAGATAAAGGACGGGTGGAACCTTACAGCGGATTTTACAGCAAGCAGGACAAGACCTACAAAAGCCACTCAGCCAGCAAACGCCTGCTCGCGCGCGTGGGGATTAACCGTTCCCGGGCGACAGCGGAAGAAGAGATTCTCTATACTCTAGAAGTTCTCAGTGAAGCCCAAGGAAAAGCAAAGCAGCCCGCCATTTACCGGAGTTCGATTTGGGTGGAAGATAACGCTCGCGCTGACGTGCTAGTGCAATTTATCAATTCTCACACCTTCCGCCTGGGCGGTTCAACTTCGCGGGGAATGGGCAAAGTAGAAATTCAAGTCACTGCCCTCAAACCTCAGACCACTTTGCCATCTCGCATTCAGGCGTTTAACGAAAAACTCCAGCAGCGCTGGGATATGTGGAAAATCTTCGGCAAGCCCCAGCAGGAGTGGCGAAAAGAGCGCACTTACTTTACCCTAGATTTGCAATCCGACGCCATTTTGACAGAGGATTGGCAGCGCACCACGGTGATTTCTCCCGCCATGCTGTGTCAGTTTGCCGGGTTGGATGACGCATCCTTAGAGCTGCACGTCGCCTACACCAGCTATGACTATCGCTCTGGCTGGAATGCTGCCTGGGGACTGATGAAAAACGTCGATTTGACAACCAACAAAGGCGGGGTGTATTTATTCAGCACCGCCCAGCCCAAACCCTGGGAGAAAGCCCTGGAACGCTTGGAAATCCGGGGCATCGGAGAGCGAACCGCCGAAGGGTTTGGCCAAATTCACGTCTGTAACGAGTTCCACTTAGTATTTCGGGAGAAGGCTGTATGAGTTTGCCCGCAGAGCAACAACTTACAGATCGACAACGTGCATTGAAGATTCAAAAAGGAATTCGCGCCTGCGAAGACAACTTGGTTGTGTGGATTCAAGAGGCTTTGGATAAAAAGACCTCTTATGGTAAATTAGAAGAATCGCAGTTTCGCAACTTAGTCCGTGTCGCTGATACAACCGACAGCCCAGAGGTGATTAAAAATTTCCTCTTTTACCAAGTGGGCAGAGATGAAAAGTGGGGACGAGGCAAAGACTCCCTAGCTGCAACAATTATTCAAGATATTGACACCCAGATTAAGCAAACTGCTGGTACAATATCTCAAGAGGCAAAATCTACGGATATCAAAGCAATTTGGGTGGAACTGATTCGCCGCTATCTGGGTTATGGCGCTCGGTATCTAAAGTATCTGAATTCTCTGTGAGCAAATCGTAGTAGGTTGGGTTTCGCACGCGGTCAGCCCAGCCTACTAGAGAGCGATCGCACCATTCACTTGTCTTGATTAGGATGCACTGTCATGCGTAGAGTCGTTATTTCAACCGTCGGCACTAGCTTGCTGACGAATCAAATTAATCGAGCGAATTCCGACGAAAATCCCTGGTACAATCGCCTGCGCGATACCGCCAATCTCAGCAAAAAGGAGATCGAGGAAAAACATCCCGGCGTGGATGATATTATTAAAGCGCTGCAGGAGCGAGCGATCGCAAAGCTGAAAAAAGGCGATGTAGCCTCGATTCGTCGAGCCAGCGCCGAATTAAACGGCATTTACGGATTGTATGAAAATCAGCTTTCTCAAGCCAAACAGGACGTTCACTGGTTAATTCCCACCGATACAGCCCAAGGCAAAACCACGGCGGAAATCGTGCAATCTTTTCTGCAAGACTCGGAACGCGGATTGAATGTCAGTATCTACGACGAGTCACCCGGTATTTCTACTGCCAGCACCAGTATTTTCTCCGACGGGATGGATACGCTGATTGCTTGGCTGCGGGAAACGCTGCCTTCTTGGAAAGATAGTGGATACAAAGTGTGTTTCAATCTGGTAGGCAGTTTCAAAAGCTTGCAGGGATATCTCAATACAATTGGAATGTTCTATGCTGACGAAATAATTGGCTCTCCTGACTTTGTGGTGGAAAACCGGGCTTTTCCGGGCTTATGGCTTATGGCTCATGGCATGGAAAATGCTTTTCCTGCAAGGCTTTCACCAAAAATATTAGTTTTTCTTATCACCAAGGAGTCGGGAGAGCCAAATAATTTATATTTTTGAGGGAGAGAATTCCGAGTTAATCGCGATTCCCAGACTGCCGATCGCAGTCGATCGCGCCAAAGTCGATCCCTACAAAGTCCAGCTAGCCTTGATGAATGCTGGGGCAGAAGTCCCGGTTTCTGATGCTCCAGATATTCCCGAAGGCTTGGTTTACAAGGTTGACGACGAAATGACGCTCTCGAACTGGGGAAAGCTCGTCTGGAACGAATGTAAGGAGGAGCTGCTTTCTCAAGACTTATTGCCATTCGCCCGGTTAGAGTACCGTTCCTCATTTGTCGCTGACTATCAGCAGATTCGGGATAAAGGCGAGCGCGTCAGACTCCAAGAAGACTTGGCTAAAGTTTCCTACCTGTTCAGTGCTTCTCAGGGCAATACTAACGCTCTATCATCGCTGGACTACAAACGATACCAAGGCTCGAATAGAATTGACCACTTTCGCGTCAATCTCAGCTTGCGCGTTAGCTGTGAAGCCGTGGATGGCAAGCTGATAATGCGCTACTACGGCACGCACGCTCATGTCGAAGGTAACGAAGGATTGAGGAGCTAAAACCGATTATGTTTGATATTTTCAAAAATCGCCTGGAACTCACCGGCACGCTCTGGACTGTAACGGCTCTGCGGATTAGCGCGGGGCGATCGTCCGAACCGATCGGCTCCGATTTGCCGGTGATAAAAGATGCTTTGGGACGCCCTTTGATTCCGGGATCGAGCTTTAAAGGAGCGCTGCGATCGCGCCTGGAAAGTTTCCTGCGCGGCATCGATAAAGAATTCGCCGCCAATCCCGCGATCGAGGAAGAGTGGTCGATTAATCCCGAAAAAATGAAAGAGCTCAAAGAGGATTACGCCGGCAATGATGCCGCTCTCACGGATGCGATCGTCAGAAAAACTGATTTAATATCGTGCCTGTTTGGCTCTCCCTGGATTGCCAGCAAATTTCAAGTGCGCGATTTAACAGTTTTGCCGGAGGCTTGGTTCGGGCAGTATCAAGAACGGGATGGGGTGGCGATCGATCGCGATACGGAAACCGCTGCCGATGGCAAACTCTACGATTTCCAAGTCGTGCCCGCAGGAACGCCGTTTCAGTTTCGCGCCGTGGTAGAAAATGCCGAGGAGTGGGAATTGGGTTTATTAACTATCGGCTTGCACCAGTTTGAAACCGAGCAAATTCCTCTGGGGGGCGGGCGATCGCGCGGCTTGGGCGTCGTCAAGTTGGAGATTAATGAAATGCACTGGTTTGATTCAGAAGATGACCCAGAACGCTTGCTGACTTACTTGCAAAATTCAGTCAAAGGGAATGCCGAACCCTACAAGCGTGCGAAAGAAACTCAAGACGCTCTCAGACAAGATTGGACAGAACAGTTTATCGCCTATCTGAGAAAAGAAATGTCTTCCCGCTCTACTGCTGAAACTTCGGCTAGTTAGGAGAAATTTACCATGCACGAACGTTTTGTCAACCACTGTACGATTGAGTTAAGCATTATTCCCTGCGGCCCGATTCTGATAAAATCTGGTCAAGAAGGCGCAGACCCCACCAAGCCTAATATGGAATTTGTGGAAACCTACCATCAGGGGGGACGCTCGATTTACCTGCCGGGAAGTTCTCTGAAAGGGGCAATTCGCGCTCACGCCGAACGCATTGTCAGGACAGTTGGAGAGTCTCATCGTCCCAAAGATCCGGCTGTCCTCTGGGCGAGCAATCCTTTAAATCACGACGAGTACGAATATCTGGACTCGGTTTCAGATTCTTGCGATATTTATCGCCTTTCCTCCTTTACCGACCAGATGTTTGGCAATACCGCGATCGCCAGCCGCGTCAGGATTCAAGATGCCTACCCCGCCGATGCAAAACAGCTTAAAATAGAAGAACGCAATGGCGTCGCGATCGACCGGGTATTTGGTTCGGTAGCGGTGGGGCCATTTAATTACCAAGTCTGCACGGCGGGCGAATTCGCAACCAAAATTCACCTGAAAAATTTCTCTCTGGCTCAACTGGGGCTGATTGGATTGGTGCTGCGCGACTTAAATGAGGGTTGGTTCGGTTTGGGCTTTGCCAAGTCTCGCGGTATGGGATTGGTGGAGGTCAAGTTAAATTCGGCAGTTGTCCAATATCCGGGCTGCGAGCTGAGAAATCGAGAAATCTGCCCCCTTGGCAAGTCAAAAATAGGGAGTCACACGATGTTACTCGGAGCGGGAGTATTTTTGGAGGAAGATGAACGGAAGAAATACGGCTTCCCCGCTAATGATACGGAAGAAACTCCGGTTGCTGCTGGCGAGATGGAGCTGGGTTTTGGCGTAGAAATGCGCTGGCAGGGGGCTGAACAAGTGCAGGATTTATTTTCGCGGGCAGTGAGCGGGTTGCGTCGAGTATTGCAAGGAGCGGCAGCATGAAAGCTTTTGTCGGTGTCAAGCAAGTTTCTGAGGCAGAACTCAGGCAGTTGCTAGAAAGTCAATTCCAGAAAAGTTGGTATTTTTTGTGCTGGCCTCATCAGATAAAATGGGTGGCAGACAAACCCCTGCCGGAAGATTTGCTCAGCCCGGAGGGGCAGGCATTCAATGGCGATCGCGAACTGCGCTGGAAGCAGCAAGGGGAAGGGTTCAGCCTCCTTCTTTTAAGTACCACCGGCCCCGAACCGGGATTTAAACCCGTAGGCAAGAAGTGGGAGGTTCAGCAACGGCAGGCTAGTATTTTGCCTCGTGGCGAAACTCGGTATCCGAGGGGACTTAACCGTCAAAGCGTGAATGTGGCGCAGCGCTATTTTATCGATGCCGAAACAGCGACGGTACATTTTGTAGCTCTTACTCTGGCGAAATAATTATGACCCGATCCGAAAGACCCAAGCCAGTTAAATCGGCAACTCCACCCACTCAAACGAGTTCGCCGCGCGGGGATGTTGACCCCAAACCTTACGAGCTGATTTCTCTGCCCAGAGAAGCCCCCCAGCGAAACAGACCGGCTGGTCAGGAGCGATTCATCGGCGATCGCCTCAGCGGTAAAATCGCTTTGCGCTTGACGGTGAAAACCTCTGCCTTTGTCGCTTCTGGCGTAGTGGCAATGGGCAGCGATTTGTCCAGCCAGAGAAAAGATATCCCCCTGATTAAAACCTCCGTTCAGCGGGACCAGCGGCTGATTGTCCCCGGCAGTTCTTTGAAAGGGGTGGTGCGCTCTGCTTACGAGGCGATTACCGCTAGCTGTCTGTGCAAAACGAGGGCAGATAGAAACGCGATTCCTGACGGATATCGCGAGTGCGGTAATAAAAACGAACTCTGTCCCGCTTGTCAAGTATTCGGGGCGATGAATTGGCAGGGATTGATTCGCTTTGCCGACGCGATCGCCACTGATACTCGATTGAGCATCGGGTTTATGCCCTCTTTATACGCGCCTCGCAAGCAGCGTCAAGCTTACTATACCAACGGCAAGGTAGCCGGACGAAAATTTTACTATCATGCGATTCGAGCGGTTGACAAGGGACAGCAAAGAGGCATTGCCGTGCAGCAGGCGGCGAAAGAGTTTACCTTGACGACGCAGGTGTATTTTGCCAACCTGACGCGGGCGGAATTGGGAACGCTTTTAATCGTACTCGGACAAGACAAGCCCGATAATGCGATCGCCCTGAAGGTGGGAGGCGGCAAACCGGTTGGCATGGGCACGATGGAAGTGGAGGTAACGGAAATTTCGCTGCTTGGCAACTGGCGCGATCGCTATTCTTCCTACCAATCCCAGCCCGAATCTCTTGAAAGTTCTAAACTGCAACAATTCATGCAGCAAGCGATTCAATCAGCTCACCAACATTTAGTAAAGCCGCAACATTTGCAACAATTGCGGGACGTGTTACGATGGCCAACTGACAGACAACCGCCAGAAGGAATGTATTAAATGTTAGCGACAGATTCTCTCAAGAACGAGCAGTGGCAAGCTGTTTATGGGATGGCTGCCATGCTATCAAATGAAGGGGTAGATGTCAATGAAGTGGGGAAAATCATCGCTTACTTGCGGGCTTACAGCCATCAAGAAAAAGCAGGGGCGAGATTTTTTGAATATCTCAGGACTCTGGTAAAGAATGGCAGAACGATCGGGCACAGCGGCAAGACATCGGAATATTACGCTACTATCGAACAAGCGTGCAAGCAACACTTGCAGAGCTATCAGGACGATCCGCTAACAATGCTGCAAATTTTGGGCTGGGTTGCTCGAATGATGCGCTATTATAAATCTGGGGGTTCAGTGGATTTTTTACCGGAGCCGGATACGCCAAACCGTCAAGCAGAAATCGCAAGTATTTTGGAATCGCAAGATTTGCAAATTGACGACGTTTTGGAAGCTGCGATCGCCAATATTAAAGGAGTTGAGGTTACCTACGAGTTTCTGGGTTCTGTCCGCTTAACTCAGAAGGAACATAAAAAGGTAAATTCTCTCTCTGTAGGGCAGAAAGTGAAGGTGAAGGTGATAGAATTGAAAAATGGCAAGCCCAAAAAGGTGCAATTGATTGAATGAGGCGATCGCACTCCACAAAATAGCCCCAAAAATAGCCCGCGCAGGCAGGCTTCGTTCGTATAGCCCCACCCTTCCAGGGTGCGGGCTTTTTTATGTGGCGCTACAAGTCGCGATCGATTCCCCGTAAGGAGACGAAAAAGTTTACCCAATTTTTATAAGTACAGGAGATTAAAACAATCCCTGTTGTGTTAAAATAAGTAGGAAAATACCAGGGTCTATTCTTTCGCCAAAGCTAAAATCACTCGATCGCCCAAATTTAAAAGAGATGTGAAGAAAATGAGAGATTTGGCTAGCAAGCTACTTATTTTTACTGCCGTCTTGACGAGCTTCTCCCCATCGGTATCGGCTCAAAGCGATGCGCAAGATAGCGAAATTCTGCCAGCCGGAACTTACTACGCTCAGGGAAGCATGTACAATAATTCCCGCAGAGAGATTGCCCGTCAAGACGATAAAATTTGCATTAAAATCGTTGACGGGCCGGCGAGTCCTTACAAAGGGATTGAAGCTATTACGATTAGCAGTGTATCTGTTAAAGAGGGTAAATTTTATGTTGATGCTAGCGGACAAGAGCTAGTCGTAAAAGATGATGGCAGAGCTTTCTCCGGTGACATTCGCGGCGTGTGGGAGTATGAAAGTGCCTCTCCCGATCGCAGGAGTCAGCCCATACAAAATGAGAAAATGGCAGAGTGTTTATCGGCTCGCGGAGAATATGTAGAAAACCTGGAAGGAATCTCTATTCCAGGGATTGATTTCCCCAACAGCCGCTAAAAAGGCGATCGGGAGCATCCCGATTTTGTAGATATAAATAGGGGCGAAGCATTCGCGCAGATAAATTGTCGGTTTGCGGACAAGATTTATGAGCGAATGCTTCGCCCCTACAGCTATTTGACTGCACAAGAAACCAGAAACCCGATTTTTTTGGTTGGGGTAGTTGGGTAACGCTCGCGCTCTACCCAATCTACACAAACTCAGTACAAAAAATAACTGGCGGAGTGGAGCGATCGCTTATTCTGCCCCCAGCACGCAAGCCAGCAGTGCTTTCTGAACGTGCATTCGATTTTCAGCCTGATCCCACACCCGCGACTGCTCGCCTTCTATTGCCTCGTCGCTGATTTCTTCGCCTCGGTGTGCGGGCAGGCAGTGCAGCACGATCGCTTTCGAGTCGGCATGAGCTAATAGCTGCTCGTTCACCTGATACGGTTGAAACAAAGGAATCCGGGTTCGCGCTTCCTCTTCCTGCCCCATGCTCGCCCAAACATCGGTATAGAGTACCTGCACTCCCTTCACCGCCTGCACGGGATCGTTCGTCAGCGTCACCTCGCTCTTGCCAGCAGCGATCGCTTTTGCCTTTGCCACCACGTCGGCAGCAGGTTCGTACTCCGGCGGCGTCGCGACTCGCACGTTCGCACCCACCATCGCGCACCCCAGCAGCAGGGAATTGGCGACGTTATTGCCATCCCCCACATAAGTAACGGTGATGTCCTGAAATTGGCCAAAACATTCTCGCACGGTGAGCAAATCCGCCATCGCTTGACAGGGGTGATAGCGATCGCTCAGGGCATTAATCACCGGAATCTTGGCATAGTCAGCAAACGTCTGCAAGTCTTCCTGGGCAAAAGTCCGCACCGCCAAAACATCCAAATACCGGTCTAAAACCCGCGCCGTATCCACCAGCGGTTCGCCGCGACTCACTTGAGTGACATTGGGGTTCAAGTCGATCACCTGCCCGCCCAACTGGTACATCGCCACTTCAAAACTCACCCGGGTGCGGGTGGATGCTTTGTAAAACAACAATCCTAAAACCTTATTGCTGCGCAGGTTGACTTTCCCGGCTTTCATTTCGGCTGCCAAATCCAACAGAAAGCCCAACTCCTCCACGCTCAAATCGCCCAAGCTTAAAAAATCGCGTCCTTTTAATGCTTTTAATGCTTCCATTTGAACTCCTCACGCGCGTAGCTGCGTTTTAAAACTCCTGACTTTCGGCATCACCTAACTCCCCCTCCCCCCTCCCTGCAAGAGAAGGAGCGAGAAAAGTCTGACTCCCTCTCTACTGCGGGCAGGGGCTTCTCCCGGGGGCACCGCCCCTACGGAAAAGAAGAAGAGGAGAGAAATTTCTGACTCCCCCTCCCCTCGCAGGGGAGGGGGCTGGGGGGAGAGGTTTCTCCTTCACGGTTAATCCCTATATTTTACTATTAACTTGCATTGTTTGTCGAGGCTTGGCTCGCACCCTCGCTAGAAATGCGGTTTTGCTAACATTACCCTCGCGATTTTTTGCTGAGTTGGGTAGAGGGCGATCGCTACCTAACAACAGGGTTGAGTGTAAGTTCCTCAACCCAACAAAGCTGACAGAGCAGCTTTGAAAACAAGCCTCACCTTCCTACAGAAAACTTTTATCCCTTCCATCCCCTAATCCCCCTTTTCCCGGCAACCCTCCACCCCCTCCACAACCCTCTTGACAAAACACTAGACAGCCGGGGCGAGATTCGGGATTTGCTACGCTTCGCGCGCGTCGGCATATTTTTTCTTTTCCAATAATTGTTTGACCTCTACTAGAATCTTATCCATTCCTAAATCTTTGGCTAAAAACGCATCAGCCTGCGGACAAATTAACTGACCGGCTTCTATATCATTTTTGCTGATAAATCCGCTCATCAAAACTAGCAAAGGAGGGTCTGCCAAGCTTTCTTTCAAGTGGCGGATGACCTCGCTGCCCGTCATATTGGTTTCGTAGCGAGCCGAGGGAATCGAGAAATCTACGATCGCTAATTCATACTGACTGGCTTTCCTCAAAAACCTATCTACTTCTGTAAAAATAGAGACTTCAAAATCTTTTTTAAAAAAACGCTGAAGTGCGATTCCCCAGTAATTATCATCGTCTAAAATGGCAATTTTTTTCATATCTCTTTCACGTTTATTTCATTTGTAGCGAGCGCTAAAGCGCTCGTCGGCTTTAGCGTTCTCCGAAAGATCGATTTGCGCACAGTTTAGAAATTAACTCTAAAAGCGCCTCATAGTCGGTTATGGGTTTGATGCAGAAATCGTCAGCCTGAGAAGTTGCCAAAAGGGTTTGTCGTTCCGTGAGCATAGCATAAGCCGTGACCATGATAATCGGAATGTGAGAGCTTTTGGGATGAGTTTTGATCAGGCGAGACAAATCAGCACCGCTGACTTGCTGCCCCTCCCACGTCGCCCCTGGCAGGTTGACATCCATCAGCACCACGTCCACCAGTCCGTCTTGACAGAGCTGAAAAATTTCCTCTGGACTGTCAGTGATGGTAACATTATGTCCTCCCAGGCGCTGAATTAACTTAGCAGTTCCCTTGGCCAAGAGGTAATCGTCATCTACGAGTAAAATATTCAAGGGGCACCTCTGCTTTGTTGCTGAGTCGAAAAAAGAAGATTTTTATAGTTTCGGCTTTTTCGGGTACGCTGAGTGATGATTTACTTGCAAGGTAACGTAAACGTGACAGTCGTACCGCAACCCTGACCGGCACTTTCTATCCAGATTTGCCCGCCCATTAGCTGCACCAACCGCTTGCACACCGTCAATCCCAGACCGGTGCCGCCATAGCGCCGCTTGATGGAGCCGTCGGCTTGCACGAACGGTTCAAAGAGCAAATCCGGCTTGTTGGGCGCGATGCCGATGCCGGTGTCTGCCACGGAAATTTCGACGCGCGATCGCGGTTTTGACGTCCCCCTCGCTGCAGTTTGCACCAAGCAAGCTCGGACGCGAACCTCGCCAGCACTGGTAAATTTGAAAGCATTGGAGAGGAGATTGGTGAGGATTTGCCGGAGCTTCACTTTGTCCGTCCACAGCGAATCGACCTCGCACTCGACAATCAGGGGAATGCCCTTGCGGCGGCTGTCGAGACTGAACAGGCGGCGCTGTTCTTCCAGCAACGGCGGCAGGCTGAGAGTCTCGTAATTCACGCTCATGCGCCCTGCTTCTATTTTGGCAATATCTAAAACGTCGTTGATAATCGCGACGAGATTTTCCGCCGATTGATGAGCGATCGAGATGTACTCTCGCAATTCTTCTTCGCTCTCGTAGAAACCTTCCTTGAGCAGTTTCAGGTAATTGAGCGTCGAGGCGAGGGGGGTTCGCAGTTCGTGACTGGTGGAGGAGAGAAAATCGGATTTCAGGCGGCTGGCTTCCTCGGCTGCCGCCCGAGCGGCGTTGAGTTCTTGGTTGCGCATCTCCACGAGCAGGCGGTGTTCTCGCTCCCACTGGTAGAGGCGATTTTGCATGACAGCCATCGACAGGTGAGTGCCCACCGAGCGCGCCAAGTCGATTTCTTCCGCACTCCAGGGGCGAGTTTGACCGAGTTTGAGTTCTCGCCACACCTCGAAAGAGTCGCGCACCCGCTGCTGCCGGTCGTCCGGATCGAAGCGCCCCGCCCAGAGGATGTCTGTATCGATGTCGTCGCGAAACAGCGTCAGGCAACCCAAAGAACGGTTGCTGTACTGTAGCGGCATCGCCAGCAGTCCCCTGATGCGGGTGGCGCGAAAAGCCGAGGCGACTGCTGCTAGGAGCGGTTCTTCGCAGACGTCGTTGATGGCGCGCACGCGGGAAATGGCTTTGTCAGCTAGGAGGCGATCGCTCCCTTCGTTGCGCTCTAGCAATTCACTCGGGCTGTCGGAGAAATCCTCTGATACCGGCAGGGATTGTTCGCAGAGCAACTCTTGCCAGAGATCGGACTGTTCCAGCCACAGGGGTTTGCCCGTATCTAGCGGCAAGGGCTGGGTGCCGCAGGTGTAGAGTTGCGGCTGATCCCCATAGGTGTAGAGTTCGGCAGCCGAGCTGGGATCGGTGGAGGCGATGTACAATCTTGCCCCAGAAGCGCCGATCGCCGTGGCAACTTTCTGGAGAACCCGCAGCAGGATTTCTTGAACGTTGAGCGGGGCGTGCAGCAGCGTAGAAATGTGATTGATCAGGGCTTCCCGGCGAGCCTTGGCGCGGGCTTCTGCCAGCAGGGAAGATTGGGCGATCGCCACCGACACCTGATCCGCCACCAACTGCACGATCGCCAGCTCCTGCGGCGAAAATGTCTTCGGTTCCGCATGGTGCGAACACAACAAACCCCACAGCTTCTCGTCGTGCACGATCGGC
>CAYOOD010000118.1:0-10288 GCA_964405435.1 uncultured bacterium
CCCCTCTCCCCCTCCTCCCCTCCCCGGCTCCAGCCAGACAGTACCGCTGGCTTGTACCTGGACGGGCACCTGAGCGAGCCAAGTGTTGAAGATGCAAATGTCGTGAGCCGCTAAGTCCCAGAGAACGTCGGCATCCTGGCGGATTGGCCCGAGGTGGGTGCGGGCGGCGTATCCGCTGCGCAAATCCCCCAGACGACCGGCGCGGATCGCTTCTTTCCCGGCAGCGATCGCCGGGTGGAATAAATAGGTGTGGTCAACGACTAGCTGTTTTTGCTGTTGTTCCGCCAACTGGCAGAGTTCCAGGGCTTGCCCGGGATCGAGGGTTAAAGGTTTTTCTGCCAGAACGTGGCAGCCCAACTGGAGGGCGTCGGCGATGAGGGCGTAGTGGGTAGAGGCGGGAGTCGCGATCGCCACAGCCTCGATCCCCGGCAACTGCCGCACCTGCGCCCAATCCCCCACCGCTACCGCGCGGGCATCCAATTCAAACTGCTGTTTTACTGCTTGCAAGCGTCTCGGATTGCGATCGGCAACCGCGACAACCCGCGCCTGCGGATGGTTGAGGAAGTTCCGCAACAAGTGGACGCCCCAGCGCCCGACTCCGACAACCGCAATGCCAACTTTAGAACTGCGACCGGCCATCAAGCGCTACGACCTTTTTTGCTGAGGACGGGTTGGCGGCAACCACCGCCAAGCTCTCGAAAGCTTCTCGGGCGGCAGCTTGTTCCGCCGCCTTAATGCTGCGCCCGACGCCAGTGCCCAGCGGTTTGCCTTGCAGCCAAACCTCAGCGGTAAATCGGTGCGGATCTCCTTTGCCCCGTCCGGTTTCGCGGACGCGATACTCGGGCAGGGCTTTGTAGCGCGCTTGCGTCCATTCCTGCAGGGCGGCTTTGTAATTTTGGCGCGCGGGATCGGTGCGGATTTCCTCTGCAAGCTGGTTGAAGTGCGAATCCAGCCAAGGGCGCACGAGTGCCAAAGTTTGGGCAGACAGGTACAGGGCGGCTAAAACGGCTTCGAGGGAGTCTGCGAGGCGCGACTGCTGCCCGTCGGCATCGCTGGCGGCGCTGGGGGAAACCAGCAGGTAGCGATCCAATCCGTAGCAGTCAGCGATTTTGGCGAGGGAGCGATCGCTCACCAGTACCGAGCGAATCGCCGCAAACTCGCCCACGGGACACTCGGGATAGCGTTCAAATAAAAATTCTGCAGCAGCCAGTCGCACGACTGCATCCCCAACAAACTCCAATTGCTGGTAGTTGGATTCCGGCGAGACACTCGGGTGGGTGAGTGCCAAGTCCAATAGTTCCCACTTCAGCGATCGCTGTGTCGGCAGGCCAAATTTTTGCACTAGCTTTTCTAGCTGGCGCTGGCGGTTCGGATAACTGAGCGTCATGTAACTTAACCTATTTTACACTTTAGAGTTTAGTTTTTAGATTGACTTTCGCCTGCAATAAAGCTCTTCCTTATCTGACTCTTCCTGCTAACTTCCCTCTCAATTATATCACTCCTGCTTTTCAGAACACCTATTTTTTTCGCAGCCGAAAGCTGCCGCGACAGGCGTGCCCGAATGTCCGCGCTTCACCTGCGGTGCTGCTGGCAGCGTTTCGCGTAGATTTGAGCCACGCTATCCATCGGGTTGACGCGCAGGCATTCTTCAAACAATTGTTTAGCTTCTCTCAAATATTGGTTTTTGTAGAGCAAAACCGCCTCTAAAAAAAACCGTTCCGTCGCCAACTTGCCCGCCCGAATTTCCGGCGGATCGGCGTCAAAGACTTCAAAAATTGATACCGTTTGCGATTTCCCCTTAACTTTAACGCGATCGACAATGCGGATGGCATACTGAACGGGATCGCGCAGTTGCGAAAAAGTCTGGTGCGTAATCAACATCGAAACGCCATACTCTTTCGTCAGGCTTTCCACCCGCGAAGCTAAATTCACGGTATCTCCGATCGCCGTTCCCTCCATCCGGTTTGCTCCCCCGACAGTTCCCAGCATCAGAGAACCCGTATTGATGCCGATCCCGATGCGAATTTGCGGACGTTCCGGTCTTCCCCGGGTTATATTATATTCATCCAGCCGCTGCAGCATGGAAATTCCGGCTTTTACAGCATCGTCGGCACTGCCGCTAAACAGTGCCATGATCGCGTCGCCAATGTATTTGTCAATAAAGCCGTTATTCTCTGCGATCGCCGGTTGCATTCGAGATAGATACGCATTGAGAAACCTAAAATTATCCTCTGGCGTCATGCTTTCCGACAGGGTGGTGAAATCGCGAATGTCAGCAAACAGCACCGACATCTCCTGCTGAACGCCGTTTCCTAATTGGACGTCGAGAATGCTTTCGCAGCCCAAAAAGTATAAAAATTCGTGGGGCACGAAGCGCCCGTAGGCATCAGTTAATTCGACTTCGGCATCGAGGGCTTTTTCCAAATTTCCGTAAAGACGGGCATTCGCAATGGAGATAGCCGCTTGCGTCGAAAGCAGTTGCAAAACAGCGAGGCGCTCTGGCGGGAAAGCGCACGTCGTTAAATTATTTTCCAGGTAGAGAATCCCAGCCAATTGTCCGCGATTGAGCAGGGGCGCGCACAAAATCGACTTGGGCTGATGTTCTCGGATGTACGGATCGTGGGTAAACCTTCCCTCACGGACAGCATCATTTAACACCACAGTTTCTTTGGTGCGAGCCACATAATTGACAATCGCTGGAGAAAGCACCTGAGAGCCTTTGATAGGAACAGACTCCAAGACAGCGACGCGATCGCTCTCTGCCGTTCCCGATGCTTCTATTAACAATTTTCCCTGGGATTCTAAAATCAGGTATCCCTTTTGCGCTCCGGCATTTTCAATCAAAATTTGCATTAACTTAGCCAGCAATTTGTCCAGCACGATTTCGCCGGAAATCGCTTGCGAGGCTTTCATTACCGTCGTCAAGTCCAGCCCGTTACCGTGCCCGACTGAAGTCGGAAAAGAAGATACCGTTTGCTGAAGACTGCCGTCAGAATGCTCTGAAAACTTCAATAACTGCGGATATCGCACCTGCAAATCCTTCACCTTGCGCGCTGCCCCCCATTTCACATAACAATAAAGTGCCTCCTGCATGTAAGTGCGGGCGAGATTGGCTTTTCCTAAATTCAGATAAAATTTCGCGGCTAGTTCGCTTGCCAATGCTTCTTCGTGAATGTACTGCCGTTCTTTGGCGAGTTCGCAGGCGCGATCGAAATAGTCTCGCGATCGCGAAATATCCCCCAACACCCGATAGCGTTCTGCTTCCACCAGATAAAATTTGTGCATCAAATTTTCTGGCGCATAACTGGCCCATTTTTTCAGGTTTTTCTGGTTGGCGTTGACTTTCTGCAAAACCCGCTTTTGTTCCGGCTTGGGCATGTCAGGATGCACGGCGAGACGCGCCAGAGAATCGTAGAAATAAAAGACCGGCACGAGTGCCGTTCCTGCCAAACCGTCTAGATATTTTTCGGCGCTGTCTGCCTGTTCGATGGCTTGGAAATACTCTGCAAATAAATAACAGAGTACGAGCTTATTAATATAGATATCGCCGAGCGCTGTTCTGTCATTCGCTTGTCGGTGAAAGTCCAGCATTTCCGTTTCGCTGTAAGCTTCCCCAACCAGGAGGTACGGCGTTTCCGAATCTCCTGTTAAATTCAAAACTGCCTGATAAAAAATTTTATTGAAATTTAAAAAAGTTTGATTGAGACGGGCGATCGCCTGATTGTAGGCTGCCATTTCAGCGGCGAGTTGGCCGAGTTCCTTACCAATAAAATAAGAATGGTAGCAGTAGGTGTGCGCGCCGAGGGCAGCGTATTCTAAATCGCCAATTTCCAGGCCGCTAGTGTAAGCTTCTAGAGAGGGTTGTAAGGTTTGCTCCATAGGCTCTTTCCAGTGAGCGACCAGGCAATTAACAATCTGGCTGGTTCTGGGTTTGAGTTCTTTGGCATCGAGCGCGGCTAGCAGCCTCAAGGACAATTGCCCGAAGTGATAGCCAGTCTCAATATCTCCCACAACGCCGCAGAGAATTAAGGCGTAAACCGCATAACCCAGAGCTGACGCTTCGCAATTTCCATACCTGACCGATAAATTCACCAGTTTAAAGGCAATGAGCGGCAAAATTTCGGGGAGGGCATTATAGGCAGGTGCCACGATCGTTACGAGGACGCGCGCGGCTGCTAGAGCGATGGGATCGGTCATCTGGGGCAAGTCGATAAAGTCCTGAACGCGCTTTCCAGCTAAAACCAATTTAGTGCCGAACAGACCGAGTAAAATATTCCAGGGGCGAGGCTTTTCGGGGAGGGAGACTCCTAAGAGCTTGAGGACGGAGAGGGCAGTCGCGATCGCTTCTAACTGTCGGTTTTGAGCGATATACGCTTGCAGCTTGACTTCGCAAACGCTCACTTTGTCCAGCAAGGTTGCGGCTCGCTGCAGCACGATTTCTGCGAGTCTCTGCATTTCCTCATACTCGCCGCTGAGGTACGCCGCTTTTGACGCTTCTACATGCAGCTTCAAGGTTAAGTCGTACTGCCGTTCCCAGCTAGCAGGTTCTAGCAATTTTATGCCGATCTGCAAGTAAGCGAGGGCTGTTTCATAGGCGGCGGACGCTTTGGCTTTTTGACCCGCGATCGCATTTAATCGCGCCAGTTCTTCGCGCTCCTCCCGATCGGAAATTAATTCCAGCCCGAAGTTGAGGTGGTTGGCGATGTCAAAAATTTTTTCCTCTCGCTTTTCTGGCGGCGTTTCGCGCAGCAGCCGCCGTCCTAAGAGCAGGTGAAGGGCTTGTTTTTGGGAATCAGAAATCAGGGAATAGGCGGCTTGCTGAATGCGATCGTGGGCAAATCTGCAGGCAATTGTCACCCCCTCGGTTGCTGTTAGGAGGTCGAGTTCTGCGGACTTGTAGCGATCGCCGAGGGGTACGATCAACCCTTCCGCGATCGCTTCTCGCAAGTCGGATGCCGTTTCTTTTAGGGACTTTTCGCGGGCGACGGTTAAAGAGAGCAGGTCGAAGCGATCGCCGATGCAAGCAGCCAGCACCAACACCTCTCGGGCTGAAGGCGGCAATTTTTGAATTTTGCCTGCCATCAATTCCACGACATTCTCGGTAATGTTCCGAGCCTTGATTTGCTCTACATCCCACTCCCATCCCCGGCGATCGCATTCAAATTTTAAAAGCCCGTCGGCATAGAGTTGTTTTAAAAATTCATTGATAAAAAACGGATTTCCTCCCGTTTTCGCTAGCACTAACTTGGCCAGTTGTAAAGTTTTTTCTGGGGCAGCTCTGAGGGTGTCTGAAATCAGGGTGTTGACGTCGTGCAACTGCAACGGAACGAGCCGGATGTTGCGGACATTTGCGCCCTGTTTCTGAATCTCAGAAATTGCCAGCATCAAGGGATGGGCGGAGGAAACTTCGTTATCCCGATAGGCTCCAATCAACAGCAGACATTGACGATCTGGCTCCTCCATGAGAATTTGGATGAGTTTCAGACTGGCGGCATCTGCCCACTGCAAATCGTCGAGAAAAATCACCAGGGGATGTTCGGGAAGGGCAAACACCCTGATGAAGTTTTGAAACGCCAACCGCAAGCGATTTTGAGACTCTGCCGGTGGCAGTTCGGGTAGGGACGGTTGCTGACCGAAAATCAGTTCGATTTCGGGAATCAAGTCAGCGATCGCCTGCCCGTTGGCACCCAACGCCGCCGCGAGTTGCGATCGCCACTGACTGAGTTTTTCTTCACTTTCCGTCAAGAGCTGCCGCACGAGATCGGAGAAAGCGATCGCCACCGCCGAATAAGGAATATTCCGCTGATATTGGTCAAATTTGCCTGCGATAAAATAGCCGCGCGATCGAGTGATGGGCTTGTAAATTTCCTGCACCAAAGACGTCTTGCCGATGCCGGAATACCCGGAAACTAGCACGATTTCGCTCGTGCCTCGGGGGGTTGCGGAATTGTCGAGATGATTTCCCGAAACTGTCCCGATGCGATTCTCCTCTGGAGGCGCGACGCGAACGAGAGCTGTCAGTAAGGTTTCGACTTCAGACTCTCGACCGTACAGTTTTTGGGGAATGTAAAATTTGTCTGAAATATCTTGCCGAGCGAGGGGGAACTCGCCGATTTTTCCAGTTTCCTGTAACTGTCTCAAACACTCGTCTAAATCGGCTTTAATGCCCGGGGCGCTTTGGTATCGCTCCTCAGCGGTTTTCGCCAGCAACTTCATTACAATATCGGAAACCGCTCTGGGAATTTCCGGCGCGATTTCGTGGGGCGGCACGGGCTGTTTGGCGATATGACAGTGAACCAACTCCATCGCGTCAGTGGCGGTAAAAGGAAGGCAATGGGTGAGGAGTTCGTAGAAGGTGACGCCGAGGGAGTAAAAGTCAGTGCGGTAATCCACCACCCGGTTCATTCTGCCGGTTTGCTCCGGCGATATGTAACTGAGGGTGCCTTCTAAAACCAGTGGATTTTTCAGCGCTGGATTTTCGCACGTTAACAGGGTAGAAATGCCAAAGTCGATGAGTTTGACTTGCCCGGTTTCGGGATTTAAAACGATATTAGAAGGATTGATGTCCTTGTGGATAATTTTGGCCGAGTGAACGCGCTCCAAAATTTCTGCAATCTGGCTGCTCAGTTCGAGAACCTCCGCCAGGAGAAATTGGCGGGACTCCATTATGTTTTTTAACGAGTCTCCGCCAAAATCTTCAAAAATAATAACAAAACTATTATAATATTTTCGCCAGTCTGTCGCTTTGATAACCCCTTCTAGATTCAGCGCCGAGGTAATGTCATATTCCTGCTTGTATCGGATGAGTTCTTCTGGGGTAGGATAGTCTTGTTGCAACAGTTTGAGGATGACGGGTTGCTCGTCCTGCTCTCGGATGCCCCGAAAAACAAGGGACTTGTGACTTTCATATATTTTGGCGAGAATCTGGTAGCCGGGAATTGCGAGCATAATTTGAGGCTCGGAACAGGGGTATTCTCTGGAAAAAACCGTGCAGTGCCATTCCGGACGGCGCGGAAAATTAATCAATCGAATTTCAGCAATTATAACAGGAGGCGGCTCGATTTTCCCAGAAGCGTCAATTTATGCGATCGGGGTATTGATATGAGGAAAACTTCGCTTTATTCGCGACTGGATGCTTGTTTTGCGGGAGTTGCGATGAACGCCAGTGCATGGTCGGCGATCGGGGGATATGGCACTATTTTCTCACTTTTCACTGAATCTACGTTCTCATACGCGATCGCTCCCCACTGCCCGCGCCAAACGACTGTCTGAAAGAGGGAGAGAGTCGGACATAAGCCGGGTTCTGTTCTCCTCGCTGGCGCGCAGCTAGGAGGGCGGTTATCTATCTGGGACGCCTGTTACCAGACGCCTCTAGCGGTTCTGTACGAGCGGAACTGGTAAAAGACCAACCGTCGTTCCTGCGACCTTGCTCCCAACCGGGGTTTACCGAGCCAGCGCCTCTCGACGCTGCTGGTGCGCTCTTACCGCACCTTTGCACCCTTACCCATTCAGCGTGAGAACGCGCTCAGCACTGAAGTTGGCGGTATGTTTCTGTGGCACTATCCTCGCGATCGCCCGCACTGGGCGTTACCCAGCAAGTTCGGTCTTTCGGGAGCCCGGACTTTCCTCAGAGTTTTCACTCCGCAACCACCTGCGCCTACTCTCTCCTTTTTTCCAGTCTAATTGTTTTGGGGATAGTTGTGGGGGCGGCACGTCGGGGACTTGGATTATCTTTTCAGATTCCAGGGGAGGTTGGCTGTCCAAGGCAGTCTGGTGACGGTAAATTCACATTCTAGAAAATAGTGCTGCTCGTTCGGGACGCCCCTAACCGGATCGGACAGGCGCACCACGAGTCTGAGGAAAAATTTAAATGAAGGGGGGAGCGTGATTGGCGCTCTGGGTTTGATAATTAATGGCCCGCCAACTTGAAAGAGGTCGGTTTCGGAGTTGCGCTTGAGGACGGTTTCGACAGTGACCTTTTCTCTGAGGGTTTTGCTAGGGGCAATGACGCTGAAAACTTGGGGATTTAATAAGTCGTAGGTCATGCCGGGGGCGAGGCGGACGATGCGCTGCGATCGCCCGTTGAGGTTGATCAGACAACTGCGATCCCATTCCACATAGATAGTCTGGATTGTCGAGTTATTTTTAATGCTGATGTCCAGATCGCGCACGTCATCGAGGGGGCATTTGGGGGGAAATTCAAATCGAATTTCCATTAAATTTTCGAGATTTTTATCCGCCAACTGTTTTTTAATCGAGTTGGCGTTGAATTCGATTTCGACTTGCTCTCCAACCGAGGTTATAGCTTTGTAGATTACGAAGGCGATCCCGATGGTGTAAAGCGTAAATATGAGCAGATCGGTATCGGACATGGGGGAGAGGGGGGAAATGAAAAGATAGGAATTTTGAAGACTTGCGGAATTGGGGGCGATCGCTAAGAGGGGGCGATCGCCAGTTTCTGTTAAATGGGAGAGTTGCCCCTACTTAGTGACATCGTCCTTGACGGTTGAGAAGTTCTCGAACCAGCCGCGACGCCAGAAAAAGTAAACCAAACTAGCGGCGATCGCGATCATTGCCACCCAGCAAGCCGGATATCCCCAATACCAGTTCAGTTCGGGCATGTTCCAGGGTGAGGTTTCTGTATTGAAGTTCATGCCGTACACGCCAGCAATAAAGGTCAAGGGAATAAAAATTGTTGAAATTACTGTCAGAAATTTCATAATTTCATTCATTTTATTGCTGATGGAGGAGAGGTAAACGTCCATCAAGCCCGAAGTCAGTTCCCGGTAGGTTTCTACCACATCCATCACCTGAACGGTGTGGTCGTAACAGTCGCGCAGGTAAACGCGCACGGCGGGAGAAATCAGGTCGCTGCCGTCTCGCGTGAGAGAATTAATGGCATCTCGCAGGGGCCAAATGGCGCGGCGCAGGGCGAGCAATTCTCGCCTGACTTGATAGATTCTCTCTAAGGTGCGGCGGGTGGGGCTGCTGACGACTTCATCTTCGAGTTCGTCAATGCGTTCGCCATAGGCTTCTAGTACGGGAAAATAACCGTCGATAATGGCATCTAAGAGCGAGTAGGCTAAGTAATCAGAGCCTTGCTTGCGGATGGTGCCCTTGCCGGTGCGGATGCGATCGCGCACGGGACCGAAACAGTCGTCTTCGGGCTCTTCCTGCACCGTGAGCAGGTAATGTTTCCCCAAAACGAAACTGACTTGCTCGATCCAAAAGCCACTGGTTCTTTTATTGGGCATGACCATCTGCGCGATAATCAGCAGTTGATCGCCGTAATCCACGACTTTCGGACGCTGGGGCACGTTGACGACATCTTCGAGGGCGATCGGGTGCAAGCCGAAAACCTCAGCCAACTGACGCCACGTTTCTTGATTGCCCAAACCGAGAACGTCCACCCAAGAAACCGACTCCGTATCCAAGTAGGGAGTGCAAGCGGCAGGCGTAGAAATTTTCATGCGGCTGGCGCTGGTTTCCGTGTAGTCAATCAGCACGATATTGGGCGGTGGCGCGTCTGCGTCCAAGAAGAGGGTTCCCGGCTGGCTCCCCGGTTCGTCGTAGAAGTAATCAAAGTAGTCTTCTTCTTCTTCTTCTTCTATTTTGCTGTCGATTTGAGAAAGTAAAAGTTTATTTTCTACCATCTATCTCTCCTGGTTTTTCTCACGCGATCGCCTGTCAATTTCAAGATAACCTTGAAATAAATATTCATCCTTTTCGGCGCAAATAAACCTTTCATTTAAAGCGGCCTTAACAGTTCATTGGGTTTGGTTTTGCGAAAAATTACTTATTTTCGCGCTAACTTTTCTTTCTAAAAGCTGTTGATGTCTTGAATTTCATTTGACCTGACAACCTCTCGAAGGGAACTAAGGCTATCCAGTGCATCCGGGACACTTCGGCGGAATGAGGCATCCTTGCAATTGGGGGTGTACGGCAGAAATTTAGGAGATTTCCGTATTCCCCATTGCCTGTTTCCCTAAATATACGGGATAGAGTGCAGCCAAAAAACACAAGTACAGTTATAGCATTTTAGATTTTAAGTTTTAACTTTTAGCCTGTTCTTAACCAAGCGATAATGCCTGTTTATGGATTTTTAACGGCTGCAAAAATTGCATGTCCACCGCAAAATGGTAAGCCTCCTCGATCCGCTATCCTCAAATATTTTTACCATACTGTATCATCGCAGAAATCGACTATGCCAACAAAAAACGGCTTGTCGAAAAAACAAGCCGTTTTAAGGATTCTTACCTAGACGCTGGACGAGCCGGGATTACATCAT
>CAYOOD010000118.1:10388-22496 GCA_964405435.1 uncultured bacterium
GCCGCCCATGCCGCCCATGCCGCCCATGCCGCCCATGCCGCCCATGCCGCCCATGCCGCCCATGTCAGGCATTGCGGCTTTCTTTTCGGGTTTTTCGACGACGAGGGCTTCTGTCGTCAGCACCATGCCGGCGATCGAACCGGCGTTCTGGAGCGCGGAGCGAACGACTTTAGCGGGATCGATGATGCCTGCGGCAATCAGATCTTGAAATTCGCCGGTAGCGGCGTTGTAGCCGATGTTGAAATCGGTTTCCCGCACCCGCTCGACGATGACGGCACCGGGAACGCCGGCATTGTCGGCAATCTGGCGCAAGGGGGCTTCGAGGGCTTTGGCCACGATTTCAGCGCCGAGCTTTTCTTCGTCGTTGAGGGAGGCTTTCGCCTGTTCGGCGACTTTGGCGAGGTGAATCAGAGTGGTGCCGCCGCCGGGGACGATGCCTTCTTCTACGGCTGCTTTGGTGGCGTTGAGGGCGTCTTCAATCCGCAGTTTGCGATCTTTGAGTTCGGTTTCGGTGGGGGCTCCGACTTTGATCACGGCGACGCCGCCGGCGAGTTTGGCAATCCGCTCTTGCAGCTTTTCTTTGTCGTAGTCGGAATCGCTTCTTTCGAGTTCTTTGCGCAGTTGGGCGATGCGCTTTTGCACGTCGCCTTTATTGCGATCGCTCGTTTCGGCGACGATGGTGGTATTTTCTTTGGTGACGGTGATTTTGCGGGCAACTCCCAGCATGTTCAGCGTCACGTCTTCCAGGCTGAGCCCGACTTCTTCGGAGATCATTTGCCCGCCGGTGAGGATGGCGATGTCTTGGAGCATGGCTTTGCGGCGATCGCCAAATCCGGGTGCCTTAATCGCGCACGCATTGAGCACGCCCCGGGCTTTATTCACCACCAACGTAGCCAGGGCTTCGCCTTCTACGTCTTCGGCGATTACCAACAGGGGCTGGCCGGCGCGGGCGACTTTTTCCAGCACTGGCACCAAGTCCTGAATGACGTTGATTTTCTTGTCGGCTATCAGGATGCGGACGTTTTCGTATTCAGCCAGCATCCGCTCTTGATCGGTGACGAAGTAGGGCGAGATGTAGCCGCGATCGATTTGCATCCCCTCGACGACATCGAGTTCGGTTGTCAGGGATTTCGATTCTTCAACGGTGATTACCCCGTCGGTGGTGACTTTTTCCATCGCTTCGGCAATCATTTTGCCGATTTCTTCGTCGTTACCGGCGGAGACGGTGGCGACTTGCTCGATCGCGGCTCCTTCAACTGGCTTGGCCACCGATTTGATTTCTTCAACCAGCTTGGCGATGGTTTTGTCGATGCTGCGCCGCACGGCTACGGGATT
Source organism: uncultured bacterium (assembly GCA_964405435.1). Classification (GTDB taxonomy): domain Bacteria; phylum Cyanobacteriota; class Cyanobacteriia; order Cyanobacteriales; family Oscillatoriaceae; genus DVEG01. The sequence continues at coordinate 11,724 of CAYOOD010000118.1, forward strand.
CGCCCCGGCTGCGACGTTCCGCAAGCCTTCCCGTACCATTGCTTGCGCCAGGACTGTGGCGGTGGTGGTGCCGTCGCCGGCGATGTCTTTCGTCTTCTCCGCGACTTCCCGCAGCAGGCGGGCACCGGTGTTTTCCAAGGGGTCTTCTAATTCGATTTCTTTGGCGATCGTGATCCCGTCGTTGACGATTTGGGGAGCGCCAAATTTCTGCTCTAAGACCACATTGCGGCCTTTTGGCCCGAGGGTGATGCGAACGGCATCGGCGAGGGCGTTGATGCCTTTTTCGAGCGATCGCCGCGATTCTTCCTTAAATGATACGATTTTAGCCATTTGCGCTTCTATATTTCCGTCCCTGAAAGGGATTAGTACGCTCTAGAATGCCGCCCGCTTTGGATTGTAGCAGGTGCAAGCACTTCTAGACATGCTTTTTCCCAAGCTAGAGTGCTATAGCGTTTCTAAATGCTCGGTCAACGCCGCTCCGGGGCAGTGTTGGAAGCCCCTACAGGAATTGTCCAACTCATTTAGACAGGCTTTATAACTCTCCAGAAGAACAATTTAGCACTCTCTGGCATGGAGTGCTAGCGCTGTGAGTGGAGAAGGGGCATTGGGCATTGGGAATGGGGCATGGCGAATAGGGCATCGGGAAAAAGGTAATTGGTAATTGGCTGAATTATTCTTGCCAATCCTCCATACCCGATGCCCGATGCCCCATTCCCCATTTCCCCCCTAAACGTGAAAGCAGATGCGCGTATGGGTATATTGCGGCACCCAGCCGTGGGCGCTGGCGAAGTAGCGGGCGGCTTTGATGTGGAGTCTGGCGCTCGGACAGAACCAATGCTCGGTGTGGGCTGGGATGTGGAGGTATTCCCCAGCTTGCACGAGCAGTTCGATTTGGCTGCCGTCGGGGCGCGCGAATCCGAAAATGCCTTCTCCAGAAAGGACGTAGAGGGCTTCGCTGTCGGCGTGGGTGTGGCAGCGATCGCTCTGGGCGATGAGGGCGTACAGGTTGGGCGAACCGGGGTGCACCACCATCAAGTCCCGCCACAAATACCCCTCGCAGCGCTTCACTGTTTCAAAATGACCCCTCACTGCATCGAGTACCCGTGCTTTTTCCCCCATGCTGAGGGTGTCTTTGGCGAGGAGTCCCGGCAAAACCAGTTGATTTCCCACAGGATATCTTTTGAGCTGTACCTTGAGGGGAGCCAGTTCGCGGCTGATGTCGTCCAGGTTGCTGTAGGTTTTGCCGCTCTCGAGTCGCAGGATGGCCATAGGAGATTCTTATGATTGTTGACGGATAGGATATCGCAGATGGGGGACTTTAGCGTCACGGTTTCTTTTTGCCGATATCCAGACGAATCCGATCGCGACTAACCCGCACAGCCTGCCGGAGATCGGACTTGCTTGCTCAATAATAACATACCCCGATGGGCAAACCGTAGATTTGTAGAGACTGGCTTTTTTGGGAATGGGGCATTGGGCATCAAGAAGAATTCAAATCATCACTCGCTCCCTCTCCCCCTCCCCCCCTCTCCCCCTCTTCTCATGCTTGACGCCCGCTTTCTCCTTTGACGATCGCAGCACCGATTAAGTGGGCGAGGCGGAGGGCTTCCGGGACTTTCCCGCAGTCGGTGAGGCGCTGCAGGGCTAGTGCGATCGCGTCGGGTTTTTCGCCGCAGACTTGGAAGACAAAGGGGGGATAGGAATAAATCTCGCCGGCACGCTCTAGGAGTCTGAAACGCCGAGCGGGATTGGGGAGGCGGGCGATCGCGTCTTTCATCGCTGCGATATCCGGGGCACGCCGCATGAGGGCGACGCAGGGAAGTTCGAGGCGATCGCAAAGTTCCGGCAAGTCAATCACATTCAACCCGCCGAGGGTGATGCCGTCGAGCAAAACTAAATCCAATTGGGGGAGAAATTTGCTGCCGAGGAGCAATTTGCAAATCGCCTCTGTCGCGTTCCAGCCATCTTGCCGCACCTTGCCCCAAACCATGCCTTCAAAGCGCGTGCCGGCACACACCACCCCTGCGATCGCGACATTTTTCTTTTCTCGGCGCTTGAAGGGTGAATCGTCAATGCCAATGGCGCGGATGACGCGATTGTGTCTGAGCAGGGATTCCAAATTCATCTCGTACCGGGTTGAGGAAAAAGAATATTTGTTTTTTGAACCGCAGAGGACGCTGAGGGCGCAGAGGAGAATAGGGAAAGAGGGAAAGAGGGAAAATAGAGGGGTTATTTTGTAGTTGTGCTTGAGGGAAAAAGCGCAACTACAAACATAATTTATCGGCTGTTTTTCAATCCCAGATGTTTCGCCAGAAAGGGGTTTCTTGACTTTGGGTAATTTGATTTTTCCGGCGGATGTCTTGAATGTTCCAGCCTGTCAATTTCGCCAAAGTCTGGGCTTCCTGCTCGAAGCGATCGCGCAGAGATTTTTGATATTGTCTGCCTGCCTCGCACTGCAAGTCTCCTGTAAACGGATGGCGCAGGATGTAGCGCCCTTGGAACAATTCCCGGTTGGAGGTTTCTTGAAACATTAAATCTTCGGGAAATGTATTTCTCGCATAGCGGACGTGCAAGCGGGTGATAAACACATTGGTTCCGGAGTTAGGATTTAACCAAAATACTCCAGCTTTCTTCAATTCTTCCTGATTCAGGGGATCGGCTGAGCAAGGATCGCAGCTTCCCATATCCCAAGCATACTCTAAAAAGGCGACTTTTTTTCCTTCTCGAGTGTGAGCGGTTGAAAACATGGCTTTGTAGAAAGCGGCAAATTCCTTTTTCACGAAAAGGGGGATTTCTGCGTCGGAGGGCACTTGCACCGTGCGGTAATTTGTCAATTCTGCTCGTCCTTTGGGGGAGAGCAGGTAAACGATTAAATCTTGTTCTCCCGTGGCATTCACCATGCCCAAGCGAATCGGCAACATGAATTTCGGCGATTCGTAAGCAATCTGCAAGGGGCGGAGGAATTGATAGCCGGCTTTTTCAAATTCTGCGAGGTTGACTTTGGCGACAAAGAATTTCATATTTTGCCGGATGTAGGGCTTGAGCAAGTCGCTGGCTCCCCGAGGAATGCGATAGCCATTTTGCACTAGCCAAGTTTCCAGCCCGTTTGATTCTCTGGCGCTGAGAATGACAATATCGTATTCTCCGACGGTGAAGCGGGCTTCTACGGTGACGCCCAGGCTGCTATCTCTCCTGCCGCGATTGCCTGCTCCTCCTGATGGTGCTGGCGCTGCAGAAGGAACCGGCATTTCTTCAAGCGTCATGCACGGATCGGAATCGAAATATTCCACCAGTCGGGGAGCGCTGAAAGCATCGAGCCGCTCCATAATTTTCGCATCTCCCACGCGCACTTGTTCTTTTTGAAGCACTGTAGGAACCGGCACGACTAGGGCAAAATCTTTGACTTCCCCTTGATAATCATTTGCCATTGTCAGGATCGTGCGGCTGCCGTTCCGGGCGATCGCCACTTGCGAAGCTTGATTGTAAAGCTTGGCATCGGCTTTCGCGACGTAGAAACCGCAAAATGCCCGCACGGGCGGCACAAAGCAAATCAATGCCGCTAACACGATAATAACAATAACTGAAACCCGACGAAATAACTTCATAAAACCTCTCTTTTTCTGACTCTGCGAGCTTGGCGTCTTTGCGGGTTACAAATTCCGGCTCTCCAACCAAGAAAATCTCGGCGCGGACCAGAGGATATCTAATAAAGCAATGAAAGGAGCGATCGCAAATAATGCCCAGAAAACGGCAGTAGAGACAAAAAAGTAATTGCGCAGGATGAAGGTCACCAGCGCAATGCAAAAAGCCCAGAGCAATCGGCTAAATCGGGCATTGGGAATGGAACGCGGATCGGTAATCATAAACAGGGCAAAAAGCAGCAGCGAACCGCTCGTGAGTCGGTGCAGAAAAACGTCCCACGTCCAGCCGAGCCAGAGGTTGCGAATCGCTTCTAGTGAAGCGTAGGAACCGAGAAAGGCAGCGGTGGTATCCCAGCGCCCGACTCGCTGCAAAACTAAACCGCCGGTTCCGGCAAATAAAAGCGCGTACCACCAATCGTCCCCCCACTGCCCGGGGGATACCCAAGCATCGCGGGTGAGGATGAGGGCGGAAATGATGCCAAAATTGGCGGGGTTGAAAAAGTGCTTGCTGCGAATTTGAAAGATAAATTTGCTGGCAATTGCAACAGAGCCGGCGATCGCCATTGTACTCCAGTGAGAGGCTCGCAGCAGCAAGCAAAGGCTCAAAGCGGTGATGGCAGCACTTTTGAGGGAAGCCCACTCGAAGGGGCTGGCTGAGGAGCGCCGCAGGGAAACCGCCGCCCACTGCGTCGCCAGACAGGAGGCGATCGCGACTAGCATCAAATCGGGGCGGGCGCTCCAATCCCTCGTAGCAATGCCCAGGATGAGGAAGAGGGATAAAAACAGAATTTGAAAGTCGCGAGCATCTTGTTGCAGCATGGCGCTTTCTGAGGTTGCTTTCTCAAGCATGGGGGTGAATTTGAGGGGCAGATGCACAGCGCCCTTTCGCGCAACCCAATTGTTGTACGGGCGCTTGGTCTGTTGAAACACATCATAGCTGAGGCTTTGGCAAACCGCGCGATCGCTTGCTGAAGGCGCGATCGCGGGCCAATTTTCGGCCTCCTGCCGAGCCGCCACCCGCGTGCTGAAGGCGCGATCGCATACTGAACTAATTTTATCGGGATTGTTTGAGGGTTGAGGGCGATCGCTTTTGGGGAGCTAAACCGTATATCGCGTTTCTATTTGAGTCGCGAAACCTCTTCAAACCGGTTTTTTGAAGAAACCGGGTTTCTTACCTCGTGCTTGCTGAAACCCGCTATATTGGTCGATTAAATGTTGAGTGTTTTAACCTACGCCAGCCCTTCACTTCTATGAGCTGGCGCTCTCGCGTCCGCTCCCAGAATCCCATGAGTTTTTTCTCTCCCTCGCTCCTGCAGCGATCGCTTGCCGTTCCCGGCTTCTCTAACCCGACAAATAATCTCCCCTTAGCTGATGCTTCATCTAGCGATTCATCCCCGGTTTGTTAATGAGCAAACTGTAGTTTATTTTACAATTATTTTGGCAAAGTCCGGTTAATTACTAGGGATAGTGCAGTTAAAAATGAGGGGCAATCTTTAGATTCTTTTAATAACATTTAAGAGAAAAAAGTGCTAATCTAAATAGTGAAAAAGCTGGATAGAAACAGAATTCCAAAGTTTAGCTAGGAAATCTCACCTACTCAGCATCAATCAGGAGGCAGGATGATGATGATGATGATGATGGCCCAAAAGCCCATGAGCAAAGAAATGGAACAATGCATGCAAGCGTGCATGGATTGCTACAAAATGTGCATGGAAACCATGACCTACTGTATGCAAATGGGCGACAAGTATATGGAAGGGTCGATGATGGGCATGATGCGCGACTGCGCAGAAATGTGCCAGATGTGCATGAACATGATGATGGGCGGCTCCGAGTTCATGGGGCAAACCTGCATGTTGTGCGCTGACATGTGTATGCGCTGCGCCGAATGCTGCAATATGATGGCCGACGATGCCAAAATGAAGGCGATGGCCGACATGTGCATGAACTGCGCCGACATGTGCAAGCAAATGGGCATGATGATGACTGCTGCCAAGTAAGGCTACCTTTCTCAAACTTTCGCAGAGATAGTTCTGCAACCTATCGATCGAAGGCCCGGGCTCGTGGAGTCCGGGCCTTTGAACGTTCTGAGCCATTGAAGCGCTATGCTGGAAAAGTGAGTAAAATTCGGGCAGAAATCGGGTTTCTTGCGGGGGCGGGAGCGGTCATCTATGGAGAAGCCGCCAATTATATAGATTATGAAACAGCTAAAGTCGAGCGCTGAGGATCTTCGGAGTCTATTTGAGGAAAGCATAACGGTTAAATACGTTGCCGAACCCCTCCAGGCTGTCCCCGCCGAGGCAGACGCGGCGGTGGTGCGCCAGTGGATGCAAGCCCAGAATTTTGACGTGGTGGCGATCGAAGACGGCGGCATCGTTTGCGGCTATGTCCAGCAGGCGAGTTTGGGCGCGGGCACTTGCGGGCAGTTCCAGCGCATCTTTCACCCTTCAGAATTAATCGCCTCCTCTACTCCGCTGATGGAACTGCTGCCGATTCTGGGGCAGTCGCCGAAGGTGTTTGTGCTGGAGCGCAACCGCGTTGCGGCGATCGTGACGCGCGGGGACTTGCAAAAAGCGCCAGTGCGGATGTTGCTGTTCGGTTTGGTGACGCTGCTGGAGATGAATCTGCTGCGGCTGGTGCGGCTTTACTACCCTGAAGATTCCTGGCTGGCTGTTCTCAAGCCAGAACGGGTGACGTCGGCGAAAAAGCTCTGGGAGGAGCGGCAGAAAAGAAATGAGGCGATTGATTTGACGGATTACTTGCAATTTTGCGACAAGCGCGAACTCATTATCGCCAAGCCGGAGCTGGTCGATCGCCTGGGGCTGAGGTCCAAACGCTACGGAGAGCGTTTTTTAAAGGCGGCGGAAGGCTTGAGAAATAAGCTGGCGCACTCCCAGGATTTGGTCGGCGGGTCTTCGTGGCCCGAGTTGATTGCTCTGGCGGGGGAAATTGAAGCCCTGCTGCGGCGCTGCGAGGAGGTGGAATTCGGAACGCCGCCCTACGGCGACACTGACTCGGGCGATCGCTTCTCGATCGCACCACCCCCTGAAAGTTAAATTGATTCTGCTTTTTTCGGGCGATCGCCTTCTAAGCGTGCTATACGCGATCGCTCCGATTCGTCATCCAAGGGCTAATATTAATTTCTGTAACTGGCATTTCATTCAAGATATTTTCTTCTGTATAATGAAGCTTTAAACCAGTGCATGTAGATAATCTAAACATGGGGAGTGAGGGAGCGAACCTTCGTTTGCAGCCAGGGCAAAAGCCCTCATCGCAAGCAAGTAGAGGAATGCACGCCAAAAGCGGCGAACAATGACGGTCAATCAGACCTAGCTGATATAATAAAAAAACGTCCTCGCTGCGGGAATTTTAATCTCAAGTTATGTTACATGGCTTGCACTTAATGTCTCTCGCCCTTGGCCGCGCCTTATCCAGCCCCCTCTTCGCCCAAAAATAGCGATTAATCATTCGGACAGTCGCTATGGAGAATCCGTTGGGCTCGTGCAGCGCTTTTCACGAGCGCGGATCGCATCCCTGACTCGATCGAACCAAACCCCAGAAAACACTCCGCGCGCGCGATCGCTCCCAAAAAAAATGACAATCTCCCGCTGTTTTCAACAAAACTTAATGTAATCTTCCAGAAACTTGTGGCCTAAACTACCCGTTTCCGATAGAACTGTCGAGATATAATAAAGCTCGCAGTACGGAATAGCCATTTGACGTGGGAAATATGGCATCCCTGAATAGCTGAGGTGTATCCGCCAATCTGTGGCAGAGGAAATTTCAATGTCTACCAGCGAACAAAAAAATTACCGCTTTGAAACCTTACAAGTTCACGCCGGACAAGAACCATCCCCCGGCACGAACGCCCGCGCCGTCCCGATTTACCAGACGACTTCCTATGTTTTCAACGACGCCGAACACGGCGCGCGCCTGTTTGCCCTGCAGGAATTTGGCAATATCTACACGCGGCTGATGAACCCCACCACCGACGTCTTCGAGCGTCGGATAGCTGCCTTAGAAGGAGGCGTGGCAGCCCTCGCCACTTCCAGCGGTCAGGCGGCGGAATTTTTGGCCATTAGTACGATTTGTCAGGCAGGAGAAAATATCGTTTCCACCAGCTTTTTGTATGGCGGAACCTATAACTTATTTAAAGTCACCCTGCCGCGCTTGGGAATTAACGTTAAATTTGTCGATGGAGATGACCCGGAAGATTTTCGGAAGGCGATCGACAAAAATACCAAAGCCCTCTACGTCGAAACGATGGGCAATCCCCAATTTAACATCCCCGATTTCGCCGTCCTGTCGCACATCGCCCACGAAAATAACATTCCGCTCATTGTCGATAACACCTTTGGGTGTGCGGGATATTTGTGCCGCCCGATCGAACACGGAGCGGATATTGTGGTAGAGTCAGCCACAAAATGGATTGGCGGGCACGGCACGTCAATCGGCGGCGTCATTGTCGATTCCGGCAAATTTGACTGGGGAAATGGGAAATTCCCGATTTTCACAGAACCTTCTCCCGGCTACCACGGGTTGAATTTCTACGAAGTCTTTGGCCCTAATGGCCCCTTTGGCAATATTGCTTTTATCATTCGGGCGCGGGTAGAAGGATTGCGAGATTTAGGCCCCTGTCAGAGTCCGTTCAATTCTTTCTTGCTGTTGCAAGGGTTGGAAACCCTGTCGCTGCGGGTCGATCGCCAAACTCAAAACGCGCTAGCCTTGGCGCAGTGGCTGTCCGAACACCCGCAAGTAGCGTGGGTGAATTATCCGGGATTGGAAAATCATCCCTATCACGAACGGGCGAAAAAATATCTGCGCAACGGGTTTGGTTGCGTGCTGAATTTTGGCATCAAAGGCGGACGAGAAGCCGGCAAAAAATTTATCGATAAGGTGCAATTGGCTTCTCACCTGGCAAATGTTGGCGATGCCAAGACGCTGGTGATTCACCCGAATTCGACGACGCACCAGCAGCTCACCGATGAGGAACAGCGATCGGCAGGCGTCACCCCCGACTTGATCCGGGTGTCGGTGGGGATCGAACACATTGACGACATCAAGGAGGATTTCTCTGAGGCGTTCGCGCAGATCTAAGCGATCGCCCACTCCGCGCGCGTTTCCGCCTGCGCTACGCAGGCGGGATCGTTCATTTTTTAGGGGCTACCCAGCAAACCCGGTACAGTTTTGAGAATTAAAAAATTCTCCCACTCCCACTCCCCCCCCTCCCCCCTCCCCCCCTCTTTCTAACTGTCCCGGGTTAAGCTGATAGCCAATTCTGAGAATTTGTCGTTGTTCGGAGGGCGCAAACCCCCTAGCGCTCTGGCTGGGGCAGGCACAGCGCTACCATAGGATGAATTATCACTGGTTTATTTCCCGGGAAACGCAGTTTTATCACCTTCCCCAACCGCTATTGCTGGAGTCGGGAGAAGTAATGAGCGGGGTACAAGTCGCCTATCGAAGCTGGGGGCGCTTGAACCCCACGGGCGACAATGCGGTGCTGATTTGCCACGCCTTCACCGGGTGGGCAGATGCGGATACTTGGTGGGAACCGTTATTTGGAAAGGGGAAAACTTTCGATCCCGAAACGGATTTTATTCTGTGCAGCAACGTGCTGGGCAGTTGCTACGGCACGACGGGGCCAATGTCTGTGAATCCCGCCACCGGCTGCCCTTATGGCCCAGATTTTCCGGCAATCACGATCCGCGATATGGTGCGGGTGCAGGGGGCGCTGGTTGAGGCGCTGGGAATTAAGCGCCTGAAAATGGTGGTGGGCGGATCGCTCGGCGGGCTGCAAGTGCTGGAATGGGCGATGATGTACCCGGAATGGGTCGAGGCGATCGCAGTCATTGCCGCTTCCGGTCGTCACTCCGCGTGGTGTATTGCCTTGAGCGAAGCACAGCGGCAGGCGATTTATGCCGATCCCAACTGGTGCAGCGGCTACTACACCATCGAAAAAGCACCCACCGCCGGCTTGGCAGCGGCGCGAATGATGGCGATGAGCACTTACCGCAGTCGCGCCAGTTTTGAGGATAAGTTCGGGCGGGAAAAACAGGCAGACGGGCGGTGGGCGATCGCGAGCTACCTGCACCATCAAGGCGACAAGCTGGTGAATCGCTTCGACGCCAATACCTACATCACCCTCACCAAAACAATGGACTCCCACGACTTGGGGCGCGGGCGAGGGGATTACGAAAGCGCGCTGCGCAGCATCTCCCAACCGACACTCGTCGTTTCCATCGACTCAGACGTCCTCTACCCGCCTGAAGAACAGCAAGAACTCGCTGCCTTCATCCCCAATGCTCGCCTGCTGACTTTGCACTCCCGCGACGGGCACGATGCTTTTTTAATCGATATGGAAACCTTGAACGAGATGATTGTCAATTTTCGCGCGCAAGTAATGAATTCTAAAATTTCATCTGAAAAGTCTTTAATAAAGCGGGTGGAACGCCCCCTTTAACAAGCGATCGCCGTTTTCTTAGGGGCAACCCCTTCTAAGTTGCCCCTGGCTACTCGCAGCCAACAATAGCTTTTTAAAATTGAACCGATTTTTCTTTGCGATTTCCCATTCTGCCAAAATCAGCCATACCGCGATCGCGCTAGAAGAAAAAATCAAACGCAGCATCAAACATAACTCAGCGCGCCTTACCGCAAAAATTAAAAACGTGCAAGATTTGCAACAAGACATAGAAAACGCTCTTGCCTAAACGCGACATCCGGGAGCATCCCGTTTTTGTCAAAACACCTTTTTTCAGAAGTGGGAGCGTCTCGCTCCCGATCGATCCAAGAGCGAACGAGACGTGGGTGCTAGCTCATAAAAGAGCCGCAACGCTTACGCACCCGCTTCGCGAACGCACTCCAAAAATGGGATGCTCCCTGCGACATCCCCCAATCCCGGCTTTTCGCCCCATCCCCCCAAACACAATTTATCCAGTCTATCCGGGTGCATCTCGCGGTTAGCAAAAAATCCTCGCAAGTCAAATACCAGCTATCCGCATTCTTTCACGAGATAGCTTTGTAAAGCTGAGATGCTCCCCGGTTCAGGCACAAATTTACTGAGAGGTTAAAACCTCAACAGCTTCTAATACTAAGTTGGCTAAGATAGTATTATACTATTAGAGAAAAACATCAG
>CAYOOD010000119.1:0-22254 GCA_964405435.1 uncultured bacterium
TCCGGGATATATAAAAAAATGTAACAATACTAAGTTAGCCAACTTGGTATTAAAAGATATTTGATTGCTGCGCGGGAATTGGGAATTGGGAATTGGGAATTGGGCTCATGGCATTGGGCATTGGGCAAAAGGTTATTCATTTTATTCACCATGCCATGAGCGCAATGCCATGAGCCCCATGCGCAATGCCCCATTACCGATTAATTTCTTCTAATAGCCACGGATCGACCGGCTCTCCGTCTTTGCGGCGCAACTCGATTTCGATATCGATAATTCTCCCGGAGCCGGGAGGCGCTGGGTGTTGGTGAAAACTAATCTCGTAATTGGCAGGATCTTGATTGTGTGCCCGCAGCCAATCTTGCACTTTTATGGGGGCAAAAAATGACTGTCCCTCGGCAAACATGCGAGTAATTTGCAACTGGATGGTGTAGGGTTCAAATTTTGGCATAGCTGATTCCTTTTTAATCAAAATAGGGAGGGCACGCCGCCGCACCCTCCTGTATTGACGGACTATTTCAACCCTTCGAGCAACTGCGATCGCGCGCTGGAGAGGGCTTCTGGTAGCTGGCTGGCGTCGCGTCCGCCTGCTTGCGCGAGGTTCGGACGCCCGCCGCCGCCGCCGCCGCAAATTTTGGCGATCGCTCCGATAAATTTGCCGGCTTGCAGCCCTTTCTTATTGACATCGGCGCTAAAAGATGCTACAAAATTTACCTTATTCGCTTCCGGTACGGACGCCAGCACTACCGCGCCGCTGCCGAGTTTTTGCAGCAGCCGCTCTGCCGCCGTTTTCAGCGCTTCGGCTTCTACGTCGTCTAGTTGCGCGACGACAATTTTAAACTCGCCAATCGACTCTGCTTTTGATAAAAGTTGGTCGGATTTGGCGATCGCTAATTCTCCTTTCACCGCCTCCAATTGCTTCTGTGCTTTCTTCAGCTCGTCTTGCAAGCTGTCGATTCGCGCGGGAATTTCCTCGGCTTTTACCTTCAAGCGATCGCTGAGCTCTTTGACGACTTTATCCCGCACGTTCAAATAATCTAACACGGCAGGTCCCGCTACCGCTTCGATGCGCCGCACGCCCGAGGCGATACCGGTTTCCGAGATAATTTTGAAAACGCCAATTTCCGCCGTATTGCTGACGTGGGTGCCGCCGCACAATTCCATCGACACGCCGGTATAGTCAACGACTCGCACCACGTCGGCATATTTTTCACCGAACATGGCGATCGCGCCTTTTGCTTTGGCTTCCGCGAGCGGCATTTGCGCTACTTGTGCTGGGTGCGCTTCGGCAATCCACAGATTAACCTGCTCTTCAACGTGCTGCACCTCTTCGGCGGTGAGGGCGCGAGGACAGTTGAAATCGAAGCGCAGGCGATCGAAAGCTACCAGCGAACCCGCCTGCGAAATCGAATCATCGACTAACTTTTTCAGCGCGGCTTGCAGCAGGTGGGTAGCGGTGTGGTTGGCTTGGGCGCGGCGGCGGCAAGATTGGTCGATCTGAGCCGTAACGCGATCGCCTGCACGCAGGGTGCCGCGTTCGATGCGTCCGAAATGCACGAAGAAATCGGATTCTTTTTTGACGTCTTCCACGCGCAGAACGACATCTTTGCCGCTGAGGTAGCCGCGATCGCCGATTTGCCCGCCCGACTCGGCATAAAACGGGGTGCGATCGAGCACTACTTGTACTTGCTCCCCTGCCTCCGCTTCATCGATTGTTTTTCCGCCCGATAAAATAACGGTGACTTCTGCCTCAGAAATCGGATTGCTGTAGCCGACAAACTCGGTCGCTTGGACGTGTTCGGCGAGCTTGTCGAGAGAACCCTGCACCGTTAAATCGATAGTTTCGCGGGCTTCTTTGGCGCGTTCGACTTGCTGCTTCATTGCCGCATCGAAGCCGGCAACGTCTACGGTGATGCCCTGTTCTTCGGCGATTTCCTGCGTCAGTTCCAGGGGGAAGCCGTAGGTGTCATAGAGGGTAAAGGCATCGACGCCGGAAATTTGTTTCGGCTTTTTCGCCAGGATTTCGTCGAGGAGTTTCTCGCCGCGTTCTAAAGTTGTCAGGAAGCGGGTTTCTTCGCGATCGAGTTCGGCTTTGATTTGCGCTGCTTTTTCGCGGACGTTGGGATAGGCGGTTTCGGAGAGGGCGATCGCAGCTTCTGCCACCCGAGAGGCAAATTTCCCTTCAATTCCAATCAAGCGCCCGTGACGCACCACGCGGCGAATCAAGCGCCGCAGTACATAACCCCGCCCGATATTGGACGCCCGGATTTCGTCGGCAATCATGTGAACGACGGCTCGGACGTGATCGCCGATAACTTTTAAAGAAACTTTGGTTTTTTCGTCAGCTTTGGCGTAGTCAGTCCCGGCAATTTCCGCAGCGGTTTTGATAATCGGGAAAATCAGGTCGGTTTCGTAGTTGTTGGGGACGCCCTGGAGGATTTGTGCCATCCGCTCCAAACCCATGCCGGTGTCGATGTTCTTGTTGGCGAGAGGCGTGAGGTTGCCCTCGGCATCCCGGTTGTACTGCATGAACACCAAGTTATAAAACTCGATGAACCGGGTGTCGTCTTCTAAATCTATAGCGTCGTCGCCGCGTTCTGGGTGAAAGTCGTAGTAAATTTCGGAACAAGGGCCACAGGGGCCGGTGGGGCCAGAGGCCCAGAAGTTGTCCTCTTCTCCCATGCGCTGGATGCGGGCTTCGGAAACGCCGATTTTGTCCCGCCAAATGGCAAAGGCTTCGTCGTCTTCGCGGAAGACGCTGACGACGAGGCGTTCTTTGGGCAATCCGAAGACTTCGGTAGAGAGTTCCCAACCCCAGGCGATCGCTTGTTCTTTGAAATAATCTCCGAAGCTGAAGTTGCCCAACATCTCGAAGAAGGTGTGGTGTCTGGCGGTGCGCCCGACGTTTTCGATGTCGTTGGTGCGGATGCACTTCTGGGAGGTGGTGGCGCGCTTGTAGTCGGGCGTCCTCTGCCCCAGGAAGATGGGCTTGAAGGGCAACATGCCGGCGATCGTCAGCAGCACGGTGGGATCTTCCGGCACTAGAGAGGCGCTGGGCAGAACTGCGTGCCCCCGTTTGGCATAGAAGTCTAGGAATTTTTGCCGGATTTCGCTACCGCTGAGGGATTGGAAAGAAGACATAGGATCGAAAAACAACGAATGTGGATCGGCTTCTTATCCATTGTTACACCCGTCATCCGCCTGTTGGCTCGATTTCGAGTTCCCTTAATCTCCTACACTCCCTTTCTCCCTTCGTCGCTTTATTCTAAAGGGTGGGTTGGAACGCTGCCGGGAAAAGGGGGATTCGGGGATGGACAGAACGCTAGGGCGTGCTTCGCGCCTTTTCAACAGCTTTTTGTAAATTTCTGTAAAGAGTGCTTGCGGGCTTGAGAGTGCCGTGATAACTTCATAGTAGACACCAGAAGAACAGCAGTAAAGTTCAAACCAACCAAAGGACTCAGACCGGTGTCATCTGTCGAAAGTCCATCGCAGTGAAAACTCGGCCAGCACAATCGAAATAGAGGAAACGCCCTAGTGGTAGGGCAATGCCAAACCGACGAGATCCGGAAGGACGCGACGGTGCTGAGATAGCAAGTAGTCAAGCTGCGAAACCTGTAAACCCTAGTTGTTGATTCTTGACCTTTCGTTAAGCTTAACTCGTTGAACAATCAAATCGTTTTCTAGTGGGTTCAGTCAATCCTGGCTGAACCCTTTGAGCTTTCGGGGCGGTAATGGACAATAGTGAATCGGCAATCGGAACTATAGCGTTTTTCAGTCCGATGAAGTACGCCCAAGAAACCCGGCTTCGTAGAAGTTGCCGGGTTTCTGAAGTCCCTCACAAGGGAAAGAAAACTGCTATAGGTAATTATTAATAGGTAAAAACTTGGGAATTCTCCCCCTCAGCCTGACACAGATGGCACAGATACACGGATTCTTTTCTGTCTCATCCGCGTATCCGTGTCAGAATCCGTGTGGTGCCCCCTCTTCCAATCAGCTCGAAGAAAGTTGTAAAGTTTTGTAAATACCTCTTGTCACTTCCTAGAAGGGGTGCTAACTTGATAGTAGACACCACTCAGAGTGTAAAAGAGTTGAGTTGAGTTGGAGGGATCGAACAAAATTGTCGAGTTGATGGTGGGTCTAGGCCCGGTGTCTTCTGTCTAGAGTCCAACCGAAATTTGTCCACCCTAGTTGTTGATTGTTTACACTCGTCTCGTTTCGTCTTCTTTCTTTTACTTCTTAACCAATTTGTCGAACACTATCTAAAGGGCCTGACCACCGTGGTTAGGCCCAAAAAATTTTTTAAGGGGAATTGGGAATGGGGAATGGGTAATTAGTGGGATGATTCTTCCCGATTACCGATTACCGATCGCCCATCGAACCCATCAACAGGCTATCAAGATGCCGCCGATGAGCAGGAAGGGCAACCCCAGGAACAGCCCGATTCCGGGAATCAGGAAGGTGGGGATACTTCCCAGGAGAATGAAGCACAAGCCGATGCTCTTGCGGATGGCTCTGAGCAGACAACCAAAGATTCTCATAGTATTTGCCTTTTAATGTTGAGACGGTCTGGCACGCGCGCTCCCGCCACTCGGCGGAGGGTGCCAGTTTTATTATGATCGGTTTGCCCTTGGCTTGTCTGGAAGGGCGGTATAGTAGGGGAACTCGCCCGCAAGGGGTTTTAGCCCCCGGCTGACAGCCAGTGCGGGGGAGGAAGCCTGGTATTAGCTTTGAGGAATCAGGGGAGCGATCGCCTCTTGAAATTCTGCCAGCGAACCCGCCGTCGCCGCAAGCCGGAGCAGAGTTTTCAGCAGCGCCTCATCTTCTATGGCATTAATCATTTCTGCGAGGGAACTTGGCACCTCTTCAAACCGAATTGATAACAGATCGAGAACATCCTCTCGACCTTTTTGTAAAGCGCCCTGTTCGATTCCCTCTTCCCGCGCCAACCGCTCGATACTGGTGACATACGGCATATTTCTTTCCTCCTGGTAACGGATAAATTCTTCCCTGAAATTGCGCTCCAATTCTCTTGGTAGCACCATCATCCAGTCGATTAACCGAAATAATTCGAGGATAGTTTCTCTGGTATACCCCCGTTCGTACAGCCCTTTAACAAGGTTCAGCTTCCATTGTAGCCGCCCTCGGTCATCTTGGCGCGTCGCCATCGTCTTGAGGTGAGCCATGACTGTAATGGCGAAAGGATTGCGGCTTTGGGAGAGCCTTTCCCAGTCTGCCTCGTAGTCGAGTAGTTTCACCACTGGATATTCTAAAAGGGCTCGGCACCGCCAAATTTCCGAGCTGTACAGATTCGGTCGCCAAGAGGGGCGATCGTCGGCTAAAATGGCCAAACTGGCAACCGATCGCCTGTACAAGTCAAAGATGCGATTGTGGTAAATATACATCCTTTCGGCAAAGTCTGGTTGCTGTTGGCTTTGGATTTCAATATGCACCAGCACCCAAGTTTCTTCGCCACTGCGCCGCCATACTTTCACTAAGGCATCCGCCAGACGCCTGCCGACTTCGGCGTCTCGCACGATTTGCTGCAATTCGGTATTCAGGAATTCAAAGCCCTGTTCCCAATTAATGTCTGCATGGATGTCCGGGAAAAAGAATTCTATGCAGCTAGGGAAATATTCAAACAGGGCTTGTTTCCAAGGGCTATCGTAATCAGCCTGTGGATTGGTCATAGGAAATAATTGATAGGTTGCACCCGCAACAGGTTAATTTTAGAATACTGCCTGACGCGATATTCTTATTTTAAGAAAAGCGCAAATTCTTGTCAACAAAAGTGCCAATTTATCTAAATATCACCTTTTCGCTTTCCTCGCACTCAGCACTCAGCACTCAGCACTCAGCACTCAGCACTCAGCACTCAGCACTCCCTCACGCGATCGCGCAAATGTGGTAGGATAAACTGTGAATCATCAGTCATTAGGAAAGATGCGTCTAATCCATACCGCTGACTGGCATCTGGGAAGGCGTCTCAGAGGCGCAGATCGAACTCCAGAAATTGCCAACGCGCTACAGCAGCTTTTGCGGTACGCGAAGAATGAAGATGTCGATGCTGTTTTGATAGCGGGGGACATTTTCGACGTGCCCAACCCGCCTGCTTATGCGGAAAGAGTCGCGTATCAATTTTTCTGCGAACTGGAAAAGTTGGGCATTCCTGCAGTTGCGATCGCGGGCAATCACGATTCGCCCGCCCGCCTCGACAGTGTTGCCAGTCTCCTGTCGCTGGCGGGGGTTCGCGCTTTGGGAAAACCGCGCCCTGCCAGTGACGGCGGCACGATTTCTCTCAATACGAAAAGCGGCAAACTTTGCGTCGGGGCGATGCCTTTTATCTCAGAACAGCGGTTGTTGGATATGGCGAAAGAGCATCTCTCTTCAAAGTCGGAAAGCCGCCCCTCTTACCGGGATGCCGTCGCCGCTTGGCTGGAAGATTTAACGGCGGAGTTTAGAGACGATACGGTTAACATACTCATGGCGCACCTGAGTATCGACGGAGCCCGCATCGCTAATTCGGAAGTTCCCTATTACACGCGCGATAAATATCTCCTTTCCAAGCAAGCTTTACCTGCTGCTTCGCAATATATTGCCCTGGGGCACATTCACGTTCACCAGCGCATCAAGAGCGCAGTGCCTGCTTTTTACTCCGGTTCCCTGATTCAGATAGATTTCGGAGAAGCGGAACAGGAAAAGGGATTTTGTCTGGTAACGGTTGAACCCGACCGCCCTGCTAGTGTAGAATTTAAACCGCTGCTGTGTCAGAATCCTTTAAAGGTGATAAATTCTCAATTGGTAAATCTTGACGAAACTTTGGAAGCGCACCGGTATCATCCGGGATTTTTGAAAGTGATCGTGGAAATGGAGAGTCCGACGATGGGATTAGCCGATCGCGTTCGGGAGATTTGCCCGCAAGCGATCGCGATCGAGCCGTGCTATCCAGAAGCACCTGAAAAACGCCAACGAATTCTCACCGAAACCGATCCCAATCAATTCGATGCCGTCGAGGAGTTTAACAATTATTACCAGTACCGTTTGGGAACCGCTCCGCCTCCTGCCGTTCTCACAGAATTTCAGAATTTGTATAAAAGACTGAAAGAAGAACAGCCGGCTTGAGTTCGGAAGTTTCGCTGTTTTGTCAATACCCGGAGAAGGGCGAAGCATAAAGCCCTGCGGGCATGGCTGTCGCTAACGGATTATAAATTATTGGTTTAGAGCGATAGATTATTCGCCCGAATGCGCAAGCTCCTACAGTGTTTTGTATTTTTTGCAACAATTTTATGCGTCCTCTTGAACTGTATTTAGAAGGTTTCACCAGTTTTCGCGGCGAACAACGTCTCGATTTTTCCGAGTTGGATTTATTCGCCATCACCGGGGCAACGGGTGCGGGCAAGTCTTCCCTATTGGATGCGATGACGTATGCCCTTTACGGCACTACGACGCGCACGGGCAAGCAAGTTTCGGAATTAGTCAGTCAGGGCAGTAAAAATTTAAAAGTGCAGTTGCGCTTTAAGGTGGCGGAGCGCGAATATCGCGTAACGCGGAAGTGGCGGTATCGCCCCAGCACGCCCGTGACTGAGGTATTGCTGGAAGGCTGGCAAGATAACACCTGGGAAACGCTCTCTAGCAGCAGTGCGGCGCTGCAGAAAACCATCGAGCAAATTGTGGGGATGGATTTCGACACTTTCACGCGGGTGATTCTGCTGCCGCAAGGCGAATTTGACGAATTTCTCAAAGGAGATAAGGCAAAACGCCGGGAAATTTTGCGGCAGTTGGCGGGATTTGAAATTTTCGAGCGGATGCGCTCTGAGGCGAGCGAACTCTCTCGCGTACTGGCAAAGGAAGTGGAAGCGTTAGAGCGCCAGCGGAATGATTTGCAGGCACCGTCTCTAGAAGAGGTGGAGGAAAAACGCAGTTCGCTTGCCGCAATTGAGGCGGAATTGCCGCTATTAAATGAGGCGGTTTTGAAGGCGCAGGAAGCATTAAAAGCGGAAGAGGTGCTTTTTTCTCAACTGATTCGCTTGCGGGAGCTGCAAGAAAAATTAGGGGCGCTGAATGGTAAATCAGCGGAAATTGCGGCACTAGAGGCGCGACTAATGCGATCGCGCAGTGCCAGCCAATTGCAGGGAGATTGGGCGAGAGTGACTGCAGCCCGCCAGCTTCACGCCACCGCTTCTCGCGATGCTGCGGAAGCAGAAAAGGGTTTTAATTTAGCGCAGCAGCAGCTCGAAAAAGAAGGCGCGAAATTCGAGCAAGTACGCGCCCGTCAGGAAGCGATCGCTCCTCAATTTAAAGCCCGCGAGGAGGCACTGGCTACCGCCAAAGTTTACGCGCAGCAGCACGAGCAAATCGCGCGGGAAGTGGAAAGATTGCAGGCAATCTCGCAGCAAAAAGCGGCTGAACGCGATCGCGCGGTGCGAGACTTCGACGCCGCCACTGCTAAAGTGACAGCGGCAGAAAAAAACTTGCAAGCCGTTTCTCAGGCGCTTTCCCAGCACAAACCGGGAGGCGAACGCTTGGCGGTATTGAATGAGATTGCTCCGTTACTGGTAGAATGGAAATTAATCTCGACTCAGCTTAAAAAAAATAGCGATGCGCTGCAATTAACAGCCGCTCAGCTCAAAACATCTACTCAGAATCGCCACGCGATCGCTGCTAAATTAGAAGCGGCTGAAGTCGCTCTCAAAACTGCGCGGGCTGCTCTGGAATTGGCAGAATTGAAAAACGCCGAAGCGGCGCGGAGCGAACACGCGGCAGCTTTGCGGGCGTCGCTGAAATCGGGAGATACCTGCCCGGTTTGCGGCGGCATCCACCCAGAAAGCGATCGCTTGCCGCCTTTACCGCCTTCTGCCCTAGTAGAGATTGCGCCGCTGCGCGATCGCGAGGTTTCTGCTGCTAGCGAATGTGCCGCAATTTCCACAGAATTAACAAAGGCAGAGGCGGCATTAGAAGCGCTGCGATCGAAAGAATTGGATTGCCGGCAAGAATTTGAAAATACGCAAAATCGGCTGGGTGCCTTAATCGCGCAAGTCGGTAAAATTTCGGGAAATCCTAAGCCGAATGGCGAAGAATTGGAGCGGGAACGCCAAGCCTTGGCTCGCAGCGATTCCCAGTACCAAAAAGCCCTCACCGAGCAAAAAGAAGCTGCCGCCGATTTGGAGAAAGCCCAACAAGCTCTCGATTTTGCTAAACAAACGCGCGATCGCGCCCGGGAACAGCACCTCGACGCGATCGCTTCCCTGGAGCGGCAACAATTGCAATTGCAAGAAATCTCCGCCAAATTGCACGAATTGACAGGCGGTAAATCTTATGCTAAACTGAGCCAAGCTTTGGAAGAAGAAAAGCAAGCACTTGTCAAAGAGTTGCAAGCAGCAGAAAAATCTTACCAGCAAGCCCGCGAACAAGCAATCCAGGCGGAGGAAAGATACAAGCAAGCCGGAACGGCAGTAATTGACGCAGCGGAGAAAAAAGAGCAGCTCAATGCAAGCTGGAGCAGGGCGCTAGAAGCAGCAGATTTTACGGAAGAGACATTTCTAACAGCCGCCGCAACGGCAGCAGAGCAAGCAGCTTGGCAGGAGGAGATAGGGGAGTACGCCCAGGCAAAAGTCCGACTCGAAACCCTCGTGAAAGAAATCGGGGATTTCATACAGGAACGCACGACGGATGAGCGCGCGATCGCTTTGCGCCGCGAAACCCTACAATCTGCTAAAATGAATTGCGATCGCGCCAATCAAACCAAAACCGATTTATCAGCTTGGCTGCAAGTCGCGGAACAGAAACTCCAGCAAGCGGAAGACTTGGCAGAGCGCGAGGGAGAGCTGAAAGCATCGCAGGAAACTTACCACACCCTCGCGCAGAATCTCAAAACCAATGAATTTCAAGCCTATCTTTTAGAACATCTGGAAACCGAACTCGTCGAGCGGGCAACCCTGCTGCTGCGGGAGCTAACCGATTCTCGCTACGCGCTGTGCGCAGAAGATGGCGATTACTGGGTGGAAGATAACTGGAATGGCGGCGAGAAACGGCGGGTGCGCACCCTTTCCGGCGGCGAAACCTTTGCGACTTCCCTGTCGATGGCGCTGGCACTGTCAGAAAAGCTGTCAATGGGAGCGCATTTGGGCAGTTTATTTCTGGATGAAGGATTCGGCACCTTAGATGCAGAAACGCTAGAAAGCGTCACCCAGATTTTAGAGGCGCTCAGACAGCGATCGCGAATGATAGGCGTGATTACTCACGTCCGATCGCTGGGAGAGCGCTTGCCGGCGCAGGTGAAAGTTTACAAATCTCCCGCCGGTTCCCGCCTAGAAGTGGAAATGGTTTAAAGTTCAACTGCACAGAGCGGTTGTCTCTTCAGAAACCCGGGTTTCTCGACTGGCAGTAAGAATTTCAACCGACTCTAGCGGTTCTATTTGAAAAGTGAACGGCTGTGACGGCTAGAAACCCGGAGGGGCGGGCACTTTCTTCACCGCCCCTACAGAAACCGGTTTGAAGAGGTTTCACGACTCAAATAGAACTGCCGGAGTGGGTTCGCGAAGTCCCCAGCATTTTTCACGCCGAGCGCTTGCATTCGGGAAAACAAAACAAAGAATAAATTTTTTATAAATTTACAATCTCTTTCTTGTGGTGTGGTAAAATCAAATTGGCAATTGCCGCTTTTCACCCTAACCGTCAGGAGTACGGCTGGCACGTCATGGATGCGATCGAGCAGAAAATCAGAGAACTTCCCGTTAAAAAATTATGGCTCAAACCCGCCAATGCCCTGGGCAGTTATGTAGACAGCGCGGTGGAGATGGTGCAGTTAGAAGACGTCCTCGATGTTGTCAAAAAAATGCTGACAGACTCGGAATTGCGGGGATTGACGGAGTTATTCGATCGCTTCAGGGTGCAAGTCGAAACTAAGATTCAAAGCTTGCCCGTCAAACGATTTAAAATCGACCCCTTCAGCCAGTACAATCAAGCCGCATCCCTCTGCGTGGAAGAAGCGTATGTAGAGTTGAGCGACGTATTGGATTTAATCCGTCAGGAGAAAAGCCGCTACGAATGGGTGGTAAATTTTGCGATCGCATCCCTGTGTCAGGTGATTCGCTGGAAAGAGGAGCATCTGTCGGATAGGGCGAAAAAAGATAGCAACCCTGCCGGAATCACCCTGCCGGAATTGCAAGGAAGAAAAGAGCAAGTCGCGCGAGCGGCGGCGATTCGAGAACGCGCGATCGCCTCTCTGATGGGAGACGAATCAGTCAGCCAGCTTTCTCCTAACTCGAAAGCAGGCATTGAAGCAATTATCGCCAAAACAACCTCTGCCGCGTGGTGGATTAACAACTCGCACCGAACCAGCTTTGCCATTTTGCTCGCTCTCAGCCACGCACTGGATGAAGCCTTACTGGCACAGTTGCCGGAAATGCCTCGATAGGGCGCGGGCGACGGCATCACCGCCAAACTCGCCTCTTCGCTGAAAAGCCCGTTTGGCTTTCCTCAAAAAGGAAAAAGGAGGAAAGAATAGGCTGACGATTCCGCTAGCATCCTTCTTCTTTCCTGTAAAAACAAACAAGTTCGCGATCGCCGTGGGGCTGACGTCACTCCAAGTGAGCCGGTTGCGGCGAAACCACTTTGGGCGCGCCGATTGCCTCCTCTTCTTTATCTTTTTTAACACTGGAATGCCTCGGTACTTTCAACTTGCCTTTGAGCTTGTAGCGAACGGTGCGGTAGACGGCGTGATATTCCACTTCAACCCCGCACTCGTCTTTCAACCACTGCTGAATTTCGCCATAACTTTTAAATCCGTCCGATTCTTGCAGCTTCTGTTTGAGTTTGTCCAGAACCCCGGGAGGAATCGTTAGGGGACGTCCGGCGGGTTTGTACAGCTTCAGCAAGCCATCTAACCCCTTGTGCTTGTACTTCTGAAACCAGCGATAAATCGTTGACGTATCTCTAGCCAGCATTTTAGAAAGAGCTTCCAGAGTGGTGACTTGACCTGATTTGAGCAAGTACAGCGCTTGGATTCTTTCTTTTTTTTGCGTGTTGCTCTGTTTCCTGAGCAGGGTTTTGAGGTCTTCGGCGCTTTCTTTGATCTCTATATTGATAGTATTCGCCATGTTACACGTTCTCTGATTTGGTGAAATCAGCCTTAACTCATGCAAGTATACCATAAATGGGGCGACCGATACTGCCTGATGCAGCGGCGCGACTGGATGGATTTCTAGACGCGGTGCGGTGGATTGCCGCCCGAAGGGGGAAGATGCACTGTCCGAGCGCGGATCGAATCGATCGCGGGGAGAGGGTGTCCCGCGATCGGGCACGCCGAGCTTCCCGAAATGCGAGTTATCTCAATTTTAGATTTTAAATTTTAGATTGACCAGACGGCAAACGCCCCGCTCGTGTTTTATCGAGGAGGCGAATGGACTCGGTTTCAATGCAATCTCATAGCAAAAGGGAGGAGAGTGCTGAGTGCTCGATGCCTCGGCTGAGTGGGGTAGGAGATGGGAGTGGGGGAGTCGGAGAGTGGGGGAGTCGGAGAAGGATTTAACTCAGCAGTTCTTACTGAACACTTCTTACTCAGCACTTTTCACTCCACACTCCACACTCCACACTCCACACTCAGCACTCAGCACTTTTCACTCCACACTCACCCCCTCACCCCCTCGTCGAGCCAACCGGGATGCGGGTGGCGGTACAAATTCAGGTCTATGGTTTGCCCGTTGGGGTTGGGAACGACGTTAATCAGCGGATCGGCGTGACCGGTGAGGGTGGTGCGAAGTTCTCCCGTCTCGATGTCCCACAGCTTGATCGTTTTTTCGATACTGCCGGACGCGAGGGTTTGGCCATCTGCGCCGATTGCGATCGCCCGCACCGTGCCGGAATGCCCTGAGAGAGTGTTTTGCAGCTCGCCCGTGTTCAGGTGCCAAATCATAATCGTCCCGTCTTGCGTGCCGGCAGCGAGGAGTTGCCCGTCGGGACTGATGGCGATCGACACCACGGTATCGCCTTCTACTGACAGCGATCGCAGTAACTTACCGCTCTCTGTGTGCCACAGCTTAATACTTTTGTCAATACTGCCGCTGGCGATAATCTTGCCGTCGGGAGCGATCGCAATCGGCCTCACCATCCCCGAATGCCCCGCCATCCGGCGCAGCATGTTGCCCGTCGCCAAATCCCAAACCTTAATCGCCCCGTCATAACCACCGCTGATCAACAACTGCCCCTCGGGACAGATCGCAACGGAACTGACGCCGCTGGTGTGACCGGGAAGGCACTGCACCAGCTCTCCCGCCACCGCCTGCGATTGAGCGATTTTCTTGTCCGTAGAGCCACTGGCGAGAGACTGACCGCCACCGCCGCTGGCAACTGGATAAAAAGACCAGGAGTGTCCCGACAGCGCCGAGCGCAATTGCCCGTTGTTCAATTTCCACAGCTTAATACTGCCGTCGTAATTGCTGCTGGCGAGTACCCGCGCGTCGGCACTGATGGCAACCGGATAGACGTAGCTGCTCGTCCCGGTGAGAGTTCGCAACCATTCCCAGGAGGGCGATTGCTTTTGCAGCGATTCGAGATAGGCGCGCAACCCCCCGATGTAGAGCAAGTCGGCTATGCCCAGCTTGGCTTCCCCGTCAGAGAAAGCCATCATTTTGGCCGGCAAAAAACCCGCTAAGATTGGCTTGCAGGCTTCTGGCTCCGAGTCGAAATCTTCTCGCAGCAAGATGCAGACGACGATCGCATTTTGCCGGACTAATTCCAGACTGACGGGCCATCGAATCGCATCGAGACTGCCGTCCTCCGCTTGCACTGCGATGCCAATGCTTTTTTCAGGGGTCCACGTCGCAGCAACTGCGTCTGGCGCGTTGCTGTCCCTCTCCAACTCGTCTAAATAAACGGCGATCGCTTCTTTCCCCAACTGCTGCTGCCAGCGCGATCGAAAACTATCCCGGACTGGAGCCGATTGCTCCTCCTCCAAAGCCAACTGCCGGCAAAAAGCTTTAATTTTTTGCAACTTTTCGCCCGAAATTGCCATCACTTCGCTGTGGCAACCCCTGCTTCGACAGTGCAGTAGATTTGCCCTATCTGACTTCAGCCTTTTGATAAAGTCAGCTTGTTGAGATTTCAGCAGGGTAGTCCAGTCCATCATGCAGCTTTTATGAATCTCCCCACGATCTTACATAGGTATAAGCTACAGGTACATCCCGCTTCCGGCTTTCTCCAACCGCACGCGGGGCAGCGGCGAGAGAGTACCTCTCAACGGGGGCCAGCTTCGATCGCCGAATTGGCCATTTTAACCGGGGCAGTTGCTCGATCGCTGTCTTTTCCAGCGCGCGCTTTTCATTCGCTCCTGTAGCGCATCCCTGGAAACGTCCACTGACCCGCAGGTGTTCCGCCAAAAGCACCCCACTGTCCGATCGCAATATCTCCTCATGCTTCGTACCAGACGCCCCTGTTGCTTCCACTTTCGAGAATCGCATGACGGGATACTGCCGCGCTTTGCCCCCAATCAACCGAGGGTGCCAGCAGTCGCATTGCCCCCGTTTCGATGCAAGTTGGCGTTTTTTGCACCTTCTACATCAACTTTACCCGAAGACAGCGGCAGTGAGTTGACTCGGCTGGATTTCCCCCGATCCCTGGGGCGCTCCGCGATTCCCCGATCCTGAACTCGTCGCCACCCTCTGCAAAAGCTGGGGCAGCACGGTTTGCCCGGATTGGGGGCTCGTTCGATTTGTTTGTTATCACTCCTGGCAACTTTTTTTATAAATCAGGCCATTGGTTTTTCGTGGCGTTCCACAATTTTAATAACTCCCGATGGGGAACCCCATTGGCTTGCACGCACATATTTCGGAAACAAACCAGCCCATCTTTGACATAAGCTCGGTTTTTGGGAGTTCCCCGGCACCACTGCGCCGTTCCCACTGACGCGCAAACATTAAAAAATCTCAGCATATCTCCACTTTTTATCAGATCGAGTGGTTTTGACAGGTTGCTCGCATTGAGTCGGGGAATAGAATCTCTCTCCCTCTCGGCTTCTGTATCAATGCCGATTGATTGGGGATCGAACTCGTCTCTGAGAACGTAGAGAGCAATGGTGGAAGCTCCTGAATCGTAAAAGACGCAACCTTTGTTAAACCCGTTCGGCAGGTCGGGAATTGGTGGATTGCCCACTCTTCCATACAGCCGTCGGATTTCAGGTTTAGCCTCGTCCCAGGTGACGCATTTGAATTCTCGAGACCCCGCTTTTTCTGGCCAAGCTAAACCGCTTGCCAAGGCCAATAGCGCGATCGCTAGGGCACCTTTTTTTCTATCAGTCACTTTTTCTCTCCTTTTTTGATTTGTTTTTTGTTTATAATAACTTAACGGGTTACTAACAATCAGAAACTTACGGGTGATAGCAGGTGGTTTTCAGTCAGCGCCAGGGATTTCAGAACCCGGGTTTCTGAGCGGTACTCCACCCGCCTAAAAACCGCGATAAGGGATGTATGGCTTCCCAATCTGCCATTTCTTTTGAAAAGAAAATGAAAAATTGCCGGGTTGGAGAAAATGAACAGGCGGCATTGCTGTAAAAATGACAAGCAAGGAAAGCAGGCGATCGCAAACTCTCCAATCACCTCAGCAGGCGATCGCCGATCGAGGGCGACACCCAGACTGGCAAACAGTGACCTAGACAAACGCCGCCAAAAGTGTTTAAATTTATATTAAGAAGCGATCGAGGAAATTTCCCCGGAAAATTCCCCGACCTGCGGGCCACGGCGCGGTCAGGTGTCCGGCTGCGAACACTGGCACGGCGGCTGCACTGCCAGATGCAAACAGTCCGCGCTCAGCCGGAGAGGCAACGCATTGAACCGGCTCTCGCGCCCAGGACGCGGCGGCTCTGGGTGGCGGCAGACTTCGCGCGCATCTATTCAACAATTTGGTGACATTCAGGGATGTGTCGCCGACAGCGGGCGGAGTTCGCTCGCAAAAAAAGTACCTGTTCGGGTTGGGGGACGAATCGGCGCGACGCAAGAGCATGGCCGCAATCTCTAAAAGGAAAACCCTATATGTTTAATGCGACCCAAATACTGATCGATGCCTTCGTAAACGTCTTAAAAACCGGCTACCACCGCACCTATGGAGGATACAAGCCCGACTATGCCGATATTATCAGTTGGGCTGGAGGAATGGCGCTGGAAAATATCGCCAACAGCGACGCCCTCTATCACGATATCGAACACACCATTATCGTTACCTTAGTCGGGCAAGAAATCCTGCGGGGCAAGCACATTCGCGAAGGTGGGGTGTCTTGCGAGGATTGGCTGCACTTCATCATTTCTCTGTTATGTCACGACATCGGCTATGTCAAGGGCGTTTGCCGGCAGGACCGACCCGGTTTTTATGCTACCGGCGCAGACGGCAAAATCGTGGCCCTGTCTGACGGCACGACGGATGCCAGCCTCGCCCCGTTCCGCGTCGATCGCGGAAAATTGTTTATTAACGAACGCTTTGGCGGTCACAAACTCATCGATGTCGAGCAGATCGATCGCAATATCGAAATGACTCGCTTCCCCGTCTCCGATACGTCGATACACCACGATACTGCAAACTTGCCCGGACTGGCGCGCGCTGCCGATTTAATTGGCCAGCTCAGCGACCCGGGATATTTCAGAAAAATTGGCGCAATTTTCTACGAGTTTGAAGAAATCGGCACCAATAAAGAACTCGGCTACAAAAACCCGGGAGATTTGCAACAAAAATATTCCAAGTATTTTTGGAACAGCGCCTATCCCTACATTCAGGAGGCGCTGCGCTATTTATCTCTGACGCAACAGGGGAAACAAATTATTGCCAATTTGCAGGCGAATGTATTTGTGCTGGAGCATCAAAGTTCTGAGAACTGCGATCGCGCCACTTCGGTGCTGCTGCGGGCGAGCAGGGGTGCTGCTTGAAGCAGGGTTTGCGTGTAAGGATGCTGCGGATGGGCGAAAATCTCCCGCGTGGGGCCAATTTCTACAATCTGCCCGCTATTCATCACGGCAATGCGATCGCACAAGAACCGCGCCACCCAGAGATCGTGGGTGATGAACAAATACGTTAACTCGAATTCTTCTTTTAATTCCAGCATCAACTGGAGTACCTGCGTCTGAACGCTGGCATCTAACATACTCACCGGCTCGTCGCAGATGACCAATTGCGGGCGGGTAATTAAGGCGCGGGCGATCGCCACTCGTTGCTGCTGCCCTCCAGACAATTCCGCCGGATAGCGATCGTAAAACTCTTTCGGTGCCAATCCCACGCGATTGAGCATCTGCATCACCCTTTCTTTCGCCTCTTCTGGCGTCGCCAGCTTGTGGATGAAGAGCGGATCGGCGATGCTCTGCCCAACCGTCATCATCGGATTGAGACAAGCGTGGGGGTCTTGAAAAACCATTTGCATTTGCCGTCGCTGCTGGCGCACGGCTTTGGGCGGCAGTTTGGTCAAATCCGTGCCCATAAATTCCACTTGTCCGCCCGTGGGGCGAATTAATTGCAGAATCGTGCGCGAGAGGGTACTTTTTCCGCATCCCGATTCTCCCACCAATCCCAGAATTTCCCCCGGATATAATTCTAGATTAATCCCATCGACGGCTTTAATTGTCTGGTCTGGTTGTTTGGAAAACAGCCGCTCTAGAAAGTTTCTTTCCAGAGTATAGTGTTGTTGCAAATCTCGGACGCGCAACAGGGGATCTGGAGACTGGGCAGGTTTTTCGGGGAGCGCGCTTTTTTCGGCTTGAATGTGCAGCGCTGCGTTCAGTAGCAATCGCGTGTATTGGTGTTGCGGATTCTGGAAAACGTCCGAAGCTGTGCCCATTTCTACGACTTTGCCGGCATACATCACGGCAATGCGATCGCAATATTCTCCCACCATTGCCAAATCGTGGGAAATTAATATCAGGGCTAAATCGCGTTCGCGAGCCAGTCGCGTCAGTTCTTGCATGATTTCCGCCGAAACCGTCACGTCCAAACTGGTTGTCGGCTCGTCAGCGACAATCATTTTTGGTTCGAGGAGCAGTGCCAGCGCGATCGCCACCCGCTGCCGCATCCCGCCGCTGAACTCGTGCGGGTACTGCTGCCACCGCGACGCCGGAATCTTCACCGCTGCCAGGGTTTCGATCGCCTTCTCCTTGGCTTGCTGGCGGTTGAGGTGCGGCTGGTGCGCGAGCAGCGTTTCCATGCAGTGTTCCCCAATCGTCATCAGGGGATCGAGGCGCGTCATCGGATCTTGGAACACCAGCGACACCGCCTCCCCGCGAAAGCGGCGCAATTGTTCCGGCTCCATCTCAAAAACCGACTGCCCCGCAAACATCACCCGCCCCTCGATTTTCGTCGCCGCCGGCAGCAGGCGCATCGCCGCACGCCCCAGGGTTGACTTGCCGCACCCCGACTCTCCCACCAGCCCCAGCCGTTCCCCGGGCTTCAGCGTCAGAGATACGCCGTCTACCGCCCAACTGGTTTCCCCACCCCCTCTTTGATAGGGATACGCAACCCGCAGATTTTCCACGCAAAACAAAGCTTCACTCATTTTCCGCTCTCGGCTATCAGCAATTGTGCGATCGGCAAACGTTCGATCTTAGACTGTAGTGTGTCCGGGGTACGGAGTCCAGCTTCCGGACTGAGGCGCGATGGGAGGATGGGCATTGCGAATAGAGCATAGGGCATTGGGAAAAAGCTAATTGGCAATTGCTTTGGATGATTCTTCCTCATTACCCATTACCCATTCCCGATGCCCAATGCCCCATGCCCCCTTCAGCACTCCTCCAGCAGCGCCGAGCAGTAACCGATGAGGGTTTTGAGGCGATCGCTCACTTGTATTTGTCTGGCGCGTAACGTCTCGGGCGATCGCGCCGAGCGCAAAAACATCACGTCCGTTCCCAACAGGCGCAGTTGCTTGTGCATTTCCGTGTGGAAAGACTGTATCCTAGATGCCACTTCTGGAGATATCTCCCCTGCGGACACACCCAAAATCTCCCGCCCGAAAAATTGTTGCACCCCGGAGAACGGCTCCCAGAGAGCTGGCGCATCCGCTGTGCTGCCGCCAGCAGCCGCCTCTGACGTGGCCATTTCCTGCAACTGTTCCAGGGCTTGCTTAAATTCCCGATATTTCGCGCGGTAGCTAGTCGGCAGCATAATACAAACAAGTTTGTCTATATTGTAAGAAAGCTCTTTTGATGACTGTTCATAAAGCTTAAAGGAAGCTGTGAATTTTGGCGGCAGCTAGAGTATTCTGACAAGATTATTCATAGCTGTTCTTCCAGCATCGATCCCCGCCACCGCTGTCTCGATTTCAGGCTTCCCAACAACCAAACGCCACTTTAACGGCAGACACTTCTGTATAAATTGATACAGAAAATGCGTTACAATTGGCAAATTCTGCGATAGCAAGGCCACCTATACATACCCTTTACGAGTGAGAGTTATGAATCCAGTTGCAACAACTTGCTCCTATAATGTCGAACTGCCCGAGTGGCTGCAGAATTGCTTGCTAGCCCAACCTCAATCATTGGACGGACAAGCCCTGGAAGTATTGCCAGCAGACAACTCCCTGATCTGTAGGGCGTTTGAATTTGCATATAGTTTGCATGAAGGGCAGTGTCGCAAATCCGGGGAACCCTACATTTGCCATCCGATCGCGGTGGCGGGTTTGCTGCGGGATCTCGGCGGCAGCAGCACGATGATAGCCGCAGGCTTCCTGCACGATGTCGTCGAGGATACCGACGTCACGCCAGAGGAGCTAGAACAGCGGTTTGGCCACGAGGTGCGGCTGCTGGTGGAAGGCGTCACCAAGCTCTCGAAGTTCAAGTTTTCCAGCAAAACCGAGCGCCAAGCCGAGAGCTTCCGCCGCATGTTCCTGGCAATGGCGCAAGATATTCGGGTGATCGTGGTGAAGCTGGCAGACCGACTGCACAACATGCGCACCCTCGAACACCTGCCCGACGACAAGCGCCGCCGCATTGCCCTGGAAACGCGAGAAATCTTCGCGCCCCTGGCAAATCGCCTGGGGATCGGGCGCTTTAAGTGGGAATTGGAAGATTTATCGTTTAAATATCTCGAACCCGACGCCTACCGCCAGATGCAGGAGTTGGTGGCAGAAAAGCGCGCCGATCGCGAGGCGCGGCTGGCAAAAGTCGCCGCCACCCTCAAACAGCGTCTGGAGAAATCCAACATTCGCTGCACGGATGTCAGCGGGCGTCCCAAGCACTTGTACGGGATTTATGAAAAGATGCAGCGCCAAAGCAAGGGATTTCACGAAATCTTCGACGTGGCGGCAGTGCGGATTATTGTCGAAAGCAATGAGGAATGCTACCGCGCTTTGGCGATCGTACACGACCTCTACCGCCCGATCCCCGGTCGATTTAAAGATTACATCGGTCTGCCCAAGCCCAATAGATACCAGTCCCTGCATACCGTGGTAATCGGACACACGGGGCGTCCCATCGAAGTGCAGATCCGCACGCTGGAAATGCACCACATCGCCGAGTACGGGATCGCCGCCCACTGGAAGTACAAGGAAAGCGGCTCCTCGAGCCATACTCAGATGTCAGATGCGGAGGAAAAGTTCACTTGGCTGCGCCAGCTCTTGGACTGGCCCAGCGATCTCAAGGACGCTCAGGAATACATGGAGAGCGTCAAAAATAACTTATTTGAAGATGAGGTGTTTGTTTTCACGCCGCAAGGAGATGTGGTATCCCTGGCGCGGGGGGCAACGCCGGTGGATTTTGCCTATCGCATTCACACGGAGGTGGGCAATCACTGTGCTGGGGCGCGGGTGAACGATCGCATGGTGCCCTTGGACACGCCGCTGAAAAATGGCGACATTGTGGAAATTCACACGCAGAAAAACAGCCACCCGAGTTTGGACTGGCTGAATTTTGTGGTGACGACGGGGGCGCGCAACCGGATTCGCCAGTGGTACAAGCGATCGCACCGCGAGGAAAATATCGATCGGGGGCGCGATTTGCTGGAAAAGGAATTGGGCAAAAATGGCTTTGAAGCCCTGTTGAAGTCGGAGCCGATGCAAACGGTTGCCGAGCGATCGAACTACCACAGCGTCGAAGACTTGCTCGCGGCGCTGGGTTACGGCGAGGTGACGCTCAACCAAGTCGTTCACCGCTTGCGCGATGTCGTCAAAGCCACTCAGCCGGTTGTCTCGATCCCGGAAACGCCTCCCTCTCCGGCAGCAGCGGCGCGCGCCCTGCGCGAGTCCTCGCAGATTTCTACCTCGGCGAAATCTCCGATCGCCGGCGTGGAAGGGCTGTTATATCACCTGGCGGGTTGCTGTCACCC
The DNA here is from genome assembly GCA_964405435.1 of uncultured bacterium. Taxonomy (GTDB): domain Bacteria; phylum Cyanobacteriota; class Cyanobacteriia; order Cyanobacteriales; family Oscillatoriaceae; genus DVEG01. Next base: position 21,277 of record CAYOOD010000119.1, read on the forward strand.
GATCCCCGGCGAATCGATTATCGGCATCGTCACGCGCGGCAGTCGCGGCATTTCCATTCACCGACAGGGATGTCCCAATCTGGAAACGGTGCAGGGCGATCGCTTCGTGCCAGTGAACTGGAATCCCATCGATGAGGACGGGCGTCCCCAAACTTACCCGGTTGAGGTGCAAATCGAAGCGATCGACAGGGTGGGCGTCCTCAACGACATCCTCTCGCGGCTCAAGGACAATAATATTAACGTGCGCAGCGCGCAAGTCAAAACTTACCCCGGTTTCCCAGCCATCATCGAACTGTGCATCGACGTGCGCGATCGCTCCCAGCTCGACCGCACTTTCTCCCAAATTAAAAAGATGAGCGACATCCTCAACATGCGACGCCTCAATCCACTCGATGAATAGACCGGCTCCTGCTCTCAGGAGCGATCGCTCACTTCACGGCCTTGTTTCTTCGCCTGCGGAGAGAAGCTTGGTTTTCAGATACCGCAACCCAGCCCAGGTGAGGACGCATCCCGCCAAATAGTGCGGGAAGTCCCACCACACAAACGTCGTACCCAGAAATAGCTGCCCGATAAATGTCGCGCGAATCGCTTGCAAAAAGGGGGGCTGCCACAGTTGCAGCACTTCTATCAGGCAAGTGGCGATGAAAACCCCTGACGCTATTTTGGCCAGTGACGCCCTTGGCCAAATCAGCACCCCCACCATAATCCAGAAGGCTTCGTAGAGTATATCGCCGAAAAAATCATTAATCCACCACTGCAGCGGCCCCTGGTAAAACTTGCTGGCTATCCCTATCGGAATGAGCGTTATCGTGCAATACACGACGATCGCCCTGTAGGCGCGCGATCGCTTTTCTTTGTCGCTGATTTTCATAATCTCCGTTTGTGTACTTCTATCAAAGACTATTTGGGCGCAACGGCGAACCGGGATTCGGGGATTCATGCCCTCTCCCCCTCTCCCCCTCCCCCCCCTCCCCCCCT
>CAYOOD010000120.1:0-21865 GCA_964405435.1 uncultured bacterium
TCTAGGTTTGTCAACACTTTTTCGGAAAATTTTTGAGATTTTTTTTGAGACGGCTCAAACCCTTGCACGGTACAGCTTTGAGCGACAATGGGGGAGGCGTGTACTGCGTGCGAGGAAAAATATCGTGAATTTTCAGTCGGTGATTGCTGCGCTGCATCAGTTCTGGGCCGATCGCGGCTGTTTGATTGCCCAGCCCTACGATATCGAGAAGGGGGCCGGGACGATGAGCCCGCATACGTTTTTAAGGGCCATTGGCCCTGAGCCGTGGTCGGTGGCCTATGTGGAGCCTTGCCGGCGTCCCACGGACGGGCGCTATGGCGAAAACCCCAACCGCTATCAGCACTATTACCAATATCAAGTGCTGATGAAGCCTTCTCCCGATAATATCCAAGACCTTTATCTGGATTCCCTCAGAGCCCTGGGCATTCGTCCGGAGGATCACGACATTCGGTTTGTGGAGGACAACTGGGAGTCTCCGACTTTGGGGGCTTGGGGTGTCGGCTGGGAAGTCTGGCTCGACGGGATGGAAATTACTCAGTTTACTTACTTCCAGCAGTGCGGCGGGATTGATTGCAGACCTGTGGCGATCGAGATTACTTACGGTCTGGAGCGCTTGGCCATGTACCTGCAGGAGGTGGATGCTTTTACGAAAATCTCTTGGACGGACAAGGTGATGTATGGGGACGTTCACTTCCAGGGCGAGGTGGAGCAGTGTACCTACAATTTTGAGGCGTCGAATCCTGAACTGCTGTTCACGCTGTTTGGCCTTTACGAACAAGAGGCGGAACAGCTAACGCAGCGGGGGCTGGTTCTGCCGAGTCTGGACTATGTACTCAAGTGTTCTCACACTTTCAACCTGCTGGACGCCAGAGGGGTGATTGCTGTGACGGAACGGACTCGCTATATTGCTAGGATTCGCAATTTGGCTCGGCGCGTGGCTCACCTGTACTTGCAGCAGCGCGAAAAGCTGGAGTTTCCGCTGTTGCGGTTGCAGGCGGCTGAGCGATCGGCGGTTCAACCGGTGGTGTAGCTATCTATATATATAGAGAAGCAGGCGTTGCGACTGTCCGCCAGGGGCATAGGACATGGGGCATGGGGCCTGGAGCGGCAGAACTCGCTTATTGCAATTTTCAAGAGTGATGGGGTTCTCTGGCAGTCCCATTGCCTGCTACGCTAGAAAGCAGGCTGCTTCTGGCATACAGCCTATCTCTGTCAGAGATTGAAATCGATTATCTGCACAAGTCGCTCTTGGCGCGCGTGCAAATTCCAACAAATTCAAACTTGAAGAGGGTATCAAACGAATGCTCGATCTGAGTCAGCTTCTCGAACCGATTGCTGAACAATTCCGCAGTCTGGGAATTCCCGAACCGATTACGCATTGGGGCCATCCCGTGATGATGGGGATTGTGGTGTTTGTGATGGGGGGTTTTGTCGCCTTCGCCGGATGGCGCGGACGGGTGCTGACTGATGAGGTGGCTGCCAGTCAACTTCGGGTTGCCCACCGCCGGGTAGCACTGTGGATGTTTCTGTTTATGTCAATGGGCGCTACAGGCGGGCTGCTGTCTCTGGTGATGCAGCATCAGCCGATTTTGGAAAGCCCGCATTTCTGGACTTCAGCGCTTGTTTTGCTGTTGCTCGGTGCAAATGGGGCGATTTCGATGTTCGGTTTTAAAACGGGCAAGCCGGAACTGCGGACGGCTCACGCTTATCTGGGCACTGCGGCGCTGGCGATTATGTTTGTTCATGCCGTGCTGGGGATAAAGCTGGGACTGGCCATTTAAATCGGCGATCGCTTTATGACTGTTGCGGGTGGGGTGCTTCTAAGTCTGGCTTACATTCTCGGGCTGCTGTCTGCGGCTTTGCCCGGGCGCGTTTTCGGCGTGCCGCTGGGCGGGCTGGGAATGCTGGCGCTGGGGATAGCGGCGGCGATCGCCCTGCCGAGTTTGTGGCGAACCGGCCCCAAACGGATACTGTGGCTGAGTGCAGGCATTGCAGGATTGCTGGCTGCTATATATTTGCAGTCGCGGGTGCCGCAGCCAGCCGCCACTGATGTCAGTCGGTTCGTGCTGCCACCTGAGAGCGGCGCGAAGGAGCAAGAAGTTATCGTCTGGGGCAATCTAGACAGTACGCCCCGCCTCACCCGCTCTCAAAAGGCTCAATTTTGGTTGCAAGCAACGAGTCTCAACGAGATTGTTTCGGGCGAGGCGGCAACCGCTGTACCGACAACGGGTTCTCAAAGCGTGACGGGCAAACTTTATGTCACGGTGCCCTTACTGCAGGCTACGGGTCTGCATCCGGGTCAACCTGTTGCGGTGACGGGGCGGTTGTACAAACCCAAACCAGCGGCAAACCCCGGTGGTTTTGATTTTCAGGCTTATTTGGCGAAGGAAGGAGCTTTTGCGGGTTTGGCTGGGTATCGAGTCACGTTGCCCAATGGCGAAATCAAACCTAAATGGGGATGGTGGGCGGTGCGGCAGCGGATTGCCCGCGCCCAAATCGAGTGGCTGGGGGTGCCGGCTGGGCCAATGGTGAGCGCGATCGCCCTGGGCAAGCAGGCGGTTGACGTTCCCTATGACATTAAAGACGAGTTTCGTCAGGTGGGACTTTCTCACGCTCTGGCTGCTTCGGGCGCTCAAGTTTCTATTATCTTGGGGCTGGTTTTAGCGCTGAGTAAGGGTTTGTCCGATCGCCTGCAATTTATTCTCGGAACTAGCGCGATCGCTCTGATGGTCGGTTTGACGGGTGGAGATGCGCCGATTTTGCGCGCCGCTGTGATGGGGTTCGGCGCTCTGCTGGCTTTGGTATTGCAGCGCAAGGTGAAACCCCTCGGTTCTCTGCTCGTCTCGGCGACGATTCTGCTGCTGTTCAATCCTAATTTAATTTGGGATTTGGGATTTCAACTAAGTTTTTTGGCAACCCTGGGATTGTTGGTGACGCTGCCGGCAGTGATGGCGCGGTTGGATTGGATGCCGGTGGCGATCGCTTCTCTGATCGCGACTCCGATCGCGGCTTCCGTCTGGGTTCTGCCGCTGCAAATTTATTATTTCAGCGTTATATCGCTTTACTGCGTCATTGTCAATATTCTCACCGCACCATTTATCTCTGCAATTAGTATCGGCGGCACGGGGAGCGCTCTAGCAGCATTGATTTGGCCAAAGGCGGGGACGGTTTCGGCTTGGGTGCTGTACTATCCGGCTAAGGCGCTATTGGCGATCGCGCAATTTTTCAGCCAGTTGCCGGGAAGTACAGTGGCGACGGGTTCTATCTCGCTGCTGCAAATGTTAATCCTCTACGCACTGATTTGCGCAGTGTGGCTGATTCGGTGGTGGCACAAGGGGCAGCGGTGGATATTGGTTTTGTTCGCTGCCGTTGGTTTGGTGGTGGTGCCGCTGTGGCAGGCTCAATCAACGGTGTTTCAGGTGACGCTGCTGGCAACGCGCGGGGAAAAGGTAGTCGCTATCCAAGATAAAGGGGAAGTTACCTTAATTAATACTGGCGACGACGATACGGTGCGGTTTGCGGTGCTGCCTTTTTTGACGCAGCAAGGGATTAATAAAATTGACTGGGCGATCGCGACGGCGAACCCGCAAGACACCCGCAGCGGTTGGGGCCAGATATTGCAAGCCTTACCCGTACAAACATTTTACGGGCAAGCTCCCTCGGATGGGACGATCGCCAACGCGGTGCGAGCCCGTCAGGGATCTTACCTGCCCCTGCCGGTTGGACAAGAAGTGACAGCCGGTTCGACATCTGTAAAGCTGATCGGTGCCGAGCCTCCAGTGGTGCAATTGCGCTTAGGCGGTCAAAATTGGTTATTTCTGGGGAGGCTCAATCCCAACCAGCAGCAAGAACTGCTCGCTTCAGGAGGTTTGCAGCCCGTGGAGGTGCTTTGGTGGGCGGGCGATCGCTTGAGTGGGGAATTGCTCGAGGCAATCAAACCGAAAGTGGCGATCGCCTCTTCCCGCTCGATCGACCCCGACATGTCGGAACGCCTGCTCCAACACCAAACTCAGCTATTGTGGACAGAACGCGACGGGGCCATTCAGTGGACGCCGGACGGTGGATTTGAAAAAATGTTGGAGCCAACAGAAAATGATGCGACTCTGCTGTGAAATGTCGCGCGATCGGTTAATATAGAGTTTGAAACCAAAACACCTGGAGAGGTGGCAGAGTGGTTGAATGCGGCAGACTCGAAATCTGCTTTGGGGGCAACTCCAACGTGGGTTCAAATCCCACCCTCTCCGTTTTCCAGTCCGGTCAATGCAGATGGGACAGCTTGACGAGGAACAAGGGGCGAGAACTTTCTTCAGCGCCCCTACCGCGCTCCCGATTAAATAAAATAGGTATTTTTCTCACTTTCCCCCGTAAAGGAGAAAAAAAGTGACTTTAAAAGAGAATCTAACTTATCATCTCACGCAAATAGTGCGCGATCGCGATCCTTACCTGGCGAGTGGGGGGCATTTTTTCGTCCAGCAATACATCCGCGAACAGTTGCAACAGTGGGGAACTGTCGAAATCCACGAATTTGAGATACAGGGCAGAAAACATCAAAATCTGCTCCTCAATTTACCCGCTCGCGACGGCAGCAGTAGCAGTCAAAAACCGATTATTCTCATCGGAGCCCATTACGATGCTGCACCGGGAACCCCCGGAGCCGACGACAATGCGACAGGCGTCGCGGCACTGCTGGAATTGGCGCGGTTGTTCTCTCTCGAACCGGCTAATTATCCCCTGCAAATGGTTGCCTTTGATATGGAAGAATACGGGATGCTGGGCAGCAATCAATATGCCGCCGCTTTAAAACAACAAAAGCAGCGGATACGCTTGATGCTGTCTTTGGAAATGCTGGGATATTGCGATTCCACTCCGGGTTCGCAGCGCTATCCGGCAGGTTTGGATAAATTTTATCCCAATCGCGGCGATTACATTGCTTTGATTGGCAATATTCCGACGCTTCCCGATATGATTCACCTCAGCGGCAGGATTCGCAAAAGCGGCGTGCCGAGCGAGTGGCTGCCAGTGCCGAATCGGGGTTTATTGGTTCGCCAGACGCGCCTGAGCGATCATTCTCCGTTTTGGGATAGGGGTTATCGCGCGATTATGGTGACGGATACGGCTTTTATGCGCAATCCCCACTACCACCAAGCGAGCGATCGCATTGATACGCTCAATCTGGATTTTCTGGCGGGCGTTTGTGAGGGTTTGGCGGATGGGATTCGGCGCTTGTAAACTCCTGCACTCTCTGCGTTGCAAGTCGGTTACATCCTGAATAGGATTTTTCATTAAACCGCAGAGTTCGCAGAGGAAGGAGAGAAGGGAGAGAAATTTTATAAATTGTTTGAAACTTCTGCCGATATTAAGCTAGCAGCTACTCTATCAGTTTAACAAACTGTAGCACATAATTCTCTGAACGCGATCGTTTTTTATTTCAAAACTCAAACTAGAAGCCATTTCATTGTTATAATAAGTCAGGCGACCTGTGCCATTTTCAAGGGAATCTGCTGCCGTTCCGTAGATTTGGAGGACTTTGCGCGTTTCATCTCCCACTTTCACGCCGTCAATGGTGGGAAAATTTGAACTTGTGGTGACAAGTGAATAAATTTTGCCGTCAAACGCTGAAACCGAAACGCCAGGGTAATTAATGGTGCGAATTGTACCGCCGAGCCCTGGGGCGGGTTTGCTTTCGTCGCGTTGCGCTTCTCCGAATGTGCTGTTTGCTTTTTCTATGGAGTCTCCCAATCGAACGCCGCCAATCCCCAGACGCGAATAATTAATCGAACCGAGTTTTTGTGCGATTGTGGTAGAAGTCTCGGCAATGGGAAGCGCGGCACTTGTTTGGCTTCCAGGCAGGAAGTAAGCGAGTAAAAGGAGTGCGATCGCGCCAAAGGCGCTCGCGCTAAAAAGCCCTGCTAGCACTTTCGATCTTTTCATCATTTTCTCTAGCAAAATTTTAAGGACTGGCGAAAATTGCGACCTATCTAGATTATACCGGAAGTTTTACATAGCGGAGGCAATGTTAAGGGCAATTTAATATTTGAGGCGCGATGAGAGCGATCGCGCCTTTTTCTTCCCGAAATATCGAACACTCAGCACTCAGAGCTCAGCACTGAAAACGCTCACTGCCGATCTCATTTAATATCCCCTTGCTGCCCCTTCCCCGCGCGGATCGGCTGCTCCTTCTAATTCCCCATCCGGCGTTACTACGATCGCATTCGCATTACCCCAGCCGTTTTGCACGTCTATCTCGTGCCCCCGCCGCTGCAATTCCTCCAGCGTCGCCCAGTCAAAACCCCACCGCTCGACGCGCAGCGTCTGGGGCAACCACTGATGGTGCAGTCGCGGTGCAGAAACTGCTGCGCCGGCATCCATTTCGTAAACGAGTACGTTCAGGATAATTTGCAGCACCGTGGTGATAATCGTACTGCCGCCCGGAGCGCCTGCTGCCATTCGCAGTTGGTTATTTTCCGTTACAATCGTCGGTGTCATGCTCGATAAAGGCGTTTTCCCGGGCGCGATCGCATTGGCTTCATTACCCACCAATCCGAACAAATTCGGAACCCCAGGCGCGATCGCAAAATCATCCATTTCGTTATTCAATAAAATCCCCGTTCCTGCCGCCACTACGCCCGCTCCAAAACGCCCATTTACTGTAAATGTCAAGCTGACAACATTGCGCTTTTCATCGACGACCGTTAAATGAGTCGTATCTTTCGGCTCGGCTTGGCTAAATTGCAGCAGCGTTTTCATGTCAATCGGCTTCACCTCACTGTTAGTTCGGGCACGCTGCATGTCAATTTCCCGACGCCGCAGCGCCCCGTATTCAGGGCTGATGAGTTGCTGTACGGGGACTTTCGCAAAATCCGGATCGCCCAAATATTGAGATCGATCGGCATAAGCAATTTTCATCGCTTCTGCCAGCAGGTGCAAGGCGTCGGGATGGTGCCAGCCGAGGGATTTTAAATCGGTATCGCCGATAATATTTAAAATTTGCAGTAAGTGAACGCCTCCCGACGAAGGCGGCGGCATCGAGCAGATTTGCCAGATGCGGAAAGTGCCGCAGAGCGGATCGCGCCAGATGGGTTTGTAACTTTCTAAATCTTCTAGGGTAATAATGCCGCCATTTTTTGCCATATCATCTGCGATCGCGCGGGCAATATCTCCCTGATAAAAACTCTGCGGATCGGCAGCGATTTTCTCCAGCGTCTGGGCTAAATCCGGCTGTAGCAAGCGATCGCCCCTTTGATACATCTCGCCGTTGCGGGTAAAAGCGGCTCGCGCGGCTGGATTGCTCAACAGCACTTCGCGGCGCAAAGAGGCGTCATTCACAAAGCGATCGCCCACTAAAAAACCTTCTTTTGCCAGACGGATTGACGGTTGCACTACAGTTGCCCAACTCAACTGCCCATACTGGCGGTGAATTTCGTACAATCCCGCCACCGTTCCCGGCACCCCTGCCGCCAAATGCCCGTTTAAACTGGCATTCGGACGCACCTTGCCCGCCTCATCTAAATACATATCCCGCGTTGCCTTTAGAGGTGCCCGCTCCCGAAAATCCAGCGCTTTTATCTCCCCAGTTTCTGACTGGCGAAATAGCAAAAAACCGCCGCCGCCAATGCCAGCAGAAAACGGTTCTACCACAGAAATAGTAAAAGCCGTCGCGACAGCAGCATCCACTGCATTTCCCCCCTGCTGCAGCATGGCAACACCCGCCTCGCTGGCGGCAGGATGGGCGGAAACCACCATCGCCCGCTGAGAACGCTCCGGCTGTACAAAAGCTGCCGGAGCGGGTAGCGTCACAGAAAAACTGAAAAGGAAAAAGGAGAAGTAGAGAAGTTTTCTCCTTTGGGGTTTCATCCCTGAATCTCCCAATCCCGGCTGTCTTTTCTGCATCGAGTCTTATCCAAACACTGCAGTTTCTTTTATCGAAAATAACCGGTGCTGCGCAGGAAAGTACGCAAATTTTCCAGATATTCAAGGCGATCGCCCCCCTCGTAACTCGCCTGTACCTGGCTCCACGCCTCCTGACCTTGCCCCAGCAGGATTTTATTCGCCAAGTAAGCCGCCAAAACCGACCTGACATCTTGCCCGCTGCTGCTGAGCAACTGATAGGACTGCCACAATTTCTCGGCATCTTCAGCCACTAAATTCGGATATTGGCGGGTGACGTCGAACATCTGACCCTGACGGTACTGCCAGATTTGCAACGGGGCAGCAGCTTCGGCATAGCTGGAAGCAAATCGCAGCCCAAATCGGCGGTCTAAACTTTCAAATTCCGGGACGCCATCCTGATCGAAATCTTTGAGCTGGTAGCCGGCAGCTCCCCACGGATGCTGAACGTAACTGTACTGTCCTGAAGCCGGGAGATAGCGGTAAATCAGCGAATAAGCGCAGCACCTTCGATCGCGCGGGAATAAGTCGATTAAGATTTCCGGTTCGCCATCCCCGTCTAAATCGGTGAGTCGAAATCCTAACGCAGAACTCAGCCCGCCGCCAACCGGCAAAGGCATGTCTAGGAAAGCTTCGCCTCCCCGGGTGACTTTCAAGTGCAAGTCGCTGAAAACATAGGCTTGTTTTTGATAGGTAATTTCGGCTTTGACTTGTCCGAATGTCTGAGTTTCGGTTTGGATGCCTCCAGAGTTCGGAGGTGCAACCACATACTGGGGCGGTACGGGGGAGGCTTTGCCAGAAGTGGCGATCGCTTGACAGATAAAAGCGGCGAGTTCCGCTCGCGTCGCCGGCTGATTGGGGTTGAGCAAGCGGGGATAGGGATAGCTGACAACCAGCCCCCGCTGTGTCGCTGCAGCGATCGCGCTCAGGGCAAATGGCGGAATCGTGCGGGCGTCGTCGTATACCTCATCCAACTGGCTAATCGCCAGAACTGTAGGCGAGAGATTCAATCCATTTGCCAGCGCCACCAAAGCTTGCACCCGCGTCAGCAAGTCGTTTGGCTTGAAGACGCCGCTGGGATATCCCGACAAAAAGCCGCTCTGGCGAGCGCTGCGCAGCGCCCCTCCCGTCTGGGTTTGCGAGGGAACGTCGAAAAAGGGAGCGTCAGAGCTGACTGCCGGCGCGTTGGGAAAGGCTTTCGGGATAATCGTGGCAAACTCCCCGCGCGTGATAAATTGTTCCGGTCTGAAGCTGCCATCCTGAAAGCCGCTGAAAATACCCTGCTGTGCCAGTTGTTCGACGCACAGTTGCGCCCAGTGTCCCTGTATGTCGTAAAATGTGGATTGGGCCACTGCGGGAGTCAGGCTACTTGCTGCTATTCCCACAGCCGCGAACAAAGCCGAGCCTGTTTGCCATCTGCGCATCTCAACCACCTCTGCCAATTGGACTCTAATCAGTCATTATTCTAGTCACTGCGAGTCATTCTTTCTGGCTGTCGTCGCATATTCCGCAAACTCGGGCGAGGTTGTTGCTGCCGTCGGCGCGCTGCCAGAAGTGCGTCGAGACAGGGGGTTGCTGACTTCAGAGCCTGTTCCGTTTATTGATGTCCGCTGATTTGCGCGTTTGGCGTCGGGGCAGTTCACGGTTCCTAAAATCGTTACGACAAACATAAGCAATTATGCAGAATCAATTGCACAACCCTACGGAAGTAGTGCGGGGAGCATCCCATTTTTGGAGTGCGTAAGCGTTGCGGGTGCGTAAGCGTTGCGGCTCTTTTATGAGCTAGCACCAACGTCTCGTTCGCTCTTGGATCGATCGGGAGCGAGACGCTCCCACTTCTGAAAAAGGTGTTTTGACAAAAACGGGATGCTCCCAGTAGTGCGGGCTTCTAGCCCGCTTTCCTCAGCAGCTGGCGAGGACGCCCGCACTCCCGCAACCATCCTGCAATTATTTATGCTCATCTGCTTAAAAGAGATGATGTATTTTGTCGGGTAACGCTCCGCACGGGCGAACCCGCACCGTCATTATTCGCGCATAAATACTCGCCAAAAAAAGTTCACTGCGAACAGTTTATCGACCAGTCGTTCCTGAGAATTGTAAAAAAACTTTTACACCCAGAAACCCGGTTTCTTGAAGAAACCCGGTTTCTCAGTTTCTCAGTCCCTCACGAGAAAAGAAAATCGCTATATAGCGGTTTTTGCAAGAATTGTAAAAAAAATTTTGGGTAGGGTGCACTCTAGCCGCTTTGGGCAGCACCCTACAACATTTCACTTTTCCTAAAAGAACTGGTATATAGCGCTTCTATTTGAGTCGTGAAATAGGTTTATATCAGGAGTACGGGCTCTCTCCCCGGATCTGACCGATCGCGGGCTCCTAAACCGCACTGGTATTTTCACAAATCCTGCAAGGAACGCTAGAGCTGGAAGCCCAGATTTAGCAAGTAGTTGCCGAATCAGTTTAAACTTCGACACTCTCTTCAGTGATCTAAATCACAGCTTGCTATGATATAAAACACATTTTAGCGGGGGAGATTATCTATTATAGAAAAGGTGATTCCTATCGTTAAAAATAGGAATCAAAAATAAAATAACGAAAATCACGTCAGCATTCCTGTTGGGTTTGTAGTGATGAGTAAGGCCATCATAGCGCCGCCGATCGGGAACGTTAGCGATTCGCGATCGCTGATGTTTTAGCTTCACGCGACAAAGGTGATGACGCCAAGCGTTCAGTTAAATTAGGTTCGCCTAGTTGCTGGAACGAAGGGGACCTGCAATGGAATCAAATGACGGATTTTATCTTTTTCCCGCCTGTGGCAGGAAAGAGATACGTTATTTGGAAATGCGGTTTTACGGCTGTCAAGCGAATCTCGGCCATGCTTTCTCTTTTCCGGACAGAAATCAATTTAGAACAAGCGATCGCCCGCGATCCCCTCACCGTCACGCCAGCAACCCCGGCGATAGAAGCAATCGCCCGAATGAGTGCCGCTCGCGCCACTTGTTCGCTGTTGCGGGAACCTGACTCACAGGAGAGGGCTTTATTAACCGATGCTCGCGCCAGTTGCGTCTTAGTGATAGAAAATAACCAACTCGCGGGCATCTTCACCGAACGAGATGCCGCGCGCCTGTTCGCCGAAGGGCGGGAGCTGGCGGAAATCCCCATTTCCGACGTGATGACTCAGCCAGTCATTGCCGTGCAGCAGTCGGAATTGAGTGATATTTTTGCCGCCCTCCATCCCATGCAAAAACACGGCATCCGTCACTTGCCGGTTATCGGCGATCGCGGGCAGGTTATAGGCGCGTTCACCCGCGAAAGCTTGAGCCAACTTCTGCCGCCTCTCGACGTGCTGCGACTGCGGTTAGTCTCCGAGGTGATGGATTCTCAAATCATTTGCGCCGCGCCGGAAACCTCCCTCTTCAACGTTGCCCAGTTAATGGCACGGCACGGGAAAAGTTCGGCGGTGATTGTCGAAGCCAACATTCCCGTGGGCACCCTCAGCGATCGCGATCTCGTGCAATTGCAAGCCTTGGGGGTAGATTTCGATCGCCAGCCCGTGGGAACCGTAATGAATCCCGCCTGGGTTGCCGTCAGCCCTGAAGACACCCTCTTCTCGGTACAAAATCTCATGCAAGCGCAACAACTGGAGCGGGCAATCGTGACTGGCGATCGCGGAGAATTATTGGGCACTCTCGCCCAGACAAACCTGCTGCAAGTCCTCGATCCGATGGAACTGTATCGATTAGTAGACAGACTTCAGGAAAAAGTCTCGGCACTGGAAGCAGAAAACCGGGATGCACGGGCAACCCAACAAGCAGCTCTAGAAACCCAAATCAACCAGATCGCTGCCCAACTGGCAGAAGCCAACGATCGCTTGCAACAGGAAAGGAGAGAGCGAGAGCTGATCGAAGGCAGGCTGAGAAGCTCCGAGCCAAAAAATCGCTCTTTTTTTGAAGCCATGAGCGAAATTGTTTTAATCATTGACGAGAATAAAAATATTGAAGCAGCCCCGACTAATCCCGATTTTCTATACGAAGAAAACCTTAATTTACTTGGATTAAATTTAGAAAAATTCTACCACCCGGACAGTGAAAATTTATGGTTTAGCAAAATTGACCAGGTAATTGAAACCCAAAAAAACCTAGTTTTTGAATATCCAATTGAGGCCGGGGATAAAAAAGTTTGGTTTGAAGCCTATATTTATCCCGGAGCGGATCGGTCTGCGATTTGGGTGGCTCGCAATATCAGCGATCGCAAGCGCATAGAAGCCCAACTCATCAAAAGCGAAGCTCACCTCTCTGTCGTGCAGCGGGTTGCCCGTTTGGGAAGCTGGGAATATGACCTAAAAACTCTGAAAATCACTTGGTCAGCAGAAACCTTTAATCTTTTCGATCGCCCGCTTGAAAAAGGCGCTCCAACTTACGAAGAATTTCGAGAATATCTTCACCCCGACGACCGCGAAATCGTCGATCGCACGCTTCAGGAAGTCGTCGAAAACGAAAAACCCTTCGAGGCTGATTATCGCTTGCACCGGCGCGATGGAAGCGTGGTTTTCGTGCAGTCGCGATCGGCACTGCTGCGCGACGCAGACGGCGAACCTGCCACCCTAGTCGGTACAGTTCTGGATATTACGGAGCGCAAGCAAGCTGAAGAACTCTTGCGACAGCGCGAAAGAGAACTCGAAACCGCTGTCGAAGAGCTCCAAGTGATTGAAGAAGAACTGCGGCAGCAAAATGAGGAACTCTTTGCCGTGCAAAAAACGCTCGAATTCGAGCGGCAGCGCTATCAAGACTTATTCAGCAGCGCGCCGGATGCTTATCTCGTCACCGACAAGAGAGGAACTATCCTGGCAGCCAATCAAAGGGCAGAAGTTCTGCTGTTGACAACTCAGAATCAACTGTTGCAGAAACGACTGATTAATTTTGTGGATGAACCGGATTTCGCCACCTTTCAGAATTACCAAAATGAAGGGGTGAAGTCGGGAAATGCACAAAGCTTTGAGGTACACCTGAAACTATCAAAAAAACTGAAAATACCTGTCGCCATGCGAGTCACGAGCTTTCGCGACAGCCAGGGAATGAAAACGCTTCGGTGGCTCGTTCGCGACATAACCGCTGAGAAACAAGCAGAAGAACAGCTCCGCACTTTATCAGCTCGGCTAGAAGTTGCCATCAAATCGGGGGCGATCGGAATTTGGGAGTGGGATATCGATCGCAACGTGCTGATATGGGACGATCGCATGTATGAATTGTATGGCGTGCAGCCCTCCCAATTTGGCGGAGCCTATGCGGCTTGGCTAAACGGCGTCCATCCAGACGATCGCGCCGAATCCGATGCGGCGATTCAAAAAGCCCTGCGAGGCGAACGGGAATTTGATACGGAATTTCGCGTCGTTCATCCCGACGGCAGCATTCACTACATTAAAGCCTGTGGGTTAATCCAGCGCAACGATCGCGGCGAACCGCAGCGGGCGATCGGGATTAACTTTGATATCAGCGAGAAAAAAGCCACAGAAATTGCCCTGCAGCACAGCAACGAACAGCTCGCGATCGCCAACGCCGAACTGCAAACTGCCACCCGCCTGAAGGATGAATTTCTCGCCAACATGAGCCACGAACTGCGCACGCCGCTCAACGCGATTCTAGGAATGTGCGAGGGCTTGCTCGAAAAAGTGTTCGGTTCGCTGAACGAACGCCAAGAAAAGGCGATCGCCACCATCGAACGCAGCGGCAGGCATTTACTAGAATTAATTAACGACATTCTCGACCTGTCCAAAATCGAATCGGGCAAGCTAGAACTAGAAATGGCTCCCGTTTCCGTCAAACTCCTCTGCGAGGCAAGCCTGCCCTTCGTCCGGCAACAAGCCCTCAAGAAAAACATTCAACTGACTGCTAGCATCCCGGACGGTTTGCCAGAACTCTTCGCCGACGAACGCCGCATCCGCCAAGTGCTGATTAACCTGCTCTCGAATGCGGTTAAATTTACCCCAGAAGAGGGCAGCGTGCGATTAGAAGTTCGATTAGAACCCGATCGCCTTGTGCTTTGCGTTATCGACACGGGAATTGGCATTTCTCGGGAAGACGCCAAAAAACTGTTTAAACCCTTCACGCAGATTGACAGCAGCCTCAACCGCCAACAAGCCGGAACCGGACTCGGTTTAGCCTTGGTGCAGCGCATTGTCGAGCTGCACGGAGGCAGCGTTTCCCTCAGCAGCGAAGTCGGGAAAGGCAGTTGCGTTAGCGTGAGACTTCCATACAGCCAGCAGCCCAGCCAGCTCCACCCGGTTGCCCTCCCCCACGCCTCCCTGCCCGCCGATAACGTTGAAGTGCTCGTCGTCGAAGACTCGCTCACGGCGTCGGAACAAATCGCGCGCTACTTGCACGAGATAGGTTTGCACGCCGTTTGCCATTCTCGCGGCGATGGCGCGATCGAGGAAGCGATCGCCCTGCAACCGGCACTGATCGTTCTAGATATCCAACTGCCCAATCTCTCGGGCTGGCAGGTGCTGCGACAACTCAAAGCCCATCCCCAAACTCGGAATATTCCCGTTTTAGTGCTCTCAGTGATAGACGAGCGCTCTCAGGGGTTGGCGTTGGGAGCTGCCGACTACCTCGTCAAGCCGATTTCCCGCCAGCAACTCCGTGCCGCGATCGCGCAACTCCGGCATCCCGATGCTCCGCCAACGGCGCTGGTGGTTGCCCCAGAACCGGCAGAGGCACAATCCTCTCGCGCAACTCCCCTGCTCCTGCTGGCGGAGGACAATCAAAGTAATATCGACACCCTATCCGATTACCTGACCGGTCGGGGTTATCGCTTGATTTTCGCGAGAAACGGTCGAGAAGCGATCGATCTGGCGAAAGCTGAAATGCCCGATCTGATTCTCATGGACATTCAGATGCCGGGAATGGATGGTTTGGAAGCCATTCGCCGTATTCGGGGCGATCGCCAGATTGGGGACATTCCGATTATTGCCCTGACTGCCCTGGCAATGACGGGCGATCGCGAGCTCTGTTTGGCAGCAGGAGCCAGCGACTACCTGACAAAGCCCGTCAAGCTCAAACAACTGGCAGCAACCATTCAAAGCCTGTTAAAGAAATAGGGAAGCAGACTTATGACCGATCGACCTTCACTTTTAGTTGTTGATGATGAAATCGATAACTTCGACGTGATTGAAACCTTACTCGACGGAGAAGGCTACCTGTTAAATTACGCTGCATCTGGGCAGAAAGCTCTCGATCGCCTCGACAGAATTAAGCCCGATGTCATCTTGCTCGACGTGATGATGCCGGAAATCGATGGCATCGAAGTCTGCCGCCGCATTAAAGCCAATCCCTCCTGGCAGCCCATCCCCGTCATTATGGTAACGGCTTTAACCTCTAAAGAAGATTTGGCGCGCTGCCTGGAAGGCGGAGCCGATGACTTCATCAGCAAGCCGCTCAATGGCTTGGAATTGCGATCCCGAGTTCGTTCTCTGTTGCGAATCAAGCAGCAGTACGACAATTTGCAGGGGTTGCTCGACCTGCGAGAGAATATGGTCAATACGATCGTGCATGACCTGCGAAATCCTCTGGCGAATATTATTTTTTCGGCTGCTTTGCTGCAACGAGCTAATTTTCCTCCCGACAAGAAAGAGAAGAAAATTAATGAGATTCTCCAAGCCAGCCATCGACTGCAAGCCCTGATTGACAGTTTGCTGGTCATGGCTAAATTAGAATCTGGTAAAATCGTTCTCAATCGCACGCCAGTAGACTTGCACGCCCTTTGTACCTCGGCGCTTGCCGACTTTGAGGCGATCGCCTCCCAGAAAAACCTGCAACTGATCGGCGATTTTCCACAGCCGGGGAATAGCATCAGTGCAGACGCCGCTATTTTTCGCCGAGTTCTTGACAATTTACTGTCAAATGCGATAAAATTTTCTCCTGCCGACAGCCAAATTCTTCTCCGAGCCGATTATCTAGAAGCCGGAGGCGCGCGGGTGCAGGTGGTTGATAGCGGCCCGGGCATTAGCGAAGAAACGCAACAGAGTATTTTCGAGAAATATGAGATAGGAACCCGATTTGAGGGCGTCTCCCAAACCGGTTTGGGGCTGGCTTTTTGCAAAATGGCAATAGAAGCGCACGGGGGCACTATTTCTGTCGCAAACAATCCGCCGAAAGGGTCAATTTTTACAGTAGAGATTGGCAGTGAATCGGATTGAACCGGCGCGATCGCGCTGTCTGTAAAAGCATCCTGCTATAGAGGTAAATCTCAATAAACTTTAAATAACAGAGCCGAGAAACCCGGTTGCGCGAAGAAGCCGGGTTTCTTTAACGGCGATCGATCGCTCCAAACGCCGGAGAAATCGCGATGGCAGGCTGAAAAGAGACGATCGGGCGAGGAGGGGGACAAAAAATGGACATCTACCCCCTTTGCGATCGCGCTATGATATAAAAGTTATAACTTCTTAACGATTGTTAATCTAATGGTAGTTTCTCAGACTGGCCAAAACAAAATCAAAGAGGCGATAACACAAAAAGTATTTTTTGGCAACGAACCGACCCCAGAATTAATCGCAATTTTACTCGTCTATTTCGTTCAAGGGATTCTGGGGTTAGCGCGTCTCGCCGTCAGCTTCTTTCTCAAAGACGAGCTGGGGCTCTCGCCAGCAGAAGTATCCGCCTTGCTGGGCATCGTCGCCCTGCCCTGGATGGTGAAGCCCCTGTTCGGCTTCGTCTCCGATGGATTGCCCATCCTGGGCTACCGCAGGCGTCCCTACCTTATTTTATCCGGGCTTGCCGGCGCGTTCGCCTGGGTTGCCCTCGCGACACTCGTCGAGACTGCTTGGCAAGCAACCGCCGCGATCGCCCTGAGTTCCCTCTCCGTCGCCGTCAGCGACGTAATCGTAGACTCCCTCGTCGTCGAACGGGCGCGGGGCGAATCCAACACCGACGCCGGCTCCCTGCAATCTCTGAGCTGGGGTGCTTCCGCAGTCGGCGGACTGATTACCGCCTACCTGAGCGGTTCTCTCCTCCAACACTTCAGCACCCACACCATCTTTTTAATTACCGCCTCCTTTCCCCTGATTGTCTCCGCTGCGGCGTGGTTAATCGCCGAAGACGCGGTGGATGGCAAGCCCGATTTCCACACCGTCAAAGAACAAGTCACCAAATTGCGAAGCGCGATCGCTCAGAAAGCCATCTGGATGCCCACCGCCTTCCTCTTCCTGTGGCAAGTCACCCCAACCGCTGACTCAGCCTTTTTCTTCTTCACCACCAACGAACTGAAATTCGAGCCAGAATTTCTCGGTCGCGTGCGCCTGGTAACGAGCCTCGCTTCCCTCGTCGGCGTCTGGCTGTTCCAGCGCTTTTTCAAAGCCGTCCCCTTCCGCACCATTTTTGCGTGGTCAACGGTTATTTCAGCGGTACTGGGCATGAGCACCCTGCTGCTCGTCACCCACACCAACCGCGCCCTGGGCATTGACGACCACTGGTTCAGCTTGGGCGACAGCCTCGTGCTCACCGTCATGGGACAAATCGCCTACATGCCCGTACTCGTACTCGCCGCTCGCCTGTGCCCGCCGGGAGTGGAAGCGACTTTCTTTGCCCTGCTGATGTCGGTGACGAATCTGGCAGGTTTGCTGTCTTATGAAATGGGTGCAGTGCTCATGCACTGGCTGGGCGTCACCCAGACAAATTTTGAAAACCTCTGGCTGCTGGTACTGATTGCCAACGCCTCGACGCTGCTGCCGTTACCTTTTATTACTTGGCTCCCCGACAGCAGCAGCGAAACCGCTGGAGAAACTGTCGAAGCAAGCTCACTGCCCGCATTGGAACCCGAAATCGCTAAAGCGACGGGCAATCATTTTGTTCCAGATTTCTTACCTGAATTAGTGCCAACCGGTGTTTTACCAGAAAACCTCGCCGCAGAAGAGCGCAGGTAAACGAGAGCGCGTTTTTTTCCCATCAGGGGCTTTAGTCCCTACTGCTTTCGTAGTAAGGACTTTAGTCCTTGCGCTTTGGGAAGAGGGGGACTGCAGTCCCCACTACAAACGAAGAGGGGGACTGCAGTCCCCACTACAAACAACTATTTTTCTGTGACTATCCATGCAGAACTTGCAAACTTCCAAACATTCCTTTGTTAATGCATCAGTTCCCTACAACCGCAAAGACTGGCAAAAAGGTTACGAATCTCAACCGAACGAATTTGACTACTGGATTGACGAGATAGAAGGTGAGATTCCCCCGGATTTGCAGGGCACCTTTTTTAGAAATGGCCCCGGTTTGCTGGATATTAACGGCGAACGCCTCCACCATCCTTTTGACGGGGACGGCATGATCTGCGCGATCGCCTTCAAAAATGGTCGCGCCTATTTCCGCAACCGCTTCGTCCGCACCGAAGGCTACCTCGAAGAACAAAAAGCCGGAAAAATCCTCTATCGCGGCGTCTTCGGCACCCAAAAAACCGGCGGCTGGCTGGCGAATGCCTTCGACACCAAAGTCAAAAATATTGCCAACACCAATATCATTCACTGGGGCGGCAAACTCCTCGCCCTGTGGGAAGCCGCCGAACCTTACCGACTCGATCCTTATACTTTAAACACCCTCGGCAAAGAATACCTCGACGGCATCTTGCAAAATGGCGACGCCTTCGCCGCGCACCCTCGAATTGACGCGAGCTGCGAGATGGATGGGGGAGCCCCCTGCTTGGTGAACTTTTCCGTCAAAGTCGGGCTTTCCAGCACCATCACCATCTACGAACTCAACGCAGCCGGAAAGCTCCTGCGCAAGCACGCTCATGCGATTCCCGGCTTTGCCTTCATGCACGACATGGCGATTACGCCCAATTACTGCATCTTTTTCCAGAATCCCGTCTCC
This sequence comes from uncultured bacterium, assembly GCA_964405435.1. Taxonomy (GTDB): domain Bacteria; phylum Cyanobacteriota; class Cyanobacteriia; order Cyanobacteriales; family Oscillatoriaceae; genus DVEG01. Next base: position 18,735 of record CAYOOD010000120.1, read on the forward strand.
TTCAATCCCCTGCCTTTCTTGCTGGGATGGCGAGCAGCCGGTCAGTGCATTAATTTCGTCCCCAATCAACCGACGAAAGTTATCCTCATTCCCCGCGACGGCAAGCGAGCTGTTCAAATTCTGGAAACCGATCCGTGTTTTGTCTTCCACCACGCCAACGCTTTCGAGCAGGGCGACGAAATCGTTCTCGACTCGGTTTGTTACGACTCTTTCCCCGCTGTCGAACCGAGCGGCGACTTCCGCGAGGTGGATTTTGACGCTATCCCTGCCGGTCAGCTTTGGCGCTTCCGCTTGAATCTCGCCAACAAAACCGTACAGCAACAAGTGCTGGAAAGCCGCTGCTGCGAATTTCCCACCTTGCACCCGGATAAAGTCGGACGCCCAAATCGCTATCTATATATAGGGGCGGCTCACCAACCGACGGGCAATGCGCCTTTGCAAGCGGTTCTGAAAATGGACTTGCAAACGGGTTCGCGCCAGCTCTGGAGTGCTGCACCGCGCGGTTTTGCCGGCGAACCCCTTTTCGTTCCCCGCCCGGGCGGCACCGCTGAGGATGACGGCTGGGTGCTGCTGCTGATGTACGACGCTGCCGCGCACCGTTCGGATGTGGTCATTTTGGATGCTCGCGATTTGAACGCGCAACCCGTCGCTCGCCTGCACTTGAAGCATCACGTTCCTTACGGTTTGCACGGCAGTTTCTCGCCCGAATGTTTTATGAGTGCTGAGTGCTGAGTGGGAGAGTGCTGAGTGCTGATGAGTGCTGAGTGGGAGAGTGCTGAGTGCTCGATGCCTCGGCTGATTGCTGAGTGGGAGAGTGCTGAGTGCTGATGAGTGCTGAGTGGGAGAGTGCTGAGTGCTGAGTGGGAGAGTGCTGAGTGGGAGAGTGCTCGATGCCTCGGCTGAGTAGGGGCGATTCGCGAATCGCCCCTAGGGGAGAAGAGTGAGAAAGTGAGAAAGTGAAAATGTCGAAATCGGTTGATTCGTGACGATTTATGAAGCTCGTCGCGATTGAGTAGGATCGGCAACTCGCTTTCTCAGACTTGCGGAGGAGGGCGCGCTTTATCGGCACGCCCTCCTCTGTTTTTCACAAATGGCGACCTGCCTGCCAGCTTTATTGATTTTATTTCTCAATATCTTTCGATCGAACGCCTGGAAATAAAATCCTCAAACGCATTTATATTGCCATTTTTTCAACTGCCGAGCCCTAATATTTTAGAAGTCAGTCTAATTGATTTTATTTATCAACTATTTTTTAAAAAAACTTTATAGAAGCTGGGAGCGTCTGAAAATAAGCATTTTGACCTGTTGAAGGTGATAGACTTGCACGAAATTTATTAAAGAAATATGTCAAAACAAGCCAGAGGAAATATTAGAGAATTACAGTAGATGTAGTAGGGATTTAACCGTTTGTTAATGTTGCTCGTGCAGTCAACGATCGCAGAAACAATCTTGGCGATCGCTGCTGCTATCGGTGCCTGAAACACTGTGGGAGGAAAGTCAATGGTTACAGCGGCGCATCTGACACTCAACCCGAGCCTCGTGGCAAAGGAGTGGGCGGCGGCAGTAATTGGAAAATCAGCCCCAGGTAAGGAAGCAAAGGGGGATTCGCTGTGGCAGGCGATCGCTTTACGCCCGTTTGCTCCCAACCCGATCGCTGGGGAGGAAGCGCCGGAAAAGGCGCAGCCGCTAGATTGGCGCGTCATTCATGCAGTCGCGGGGCGGATGCGGTTGCGGGTGCCTCAGCTCCGGCAGGATGCGAATTTTGCCCGACGGCTCGAAGGTGCAGCGCGATCGCTCCCTAGCGTTGTAGCCGTTCGCGTTTCTCCGGCGTCGGCGTCTGTCGTCGTCACCTACAAGGATGCTTCAGAGAGCGAAATGCGAAGTCTCCTCGGGCGGGCGATCGCCGAAATCGCTGCCAGCAAAGAACTAGAACCCATAACAAAGACTGACAAAAGTGGCGATCGGGAAAATACCCCCGCAGAGGAAAACCCCTGGTCCGAATTGAAACTCCCCGCTTTGGCCACACTCGTTTCCCTGTTGGGAGGGCCATTAGGACTGCCGATCGCGCCCCCGTTCGTCGCGGCAACCCTGGCAGCCGCGACGGTGCCAGTCGCCAAACGAGCCCTAGAAAGTCTCTGGACAAACCGCAAGCTGAATATCGACTGTTTGGACTTGATGGCAGTCACCCTCACCAGCCTGCAAGGCAGCTATCTCACCCCATCCCTGATGCTGGCGCTGCACGAATTAGGAGACGCGATTCGCGATCGCACCGCCCGCTCCTCCCAGCGCCAAACCCTCGATTTACTCGACACCCTCTCCGCCTTCGTCTGGGTAGAGCGAAATGGTCAAAAACAGCAAATTCCGATCGAAGACGTGCAGCGCGGCGATACCGTCGTCGCCTGTACCGGCGATCTCGTCCCCGTTGACGGGCGCGTGCTGCGCGGAAAAGCCACCCTTGACGAGCAAAAACTCACCGGCGAATCGATGCCCGTACTCAAAGAACCGGGACACGAAGTTTACGCCTCCACCTTCGTGCGCGAGGGAGAACTCTACATCCGCGCCGAACGAGTGGGCAGCCAAACCCGCGCCGGAGCCAGCATTCAGTTAATCCAAGACGCACCGGTTCACGACACGCGCATGGAAAATTACGCCGCAGAAATGGCCGATCGCGCGATCGCCCCGGCGCTGCTCCTTTCTGCCGTTGTTCTCGCCACTACCCAAAACCTGGCAAAAGCCGCCGCCATCCTCACCCTCGATTTCGTCACCGGCGTGCGCGTCTCCGTACCCACCACCGTCCTCGCATCCCTGACAGCGGCAGCGCGGCGCGGCATCCTCATCCGCAGCGGGCGCGCCTTGGAACAACTCGCGAAAGTAAATGCCGTCGTCTTCGACAAAACCGGCACCCTCACAACCGGCAATGTCGTCGTGGTTGACATCCAAGCGATCGGGAATGGGGCACTCCTGACTCCTGACTCCTTACTCAGCACTGAACACTCACCACTCCACACTCCACACTCCACACTCCACACTCCACCACTCAGCACTCAGCACTCAGCACTCAGCACTCAGCACTCAGCACTCAGCACTCAGCACTCAGCACTCAGCACTCAGCACTCAGCACTCAGCACTCA
>CAYOOD010000121.1:0-21576 GCA_964405435.1 uncultured bacterium
CATTTTAGGGCGAGTTTATTTAGAATTTTTATCACCACGAAGTCTGGAGAGCCAACTGGCTCTAAAGTTGCTGTCGCGGTTGGATGCCAAAAAAATCAAAGCTCGGACGTTACTCGTCGTTTATGGAAATGTCATTCACTGGAAAGAGCATATCCGCGAAACCCTCAACCCCTTGCGGGAAGGTTATGCTTGCGGGCTGGAAACGGGAGATTTGGAATTTGCCCGTTATAATGCTTACGTTTCCTGCTGGTATGGATATTTCGCCGGCAAGGAACTGTCGGAGCTAGAACGGGATATGGCGAACTACAGCGCGGCGATCGCGCAAATCGAGCTATAAATCGCCCTGAACAATAACGAACTCTACCGGCAGGCGGTTTTGAACTTGCTGGGCAGGAGCGAAAATCCCTGCCGTTTCATCGGGGAAAGTTACGACGGCGATTTTTAACCTCTATTTTAATAAATTAATCCTCTGCTATATTTTTGAATAGTTCCGTCAGGCTGTCGAATCTGCGGCCAGCACCGAACCCTATTTAGACAGTGTAACGGGAGCGTTCCTGGTTCCTCTGTTCTATTTCTACGATTCTCTGGCGCGGCTAGGGGTGGCGGCAGATGCACCCGCAACCGAACGAGAAACCTCTGGGAAAAAGTAGAAGCCAATCAGGAAAAAATGAAACAGTGTGGACATTTTTTCGATGAATTACTTGCATAGATTTTATCTATTTTAAGCAGAAAAAATCGAATTTTTGGTCAACCTATGGAGGCGATGGAGGGAGCATCCCGTTTTTGTCAAAACACCTTTTTTCAGAAGTGGGAGCGTCTCGCTCCCTATCAATCCAAGAGCGAACGAGACGTTGGTGCTAGCTCATAAAAGAGCCGCAACGCTTACGCACCCGCTTCGCGAACGCACTCCAAAAATGGGATGCTCCCGGCGATGGACGCCTACGATCGCGCTATTGCCCTCGCCAAAGAACACGAATACATTCAGGAAGAAGTCCTTGCTTGCGAACTAGCCGCCAAATTTTACCTCGCTTGGGGGAAAGAGAAAATCGCCCAAACCTACCTCACCGATGCCTACTAAGGCTTCGTTCGCTGGGGCGCGATCGCAAAAGTTCGCGATTTAGAAGCCAAATATCCCGACTTGCTCTCCCGAATCTCTGCCAGACAGCTCGCCGAATGCCTGCCGCTTCTCAAATCCCTAGCGATCGACAGCACCCAAACAATCTCCTCAACTGCGAAAGCCGATGCGAAATTGCTGGATTTGGCAACCGCGATGAAAGCCTCAACTGCCCTATCTGAAGAAATCGTTCTCGACAAGCTGCTTTCTAAATTACTGCAGGTTATCCTCGAAAATGCTGGGGCGCAAAAAGGCTGCCTGATTCTGGAGAAAAATGGCCAACTGTTCGTAGAAGCATCGGGAGCGATCGATTCAGAGGAAGTAACCGTGCTGCAGTCGCTCCCCGTTGACGAGTAGCGGGAAATTCCTGTCGCTGTCATCCACTACGTCGAGCGAACCGGAAAAAGACTGATTTTGAATAATGCCGATCGCGACGCGATTTTCGGTTCTGTTGGGAATCTAGCCGCGATGCCGAAATCCCTACTCTGCGCTCCCATACTCCACAAAGGCAAGCGCATCGGAATCATTGACTTGGAAAATAAGCAATTATGCAGAATCAATGGCACAACCCTACAGAAGTAGTACGGCTAGAAGCCGCTATTTATGGAAGCGGCTTCTAGCCGCACTCCCACAACCCTACTGCAATGATTTATGCTCATTTGCTTATCGAGATTCCCATCGCCTAGCAGAAGGCACGATGCCGCTATCTGATGCTGCTATCTTTCGGTTCGCGGGCGATCGCGTTTCTACTTATCGCGATTTCCTCACCCATTCAACCTGCTACTAAGGGAGGGTTTTTGGGGGCGGAGCGTCCGCGCAAAATCTCCCCTTAGAGAGATAGCATATAAATTTTCATTGTTTAAATTTAGTAATAGAAAGACTCCGATAGTAAAAGTGGAGGTTAGAAAAAATGAGCCTAGAAGATAGAGCAGCAGCAACTGCCAAAAATATAGAAGGAAAAATGCAAGAAGCCGCAGGCGACCTGACCGGGAGCATGAAAGACAAAGTAGAAGGTCAAGCCAAGCAGGAGCAAGCAGCGGCAATGCACGCGAGAGAAGACCTCAAAGATAAAGCCAAAGAAGTCATCGATCGCGCCTAGTAGTTTCAGGAAAAATTTTTGACGTGTTGGCTCCAGCAAACAATGAGTTTGCTGGAGTTTATGTTGTGGAAAAACGAAAAGTTCTCTCAATCGTCAGGACTGATGCGCGTCAAACTATCGCCAATGGCAACAGTTCCTCCCGTTTCAACGGTGGCTAAGATGCCAGTTTGAACGTGACCGAACTGCTGGCGGAGTACGGATAACAGCGGCAGATCGCGATCGCCTGTATCGGGATTCACTTCGATATTGACGCAGCGATTGATGCGAGCCGCGATCGCAATTTTTGCACTGCCTAAGAGAAATTCCTGCCCCACCCACGCGAACTCTTCCCACGCTGCCACGCCTTCAAGCAGGATATTCGGGCGGAAGCGGCGGACGTCCACGCGATCGCCGCACGCTTCGCCGAGGGCGTCGAGGGTGGCTTGGCTCAACAGAGAAATGTGCACCGGTTCGCGATCGGGATAGCGCGTCTCGCCGCTGGCGCTGCCGACTAAATGCAGGCGCGATCGCTCGGGATGCCGCGCCGATTCCGTCGGTTGCTGCGCCGCCAGATATTCCGTGAAAAACGCGCCGATGCGATCGCGCCCCTGTGGCGTCTGTGTCTTTTCTGCCAGGAGCGTTTCGCCAGAGCGCTGCACCGTCAACTCGTCCCGTTCCCGATCGTAATCACACGTCAGCGCCGCAAGAGTTGGCCAGTCATTTTGCACGGCAAAGTTTTTTTTGCTCATCCAGGGAACCGCCGACGCGGGAGAATCCGGCGCGCAGTCGGCAAACATCAGGGCAAAGGCGCGATCGCCCTTGATGCCGTGCCCGGGCGTCAGAACCGCGCGATCGCGCGATAGCGGTGTCAAACCCTTGACGGGGTGCGTGAATAATTGCTTAACTCGTGCTGTCATTGCCTTGAAAATTTTATTAACAAATTGACACAATCTTTGCTTGACGGCAGGCAAAAAATGCCCGATACTATTGTATAGGAGTTGTTAAACCAGCGGGGAGCAACGCCTTCTCATAAACCAGAAATTTTTGGAGCGAGGAAAGCCATGATGAATATAGAGGCTGTCTGCCCGCAACGAAAATTCCGATTTATCCTGCCATTCAGCAACGCCATCACTCCACACTTCGGAGGACGGGCACGGGGGCACCGCCCCTACAGCACTCAACACTTCAGCCGAAGCATCAAGCACTCAGCACTCAAAAACTTTTTGGAGCGAGGAAAGCCATGATGAGCCAAACATTTCTCATCCTGGGCGGCTATGGCAATACCGGACGTCTCGTTGCAGAATTGCTGCTGAAACAAACCGATCTCAAACTGGTATTGTCAGGAAGAACTCTAGAAAAAGCCGAACTGCTTGCAGCCAAGTTCAACCAAAAATACCGGGGCAATCGCGTTTCTGCACGGAGAGTAGATGCGTCCGATCCGCCCACTCTGAAAGAAGCTTTTGAGCAAGTTGATTTGGTAATCGCGGCTTCCAGTACCTCCGAATACGCGCGAAACGTTGCCGAAACAGCGATCGAAATCGGAATTGATTATTTAGACTGCCAGTATTCCACTGCAAAACTCCATATTCTCAATTCTCTAAAGGAAAAAATCGAGCGGGCGGGTTGTTGCTTTATCACCGATGCGGGATTTCATCCCGGTTTGCCGGCGGCTTTAGTCCGCTATGCCGTTCCCTACTTTGACTCTCTGGAAAAAGCCAATGTAGCCAGCGTGATTAAACTCAATTGGCCAGGGCTTTCAGTTTCCGAAGCTACGGTAGGGGAAATGATAGAAGAATTGAAAAATTTTAAATCCCGCTATTTCAAGGACGGGCAGTGGAAAGATTTCGAGTGGAGCGACAGCAGTAAACAGTTTAACTGCGGTTGGGAATTCGGCAGGCAAGCGACTTTTCCAATGTTTTTGGAAGAGATGCAAACTTTACCGCAGGCTATTCCCTCGCTGAAAGAAACGGGTTTCTTTGTGGGTGGATTTAACTGGTTTGTGGATTATCTAGTCATGCCGCTCGGTTTTGCTGCGCTGAATTTGTGGCCGCAAACAGCCGTCAAGCCTGTGGAAAAACTGCTGATGTGGGGATTGAAAACATTCAGCCACCCGCCCTATCGCACGATTTTGCTTCTGGAGGCGATCGGGTGGAAAAACGCACAATACAAAACGATGCGCGTGGAAGTCTCGCACCCTGACGGCTACGCACTCACTGCCATTTCCACCGTTGCTTGCCTGCTGCAATATCTGGACAGTTCGATTAGAAAAGAGGGGCTTTGGCTGCAAGCCCACTTAGCAGAACCCGCCCGACTGTTGAAAGATATGCTCATGTTGGGAGCGACTGTGGAAATTAGCGAGGCGACTCAATTTGCAGAACAAATGGCGATCGCCTGAGCAGAGAGGGAGAGGGGGAGAGGGGGAAAAATAAATGGAAGAGAGAAATTTTCTCTCCTTTGAGCAACATGCTAGGGCTCGAACGGGGGCAAGTGCCAAAGCTGCGGCTCGAACTCCGTTAAAGAATTGAGCACGCGATCGGCATTTTGGTAGAGGTGTCTGTCGAAGTTGGGATTAGCAACCGCAACAACCGACATGCCGGCAGCGCGAGCCGCTGCGACGCCTGCGGGAGCGTCTTCAAAGACGAGACAGTGTTCGGGTTGGGCTCCGAGGCGCTGCGCTGCGATCGCGAAGGTATCTGGTGCGGGTTTCCCCTGCTTGATATCGGGATCGTCTCCCAGTACAATGCAGTCAAATATCGCAAACCAGTCGCAATGGTTGATAATTTTGCGATCGAAAGACCGCCGCACCGAACTGCTGGCGATCGCTTGGGGAATGCCGCGATCGTGCAGGTGTTTCGTCAGGCGAACCGCCCCCGGAAATGGCAGAGCGTGGGGAAATAATTCAAATAAAAACACCTGCCGTTCCTCTAGATACGCCTCGGGAGTCACGGGCAATTCTAACATTTCCACTAAAATTCTGGCGACATCCTGCGCCTTCATACCAGCGATTTTAGATTTGACGACTTCATCGAATATTTTGCCGTAGCGGCTGACCAGCGCGCGATCGACTTTTGAATAAAATATTTCCGTATCCAGCAGCAACCCGTCTAAATCGTAAATAACGTGAGTAATTGTTGGAAATTTTGACATATTGCGCGGTTTTTCCCGTTGCAGCCGAGAGGCTCGGCTGGGTTGAGACGCTCTCCTGTATAAGTTTAATCATACAAATTCTACAACAACGCCGCCCAAAAGGCGGCGCTGCGACACTAAATCTCGAACCTCGTTCCCTTTCTCAGCCACGGGGGTCTGCCCCCTACAGGCGTATTTACAGGCATCGGGATGCTCCCGGAACCTCCTCACTTTCTTCTCTTCAGCACTCAGCACTCAGCACTCAGCACTTAGCACTCTTAACTGCACCGCCCGCGAGGCTTTGGAAATAAAAACCGCCGACGGTTACTAAAAAGAGGACGTAGGCTGCTGCTTGAGCCAAATAGAGTTTAGAACGGTAGCCAAAGAGTGATTTTAGGATAATACCGGGAAATTGATTGTCTGGCAAGATAGCAGTGGCATCCCAAATTTTAGCCCCCAGGAGACAGGAGGAGCCCGAAGAGAAACACAATCCGGCAAATTGAGGGTTGAGCTGGGCGAGGGTGCCGGCGGCGGCGTCAATGTTTTTCAGGGCAGAAATCACCAAGCCAGAAACAATCAGCAACAAAAAGACGCCCATGATTTGAAAGAACAGGCGCAGGTTGATTTTGACGCCCCACTGAAAGATTGCCGCGCCAATGGCTGCTGCTAACAGCAATCCGCCCGCAGCGCCAACGGCTGACATGAAGCCGGATTGGGCATTGGCGGCGATAAATAAAACGGTTTCAAAGCCTTCTCGCAGTACGGCGATGAATATCAAGGTGAAAACGCCCCAACCGGCAGCAGTGCTATCTTGGTTGAGCGCTGCACTCAGAGAGCCTTCGATTTCAGATTTGAGGGATTTTGCTTGGCTCGTCATCCAGATGAGCATCCAACTGAGCATCGCGATCGCGACGACGCAGAAACCTGCCCCCAGTAGCGGTTTGAGAACTTGTGCATCGGGGCTCGCGCTCCTCGCCACTCCTTGAATGGCAGAATTCAACGCAATCCCCACGATTACACTCGCCAAAATCCCGCCAAAAACGCCGCTGTACACCCAGGAATTCAACTGACTTTGCTGGGCTTTTTTCAGACACGCCAGCACGATTCCCACAACTAAAGCCGCCTCGACACCTTCCCGAAGCGCAATCACAAAAGTAGGTAGGGCAGCGCTAAAATCCATAATTTTATAAGGGGTAATTGGTAATAGGGACTTGGGAATTGGGCATGGGGCATGGCGCATTGGTAATTGGGCGTTGGATATTGGAATCGGGAGTAGGGAATTGATTATTGGTTAGTTTTTACTGATTTTATTAACGATACCCCATGCCCGATGCCCGATGCCATGCATGCCCATGCCCGATGCCCGATGCCCTAGCTGAAATCCCGCAGCATCTTTTTGAGTTCTATCGTATGCAATTCTTCCGTGCCGATCATCGTGCGAGCGAATTCTTCCAAATAGACGCTCGCATTTTCTACGGTATCTAATAAATCTTTATAGAGATTCAGTGCTTTTTTCTCGTGGTTGAGACTTTCCTCTAAAATATCCCGTACCGTGTGCTGATTGGTTTCCTCAATCGGTGCAATCCGCAGGGTGGGATGCCCTTCTAGCCCGGTGAGGATTTCGCCTACTTGTTGAGCGTGGGTGAGGGATTCAGTCGCCTGCAGCTTGAAAAAATTCACGATGGGAATGCGGTTGGGACCCGTGACCATGAGGGAATAGTGGGTGTAGCGTACCACCCCCGCCAGCTCGAACTCCATAATGGTGTTCAGCAGGTCTGTGGTTTTTTTCTGGTCGAGATCTTTCATGGTTCGTTAACTTGGCTTTTGTGGGTTCCCCGGCTGTGCCGGTGGCATTATGAATCTTAACAAAAATTGCGATCGCGCGATCAATTTTAGATTGAGTAGGAGCCAGTGTCAATTATCAATTGCAAATAATTCTTAACAGTTGACGCTTGACAAAGGATACCCGTCGGTGTATTGTGAGGGTCACTCAGCCGATTCGCTTTTTTTCGGCGGCAGGAGCGATCGCCCCGCGATGCTTTGAAAATAAATGACGCCAATTGTTCCCAAAAACACGATATAGCCAGCCGCTTGCAGGAAATAAAGCTTTTCCGTGTAGCCAAACATGGCATTAAAAATAATTCCGGGAAACTTATCTTCGGGCAAAACTTTTGTCGCGTTCCAAACCATCGGTCCCAAAATGCAGGAAGGGGACTTGGCGAAGCGTTCGTAGAATAAACAGAGCGATTGCGATTGGCGGTCGATGTGGGCGATCGCGCTGATGGCAGCGTCAAAGTTGCCCAGTGCCTTCACAACCAGCCCCGCCACGATCGCCAGCAGCAAAATGCCCATCATCTGGAAAAACAGGCGGACGTTGATTTTCACTCCCCACTTGAACAGCAGCACCCCGACGAGGGCAGCACATGCCAAGCCGGCGGCTGCGCCGAGTGACGCGAAAAACCCCTGCTGCAAATTGCTGACGACAAACAGAACCGTTTCAAATCCTTCCCGCAATACGGCAAATAAAATCAAGCTGAAGACTCCCCAACCCGCCCCCGCATCCAGTTTCAAAGCCGCTGTCACGGCTCCCTCTACTTGCCCTTTGAGAGAGCGCGCTTGGCTCGTCATCCAAATCAGCATCCAACTGAGCATAGCGATCGCCACCACGCTAAATACTCCCTCCAACAAGGGCTCGATCGCCGGACTGTATTTCTGATTGGCATCGCTCAAACCTTGCACGGCTTGCCCGAACAAAACACCCACCGCCGCGCTGGCAACAATCCCCACCGCGATGCCCGCATAAACCCAAATATTTAACTGGCTCTGCTTGGCTCGTTTCAAACAAGCCAGCACGATTCCCACCACGAGGGCGGCTTCCACCCCTTCTCTGAGGGTAATCACAAACGTTGGTAGCGCAGCCGTAACATCCATTTTTCAGTTGTCAGGTTTAAAAGGTTATTGATTAATTCGATCGAGGCAGTTGTAGGGGCGGTTTTTGCCACAAGTGTTTCAGAGAAACAAACCAGCTTTCTGCACAACCCGTCCCTACTCCTCTCTATTTCGGAGCAGCCGCGATCGCAGCTTGGGTGCTTCGCTCGATCGCTTTAATTTTCGCGGCCACCTCATCCGCACTCATTACGGGCGCGGCTGGCGGGATTGGCGAGGGCCACGCCTTGGAAAGATTTTCTAAATTTATCTTGGTTGTCTGCCCGAGTTGCGGATTGTCTCTATTTAATTGTGCTTGAATAGTCGGCAATAAATAATTGTTGGCATAATTCACGAAACCGCGAGAATCCTGATACTCGATCGCGGCGCTAATTTTGCCGTTGCTAATGGCTGCGGTATATTCAGCACTGGCTGTATCTAACAGTCCGTTAATCACCTGCAGGACGAAAGCCGGAGATTTCCGCTGTTTCTCTGGCAAAACCGCGATCGCCTTGTCAATTGCTGCCATCGCCGCGTCAAACTCCGCCTGCAATTTCGGGTCGTTTGGCTTCGCTTTTATCAAGTCCTGCACGCGAATCAGCGTACTTTTAAATTCCGGCACGCCCCGTTCTTGTAATTGTTCTTCTACATCGACATAGATTTCTTCTACGGGGTGCCCGATGTGAGGTTCTGCCTGAGCGGGTTGCTTCAAATCTAACAGCTCTTTGGCGACGAGCATGTGCCCCTTCATCAAACCGAGCTTGATGGCATAGTCGATATCTTTCGCCTCTCCCGTGAGGACGATATCTTCAATCGTTACTAAATCTTTAATTTGGTCGAACTGCTGCTGAGTGACTATCTTTTTCGACACCAGTTCTTCAGGGCTGCCGTAGGGGCGAGCTGCTTGGATCTTGTGGGATAGCGCCGGCACGCCTAATTTTCCTTCTAATTTATCCAGCTCGGAGAGAATGGCGGTATTGATGTTGATGAGTCGCTTGCCGCCGTGGCTGCCGTGGCTGGCTGTTTGTGCAGTGGAATTGTCAGCAGGGGTTGAAGAGTTGTTGGCGGTGTCTGTTCCGCCGCAGCCGCCCAGGGCGATCGCAAACGCCGCCATCCAAACCAGAGAGAGGGAACGAAAAGAAAACATCATCTTGACTCCGCAAAGTTTCTTTCCAAGTTTCAAGATTTCACCAGCGAGCTTTGGGAGTACCCCGCCGCACCCTGAGAAAAGCTTTTTGCCACTGGAGTGTCTATTTTCGAGTTATTGCAAAATTTTGTCAACTAAATTTAGAATCTTTTCAACTATGCCCGAGGGACGACCTCAAACTGGCCCATGCAGCCAGCCTCGGCGATCGCGTCCTGGTGGGGGTGAAACATGAATTTCCCCGGATAGCGGAAAGAAAATTCCAAGATGTGCCGCTCGGCGGTGCCCATCGTAATCACGTCCGTTTCCTGTGTGGGCGTGAGAGTCATCCCTGTGGGATATACCTTAAAGAAATTGGCGTGCAGGTGGAATGTCACGGCAGCATCAAACTCGATGATATTGAGGACGTACAGCCGAATTAATTGATTTTGATAAATCGGGATGGGATGGTGCATGTAATAGTGGGGGATGCCATTGAAGGCATAGAGTTCGTTGCGTTCGTCGTCGTTGATGTCGTAGCCCTCCATCACCAGCACCATCTCGTCGGCGGGGGGTCGCCCACCGGGCGGATCGATGATAAACAAACCGTGCAGCCCCTTGCCGATGTGGCGCGTCACCGGGGCGATGTGGCAGTGGTAGAGGTGAACGCCGTAGGGTTCGGCGTCGAACTCGTAGATAAATGCCGTACTGTGGCGCACCGGTTTTACGCCGTCCATTTCCGGGCGGTGGATGCCGTGAAAGTGCATGGAATGGGCGTGCCCGCCTTGATTGAGGAAAATCACGCGCACGCGATCGCCCTGGGTGGCGCGCAGGGTCGGTCCCGGCACCCGCCCGTTATAGTTCCAAGAATTGAAAGCGACTGCACTATTGAGCTGCAGCTTTGTATTGGTTGCCGCAATCCGAAATTCTCGAACGGTACGCCCGTTTTCTCGCTTGACGGTGCCGTAGTCAAAATCTCGCAGCGCTGCCATTGGGCTAATGGCATTTCCCGCCATTGGAGCCTCGGGAGGAATGGGGGGAACCATTGCTTTTTTAGAAAGCTGCTGCGATCGGGTAAACTGTTGCAGCGCGACTCCAGAGGCGGCGACGCCGAGGGCGGCGAGTCCCCCTTGCAGGAGCGATCGACGAGTCAAGATTAGCGGTTTGCGATCGGGCATTTCAGGGATTGGTGAGTGCCTATTGCGTGGTAGTGAGTGGTGAGTAGTGAGTAATAACTGGTGAGTTGGATTTGATTTCAGTTCTCAGCACTGCTGAGTCTGGTAAAGTCGGGCGCGTCGGGCATTTTTGCAACTGAGTAGCAGCAGTCTGGCATCTGTGTTGGGCGTTTTTGCGAACTCCCAGCCGACCTGACCTGGGCGATCGCCCAGGTCAAAAACGGCCAAAAAACCTGAAATTTGCCTGGTTTCAGTCCAAAGTCGAGTTTTTTTGGCCCGTTAAAGCCCAAAACCTCGCATTTCTGCTTCGATCGAGCCCTCCACCTGACCGAGTGAATCTGTCAGTGACAGCGATCGCATTCGCACTTAATAAGAATAAAACGCATTAGCGTCTGGGGAATCACTTCTCAATCTTTCTTAAGAATTTGCCCCCGAATCGGGTCGCATGTGAGACAAATATCTCACTTTTGTGATTTGACGGGAATGCAATTCATTATGCGGCAAAAAATAACGATAAAAGCTGAAATAAAATAAGCTTCATCAAGACTAATAGCTCTATAAAAGTTCGTATCTAAAATAGACGAGGGTGCGAACATCCGATCCCTACAGGAGCAACTGCGGCTGGGTCCCGCTTTCTAGGAAGCTCAGCAATACATCACCGCCAGCATATTTGTCAAGCCTTATTGAGAAGCATTATTAAAAAGCGAGAGCCCTACTGCTCCAGATGTAAATAATCGTTTGTTAATAATATTTTCATTAATGGCTGAAGTGCTGTTGACACCGAAAGGGGAACCCTTCAGCTTGCTTAAAATCCGTGCTGCTAGCACAGAAGATCCCCCTTGCGGGCATTGAAAACGCCCTTGCAAAACTGCTTGTGTATAAGAAGAATCATTACCAAGTGAGGGGATAGCAATGCATGTACCAGATGGCTTTATTTCACCGCCAGTCGCAGTGGCGACGGGTCTAGCCACTGTGGCAGCCGTGGCAGTTTCCCTATCCCGCTCTCGCGAAACCTACGGAATTCGGCAAGCCCCCGTGCTGGGTTTGACAACCGCCTTCGTGTTTGCAGCCCAGATGGTGAATTTCCCAGTCGCGGGCGGCACGAGCGGTCACCTGTTGGGGGGAACCCTAGCCGCTGTGGTGCTGAAAAGTCCCTGGGCGGGTACGCTCTGCATTACCACCGTTCTCCTCATCCAAGCCGTCTTGTTTGCCGATGGCGGCATCACCGCACTGGGAGCAAACGCGCTCAACATGGCAGTTATCGGAGTTTGGGTAGGCTGGGGACTGACGCAAGTTTTGCACAGGCTGCTGGGGGGATCGAAAACGCGCTTGCCCCTGGCTGCGGGAATAGCGGGGGGCGTGAGCGTGCTCGCCGCAGCGATCGCCTGCGCGATCGAACTGGTGCTTTCCGGAACGGCACCCGCCACTCTCGTTTTGCCCGCCATGAGCGGCATTCACATTTTGATTGGGGTTGGGGAAGGTTTGATTACTGGCGGCGTCCTGAGCTACCTGCAAAAAGCCCAGCCCGACTTGCTGCCCGAGGAGCAGCCGCAGTTGGGGCGTTGGCTGGTGGTGGTTGCGAGCATTTTCCTCATTGCCGGCGTCCTGTCCCTGCTGGCTTCGGGTTGGCCCGATGGATTGGAAAAAGTGGCCGAAGACCTGGGTTTTATCCAACTAGCGGAAAACGCGCGCGTGACAGTGCCCACGCCATTCGCCGATTACGAGATCGAAGGGTGGGGGCAAATCGGCACCAGCATCGCTGGGATTGTCGGCAGCGGCATTTCGTTTGGGATGGCGTTCGGGATCGCGCGACTGGCAAAACCAAAAAATGCGTAAATTTTCAATTCCCTTTCGGCTGCGACTGTCTTTAATTATCGTTATCGGGGCAGCTTTGTTAAAAGCGGGCGCTTGGACGAGCTTGGGCGTTTACGGAGCGATCGCCCTGTTGTGGGCGTTGTGGCTGCGGGCGAAAGCGCGATCGCTTCTGCAGTTACTCGGCGCAGAATTACTATTACTAACCATCATGGCTTTGCCCTACGGGTGGGAGCGTGCCAGTTTTCTGCTGGCGCGTTCCCTCGTTTGCCTGGTGACGATGAATAGCTTTTTGCTCAGCCTGCCCCCCCACAGCGGCGCGATCGCCCTCAAAGGCTTGCCCCTACCCGCAGCGTTGCAAGAAAGCGTCCTCCTCGCCGCCCAATACCTGGAAATCTTGCTCTCAGAAGTCGCTCAGATGCAGCGAGCCGCCAAACTGCGCGGCTTAGGAGGTTCTGCCGGCTGGCTGCGCTATGTGTCTGCTGCCACCATCGGTTCTCTCTACCTTCGCACGCTCCAGAGAGCCGAGCGAGTTTACAGCGCGATGGTGGTTCGCGGCTATCAGGGCAAGCTGCCCGCAGACGCCAAATCAACCCCCAAAGAACGCATCGCCCTAGCCGGTGCTGCCCTAGTTGCTGCGGGAGTTACCCTCAGTTCATACTTAAAATTCTGAGTTGTGAATTTTGAGTTTTGACTTCACCAACCCCCAACCCCCAACCCCCCATCTCCTTTCCCTCCACCGCCGGAGTCGCCGTTCGGGATTTAGTCTTTGCCTATCCCGATCTCGAACCGGTTTTGCGAGGGATTTCATTCACCCTGCATCCCGGCGATCGCGTCGCCCTGCTCGGAGCCACAGGCTGCGGAAAAAGCACCTTACTCGAAAACCTAATGGGCTTAAAACAACCGCTATCCGGCGAGATTTGGATTCAGGGCATCCCCCTAGAACCGAAAACCCTGCCGCAAGTGCGCCGCACCGTTGGTTTTTCCTTCCAAGACGCCGACGACCAACTGTTCATGCCCACCATTCTAGAAGACGTCACTTTTGGCCCTCGCAACTACGGCATCCCGCCCGCCGTAGCTGATGCAAAAGCCCGCAAACTACTGGCAGAATTTGGCTTAGAAACTTATGCCAACCGATCGGCGCGCGAACTCTCCGGCGGGCAAAAACGGCTGGCAGCTCTTGCCGCCATTTTAGCCTTAGAGCCTTCAGTGTTAATTCTAGACGAACCGACGAACGGACTCGATCCCTCGTGGCGGCGTCACCTCGCCAAAGTCCTGTCAGAATTGCCCGTACAAGTGCTCTTAATCGCTTCCCACGATTTGCACTGGATTGGCAAAACGACTCAGCGATCGCTAGTCTTAGCTAAAGGTCAAATTCAAGTAGACGCCCCCACCCGAGAACTGCTGCAAGATGCCGCCACACTCGAACAATATGGGTTGCCATTAGATTACTAAAAGCCTCTCGCATTCTGAACAGTTCGCCAGGGAATAATGATTTAAAGGTTAAATTTGCGAACGGTTTCGGTATAAAGCGCGATCGCCAAATCTCGGATTATTTCTTCGTTCTCGAACGAATCGCCAAATTTTCGCTTAGCAGTTTCGACGCACAGTTTCATCAGCTCGGCTGATTGCTCGACGCAGGCAGCGATCGCTTGCTGTTCTTCGGGCGATCGCTCGTGGATCTGGCGCTTTTTCCTTTGAATTTCTTCTGAAAACCCTGAAGCCATAATCCCCGTCGGCAGTGCAAATAATGCAATTCCTATAAACGCCAGCGCTGAGCCGAATAATTTGCCTACTGGAGTAATGGGGTAAACATCCCCATAACCCACCGTTGTCAATGTCACGACTCCCCACCACATCGCCGCCAGAATACTCGGAAATGCTTCTGGTTGAGCCTTGCTCTCGGCAAAAAACATGACACTAGAGGCTACTACTAATACAATTGAAACGGCTAAGAAGGTCATGGTGAGTTCATTTTTCTTTCCGCCTATTATTTTTAATATTATTTGCAGGGATTCTGAGTACCTAATCAATTTTAACAAGCGCAACAATCGAAAAATTTCTAGAGATTTTATTGCCTCAGCTTGGGGAAAACACGCAATCAAGAAAAAAGGCAAAATAGCCAGCAAGTCTATAATAACTAAGGGGCTGAGAGCATAGCGCACTCTTCCCCAAATAGGATGAGCGTATCTGGGATCGGCAGTACATGACCAAAGTTGCAAAATATATAGGAATGAAAAATAAACAACTGCGATGAATTCAATGGGTGCCAAGTATAATTTATATTTGAAGTTAATATCGGGAGAATTTTGTAAGATAAAATCTGCCACATCTAAAATTACTAAAGCAGTGACGCTGATATCATCCAGTCGGCTCAGCCAGTCGTTAGTATCTGATGATTCTAAAATTTCATAGATACGCTGTTTGAGGCTTTGACTCATCGGCTCGTCTTTCTCCTAGGTAGAAATCGCAGAAGTAAGCAGGCTTATATAAACAGAACATCTATTCAGAAACCCGGTTTCTTCAAGAAACCGGGTTTCTGCCTCCCGTTTAGCAGGGAATTTTTAAAGAGTATAATATCCCATCAAAGAGGACATACCCCCCGAAATTGTGGTATTTTGCAAACATAATTTGCAAAGGTAAAATCTATTTTGTCTCCTTGTGCAAGCGGTAGCACTCTGGAGGCGTCGGGTCGAGTTTGGGAGTGGAGGTAGCGGTGATTTCGCCAGTCGGGCTGACGTACACCATAACCAAGCCGTTTTCAGGATTGTATACCTCAACCATATTGGCGATCGCCTTGGCATCGTCTGGATGAAGCCCTCTTGTATTCAGCGTTTTTTTAACGAACTTCTGCGGCACATATTCCATCTTGGAAGAGTCCCCAGCGTCCTCGACGAAAACCAAACCTTTACCGGATTTCTGAAATCCCTCCCAGGCGATCGCCCCCAGTGCGATATTATTTTTTTCAGAAAATTTCAAGGCTTGAATTTCCACAGAATCCTGCGCAACTGATGGGGCTCTTTTAACCCACGATGCCACTTTTCCAAAAAAAGACTGCTCTTGAGATTTCTTCGCTGAAGCGGATTGTTTGGACGCGGGGATATCCCCCGCTAGATTTCCTTCTTTTCGCTGCTTGCGGAGTTTGGCATTTCTTCCCATATTTGCCCCTACTTTTCATCTATTCCAATCAACGCTAACTCACTTAAAAAACTCTTCCTTTCCCGCTTTCTTCTTTCCTCTTCCCTCTGCGCGCTTTGCGTCTTTGCGATCGCAAAACAGTAAGGGAATCGCGCCCTTACTGCAAACTGCGATTATTGCGTGCGTACAATTTGCTGCCCGGAGGCTCTCAGCAAATAGCTGCGATTGTCTGAGTCAATCAGCCTGATAATGACATCAACAGTAGTTCCCGGCTCCCATTTGGGGCCATTTCTGGCGATAGTTTCTAGTTGATTGGCGGTTGGCTGTCTCGCTTCACCGCCCAAGTCAGTTTCCCACACTTGTTGCGCGTCGCTGACAACCCACACGCGATCGACTTTCAGCGTCGCGGGAAACGCTCGCTCGTCCGTGGCAGTGACGCGAATCGACGCCATCAGGGGCTTGCCTCCGGGCGGGCTAATCGGCATGAAATCCCGCCAGAGATAGGTTTCGAGAACATACTGCCGACCGTCGATTTCTACGGTTTCCGGCGCTGATAAGAGTGCATTCATTTCGGGAAGTACCGCTATGTCGTCCGGTTGAGAACTCTGACGCTGCAGCCTTTCTAATTCAGCGGCGGCTATTGGCCCGCGAACGGGGCCGCAGTAATACAATTTCATTACAGAGTCATAAGCCCAGTGACCGGCTGGAACGTCAGAAAAAGGCATGGGTAAGGACCGCATTTGGTCGTTCGCGCAGGCTTGCAGAACTTGTTCGAGAGTCGGGCGGGCTTGAGCCACGAGAGATTGTTCCGCTCTGACGGGAAGCGGCGCGGCTATCCACAGGGGAAGTAAAAAGGCGGCGATCGCTAGGAAGGTTGGTTTCATAGCTGAGGCTGTCGATCAGTCGGATTATATCTGAGTTTCAGTTTTAGGGGATATGTTTCTATGATAAAAAGTTTCAGGATATTCGCGATCGCCAGAAAGCCGTTTCTGGGGGGTATCGATCTAAAACGTCGGGTTATTTAAGCTGAAAATTTTTTTGGTAAGGGCGCGGTTGTCACGCCCTCACTGAAACGGAGCGATCGAGCCGCGCTATCAAGCCGTCATTCTGTCTGCTTGGTAAGCTCCGCTATCTATGGCAGTTTGCGATCGCTGCTTGCCCCGGGCGTCGCTTGTCGGCGCGGCATCGCTGACTCCGGCTGCGATCGCCGGACTTCCCGATAGCAAAGCGTGCGTGAGAATCCCGCCGCCGTTATCTTGCAAGGGACCAATTAAAGGATCGGCAATTTTGACCTTAGCGGTGACGTTCATATCAGTAGAATCTTTGAGATTTTTAGACGGCCATTGAATATTGCCCCCGCCGTCTGTGTATTCAGCGCCCGTATGGTGTCCCTTATTCCAAAGATTGCCGGCAGTATTGTTAGCAACAATTGTATTTTTGAGAGTGACGTGCAATCCGCCTCCCCAAAATGCCCCGCCCATAAAGCCAGCGCTATTGTTGACAATGGTTGTATTGACGATGGCGATCGGATTCGAGCCATTGTTCAAAAACATCGCACCGCCCAAGCCTTTCCTTTCTTCTGTCCCTTTGGCTTTATTGCCAGAAAACGTGCAGTTTACAATCGTCCCCGATGCTTTGTCTGCGATCGCTAAACCGCCGCCCTGATTCTGAGATAAATTGTCATTAAAGGTCGTGCTGTCGATCCGGAATTCGCCGTTCCCTATTCTCAATCCACCGCCCAAGGATTCTCCTTGGTTTCTTTTCACAACTTGATTGTTGACGAGCGCGCTCTTTTCAACAATTATTTGGTCTGGGTTGTAAACAAACAGGAACAGGGCTCCTCCTTGTCCGGCTGCTTTATTGCCTTCAAACCGACTGTTGCGAATGGCAACCACTCCGCCAATTGGCCCGTATGTAGCATTTGGCCCGCTGGCATTCGCGCCGTCGGTAAAAATCGCACCGCCGTAGCCAAAGGTTGCTTTATCTACTGTAGCGCCGATTGTCGTGTCGTTATTGATAAAAGTTGAATTTTCGACGGTGAGGGTTCCCAAAAGGCTGTTAATTGCCCCGCCATTCGTCCCTTTGTTATTTGTAAAGGTACTCCCCCTGACGGTGAGAGTCCCGCCGCTTTTGGTCGCGATCGCGCCGCCGCCCCGTTCCGTGTCTGTGGTTAGGGAACCGTCGTTTCTGTCGAAGATACTGTCAGTCACCGTTGTGATGCTGCGAAATCCCGTATAAATTCCGCCCCCAAAGCCGGCAACATTGTTAATAAATTTGCACTTCTCAACCGTTAAATTACTGCCCCCTCCCATCAGAATGCCACCGCCCGCGCTGGTTGTCTCGCTTTTCGGATCGCTGCCGAAGGCTTTCCCATTCGCGATAATTATATTTTTCAGGGTTACTTGGGTGCTTGGTTGTGTCAGGAAAACTCGGCTCGCTCCATTGCCGCTAATCGTTAAATTGGCGACTCCCTCTCCATCAATTATCAAATTTTTAGAGAGGGTTAGCTGACCGCTGGTGAGTGTAATGGTTTGATTGGCCAAGCTGGGATCGAATGCAATGGTATCGCCAGCCTGGGACGTAGTAATCGCCTCTCTCAGCGAACCCGCTCCGCTGTCCTGATTATTGGTTACTGTGATTTTCATGTCACCCTGACCCCATTAAGTTAGATTGTACATGTCTGACTATACCACAGTTGTTCGACACGCCGAGAACGTTTTAATTACAAGCGGCATAGATAGCGGGATCTAAACACGCCTTCACCGATTCAGCTATAGCCTTCGCCAAAATCGGAGGCACGGCGTTGCCAATCTGATTGTACTGACTTTCCTCAGAACCGTGAAAGTGAAACCAATCGGGAAAACTTTGCAGGCGAGCGCCTTCGCGAACGGTTAACCTCCGGCGGCGAGAGTCGGGCAAGCGCAGGCGCAGCATGTCGCCGGTCGCAGCGCTGAGATTGCGGCAAGTGACGGTTCTGGCGGGAGCGTCTAGGTGCAAATCTCTGGGTTTAACGCATTTGGAAGCTATCTCGTATTTTTTAACATAAGCATCCATGCTGGGAGTGAGAAATTTTGCGTCGGGCGGTGCGGAAAGTACGAGTTCTCCGAGGGCTTCTCCTGCGGTATAGGGGGCCTTGCTATGGGTCTTTTTTGGCCATTTCCAACCGCCCCGGTGAGCGACGCAAAAAAGGCGTTCCCTTCGCTGCGGCACGCCGCAATCAGCAGCGTTGAGGATTTGCCATTCAACGATATAACCGAGGGCTTCGATCGCCGTTACAATTTCTTCAAAATAGGCTTTGTTGCGAAACAGCATTCCCCGCACGTTTTCAAAGAGGGCAAGTTGCGGCTGCAGGCGCTCGATCGCTTTAATAAAAATGGGGAAGCCGTCGCGGCTGTCTTTGAGTCCGAGTTGGTGCCCGCTGACGCTAAAAGGCTGGCACGGTGGCCCTCCAATAATGGCTGCGGCTCCCTTTACTAAATCGGCGTCTTGTGTTAATATAATTTGATGGCATTCGCTGCCGAGGTTGTGGCGGTAAGTCGCGCAGGCATCCGGCAATTTTTCATAACCGACGGTTCTGAAGCCGGCGGCTTCAAAACCCAGCGCCAAGCCGCCGCACCCGGCAAACAAATCAAGGGCTAAAGGGGCTGCGTTCGACTTGGCAGGCAGTGAAAGTTCTCGATCGAGAAAATCGAGGTAGGGAGGTTTATCAGGGGAAATCGCTGTTTTCATGCTGCCTTTTGTTGTCGATCGCACTTTCCTCGCTCAGGATAGCACGGCAGGCGATCGCGCCGCTCCATTGAAGAGGAAGATTTAAAATGTCCAACTACACGGTATTTGTAGACGATAATTTCCACTATCGAGATGAAGGAGAAAGGTACGAACTCGGAAAATTTGAACAGTGGGATGCCGCTGTTGCCGCTTGCAAAAATATTATAGACGAATTTATCCGGCAGAATTATAAAGCTGGCATGAAAGCTGAAGACTTGTATAAAAATTACCTCATTTTTGGCGAAGATCCCTTTATCATTCAAAACAACCCCGAATCTCCGACTGGTTCGTTTTCTGCCTGGGACTACGCCAAACAGCGGTGTCAGGAAATCTGCGCGAGCTAACTCCTCATGGTGCAGAAACCCGGTTTCTGCACCATGAGGAGTTCAGAAACCCGGTTTCTTTCGCGACGGGCGCGATCGCCCCTACCGGTCAGGTTTCAAGCGAGAAAACAGCTCCTCCCAACCCGGGCGATCGGCAGTTGCGCTTTCCTTCACCTCAAAAGTGACATTGCACGCTTTCGGTTGTTCCAGCGCCTGCACGCACAGTTCGGCGATGTCTTCCCGACTCACCTTGCCCTTAATCGTGTCTCCTTGGTCGAACAGCAAAGCGCTGCCGCCGGCTTCTTCTGTCATCGCGCAGGGGCGGATAATCGCGTAAGGAATGCCGCTGGCGCGAATCGCATCTTCGCCCTTTAATTTCCACGTCAGAATTCCTCCAAGTTGGTCATTTAAGCGCACGGCTGGCGGCTCCTCATCCAAATTCAAGCCGGGGCGTCCGGGACGGGTGACGCCCGCCGAACTGACGTGAACGAATTGGGGTAAAATTTTGCCGCCATACGCTTTAACAGACTCGACTTGAAGCTGAAAAATACCGGGCTCAAATTTGGGATTGAGCGCGCCGTCGTATTCAAATTTGCTCAGCATCAACTGGAAGGAATAGATACTGCTGGGGTCAAACGGAGCGCCATTTTTCAGAGTTTTGGCGCGAAATACCGGAATCAACGCCTCGAAAGGAATGCGAACATTGACCCAGATATTGTACACTGTATCGAAGGAATAGCAATAAGAAATGCTGTCCCATTTGGCCTCGTTGCGGACGATGAATTTATAGCGCTTGCCGTCTCCTTTGACGCGCAAGTCGATGCCGCCGTACCCGGACAGATCGAGCGGCGGGTCAAAATTTCGGGTGCGAACGGAGGCAAAGCCGCCCGAATTGGCGGTTGAGACGCTGCCGGAAAAGAATGCTGCGCCGTTTATCAATCGAATAGAGCTTTCGCTGACGCCGCCCATAACGACATCATCCAGAGCGCCCCAAATCTCTTTCAAATCTTGAGAGGGTTTCGCGAAGTCGAAGATAATTTTTTCGCCGGGAGTGCCTAGGCTCGATAGTTGAGAGCGAACGGCTTGCACGAGGTTTTGAATCCCCTTGTATTCGACGATTTCGGGCACGTCTACGACTTCGGGCATGTAGAATTTGATGCCCTGATAGTATTTTTCGCGCGCGGGCGTGTCGCCTTCCACCGGTTGCACCCGCGTGCCGGTGCAGCAAATCACGGCGGTTACGTCGTTCATTACGGCGGGAGTCAGGGTTTCTGGAATGGCGATATCTGCCTCGACGATTTCCACATTTTGCCCTAAGATTTCCCTTGCTCTTTTGGCATCTCTGACGAGCGATCGCACTTTGTAGCCGCGTTCGAGCAGTTTGCGTACTGCGCGCTTGCCGACGCCGCCCGTCGCACCGACAACCAAGATGGTGCCCTGTTTTTTGTCACTGATGGCTTTTGCTTTTTTGCTGCCACCTTTGAAAAGTTGCTGCAGCCCACTGACGCTACCCACAAAGGGGATAACCCCGAAGTAGGCAAGGGTTCTGGCGAATCGCCCGAGGTTCCATTTCGCGGTAGTTTTTTCAGCCACAATCGATTCCTCACCTGCTTCACAAGTCTCCTTTTACTATAATTCACTTTTTTATTTTGTGCCGGGATGCGGTGTCGGTGCGGCGATCGGCAATTGCGATCGCACTTTTTCGCTTTTGTGTTGGGGGCGTGCAGCGGGAATGCACCCTACACAAATTTCCCCTACGGGCAAACAATCGTTAAGGGGCGATCGCTCCCCCGCAAGCCGGTAAAAAATATCTCCTCAGATGGAGTCAGGCAAGAGAGAATATCTGATTAAATATCAATAATTGATAGCAAGCGATCGCGCCCTTCTGGAGACTCTTTAAATGTCCGCTCCGTTACTTGTCGTTGACGTGCAATCCGGTTTTATACCAAGTTGGCTAACTTAGTATTGTTACATTTTTTTATATATCCCGGAGC
>CAYOOD010000122.1:0-21332 GCA_964405435.1 uncultured bacterium
TCCTGATGTTTTTCTCTAATAGTATAATACTATCTTAGCCAACTTAGTATTAGAAACGCAGCTCGCCTATTGGAAAAAGCAGCTTGAAGGGGCACCTTTTGTATTGGAGTTGCCTTTTGACCGACCCCGATCCCCCGTCCAGACTTTTCGGGGTGACAGACACTCGGTGATTTTTTCCAAAAGTCTCACAGACGCGATCGCTGCTTTGAGCCAGCGGGAACAAGTCACGCCATTTATGACCCTACTGGCAGCATTTGCGACACTTTTGTACCGCTACACCGGGCAAGAAGATATTCTGATTGGCTCGCCGATCGCGGGCCGCAAATTCCCTGAAATTGAACCCTTAATCGGTTTTTTTGTCAATACCTTCGTGCTGCGCCTTCGCTTGCAGGGCAACCCTACTTTCGCTCAATTGTTGCAGCGCGTCCGCGAAATGGCATTAGGTGCTTACGAGCATCAAGACTTGCCCTTCGAGAAACTCGTCGAGGAATTGCAGCCCGAACGCGACGCGAGCCGCTCTCCGCTGTTTCAGGTGGTATTCGCCTTTCAGAATACCGAAAATCGCGCGTGGCAACTTCCCGGCTTGAGCGCGATCGACCTCGATACGAACAGCGGCACCGCCAAATTCGATTTAACCCTATTTGTGAAAGAAACCGAGCAGGGATTTAAATTTATATTTGAATACAACGCGGATTTATTCGATCGGGAGACCATTGCCAGAATGGCTGGGCATTTTCAAACGTTACTGGCAGGGATTGTAGAAAATCCCCAGCAGCCAGTCTCCCAATTGCCTTTACTGACTGAGCCAGAGCGGCAGCAGTTGTTGGTGGAGTGGAACGATACCTTTACCGAATATCCCCGTCACCACTGCATTCACCAATTATTTGAAACTCAGGTAGAAGAAACGCCCGATGCGATCGCTGTGGTATTTGAAAACCAACAACTCACCTATCGGGAACTCAATGCCAAGGCAAACCAACTGGCACGCTCCTTGCAAAAGCTCGGCGTGGAACCGGAAACTTTAGTGGGCTTGTGTGCGGAGCGCTCTCTAGAAATGATAGTGGGGTTAATCGGGATTCTCAAGGCAGGCGGTGCTTATGTACCGCTCGATCCCGCCTATCCATCGGAACGCCTCGCCTTCATGCTGTCAGACACTCGCGTGCCCGTGCTGCTGGGGCAAGAACATTTAATGGCAAGACTTCCAGAACACAGCGCGCGGGTGGTTTGTTTGGATTCAGACTCTGAAGCGATCGCCCGCGAAAGTTCGGACAATTTCAGCACTGCCGTGACGGCTGAAAACTTAGCTTATGTAATGTATACCTCCGGCTCGACAGGGCAGCCCAAAGGGGTTAGCGTCATCCATCGCGGCGTCGTTCGCTTAGTCAAACAAAACAACTATGCCAACTTTAGCGCTGCCGAAGTTTTCCTGCAGCTCGCTCCCATCTCGTTTGACGCCGCAACCTTGGAGATTTGGGGCAGCCTCCTCAACGGCGCGCGGCTGGTGCTGATGCCTCCTCACACGCCATCTTTGCAGGAGTTGGGGCAGGCGATTCGCCACTATGAAGTAACGACGCTGTGGCTGACGGCAGGGCTATTTCACCTGATGGTAGACGAGCGCCTCGAGGATTTAAAACCCCTGCGGCAACTATTGGCGGGGGGCGATGTTTTGTCCGTTCCCCACGTCCAAAAACTGCTGCAAGAACTGCCAGAATGCCGCGTCATCAATGGTTATGGCCCAACTGAAAATACCACATTTACTTGCTGTCACGCGATCGCCCGCTCCACCCAGTTCAGCAGCAGCATCCCCATCGGACGCCCAATTGCCAACACGCAAGTTTATATTCTGGATTCCTGCCAACAGCCCGTCCCGATTGGCGTTCCCGGAGAACTCTACGTCGGCGGCGACGGTTTGGCGCGGGGATATTTCAACCGCCCCAATTTGACGCGAGAAAAGTTCATTCCCAACCCTTTTGTCGGGGCGGGAGAGTTCCTGTACAAAACGGGAGATTTAGCCCGCTACCTGCCGGATGGCAATATTGAATTTCTCGGTCGCATTGACAATCAAGTCAAGATTCGCGGCTTTCGCATCGAATTGGGCGAAATTGAGGCGGTACTGGAACAACACCCTGCCGTAAAACAAGCGATCGCCTCCTGTTTAGCTGACAGGCAAAACGAAAAGCAGCTAGTTGCTTACATCGTTCCTCATGCAGAGCAAGTCCCCGCGCCGAAAGAATTGCGCCTCTACCTTCAGGAGAAGCTTCCCGATTATATGGTGCCCAAATCCTTCGCAATTCTAGAAAAGCTGCCCCTGTCGCCCAATGGGAAGATCGACAGGCGATCGCTTCCCTCTCCTGAATTTGAATCCTTCCAGAGCGAAAGCAGTAGTGAAAGTAGTTTCACCACACCCCGCGATGCTTTGGAAATCCAGCTAGCGGAAATTTGGAAACAGGTTTTAGGCATCAAATCCGTTGGCGTGAAAGATAACTTCTTCGAGCTGGGCGGGCATTCGCTTCTCGCTGTGCGCCTGTTCGCTCAAATCGAGAAGATATTCGGCAAAACCCTGCCTCTGGCGACTTTATTTCAAGCGCCGACTCTCGAACTTCTCGCCGAGATTCTCCGGCAAAAAGGATGGACTCCACCCTGGCGCAGTCTCGTGCCGATTAAAATTGGCGGCAAGAAAAAGCCGTTATTCTGCATCCACGCCGTGGGCGGCAACGTGCTTTCTTACCAGGGTGTAGCGTCTTATTTGAGCAGCGAACAACCCGTTTACGGGCTGCAAGCGCGGGGACTTGACGGCAAGGAACCTCCTCACACCAATATTGAAGAGATGGCGGCTGATTATATTAAAGAGATGCAGTCCGTTCAGCCGAATGGCCCTTATTTTCTGGCCGGCCATTCTTTCGGAGGAGTCGCGGCTTTCGAGATAGCCCAGCAGTTGGAAAAAGCCGGGGAAACGGTTGCGTTTTTAGGCTTGTTCGATACCTTCACTCCCACTGAATTAGAAAAAGAAAAACCGCCGTTACGCTATCAGATATCTATTCACCAGTTAAATCTTTCCCGACTCAAGCCCGAAGAAAAGCTGACGTACATTCTAGAGCGCGTGACAGGGAATCTCGAAGGGCTATTAGACAAGCTGACTGGCAAGTTAAATGGGCGGTATGCGCAGCAAAAGTCTGATGAATTCCCCGAAATTCTCCAAGAAATAGAAGCCGCTAATCGCGGAGCGTTCAGAAATTATGTACCGCAAGTTTATCCCGGTAAAGTCACGCTTTTTCGGGGAATCGAGCGACCGACTCGATCGTACTACGATCCCCTACTGGGCTGGGGTGAGGTGGCGGCTGGCGGCGTGGAGGTTGTGGAGGTTCCCGGACATCACAAGACGATGATTTTAGAACCTCGCGTCCGCTTTTTAGCGGAGAAATTAAGTGCTTGTTTAGATAGGGCACAGTCGCAGCAGTCGCAGTCAGATAGCATTTTTCACTCAGATAAAGTACAGGCAAGAAACCCGGCTTCTTAAAGAAGCCGGGTTTCTGAAGTCCCTCACGCTTCTTGAAAAATGCTATAGGTTGGGTGGAGGAAAAAAAACTTAACCCGCCCTTATTGAAAAGTAAGAAAGGAAAAAACTGCTGCGAGTTTTTTTCTTTCTCCTTTTCAGGTAGATATTAGAGAAACTATGGCTGCGGCGGGTTAACGGCGTCAAACAGTGCCGAATAATCGCTATCGGTTAAACCTCGAGAAGCGGCAATTTCTAGAATCTGGCGGACGCCATCGAGACTGCTGACGTTCAAGCCAATTGCGGCTGCCTCAGCGAGAAACAAGTTGGTATCTTTGAGCAAATGCTTGGTGGGAAAGTTGGGATTGGCGTAGTCGCGATCGCGCATCCGCTGCAATTTTTTATCAAAGGTGGGCGCGTAAAGGGCGCTCTGCCGCAAAATTTGCATGAAAGTTTCCACTTCGACGCCTTGCTGCTGCGCAAAACCCAAGGAAAGGGCAAAGGCTGCCGTCAGAGAGCCGATTAATTGATTGAGCGCTAATTTCGCGGCTGCCGCCGCCCCCACAGGGCCAATTAATTTGGGATCTGGGCCAAAATTTTGCAGCAATCCCCGCCAGCGATCGCATTGTTCTGGCGTGCTGCCCACCATCACAATTAGGTTGCCGGATTTCGCCTCTGGAATGCTGCCGAGAACGGGGGCTTCTAAATATTCACCCCCGAAATAAGCGAGTTTCTCGGCAAGGGTGCGGCTTTCTGTTGGGGCGATCGTTCCCATTTGAATCGCGGTTTTCCCCTCGAGATGGGGGCGGCTGCTCTCTGACAGCAGCACTTCGGCGATCGCGCGCGCGTCTGTCAGCATCAAAATGACGCAGTTGCTTTCTTGCAGCACTTCTGCCGGAGAAGAAGCGATCGCCGCTCCCCGCAGCGCCTGCAATTTTTCAGCCGTGCGATTGTACGCCACCACCGGAAGCTGAGCCTCTATCAACCTCTGCGCCATCGGCAACCCCATCAAACCGGTGCCAATAAATCCCACCTTCACGCTCAACTTCCCCCTATTTTTCGATTGTCACTTATTGTAGGGCGCTCTTTGAACACCCGACCGCATCAATTCACCCTAACCGTAATAGGGCGGCTCGTTGCCGGGACGCCACTTGATATTGCAGCCGATACTGGGCTTCTGTTCTGGAGGAATCGGGTTGCCTGCCAGCACCGCATCCAGAGCCGATCGCAAATCCGCTCCCGTAACCGGCTTGTTATTTCCCGGGCGGCTGTCGTCCAGTTGCCCCCGATAGACTAACTCTCGGTTGGCATCGAACAAGAAAAAGTCCGGGGTGCAAGCTGCCGTGTACTCCTGAGCAGTTTCCTGGCTTTCGTCGTAGCAAAAGGGAAATGCGAAACCCATCTCGATCGCCATTTCTTTTAACTTTTCGGGGGCATCTTCTGGGTGGGTGCCGACATCGTTGGCGCTAATCGCCACAATGGCGAGATCCGTGTCGGCGTAGTCTTTGCCAATCTTCGCCAGTTCCCCCTTGACGTGCTGGACGAAAGGACAGTGGCGGCACATGAATATTACCAGCAGCCCTTTCTTGCCGGCAAATGTCTCCAGGGAAATTGTTTTGCCAGAAACCACTTCCGGCAGGTGGAAGTCGGGCGCTTTACTTCCGAGTTCTAACATCGTTGAAGTAGTCAGTACCATCGGGACGGCTCCTTTTTTTTGCAACGCGCTGCGAGTTCACAGCTTTTTGTGAAATCAGAAATCACTCCCCTCATCATAACGCGAGGAAAGCGATCGCCTTGCCAGCGGGTGATTTCCGCGCTACAGTTCTCATACAATGTAGCAGACAGGCGGCTTTCTCCCTGCTTCACCCCCTGTCTGCCACCTGCTTGTCAGGAGAAAGAAAAAGGCAGGCGTGCATGGGAATCGGGTTTTTCCCTTCATCAAGTCTGCCTGCACAGCCGCTATCTTGACAGGGGCTCGCCGAGCAAGATGCGGCTTTTATTTTAACTGGAAGAACTGCAGCATTTTTAGCACTTCTGTGGCAAAATTAAGCGCAAGCGTTCGCTGCCCGTGCAGGAGGTAGCCGAACCTTACGGTAGAGGAAAGCCCGCTTGAAATCTACCCTTGGGAGGATTCCGCCTAGAGCCAGGGCGAATTATATGGAAATAGGGGGAGCGCGGAATCTGAACCTAGGAGATCGGGATGGCAAAAACCTGAATTTTTAAGTAATTGGCAACTCGATCCGTTCGCTGAGACAAACTTTCTTAAATCTTCTTGAAAATTAGACGCAATTTGCAGAAAACGAGTCGAAAAAGCTATCGCTGACGTTTCGCAGAGCGTGCTGACGCTTCACGCGAAACACGAGAAGCGCTTTGGCAAGAAACTCAGCACTTTTTGAAGCACGGGACAGAATAAAAATGATAGAGTTTACCGATCGCGATACCTCATCAGTACCAGAAGATTTCATTATCCCCGGCAGCCTGACGATTCGCGGCAGCACCAGCAGCGAAAGCATTTGCCTGACCGGTTACTGCACTTCCCTCAGCCGGATGGCAGCAGCGATCGCCCGGGCAATCGGGCTTTGCGGCGGCAGTTTAGTCCGGACCACTTGCGAACTCCACGGCAGCCATTGGCACCTGGCGATCGAGCTGCAACTGCCGCTGCTGGCGAGATTGGAGGGGATTCGCCGTGCCATCCACTCTGGCGGCGGCATCATCGAAACCGTTCAGATCGACTATCAAATCCGCCGACCGACAGCCGCACCCGCGCCCGATCGCCGACTCGAAGCCCGCAATAGCTGGCTCGATCGCATTCCCAAACCCTGCCTGGGCTGTCGTTACTACCACGGCGAGTCCTATAATGGCAATTCGTTAATTTGCGCCGTTCATCCCAGTGGCCCGGAGGCTGAAAATTGCCGCGATCGCGAGGACTCCTAGCCCCGAGAAATTGTAAATTTTTGCTGTATCTGACGCCTCACCCCTGGCCTTTTCAGCCCGGGGACGGTTTACTTGAGAGCCAAATGGGCTCACTTATCTGCAAAAATACGGCCCTCTCTGTCCGCAGAGATTCACTGAGATTTATGAGAATTTGTTGCGCGTTCTTAACCTAAATCGCTTTGTCTTAACTTTAATATAACTTCAGGGAAAACTCGGTATCATCCAACCAGCACTCTGCCATACGATCCCAATAGAAAGATAAAGAAATTTAAAATGGCATACATAAGATGACTGCTGACCTCCTATCCCGGCCCAGACCCAGCTTCACCAGAAACGAACTCCTACAGCGATATGCAGGAGGCAATAGAGATTTTACTCGCGCTAGCCTCACCAAAGCCGACCTGAGCGGCACCGAATTGAGTGGAGCCTATCTCAGTGGAGCCATCCTCAGCAAAGCCGATTTGAGAGGGGCGAACCTCAGCGGGGCGAATTTGAGCGGAGCAAGCCTCAGCGGAGCGAACCTCAGCGGTGCTGACTTGAGCGGGGCTGACTTGAGCGGCGCGCACCTGAATTGGGCAGACCTGAGCCAAGCGAACCTGAGTGGGGCAATCCTGACGAAGGCAGACGTGAGTGGGGCGAACCTGAGCGAAGCGAAATTAAATGGCGCTCAGTTGAGTCAGACTTACTTGATCGGAACCAATCTCAGCAGAGCTGACTTGCGGCAAGCCAACCTCATGCACGCCAGTCTGAGCAAGGCGGATTTGACCGAGGCAAATCTGAGTCAGGCGAACCTGATCGGGGCCAAACTCCGGCAAGCCAATCTGACGCGCGCCGATTTCACGCGGGCGAACCTCAGTGCAGCCGTTCTGAATGGGGCAGCTCTCAACGAAGCCCATTTCAATGCAGCAGTTCTCAAGGAGGCTGACTTGGGCGAGGCTACGCTCGGTCGGGCAAATCTCAGCAGAGCAGACTTGAGCAACACGGACTTGCGCACGACCAGTCTGAAACAGGCTAACTTGAGTGGGGTGAACCTGAGCGGAGCTGACTTGAGCGGGGCAGATTTGAGCGGGAAACTGCTCACCGGAGCCAACCTGAGCGGAGCTGATTTGAGCTTGACCAATCTCAGCGGCGCTTTTCTGATTCAAGCCAACTTGAGCCAAGCCAACCTGACGGGAGCCAACCTGACGGGAGCGCATCTGATTGGCACTAATTTATTTCACGCCGATCTGAGCGGGGCGAACCTCTATAAGGCGAACGTGGAAAACGCCGACCGGCGCGGGGTCAAGCTGAAGGGGACTGTACTGCCGAATGGCAAAACCCACGAGTGAAATAAGCTAAGATGTGCAAGTTTTGAATTTGTCCCGATCGACGTTAGTGCTGAGATTGCTATCGTTGAAGCTCGGCAAACTAAATTTAAGGAGCGATCGCGCGTCTCTTCAAATCCGGCAAGCTCGTGCCAGGGGCGATCGCTGGCGTTGCAGCACTGAAAGCCTTGCTGCCATTAGCTTTTAGGTTGCGTTCGCGTTAAAATTGACATGGTTTCTAAAAAAGAAATTTTCAAACCTAAAACCCCACAGGGAAAGCGCGTGAAAATGAAAGCGCTCCATCCCCTCATCCCCTCAATCCCGGCAACCCTCCACAAAAATCTTGACAAAACACTACCTTTCTCCGAAAAACCGGGCACGCCACCAACCCCTACGGGACGATTTCCCGGTACGGAGTTGAAAACCGATTGCCTCGGTGAATCTGCGTAAGTGGTTTCGCGGGGGCGATCGTCACAGCTACGGTCACGCGAACAGCAAAAAACCTTGGCCGATCTTGAACGATCGCGGTTGCTGTAGCGGGCAAAACCCGATCAGTTGCCCGCGCGATCGCGATCGCCGAGTGGTTCGCCCCCGTGCAAAGGCAACAGACTCGACGAACCGCCCCGGACGAAGCTGCTAAAATATTCAAACTAGACAAAAACTCAGAATTGCGAAGAAACCGGCAGCGCCCTCCTAGCTGCCCGCCGCTTTCACCAGATAAGGAACAATCGTTCATGGGATATTCCATCACCGCCAATAGCGACAACTTTGAAGTAGAAGTTTTCCAGAAATCTTTTGAGAAGCCCGTACTGGTGGACTTTTTCGCCGTGTGGTGCGGGCCATGCCAGCTCCTCAAACCCGTATTAGAAAAACTGGCGCTAGAATATGACCTCATTGTCGCCAAAGTCAATATCGATGAAAATCGCGAGTTAGCCCGCGATTATGGAGTCGAGGGAGTGCCCGACGTGCGGCTGCTCTCTCAAGGCGAGACAATCGACGGATTTGTCGGTGCCCTACCCGAACCGCAATTGCGGCAGTTTTTGGCTCGCCACAATATCGCCTCCGAGCTAGAACAAATCTGGCGATCGCTCTTAGCAGATAAAGCATCGGGAAATCTAGTACAAGCAGAAGAAAAGCTGAAAACCTTACTCCAGAAGTACCCAGAAAACCGTTCTCTGACCCTGGAAGCCTCGAAATTTTTTATCGAAGTGAATCACCTAGAGGCAGCAGAAAACCTCTTGGATTCTGTCAAAGAATACGAAAAAGAATATTTTACCGACGCCCAAGCCCTCAAACAATTAATCGCACTCAAGCGAGAATGCAACAATCCAGAGATTGACAGCGAACTAGACAAAATTTTTGTCCGCGCCGCCTGCTTGACGGTCGAGGGAGACTACGAAAGAGCGCTAGAAACATTTCTAGATATCGTCCGGGAAGACAGGAGCTATAAAAATGACGGGGCGAGAAAAGCCATGATTGCAATTTTTGACTTATTGGGCAGCGACCATCCCTTAACAAAAGAATACAGAAAGCAGCTAATGATGGCACTGTACTAAACCCGCTATTAGCAGCGCAGGTTCAGCAAAAACAATGGAGGGGCAATTCGCCTTATAGCCCCTCTACCTCTCAAATTAATTGCCACGATTCAGCTAAATTGCGATAAAATAAGATAAATAAAAAACTCTAAAAAATATTCTCTTTCTCTTTCTCTGCGACCTTTGCGCCTTGGCGGTTTAAAAAATCCGATTGATTGATTAAATAAAAAAATGTCGCCTCTAAAAGAGCGACGTTCTAGAACTGAAACATCAGTTTTTTGAATCAGTTCAAGTGGCTGATTTTCTCAGGTTGAGAGCGGACGCGACCATTACCTGCGAAGCGCTCCGCGATAATTTGTTGATAAACCGCTTCATAACCGTCGGCCATCCGTTCCATGCTGAAATTTCTCACCACATGCTCCCGGCAAGCTTTTCGATTCAATTTAGAAACTTCGCCAACAGCAGCTACTGCTTCTTCAACATTGCGACAGATAAAACCCGTTTTTCCGTGGGCGATCACTTCCGGCACTGACCCCATATCTGTTGCAATGACTGGCGTGCCCACTGCCATCGATTCTACCATAACCAGACCGAAGGGTTCGCGCCAAGTAATCGGAAATAACGTCGCCACGGCACCGCCCATCAGGGCGCACTTTTGCGGGTGGTTGGCTTCTCCCAAAAATTCGATCTGTTTGCCGTCAATATGCGGCTTTATTTCCTGCTCGAAAAAGTCGCGATCGACGGCATCCACTTTTCCAGCCATCTTTAAATGCCAGCCAGAACGCCTAGCGATTTCGATCGCTAAATGCGGCCCTTTTTCAGGAGAGATGCGACCCAGAAATGCCAGGTAAGGGGGATTTTCTGGCTGTTTGCGAAACTCGTAGATGCTCGTATTGATGCCGTTGTAAACTGTTGCGACGCAGTTGAGTCCCAATCTCGGCTCCCGCTGTGAATAGGAAATGCTGACATAAGGTTGGCGGCGAGCGCGCCCGAACAATTTTTCATTATCGGGGGTAAAAATGCCGTGCAGGGTGTGAACAGTGGGCGTTTTTACCAGATTCGCATAGGGCAAAGACGCACAGCCGACATGAGAGTGAATGATGTCGAACTCTTGCGCCCTCTCATACACTAAACTCAGTTGCAGCATGTCATAAATGGCGCACTCCTTAACCGAAGGATCGTTGCGCAAAGCTTGCGGGTGAACGGACTCTAGCTGAGCAAGGGTGATAGAATCCCCAGAAGCAAATAGCGTCACTTCATGTCCGCGACGCACCAATTCATCGCAGAGCAACCCGACAATTAGTTCTGTTCCTCCATAAGCTGGAGGCGGTACTCGCTCCCACAACGGGGACACCTGGGCAATTCGCATCCCTAATCTCCTTATTTTTTGAAAAATAAACCCCCAGCCAGAAAATCTCCGCCTGCATTTGCAGGCGTCTGACTTCCGGTAGAAAATCTATGGCGATCGCTAATCGCACTCTGGGGCGTGCCTTACATATAGGCACGGCGGTTAATCATGTGCCAAATCCAGATCGCAATCAATGCACCGATGATTGCTACAAAAAGCCCTGGTATGCTAAAAGTAGTAGCCGTTAGCTGCAGACTTCCTGTTTGCAGGAGAGTCACCAACGTGCCGCCCAGGAAAGCTCCGACAATGCCAAGCAAAATCGTGGAGAGAATGCCGCCTCCTTGATAGCCCGGATAGATGAGTTTAGCAAGTGCTCCAGCAATCAGACCCAAAATAATCCAAGCGAGAATATTCATGGCTGTTTATCCCGGAGTGTAACGACAGAATTTTGATGTTTTTAAGTTAACATTTTTTGTTATCCTGCGTCATCTTTCTCTTGAAATAGTCCGGCGGGAATAATTTTTACGAAGCTCGTTTTTGTAAAAATAAAATATTGCAAAATAAAAGATAATAAGTTTTAACTCAAGTGGCTAGTAACGAACCTGATAACGGGGAATGGGGAATGGGAAATGATGGGTAATGGGTGCAGTACAGACAGAAACGGGAATAAACAAGCCATCCCTTAAAGGCTGTATTTTTCCGATTAGCGATTGCCGATTGCCGATGGCTCCTCTAGGTCGCGCGATCTCCCCGATCGCGCCTGTAGCAACTTGAGTTATTTTATTCTTCCCTCAAACTTCAGCATTCAGCGGTCTGCACCTCTAAGAGTTTGTTTCTTGAGGAATTTAAACTTATTTGGCCAAAGACACTGAACGACTGCTCTGCAGACTGCTCTGATGAAGACTTTAACCTTCCCCTGGAAGCAGCAAAGTGAAGGAAGCGATAGAAACTCCACACCGTTCGTGCCATTATAGGTTTAACACCGTCCGCACATCTGACATCGCTCTCCTTCGACGTGCAGCTAGGGGCCACAGCAGTAGAACGCCCCGCCGATGTTGACTTCTATTTAGTAATATATCAAGCCTAAAAAAATAAGATCTCAATCTCAAGGCAGAATCAGCCTCATCCGCAAGGAGGAAGTGCCCGTACCTTGCAGGTCTGCCTTTTTGTAGAGGAAGCTGTAGGGGCGGGCTTGCTTCGGGCATTGCGCGCGTCATGGCATCAGAAAATGCGCCAGCCTATACTAGGTCGATTAGCGGGCCATACGCTAGGCCATTCAATTTGATAGCGATCGCGTCGATAACGCCCAATCGCTGTGCAGCATCGATCGCGCCTGCAGGGCAATGCCACGCGCTATGGGCCATTGCTTCGGCAGCGAAATCAAGGACGATTAGCGTCCGCGAACCTTCCATGCAGATCGATATTTCGCAGGCTTTTGTCAATCTCGCCGTCTGGCGAAATCTCGCTGCGACTTCTTCCCAAAAAGTTGTCTCGACATTCGGCATATTTTCCCCATATCTTCCCCCTAAACGTCCTCCTTCAAATGCAGGGCAAACGCCCGAATGCCAATCAATAGGGGTTTTCAAACGATCGGCTTTAATGTTATTCACAGACAAGAATATTCCATATATAGTGCTTCTGATAGTTGAATAGTCCCTATCAGAAGCACTATATAGCGTTCCTAATTGAGTCGTGAAAACAACTTCCTTAATCCTTACCCGGCACAAGCCTGGTAGCACTTAGGTTGTAAGCTCTGGCCCAGCCAGTATGGGTT
Source organism: uncultured bacterium (assembly GCA_964405435.1). Classification (GTDB taxonomy): domain Bacteria; phylum Cyanobacteriota; class Cyanobacteriia; order Cyanobacteriales; family Oscillatoriaceae; genus DVEG01. Next base: position 12,389 of record CAYOOD010000122.1, read on the forward strand.
TCACGACTCAAATAGAACCGCTATATATGGAAATTTAATATTATAGGCGTTGGCCATGTCTTAAAATGCCTTTGGAATCACCACGCCTCTACCGGTTCACTAGACGCGACAAGGCTTTTTGACCGATCTGGCTAAATTTTGACGCTTCGCACTGAATCCGTATCTGCAGAGCCTATCTCATACTCGGCAACAAAGGCTGCAATTGCCCTTAGCAAGCTACTAAATAGCCGTTGCTGATTCTCCCATCAGGCATTTTGGCCCCTTTGATATGAGCCCCGCTTAAATTCGCTCCTCTCAGATTGACCCAATTTAGATTAGCCTTGCTCAGGTCGGAGTCGCTCAAGTCAGAGTTGCTCAAATTGGCCCCTGTAAAATCTATCTCCTTCAAGCAAGCTTTAGTCAGGCTGATTCCTCTCAAGTCTGCCTGTCTGAAATTCCTTTCCCCGGCTGCATATCGCCTTAAAACTTCATTTGCATCCATATTGGCTGCCTCGAAACGAGTAGCGCGATCGCTTTTTATTTAGTTTAATTATAGCTCGGAATCTTCAGAGTTTCCCAAATTCAGATCGCGCCCGCAAAGGGGTCGAAAAAGCAGGCGCTTTTTCAAAATGCTGGCTCTCTCTGAATCCGAGTTATCGCCGGACAACACTTCAGACAGTCTGACCTAGCCCTGAAAAATGGGCCAGACTGAAGGTGGAGATTTTATTGCGATCGCGGGAATTCGTTCGATCGCGTCTTTCGATCGCGTCTATTGATGTTGTATGTTCCGCTGCCCGTCAGCGACAGGTTTCAGCAGTTGTGCTGTCAAAGGCGATGCCCCTACTCTGACATTCCCGCAAAATCGCCTGTAGCGCAGCAAGGCTAGCCAATGATGCCTCATAAAGGCAATCAAAAACATGCGCCTTACAGCTCAATCTGGAGGGATTTTTTATCAAAGCGATTAAACAGAAGCGTTAGAGGGCCAAGAATCAAGAGATAGCACTCCTAATAGCACTCCCCTAGGAGTGGCGATCGCCACAACCCCAACAGGCTAGCGGCAAAACAAACTCAACCCTTATGCCCTGAAAATTCCCAAACCGTTGTGAACGCGAGCCGCCGTCTCAGGTGCGCGATTCAAGAGCTGACCTCCTAAATACAAGCTTGTAGAACTGCCGCCATCTAAATTCATCGCGTCAGTCACTCCCAATAGCTGCATGAGTTGAGCGGTTTCTGCTAAAGTTGGCCCTTTTCCGCCGATGCGGTTGTGGATAGCGGCGACGATCGCCTCTCCTGCCGCCGTCACGCCCAAGCAACTGCGAATCGCTGCCTGTTTGGCAAACGCATCGCTGAACCCTTCTGCTGAGGGATTTAAAACAATATTTCCTCCCTGGAGCAATAGCGGCCCAGCTCCCAAAATGTGCGGAAATTCGCTGAAATCCGGCTCAGAAGTGCGGCTTTCTATTTCTAGCTTGGTGCCAGGATTGAAAGCCGGCGCGATCGCTGCGTTAGCGCGGAGAACCAGCAAGTAGCCGTCGCGCGGTATGGGATGGGCAGTTTTTCCGACCGAACCGGCTGGCATCTGACTTGTAACTTGCTTATTGGCAACAGCAATAATAATTTCGCCATCGCTCAAAGGCGTGTAATTCGCTCCCCACTCCGGCGTATAGCGGGCAATTCCCCGCTGCACGAACCCGGTATTCAGCAAGGCAATCTCGTAGCGCTCTCCCGATTCAGCCATCAGGGTTTCTTGCAGCGTCAGGCGACCGATTTTCACCGCACCTGTATCATTCCACGCTACCGCTGCTCGGTTGAGAATCGGCCCCGAAAGCCACTTTCCCTCCCGGCGAATTGCCCCTAAAGGTAACAGATTCGTCCGATTGAAAAATCCGCCGTTGACGGCGGCGAGTACCTGCCAAGCTGAAGCCATTTGCAGGAGGGAAGCGGTGCCGTTCATTTGAGCGCGATCGCTGTGAATCGGTCGCAATATCAAGCCAGATGATTGTAAATTCAGGCTCAGCCAGAAAATAGGGAAGCGATCGCTCCCCAGTGAGAGATATTGCTGCTGCGAGCTCAGTCCCCGAGTCCAGAGAATTTTTCGCTCGACTAGCGCATCAGGGCGCAATTCGATAACGGCACGATAAGGGTCTGTTAACGTATAAACTCGAAGCTCTAACCCGTCGGGGATATTGCCGCGAATCAGGGTTTGATTATTGCTACTTTCTACTGCAGGCAGTAAGGGTTTTTCCTGACTGCTGCCCGTTTCTCCTTCATTTTTATCTCCCGTCGGTACAGGCGTTGACTGAGAGGGATTCGGTGGCGGCTCCGCTGGCAATTTAAAGCCTTCTATAATTTCTGGCGCTGCTGTCGCCTCGATCGCAACTGTCCAGGTAGAATTTTGCTGGCGGACTTGCAGGGGGGCAGGTTGGTTGAGATGAATAGTCAGGCGTAAACCGGGGGATTGCTCTTCAAATGTTAGAGTTTCTACGGCAGTTGGTTGAGTGAGAATATGCAGGGTTTTGCCGTCAGCGCGCGCCTGCCAATTTTGAGTCTTTGCCAAAGCTGTAATATCTAAATAGCGGGATGCACCCGCTTGCACGACCGGCAGAATCAGAGGGTTATTAGCGGGGGAAAACCACGCCGACGGCTGTCGGGTTGCGTCGGCTGTATTTAAAAGTTCTATTCCCATTGCAGGTGCGATCGCGGCGTCGCCGATACCGATTCGCTCTGAGGTGGCAAAACTCCACTGACTCCACGGGCAAACTTTCGTTCGCCCATTGAAAGCGACGTGAGTGCCTTGTCGGATGAATTTAGGGGCGGGGAGGGAAACGATATATTCGGAGTCAATCGGCGGGGCTTGTCCGACGGATACCAAAGCTTGATAAATTAAAGCAGCGACTTCGCCGCGCGTCGCTTCTCGGTTGGGGTTGAGGAGTTTGACATCGGGAGCGCAGACGGCGATTCCCGCAAAAGTCACTGCAGCGATCGCCTCGGTTGCATAACTGGGAATTTGCTTGGCATCGCGATAAAAATCGGAAAGAGAAAGGGTTGCAGAATCGCTGGCAAATAGCGAAGCAAGCCCCAAACCAGCAGCGAGGGAAACCAGAGCTTGCACGCGGGTGATGTTGTTTTGAGGGAGAAAAAGGCGATTGGGAAAGCCCGATAGAAAGCCAGTTTCAAAAGCATTTTGAATGGCGGCAGACGCCCAGAAAGTAGCAGGAACGTCGAAAAAGGGAACGGACTGCCGGACTAGCGGACGAGTAAAAGCTTTTTGCAGGATGGCGGCAAATTCAGCCCGCGTCATGGGGCGTTCCGGTCGAAAAGTCCCGTCTCCAAATCCGCTGACTGTACCGCGATCGCGCAAGCCAGCAATAAAAGGGCTTGCCCAGTGATTTTGAGTATCGGAGAAACTCGGTAAGGGGCTGAACATATTAAAAATAACTCGATGGCAGCTTTTGGGCAGGTGTGGGGCTTTTTTTGCACAAAACCCGCCCCCGAAAAGTTAAATCGACTATTCCCCCCTGGCAAGAATGAATCGGGAAATTTATCCGGCTCGGTTCGCCGCGTGCCCTCTTTCCGAGCCAACCTTCCCAGCTAGAGACGTGCTAGCTCGTTGGCAGGGCGAGAAATTTGTTAAGGATTTAGAACAGGTGACCCGCTCGCTCGGAAGATTTGGCATAGGTTCGAGAAACCCCTGCACCGACGGCTATGTTACTGGCGGCACTCATCAGGCGCGACCGTTTCCGTGCTGGCGCGATTGCGTTACGATCGCAATAGTGCTGGTAAAAAAGCCAGCGCTTGACGGGGCGGCTGCGCTGCACCCAACCAAGGGAGCGGGGCGACATCAAAATCAACTCTACTTCCTCAACAAGCGACATGATCCAACAGAAGACGACACGACTGCAAAAAAATCAGCTTCTGAAATGCCCGACTGGCATTCACGGGCTGGACGAAATCACTTACGGTGGATTGCCACAGGGACGTCCGACGCTGGTTTGCGGAAAAGCTGGCTCTGGCAAGACGCTCCTGGCGATGGAGTTTCTAGTGCGAGGTGCAACTGAGTACGGCGAACCGGGCGTTTTTATGGCGTTTGAAGAATCGGTTTCCGAGCTGGTACAAAATGTCGCTTCCCTCGGTTGGGATTTAGAAACTCTCGCGCAAGAGCGGAAAATTAAGATAGATTACGTTCAAATAGACCGGACTGAGATTGAAGAAACGGGCGAATACGACCTGGAAGCGCTATTTATTCGGCTCGGCTACGCGATCGATTCCATTAAAGCTCGGCGAGTGGTTTTGGATACGCTGGAGGTACTTTTTGGGGGTTTGGAAAACAGCGGGATCGTGCGCGCGGAATTGCGGCGGCTGTTTTTGTGGCTGAAAGAAAAAGGCGTGACGGCGATCGTCACCAGCGAAAGCGGCGATAAATCTCTGACGCGCCACGGGCTGGAAGAATATGTTTCCGATTGCGTCATCCGCCTCGACCAGCGGGTGGAACAGGAACTGTCCACCCGACGCTTGCAGGTTGTCAAGTATCGCGGATCGAGACACGGCAGTAATGAATTTCCATTTCTGATCGAACAAGACGGAATTTCAGTTTTGCCGATTACGTCGGTTGGATTGGAGTACGACGTTTCCAGCGAACGGATATCATCTGGCATCCCTCGCCTCGACACGATGCTGGGAGGGAGCGGATTCTTTCGCGGCAGCAGCATCCTGCTTTCCGGTACGGCGGGAACCGGCAAAAGTTCTCTGTGCGCCCATTTTGCCGATGCCACCTGCCGCCGGGGTGAAAGGTGCCTGTATATCTCTTTCGAGGAATCCCCCAACCAGATCGTCCGCAACATGCGATCGATCGGTCTGAGCCTGGAAACTTGGATGCAAAAAGGTTTTCTGAAATTCCAATCCCTGCGCCCGACTTTCTACGGCTTGGAAATGCACCTGGTCAAGCTGCATCAAGTCCTCGATGAATTTCAGCCGACGGTTGTTATTATAGATCCAATTTCTAATCTGGAAAATAACGGCACAGATCTGCAAGTCAAATCGTTCTTGATGCGACTGATCGACCTCCTGAAAACCAATCAGATCACCAGTTTTTTTACGAGCTTAATTTCTGGCGGCGCTGCTTTGGAACATACAGAACAGGGCGTTTCATCGCTAATGGATACCTGGCTGATGCTGCGCGATCAGGAGATTAACGGCGAACGCAATCGGTTGCTTTACATCCTCAAGTCTCGCGGCACGAACCACTCAAATCAGGTTCGGGAATTTCGCTTGAGCAATACCGGCGTGCAATTGCTCGACGTTTATGTGGGACCGGGAGGCGTCCTCACGGGGACGGCGCGATCGGTACAAGAAGCACAGGAAAAAGCCGCTGCACTGGTTCGCCGCCAAGAAATCGAACGCAAGCTGCGAGAAATCGAACGCAAGCGGCTTATGATGGAAGCGCAGGTGGCGGCTTTGGAAGCTGACTTTGAGTCTGAAAAAGAAGAGATAGAGCAAATCATTCAGCAAGAAACTATGAAAGAAAAATCGCTGCTAGAAGACGAAAGAGAAAGGGCGCGCCTGCGCTATGCAGACGAGGATATCCGGCGCGATGCAGAAGAACCGTAAAGCGATCGGGTTGGCCTAGTGGCGATTTTGCAGATTTTGAGTTAGGAATGAAGGGGATGTAAGGTAGAGAAATGGCAACCGATCTAAAGTGAGAGGGAAGGTGCAAAAATATACAAAAAAAGTGAAAGGGCAATAGATTTGCTAAAATAGGCGAGGAGAGCGAGAGATACTAAACGCGATTCGCCCTAGCTCTTTCAGCGCCGCTCCGAAGCACGCTTGGGCTAGCTTCACGCTCTCCAAAAAAGCGCAAGGGGCCAAGCTAAATAGAGAAAACTGTCCTCACCAGTCAATCTAATAAGCGGCGCTTTATCTAACGGCAAAAATATTTAGTGGGGCTCTTGCGCCCGCGTACCGATCGGAGGAATAGCGATGAGTGATTCAGGCGAAAAATTGGATATAGAAAACGAGCCTTTCAAATATATCGAAGCGTTAGAGCAAGGGCTGGTCAATGCGGACGTCGATAAATATGTCCTCCGCTTGTATGTGGCTGGAAGCACTTCCCGATCGGCTCGCGCTCTTGACAAAATTTCCAAAATTTGCCAAGAATACCTGAAAGGTCGGTACGAATTGGAAGTGATTGATATCTATAAAGAACCTCACCGCCTGGAAGAAGATCAGATTGTGGCGATTCCTACGCTGATCAAAAAATTGCCGCCTCCTTTGCAGAAGTTTGTCGGCGATATGGCGAATACTGAAAAAATTCTCTTGGGATTGGATATCTGGCCTTACAATAAGTAATCCAACCGAGAAGCGCGTCCATCCAGCAGCAATCGGGCCAGATTTGCAAAAGTTTCCCTCAATAAGGTGTTTCTCCCCGCGCAGCAATCTGGGCGTGAAGCGCAGAAAACAGCAAAGTGAGAATCGCCTGCTACCAGTCTCCAGAACTGCCACCACTCAGTCGAGTGATTTTTAAGAAATATCTGCCTATCCGTAAAAAATATATCTCGACAATCAATAAAGATTAATTACACGATTTTGCTGCTAGGGGCGAGGCTTAGTGCTTCGCCCTCAATGTGGCTTGAAAAAGATATCATTTTCCCTGGGCTTTCTCGCGGGCAAAATTATCGAGAGCCAGAAAGGCGATTTCTTCAAGAAACCGGCTTTCTGAGGGGTTAACGACTCACACAGAACCGCCATAACATCTAAATTGCAGACTTTGAAGGGGCAAGCAAAAAAATTACCCCCCTCCCCGGCATTCCAGATGCGGAGCCGATAGGATAAAATAACCACGCACGCTTGTAAACCGTAACAGCGTAGGGAAACATCGGTGCAAGTCCGAGGCTGTGCGGCAACTGTAAGCGAGATGTCCCTCGCAAGCCAGAATGCCTGCCTGTTACCCATCCACGCGATTTCCTGCCTCGCACGGGAAAGGAATTTGAATTGATGCCTACTATTAATCCTGCTGATTTTTCTGTCCTCGCCAACCCAGCCGAGCCGTCCGTAAAGTTGCCCGCCTTGCCCGTAAATCGCCCGCTGCTGCTAATCGGGCATGGCAGTCGGGATGAAGAAGGACGGCAGGGGTTGTTGGATTTTGCCGCTGCCTATCAAGCTTTAGATACCTCGCGCCCAGTGGTGCCGTGTTTTCTGGAACTCACCCAACCTTCGATTCAGGAAGGGGTCGATCGCTGCGTGGAACAGGGCTACACGGAACTTTCTGCCCTGCCGGTGCTGTTGTTTGCCGCGCGCCACAATAAGTTTGACGTCACCAACGAACTCGATCGCGCGCGAGAGCGCCACCCGCACCTCAAGTTTCACTACGGGCGTCACTTCGGCATCGCCCCCGGCATTCTGGACTTGTGGCGATCGCGCCTCGCCGAACTCGACAGAGAACCCTACAAGCGCGAAGAAACCGTCCTTCTGTTTGTCGGGCGGGGTTCCAGCGATCCCGATGCCAACGGCGACACCTATAAGATGGCGCGCATGTTGTGGGAAGGCAGCGGCTATCTGACGGTGGAAACCTGCTTCATCGGCATCACCCACCCCCGTCTCGAAGAAGGTTTCCGCCGCGCTCGCCTCTACCAGCCGAAGCGAATTATCGTCTTGCCCTACTTCCTCTTCACCGGCGTTCTGGTGAAAAAAATATTCGACATCACGGCTCAACAGCAAGAGCAGTACCCGGATATTTCCATGACTTGTCTGCCAGAAATGGGCATCGATCCGCAGTTGCTCGAGCTGCTGCGCGATCGAGAAATCGAAACCCAGCTCGGGCAGGTGCAGATGAATTGTGAAATGTGCAAATTCCGACTCGCAGCAGTTGCCGGCGGGGGCGGGGCGCATTCTCACGAACACCACCACCACCACCCCCACGCTCACGAACACCCGCACGAACACTCGCACGGGCACGGAGATGGACACCACCACCCCCACACTCACGAGCATTCCCACGCCGCTGCCGATCCTTACGCGGATGTAGAGAAATATCACGAGCGGATTTGGCAAGTTCCCTAGTTTCCAGCTTGCGGCTGCGCTTGATGCTCTAAACTGATAGCGTCAAGCGCAAGAGAAAGCTAATCGCTGGAAATGTCTAAAGAATTTGCGGTGGGCGATCGCGTCCGAGTGGTGGCAATGCCGCCCTACGTTAAAACCGCCGAACCGATGCCGATGCTGCGCCCGCCCAACGTAATTCGCCTCGGCGAAGAGGGCGCAGTCATCGATCGCCGCCCCGGCGGATATTGGGGCGTTCGCTTTAGTAAAGGAGCGTTCCTGATGGAGAGCCAGTATATCGAGCGGGTGGAAGATGCCCCAGATAGCGCTAATTCTTCCGCAGAATCCCCACCAGGGCCATAATCTTCTCGCCATTTTCCCAAATTTAGGGCGATTCGCTACCCTCGATCGCTGCGAAACACGCGCACCTGAGTTTTTAAAGGTGAATTCCGCACTCCGTCTTTCCCGTGCCGCGCCAGCGCCCTGCCCGTTCGTGTTCGCCCTCGATGACTGGCGTTGTCAGCGGTTCGTCGCCGATACTGGCATAACCGCGATCGTAGAGGGGGTGGTAAATGACCCCATGCTCCACCGCATACGCCCACGTCTGCTGGCGCGTCCAAGTCGCCAAGGGATTGATTTTCACCCGCCCTTGTTTGTCCAGTTCAAAAATTGCCAGATGGGCGCGCGTGTGGGCTTGATCGCGTCGGCGACCGTTGATCCAGGCGATCGCTTCGAGTTCGGCTAGACCGCGCTGCAGCGGTTCAACTTTCGTCAGATAGTGGAATTTTTCAATATCCTCGTGCCAGAGTGCGTGCCCGTAACGAGCCGCAAAAGCTTCGCGCGAGTCGGCTTCCAGCGTTTTGTAAACGTGCAAGTCTAACTGATACCAAGTTGGCTAACTTAGTATTGTTACATTTTTTTATATATCCCGGAG
>CAYOOD010000123.1:0-3275 GCA_964405435.1 uncultured bacterium
GCTCCGGGATATATAAAAAAATGTAACAATACTAAGTTAGCCAACTTGGTATTAACGGCCAATGACCCGAATCAGGTGGCGCAGTCTCTATCCCGTCGAAAAGCGAAGCTGAAAAAGACAACCCAGCCAATCCCGGAAAGCCACACAAATGAACCCCACAAAAAAGGCACGCCTCTCACCCGCTCAGTCCGTCAAGAATAAACAGATATTTAGGAGATAAAAGACCGCCAAAAGCTAGAGTAAGGTGAGCCAATCCCGCGTCTCTGAGGAAAGACAGACTTGGTTCAATCCCTCAAAACCATATCGCGAGTCCAAGGTTAGCCTCAGATGGGATTGAGAAGACGATCGCTATCGCTGATACGGATCGAGAAAGAGCAGCAATTCATTGTCCGAAAATTTGAAACGCCAATCGCTATTAAAAAGGATGTCGCCTATTGCCTCACGACCGTTGTATTTTCTCTGATTTAGAACCTTTATAGGCCAGTATTCGCAATGTCAAATCAAATTAGTATTAATTTCGACCAGGAAGTGGACAAGATTTTGGCAGGTGCCATTGGCCACAAAAACCTCTACGAAAAAATGCAGCGACGCGCCGAAAATATGGAACTCCGACTGACTGACTGCCCTACCCCAGCGCGAGAATTAATTGCGTTTTTACAAGCTGCCAATGAACAACTGCAAGAAGAAATAGATTTTCACCAACACGCCGAAGTCGATCTGAAGCAGCAAGCAGAACAAGCTCGGCTGGTGACTGCCGTCAGCCAGTATGTGCGGCAATCTCTAAATCTGAAAGAGATTCTCAACAGAACCGTCGCTGAAGTGCGTCAATTTCTGCAAGCAGATCGGGTGCTGATTTACCGCTTGTCGCCGGAGCAAGTCGGCTCAGTGGTTGCCGAATCAGCGGCTTCAGGGTGGCTGTCCATGCTGGGATTCGTGATGCGCGAAGTCGGCGCTGTCGGTGAAAACAGCCTGCAGGATTATCTCCTCGGTCGCGTTCAGGCGATCGAAGATATCCGCACTGCCGATATGGAAGCCGATCGCGTCGAACTTTTAGAGTTTTTTAACATCAAGTCCATGTTAGTCGTGCCCCTGATTGTCAGGGATGAAAAAGAAGCGATTGCGGATGAATCGCAGGATGCTTCCGTTCATGCTGCGTGCTTCCTTTCTCATCCTTCGACATTGTGGGGACTGATGGTGGTGCATCAGTGCAGTTGGACGAGGAAGTGGCAGTCGTTTGAAATAGATACGATCGGCTTGGTAGCTGGATTGCTAGAAATCGCGATCCGGCAGTCCCAACTCTTTGAAGCCGTGCAGGGGCTCAATGCCGATCTCGCACATCAAGTTCAGGAGCGCACGGCTCAGTTGCAGTTGACGCTCAAGTTTGAAGCGATGCTCAAACGCATCAGCGACAAACTGCGAGACAGTCTGGATGAAAATCAAATTTTGCAAACGGCGGTGCAGGAGTTGGGCATAGCGCTGTCCGTAGAAAACTGCAATAGCGCCGTTTACAGCGCTGACAAAAAAACCGCTACGATCCGCTCTGAGTACGCGACTTCGCCGCGATGCTCTCAGGAGCAGGTGGTGCAAATGGCCGATTCTCCGGCGCTGTACAGTCAACTGCTGCAAGGGCAGCATTTTCAATTTTGCGAATGCACCCTCAGCTCGAATCAGGAGCCGTCGGCTATTCTGGCGTGTCCGATTTTCCACAGCGAAGAGATTATCGGGGATCTGTGGTTATTCAAGTCGGCGGAGGAAGGGTTTAACGAGCTAGAGATCCGGTTGGTGCAGTTGGTTGCTTCTCAGTGCGCGATCGCCATTCGCCAAGCCCGACTCTACCAAGCCGCGCAAGTCCAAGTCGAAGAACTCGCCCGACTCAATCTCCTCAAAGATGATTTCCTCAGCACCGTTTCTCACGAATTGCGAACGCCTTTGGCGAATATGAAAATGGCCATCCAAATGCTGGCCCTCGCCCTCAATCAAGAACGGGGTTTTTTCGCGGAATTTTCCAAGCCGGAGGCGGAACGCAGCAAAGTCGCTCGCTACTTTCAGATCGTCCGAAACGAGTGCGAGCGAGAAATTCGCTTGATCGAGGACCTGCTCGAGTTGCAGCGGCTCGATTCTAGCTCTCAACGCTGGGCGATGGGCATTGTCGATCTACAGCGATCGCTGCCTCAAATCGTGCAATCTTTTCAACAGCAAGCTCGGAAACAACAGCAAGAACTCCTGCTGGACATACCTGGAGAGTTGCCCGCATTGGTCGGCAATCCGTTTATTTTGGAGCGCATCTTGGCCGAGTTGCTCACCAATGCTTGTAAATATACTCCGTCTGGCGAAAAAATAATCGTGAAAGTTATTACCGGCGGCGATCGCGTCTATTTGAGCGTCACCAATACCGGCGTAGAAATTCCCCCAGAAGAGTTGCCGCAAATTTTTAATAAATTCTACCGCATTCCCAAAGCCGATCGCTGGGAGCAGGGCGGGACTGGATTGGGACTGGCGGTGGTGCAGAAATTGATGGAACGCATGGGAGGCAGCATTCAGGTTGATAGTGCGGCAGGCGAAACCTGCTTCACGCTTGACTTGCCGCTCAATGCCCCAAGCCAAACAGGGCAATCGCAGCGCGGGTAAGCGATCGCGCTTCCCGAACCTCGGCTCACCCGTTTTTTCACAAAAAACGGGTTTTTTTAACTCGCCAACCGGAACTGCATTTTAAAATCAAAACTCTAATATCAAAAATCTCTTATCTAAAACGTCAGGACTTATGCAGAAAACGTCTGAACACCGACGCACAATCGGGATGATCTCGGCGAGTTTGGCAGCAGTGCTGGGATTGGGGGCAGGCATCTGGTTGCTAGAAAGCGCGATCGCCCCCCAAATAGCTCGTGCCTATACCGATCGGATTGACCTCTCGATCGAGCGGGAAGCCAGCGAAACCTACGACAGCCTGCTGCGCCGCGCCCGAACAGTGGCGAGAGCGGCAGCCCAGCGAAGCTTCGACACCGATCTATTAGTCAGCGAAGTTTCGATCTCTGTGGTCGGTCAAAATAAAGGTGCCGTCGCACCCCTCCTCACCTTAGAAGTCAGTCGCTCCCAGTGGAGAAGCCGTCCCGATCCCCAGTATTGGGCCAAATATTATCCGACATCCAAGACGCTTTTAGGGTTGGACAAAACGCAACCAACCGAAGAGCAACCCGCCAACACGCCTGGAAACGGGCAACCCGCCAACACGCCCGCAAACGGGCAACCCGCCAACACGCCAACTGAGGCGGCACCTG
>CAYOOD010000123.1:3375-21050 GCA_964405435.1 uncultured bacterium
CCAATCCACCTGCAAACGGGCAACCCGCCAACACGCCAACTGAGGCGGCACCTGCCAATCCACCTGCAAACGGGCAACCCGCCAACACGCCAACTGAGGCGGCACCTGCTTCACAGCCGTGATTGGCAAGCAATATCATCTCGTGTCGTTACGCCATAATTTCCCACCCCCCCGCTCCCCCTCTCCCACTCTCTCCCTCTCCCCCTCTTCCTTGAATGTTGCCAGGTGCCCTATAATAGTAAGATTGTCAAAAAGTATGAGAATTTACGGTCATGGCCGTTCCAAAGAAGAAAACATCGAAATCGAAGCGGGATAAGCGCAAAGCCACCTGGAAGCGCAAGGCAGCGCTGCAAGCCCAAAGAGCCCTGAGCTTGGGCAAGTCAATTTTGACGGGGCGTTCTACCTTTGTTTATCCCTCTGACGAGGAGGAGGACGAAGAATAGAGGGTGTGAAGTAGGGGCGTGTCGCGACACGCCCCTACAGGAGTGTGGAGTGCTGGCACTCAGCACGCTCCGTACTGGTCACTGACTGGAAGAAAGCGGCGCGATGCGGGCTTCGGGCAAGATCAGCATGGCATCGCCAAAGGAATAGAAGCGGTACTGCTCGGCGATCGCCTCCCGATACAGCGCCAGCAAGCGCCCCCTTCCCAGCAAAGCACTCACCAACATTAACAAACTGGAACGGGGCAAGTGAAAATTGGTAATCAGCCCCTCGACGACGCGCCACTCATAGCCGGGATAGATAAATAAATTCGTCTTGCCGCAGAAGGGCACTAGCTGCCCGCTCGTGGCAGCCCCTTCGAGCGATCGCACCACCGTCGTGCCCACCGCAATCACCCGCCCGCCCCGCTCCTTCGTCTGGCGGATTTGCTCTACCACAGTTGCAGGCACCTCCACCCATTCCCCGTGCATTTTGTGAGCCGTCACGTCCTCAACCTCCACCGGTCGAAACGTCCCCACTCCGACGTGCAGCGTCACGAAAGCCAGATTTATCCCCCGCGATCGCAACCGAGCAAATAACTCCTGAGTAAAGTGCAGCCCAGCAGTCGGAGCCGCTACTGCTCCAGGTCGCTCGGCATAAACCGTTTGATACTGCTCCGGCACCGCTTCAGACGCTTTGATATAGGGCGGCAAGGGAACTTGGCCAAATTCCTCCAGCAGTTGCACCAGCATCGCGCCTTCTGGCACGGCAAACTTGAGAAGCCTGCCGCCCGTGGCTTCATCCGCCGCCACAACCTTGGCGCTCAGGACAAATTCTCGCTCTCCCGGCGAAACTTCTGATTTTGGACTGGCAAATAAAATCTCAGCCCCCACCTTCAAGCGCTTGCCCGGTTTCACCAAAGCCAGCCAACAGTTTTCCTCTCGCTCCTCCAGCAGCAACACCTCCACGGGCGCGCCGGTCGATTTGCGTCCTTTCAGTCGCGCTGGGATGACGCGAGTATTGTTGAATACCAACAAATCCCCGGGCTGGAGCAAATCGGGCAAGTCGCGAAAGATGCGGTGGGCGTGGCGAGTGGCTGTCTCAACCGCCAGCAAGCGGGCACTATCTCTCGGCACCACTGGATTCTGAGCAATCCGCTCCGGCGGCAGTTCGTAGTCATAGGCTACTAACTTCCGCTCGAAATCCCTATCGGCTTCGGACGAACTTGATCTGGACAAGTCGATCGGGGTAGGATTGAAGTTTGACAAGGTTGAAACTCCTCTGGCGAAAATGAACAGTTTCGACCGCACCAGCGAGGCCGCGATTCGATTCACTTTGGGCAGCTTTGCTGCACGCGCAGCGCATCCTGTAAGGACATTGCCTGGAAGCGAACTTGGCCACCTTAGCCGTAAAAAGTGTTCCGTAAAATGACGGTCTGGGTCAATCGCGGTTACTCCGTTATTTTACCTAGATTCGCCCCGGTAATTGTGCGGTACGTTCCGAAATTCCCCTGTAAAATATCGGGGCTTTTCCGGTAGTCGCGACCCGTCCCCTCCCCAGAGAATAAAGCAGTAGCCAATCCACGAACCCTGAAACAATGGAATATCTCTATTACGTTGCCAATGCCAGCCTCACCTTGAGGATCGCTGAATACCTGCACTCAGCTTGCCACCTGCCCGTGAGTTTTATGAGCGTTATTCATCAGATTGACGGCTGGGTGATTCGCGTCAAAATGACTCAAAGGCTGGCGCAGCCCGATGAAAGCAATTTCCGGGCGTTTATGAATGAATTGGGAATACCCTACACCCCCGGCATTCGCTTGCAAATGGCACTTTGGAGCTTGGAAAACGGGCAGTCTCCCGTGGATGTGATGCGTCGCTATCAAGTGGCCGTTGTTTCTCACGGGCAGCCCGATCGCAGTGAAATAGAAGAATTTCGCCGCCAGTTCGTTAAGGGATTGGGATATTGCCCGGAAACGCTGGCTTGAATAGGGGCTCGAACGCGGGATCTTCGACACTCAAAAAAAATAAAGGCGGCTTGCTAAAACCTGGTTTTACAAAAACTGGGTTTCAGTAGAGGAATCTTTGTATTTTGATTCATCTCAATTGAAAATGGGGCATGGAGCGAGAGTGCTGAGTGCTGAGTGCTTTTGCAGGGGATAGACGATGCGATCGCGCCAGAATTCTTTAAAAATTAAGTAAAAAATTAAAAAAGCGTCCGAGTCGTGATAAGATAGGACGCCAATTATACGCAAATTTCGATAAAGCAGTATTGGGGACTTTGAAGCTTCAGCCAGCCCCCAAAATCGCCTCTAAAATCTCCTCGCCGCCGAAACGCACGGCGTCGGTACAGGGCAGTCCGGTTTCGGCCCGGGTTTGGGCGATCGCCTCGATTGCCTCGCTCTCTTCTAGGTGGTGCGTATTCAGAGCGATCGCTGCGACCCGCGCCGGATGCAGCGCCCCTGCCGCTCCCGCCACCGCTTCGTAAAGTTGAATCACCGCCGGCAAAGGCGGAATCGGAACGTGGGGATGGTTGCGAATGTGAGTTTGCCCCGCTCTATGAACCAGCACTAAGTGAGTCGGCTGAGAACCGCGCAGCAGCGGCAGTGTTGCCGTCGAACCCGGATGCAGGAGGGAGCCCTGCCCTTCGATGTGGAGGATGTCGCGATCGCCTCCAAACTGCATCACTATTTGCTCGACAGCGCCGGCGGCAAAGTCCACCCGCACCGCATCCAGCGCAATTCCGTCCCCAGCAATCATCAAACCGGCTTGCCCGGTTGCGAGGAACTTAGAACGCAACCCGCGCTGCACGGATGCCCGATTTAACGCGATACTCGCCGACATCTTGCCGACGCCCATATCGGTGCCCACCGTCAAAACGCGCTTGCAAGCGAGCTGGCGGGCTTTGGCAGAGGCGATCGCCAGTCGGGGCGGTTCTCGGCGCATGTCCCAAATCCACTGCCCCTCATCCAGCAACTCCCGAAATTCCTCATCCTGCGAGAGGTGCGTGTGCAAGCCATTCGCTACCGACAGCCCAGCCGCCACCGCTTGCTTGACTTCCGCGAGCCATTCAGCAGGCAGAGCGCCTCCCGACGGCGCAATGCCGATCGCGAGGACATTCGGGTTGTAAGCCAGCGCCTCCTGTACCGAAGCGACAATCGGCACCTCGCGGGGAATTTTGGTTAATTCTGGCAGCGACTCGCCCGCACACTGGCGATCGATCACCGCCACGATCGACGCTTCGCTGAAGCGCAGCAGCGCCAGACCGGTTTTCCCAGAGGTGCCGCGAATGCCTTCGTGCAGTAAAATAGCCACTCGATGGTCGGATTTAAGCATACAAAAAGATAAAAAAGCGATGATGAAAACTTGTAGAATTCTCGCGGGGAATGGGAGGGGGAGAGGGGGAGAGGGGGGGAGGGGGAGAATATCCAGGTAATTAACTTTTTCCCATTCCCCATTTCCCATGCTACCTAATGCCCCATAGCCTTAATTTTTAATCACGCCCAATCCCGGTAAATCGTTCGGCAGCAGGCAGCCATTCTGTAGGGTTGCGCCAGTGAAGGGGTCATCTAATAAATTCAGGTGGCTGTCTAAATCCAAATAGTCAGCCAAGGGGGCGAGTTGAGCCATTGCAGTATTAGCCAAAGAACTGTCAGAATAGCAGCCGAACATCACCGACAGCCCGCAGGCTCTCGCCGCGTGGATGGCGCGCGTCACTTCGGTTAAACCGCCGGCTTTCATCAGTTTGATGTTAATACCGCTGACGCGATCGGCTAAGTAGGGAATATCGCGACTGGTGAAGCAGCTTTCATCGACGAAGAGGGGAAGGGGCGATCGGGCGTTTAGGGCTGGCAAGTCTTCCTCCTGACCGCGCGGTAGGGGCTGTTCTACATAAACGATACCGCGATCGCAAAGCCAGTGACACATCGCCGCCGCATCCTCCAGGCTCCAACCCCCATTCGCATCGACGCTGAATTTTGCGTTAGCGGGTGCTTCGGCGAGTACCGCCTCCATCATGGCGCGATCGGCTTCAATGCCGTCTGGAGAGCCGAGTTTCACTTTCAAAAATTGTGCGTCGGTGACTTGCGCCCAATCCCGCACCCGTTTTCTCGCGCCTTCTGGGGTATTGATGCCGACGGTGAGGGAAGTAGGCGTGATGCGGCGGCGATCGAGCCCCCAAATCTGCCACAGGGGCAACCCGACTTTTTTGCCGAGCCAGTCGTGCAAAGCGGTATCGATCGCGGCGCGGGCGGCTGAGGGAAAGTGACTGCCAGATTGAGTAATTTCTGTCAGGAGTTGCTCGATCTGCTGGCGATCGCACGGGTGGAATTTTTCCAATACTGGCGCGATTTGGTGCAAAGCCGCCAGGAGGGTTGCGGTTGTTTGGGGAGTGCCGCCCGTAGAAAAAGGAGAAGCTTCGCCCCATCCCTCAATGCCATCGCATTCGATTCTCACCCAGATATTTTCAGTTTGGGCGGTGGTGCCGCGACTGATCGTGAGAGCAAAGCGCTTGCGGACGGTGAAGGGTTGGACGTAAATTTTCATAGTATTAGCTCCCGGTGGCTCGCGAAAAAGCTTTTCAGGATAATTTTTAGGATAATTTTAAGGATAAATCGTAAACGATCCCAACAGAGAAGGCACGTTATTATCAGTCACTTGTCCTGAAATTCCGCTACTGTAGCCGCCGTAGCACGTTCCCTTCCATACCTGCTTGTTGAAACTCCTTTGCAAGGAAAAGTCAGAGCCAGATATCGTCCCGCTTATCACCTCATCCGTGTCAGAAAAACGACCGGCCCAGTTGGAGCTGTTGACTTCAATAATTGTAATAGGATTCCTCCCGAAATTGGCGTGGATTGATAAAATATGGGCGCTGTTCAAGGTCGCACCTGCATAAATGTATCGGCTGCAATTGGTTTTCGTATCGACTTGGGCAAGTGCTGCTGAATTGGAAAGAATACAAGTGAGAAAGGCAAGGATTGTCAGTTTCGGCGTGCGGAACATCAGAGAATCTCCTAGCTTTGCCTGCGGACGCAATCGAATAGTTTTAAATTTGAGAGTTTTTCCAGCAGGGGGAGATTATAGCATTAAGGCGAACGATCGAGCAAGCCTGGAGCCTTGCCCTGTTGGTAGCAGGCGGTTGCAGCACGGGCAAGCGGGAGGAGCGAGGGTTTCTCGCGATTCGATGAAAGCATTTTTCTGGCGCTTTCATCGCGCGCGTGCCTGACGGAAAGCCTCCGAGCCGACATTGCAAGCATTGCCTTTGCATCTGGGGCGGCTCGACGGGCGGCGATCGCTCTGGAGAAATCGCCCCTAGCGGACACCGCCAGCCAATGGCAAACCCGGCAAATCTTGAATGAATTTAGCAATTTTATACGGCTAGCTGGCACCCGGTTATAATTTTTATTCCAGTCAAATTTCAAAAAATTAGCAACTTTTGCAGCAAATCCTCTCATTTTAGCTAGACTACATTATAGCGTTTTTCAATCAGATTGGGTACAAAAACGATCCCCCCCAAAGCCCCCTTCATAAGGCGGGTTGGAGGGTTCGATTATACCTCAGCAGACAGAAAAACGCTATAAAAGGTATTGGCTTAACTAAAAAATAAAGATATGACTTTCCATGCCTGGTACAGGCGAATTCACTCAGCGATCGCGACTTCTGTTACATATCGATACATTCCCGCCATCTTGTTGCTGGCTCTGGGAGGAGGGCTATCTCTGCTCGCATCGGCCATCGTCTGGAGGTGGGAACGGGAGAGCTTGCAAGTAGACTTCCAACGCCGCAGAGACAACCTAGCCACAACCCTACAGCAGAAAATAGATGAATACTTGCAAACGACGCGATCCCTCGGGGCTTTTTACGATGCGGCTCCGGGTGGGCTGACGCGCGCCAGCCTGAAGGAATTTTCTCAATTGTTTTTCTCGCGCTATCCGGGTATTTTTTCAATGGGTTTTACGAAGCGCGTTTCTGCCGAGGAGCGCGAAGCTTACGAGCAATGGATGCGATCGGAGGGATTTCCTAATTTTACCATCACCGAAAAAGGTGTGAAAAAAAAATTCGTACCTGCGGGAGATCGTCCGGAATATTTCGCCGTGACGTATATAGAGCCGTTCCCCAAGCGAAAACCGGTTGTCGGTTACGACGTTTCCGTGGAACCGGAGCGCAAAGCGGCACTGGAAAAAGCGCGGGATACGGGAAAAATGGTCGCAACCGAACGGGTTGCATTGGCGAATGTGGGTGAAGCCGGCTTTTTACTTTACAGGCCAGTTTATCGCCAAAACAGCCCGCTCTCTACCGTCAGCGATCGGCGCGCCGCCTTTGAAGGACATGTTTTCAGCGTTTTTGCGATTTCTGAGGTAATCAAATACTCCCTGCAAGGATTGCAAATCAACAATATTGATTTTTACCTCTACGACAACTCAGCGGAAAAAGCTGAGAATCGCTTTTTGATTTATTACGATTCCAGCGAACAGGCGATCGTGGAGGATGCCAAACGCCAAAAGGCGATCGATCGAAGTGCCAGTCGGTTGCTCTGTCCGAATTTAGCCGCTTGCACCTATAATTTTAACATTGCCGACCGCGAGTGGTCGCTTTTATTTGTGCCAACCGCAGCCTATACAGGGCTGCAAATCTACTGGAGAGCGGGCTCTACTCTAATTATTGGATTGCTCCTGACGGGTTCTCTAGCCGCCTACCTTGTCATTTCTCTGCGCTACACCAATCAAATTGAAGAACTGGTACAGGAACGCACGGAACAAGCGACACAGCTCAGTCAAGCTCTGAACGAACTCAAGCAAACTCAAGTGCAGTTGATTCAAAGCGAAAAAATGTCTTCTTTGGGTCAGTTGGTGGCGGGAATTGCCCACGAAATTAACAATCCCGTTAATTTTATCTATGGAAATGTCAATCATGCTAATTCGTACATTCAGCATTTGCTGGCTCACGTCCGCCTTTACCAGCAGGAGCATCTCCAGAATTCTGTGAAAATAGAGGAACACGCTGAGGAAATCGATCTAGATTTTATAGGTGAAGACTTGCCCAAGATACTGGCTTCGATGAGAATGGGGGCGGAACGCATCCGGGAAATCGTCCTCAGCTTGCGGAATTTTTCGCGACTGGACGAAGCGGATATGAAATCCGTTGACTTGCACGAGGGCATCGACAGCAGTTTGCTGATTTTGCAAAATCGCTTGAAAGCAAAGCCCGGACAAGATCGGTGTATTGAAATCATTAAGGAATACGGCAATTTGCCACAGGTGGAGTGCTACCCGGGACAGCTCAATCAAGTGTTTATGAATATTCTCAGCAATGCGATTGATGCTTTGGAGGAGAAGAATGAGGAATGGGCAATCGGAAATGGAAAAAATGCCCAATGCCCGACGCTTCGCATTGGCACGGAAGTGATAGAAGACGAGCGCGCGGTGATTCGGATTGCCGACAATGGCCCTGGCATTTCCGAAGGGCTGCGATCGCGCATTTTTGACCCGTTTTTTACGACTAAACCCGTCGGCAAAGGGACTGGGCTGGGGCTGTCGATCGCCTATCAAATTATCGCTGACAGACACGGCGGCAAACTAGAGTGTTTTTCCGCACCTGGAGAGGGAACAGAATTCAGAATTGAAATTCCCATTCACCAGAGTCGCAAACAGTCTGTCAGCGAGAAGAAATTAACAGGGCAGGCGTGAATGTAATATGAAACGGGTACAGGTGGCAGGGGTGAAGCGCGTGAATATGAAAGCGTCAGCGACAGAAAAACTTAGCGCTTTCTCTAATCGCGCCTGGGTAAAAAAACGCTTTGGGCATTTTTGGCGTTATAATATACTCAAGTCAATAGACCGCCGCTTCTTGAGGGAGTAGAGCCCATGAGTTTGCAAGAGATAAAAAAACAAGCCCGCCAATTGTCAGTCATTGAGCGCCTAGAATTAGTAGAGGCGCTCGTGCCGTCGCTTTCTGAGGAACTTCGCCCCGCCCCGATCGCGCGGAACGCAAGGCAGCAATAGAGCGGATGCAAGGGCTCCTGAAAACAGATGGCCCCTCTCCCACTGATGCTGAAGTTGAGGCGATGCGAGAAGAACGTTTAGTGGAAAAATACCTGCAATGAAAGTTTTTGTGGACACCAACATCATTCTGGATAGCTTTCTAGTACGAGAACCTTTCGCACAGGATGCTACAGCTTTTGGGATAGCTCGAAAGTGGAGGAAGGGCGACCGCGCGATCGCTTGTTATTTCAAAAAACTCAACCTAAAAGCCCCTGCAAAATACAAAGATTTATAGTATTATTTAAAAATAACCAGTCGCGACGAAATTCTCACCCCGTCACGAATAAAAATATTCCCGACTTTCTCACTTTTTCACTTTCTTACTTATCTTCTACTCAGCACTCAGCACTCAGCACTCAGCACTCACCACTCACCACTCAGCACTCACCACTCACCACTCAGCACTCAGCACTCACCACTCAGCACTCACCACTCACCACTCACCACCATGCCTCCCCAGTGGACAACCGCACAAATTCTCGCCCTCGCACCGGATGACGCATCCAGAAAAGCTGGAAAAGACCTAGCAACGCCGCGCAAGTGGGTGATATTGGGACAGAATGAGTCAGCCGTTTGGGGCGAATGCCTCGGCAGCGGCAGCAAACCTTATCAAACTCAAATCGACTTGAGCGAACCCGCCCTAAAATGCAACTGCCCCAGTCGCAAGTCGCCCTGCAAGCACGGGCTAGGACTGTTTTTGCTCCTCGCCGAGCAACCGGCTATCTTTACCCAAAAAGCGCCGCCGGAGTGGGTAGAAAAATGGCTGAAAAGTCGCCAGCGCTCTGCTGAAAAAAAGGCAAAACAACCGGACGTTTCCCAGGAAGCCCCGGATGCAGAAACCCTCGCCAAGCGTGCCGAGCGAAAAGCCAAAACTGCTGCCGATCGCGCCGATAAAGTGACGGCTGGGATGCAAGAATTAGAGCTGTGGATGCGGGATTTAGTCCGTCAGGGATTGGCGACGGCGCAATCGCAGCCCTACAGTTTTTGGGATGGAATTGCGGCTCGGATGTGGGACGCGCAAGCGCCGACAGTGGGGGAACAACTCCGACAAATGGCTGGCATCCCGAATTCCGGGACGGGATGGCCGGAAAAACTCTTAGAAAGATTAGCGCGTTTGTATTTGTTGGTGGAAGGTTTTAAGCGGCTGGAAAGCTTGCCGCCCTCTACTCAAGGCGACATTCGCCTCGCGATCGGTTGGACGCAAAAAAAAGAGGAATTGCTCTCAAGCGGGGAAACGCTGCGCGATCGCTGGCTGGTGTTGTGGCAAGGTGTCGAGGAAGTAGAAGGTCGGCAAAACCTGAAAAGTCAGCGCATCTGGCTGTGGGGGCGCGAAAGCGGGCGAGCGGCTCTGATTTTAGATTTCGCGTATGGCAGGGCAGATTTTGAAAATACCTGCGTACCGGGCACCTGTATCGATGCTGAGTTAGTTTTTTATCCCAGCGGTTATCCGTTGCGGGCATTAATTAAAACTCGCCACGCCGCGCCGGAAACCCTCGACGTGCTGCCGGGATACGAGACGGTAGGCAGCGCGATCGCAGCCTATGCCAGCGCGATCGCCAAAAACCCTTGGCTCGATTGGTTCCCGATGGTACTCTCTGCCGCAGTCCCCGGAAACGAGCGGGGCTGGGTACTGCGCGATCCCGCCGGCGACTTGCTGCCGCTTGCGCCATATTTCAACCAAGGCTGGCAGCTCGTGGCAGCGAGTGGCGGGCACGCGATCGCCGTTTTTGGCGAATGGAACAGCGATTATTTTCTGCCGCGAAGTGCCTGGGCTAACGGTCAATTTATTCGCTTTTGAAGGGTATTTTCCTCGAAAGTTTTACCCTTTTAAATGCGGTATCTTGCTGAAAATAGCTCTTTTTGTTTAATTAAAAAGCACAGTTTTTAAACCCTTCATTATTAGGGAGATTTCGGTTTATAAAAAGTTAAATTTAATTCTATATATAATTTAAAATTGATGCAATTGCAGGCGCGCCATAAACCCGGATTTTTCAAAAATCCGGGTTTCTGAACCGTCGAGTTATTGGTGCTTATCTGCTTCAAAATATTTGACTTTTTTTCCGCGAGAAAAAGTGAGTGAGCGGCGCGGCACTTGCAAATTGTGGTAATTTAGGAAGGGCGCGTCGGACAAAATCCTTGAGAGAAGCAACCCAACTGGCAAAACCTTCCTTACAAGTGCTGACAGAGACGGCACCCGCCCTCCTCCCCCTAGAGGAACTCGCACGGCGAATTAATCGATCGCACGAGCAGTGTCTGGCGCAACCCGCCACGGGGCTGATGCACGCCCGCAATGCGGGTGAGTGGCTGCTGCAAGCGTCTGAGCAACTGAGCCCGCCACAATGGCTTTCCTGGTTGGCGGCTCACTGCACTGTATCAGAACGGACAGCACAAACTTACATGCAAATTGCTATGGGCTGGCCACGTTTAAAGCCATCAGCGGGCGTTCCGCCAATCGGAGCGATTCCCTCCGGGATAGCTGCGCTTCACGCGGCGAAACCCCCCGATACCGACTCCGTACCTGCAAAAGCGGTAGATTTACCGCCCGCTCCTGCTGCCGTGGCAGAGACATTGCCGCCGCTGCCAGCCGATTCTGAGAAAAATGCAGCGATTCCCTCCGGGATAACTAGCTCCACCGTCGCCGCTCCGAAAGAGCTTCAGGCTCGACCGCAACTCACCTTTTTTATCCCGGGAGAGGTGGTTCCGAAGGCACGCCCCCGCGTCACCGCCAATGGCACATTTATGCCCAGGCGATATCGGGAATGGCGAAATCGGGCGGAAGTGGAGATTTCCCGGCAAATTTTTGAACTGAAAATGAATGCAGCGCTGCCCGTGCAATTGCCTCTCAAACAGGCTGCCGTGAAAATTCGTCTAGTCGGACAGCACCGACTCAATGCAGACGCCGACAATATTGTCGGGAGCTGTCTGGATGCGATGGTGGCGGTAGGCATCATCAAAAATGATTGCCTTTCCTACATTCCTGAAATTTCTTTTAAATTCGTTCCTGAAGGCACGAAAGGCGTTCACATTAAAGCGATCGCGCTTAGGAGTGAGGAAGATGACTTTCCTATTTGATGGGTGAAAGTCTAGCGTTGTAGGTTGTTGGGTTTCCTACACGCTAAACCCAATCTTCCTCTGAGTCCCCCTTATTTAGACTGGCTGTATTTTTGTCGCTCTTGCCAATAAACTTCCTCTAGTTTCTCCAGAGAATGCTCGGGTTGCCCGTAGCCAGCGCCCTCAATGTGCGCCCAAATGGGAGAGACTTTTTCAAAGGCAGCTTTGATATTTCCTTGTTGAATATCTTCGATCGCGTCTTGTTCGCGAATTAACTCAACAGCCGCCAGATCTTGCGATCGCGGGCTGAAATCGCGCAGTCCCAGTTTTTGCGCCATGCGATCGTAAGTCGGCTTTAAAAATTGATATCTGCCAGCGGCGCTAGAACAAAGTTGCCTGCCGTTCGAGGTGGCGCACTGCACGCGATCGGGATGGGTGCTGTAATCCGTAAATGTCGCGCCCGTATATTCGGTGCGGTAGCCATCGGGTCCCCCCGTGCCTTCCGCCCAAGAAATTGTATCGAGAAAAGCTTTGATATTGGCATTTTCGAGGGCGGCTTCTGTCTGCGCGTATAATTGCAGCATTTCTGCCGACATCATCGGTTCGTTCCAGCTTTCTGCCTTCAAATTCAAATTGGATGAATTTTGTGCCTTGGCAAAGAATTTAGGAGCGATCGCTGCCAACCCAAAAACAAACAGTCCAAATCCCAAACCCAACCCGAAAGAGAGGCGCAGGTGTTTCTTAACAGCGCGTTTTTTGCGGCGTATTTTCGGCCACTGGTGCTCTTGAATGTTAACCGGCAGCGCGCCGAGGCGGTAGCCAAACAGCAGCAGGGACTTGACTGCTAACAGCCTCCTGAGCGATCGCTGCGGCGAGATGTGCTGCGATGCGTGGGCGATCGCAAATGCCCTGACATCCTCCACCGTCACCTGTGCTAGGGGTTTCCTCACAAAAGTCTGAAATTGTCTGGCTATCAGCCAAGAAGAGCGACGCTGGTGAGCAGCCTTTTGCTGCACCCACAACTGTATCAACTCCCTGTCAAACTCTCTGGCGCTCTGGGAACCGAGCGGTTGTTGTTTGACGTACATTGCTTACCTCCTGATAGCGACACACCCTAAGTGAGCGTTTTAGTGATGGCAGCGCGAGTGACGGACTCATAGGCGCTTAGCAGCGATCCCCACCATCTTACCAGCAGTTCTTGACCGAGCGATCGCTGTAGCGATATGCGATCGCTCAGAAGCCACCTCAACCGCCCAGCAAAAACTGGCCCATAACTGACACAACGCCGTCAATATTGGCGGCGTTGCATCTCTGGTTCGCACTATTTAACCGATGCGCTAGCAAATTGCTACATCGAGCCTTTTTGCATCACTTCCTGCAGGTGTTCGCGAATCTCCTGTGCTTGCTGCGTATCTTGCTCGCGCAATTTCTCGAAGAGTTCCGCACAGCGTTGAGAACCGATTTCCTGCGCGTCTTTAACGTAAATTTCATACGCCTTAACCGCTTCCGACTTGTGGTGCAGGACAGTTAGCAAATCGTACTCGAGGTTGCTGATGGGTGTTTCATTTTCGCTAGGCATGGAATTATCCTCCATTCACATTACCAACTACTTTCACGCCTAACAGCCATTTATTTCATCCGTCTAAAAGGAGAATGCAACACCTGTCAGAAGGCAGATTGATGTGAGATAGTCCGCTGTAGCCGTGCTGACACGCTCCGTTTCCAGTGCAGAAGCAAGCCGCCCGAACCGACAAGCAGAGGAATTCAGCCGGTGTCTTTTCGTTCTCCGCTCCGCTAAGATAAACTG
Organism: uncultured bacterium; assembly: GCA_964405435.1. Lineage (GTDB taxonomy): Bacteria > Cyanobacteriota > Cyanobacteriia > Cyanobacteriales > Oscillatoriaceae > DVEG01. The sequence goes on from CAYOOD010000123.1 coordinate 16,692, forward strand.
TTGAGACAGACATCGCCCTTATACTAAAGTTACAATTCTCCTGCTGCCACTTATGAGCCTGTGCATCAACCCCAAGTGTCCACAACCCGACAACCCAGCTAACAACAATCACCGCTTCTGTCAGAGCTGCGGTTCCGAGTTGCTCATCGGCGGGCGATATCGCGTCAAGAGCCTGCTCAGCGATAAAAGCGGCTTCGGCAAAATCTACGAAGCTGAAGAAGCAGGAGCGCCGCAAATTCTCAAAGTTCTCAAAGACGAACTGAATGCGAACGCCAAAGCCGTCGAATTATTCCAACAAGAAGCCGTGGTGTTGGGGCAGTTGAACCATCCCGGCATCCCCAAAGAAGAGGGATACTTTACCTTTTCCACCCGAAATGGCCCTATCCTGCACTGCATCGTCATGGAGAAAATCGACGGGCCAAATTTGCAGGAATGGCAGCAGCAGCGGGGAAATCGCCCCATCAACGAAGATCAAGCGATCGCCTGGTTGAAACAGCTAACCGAAATATTGCAGCTCGTTCACAGCCAGAAATATTTTCACCGCGATATTAAGCCGTCTAACATCATGCTCAGAGCGAACGGGCAATTGGTGTTAATTGATTTTGGCACGGCAAGGGAAGTAACGTATACTTACATGGCTGCCCGCAACGCCGGCAATCCAATCACGGCGATCGAATCGCGCGGCTACACCCCACCCGAACAAGCCAACGGGCAAGCGGTGCCGCAATCGGATTTTTTTGCACTGGGGCGCACCTTCGTGCAATTGATGACGGGGCGGTATCCCTTGGATATGTACGACCCGCACAATGATACCTTAAATTGGCGTCCTCACGCCTCTCACATCTCGCCGTTAGTGTTAGATTTTGTCGATTGGCTGATGGAGCGGCAAATAGACAAGCGCCCTGCCAATACTCAGGCGATGTTGCAGCGCCTCAGAGAAATAGAAATCGAATTAGCGGAAACCGTGAATGTGGTAGGCGGGCTGAGGAGAGGGCAACCCTTGCCGCAGCCAACCGCGCAGCGAAACAAATATCCCCTGTGGTGGATAGGTGCGGCGCTGATAGCATTGTGGGTATTTCTGGGGGATGCGCTGCGCAATCTCTTCTCGCCGCCGCCCGCGCGATCGCAGCCGCAAAATAGCAAAATTCCGTTTTTGGTGTTGCTGGCGGTACTGCTGCCCTTATTCTGTCTGGCAGCTTTAGCCGTACTCGAACCGGCGATTAAATGCCTGGGTTCTTCGTCTCAAGAATGCTTGCCCCGAATCAAGCGACCTTTCGGACAAGCCCCGCAAAGAAAGGGTAAAGTCGATTACTTTCCCTATGAGAAAGGGACGGACAGCCAAGGCAGGACGGCTGAATTTAATATAGCAGTTTTGTCGATAGAATACAAGTGGAAATTCGGCAGCAGCTATCAAATTCAATATAACGATCGGGTAATTAATGTTGACCAATTAAAAAGTTATTTGGAAGAACAGGGCATTTACAGGATTATGGAAAATCCGACGGAGGTTATTTCTATCGGTACGGCGTCGTGTGAAGGGAAACCGGCGACTGAGGAGCGCAGGGCGTTTGAGCGGGCGAAGCAGATACAGCTTTTAACCAAAAGCTTGTTTGGAAAGGTTTCCAGCGTGAAGGGGTATCGCTTGTTAAATCTGGGGCAATTTGTAGGGGAGGATTGCCAGAGCGATCGCGAGTCTACTTCGTACCAGCGGAGTTTGATCATTATGGGAGTGAAGCGGAAATCTGAGGGGGTTGTGTTGGATGAAGCCCTGCGATCGCGCTTGGTACAGAAACCGTTTGCAGATTTCAGCTTAGAGGATTATTCGATGGGTTCGGCAGAGCGGTTTAAGACAATTCCGAGCAACGTACAGTGACAGACTCACCAGAAACCCGGCTTCTTCGAGAAGCCGGGTTTCTAGCCCCAACTTCTAGCCCCACACTATTCTTCAAATGTAAACTTCTTGATAAACTTTTCACTCTCTAAATCAGCTTCAATAAAACAACGATAAGCATCGGCTGAGGAAAAGTGCGATCGCACCCCATCTATTTTAGGTAAAGTACCGCCCCGCAAACCCAGATATTCTGGATAACTGGAAAACTCCCAATCTTCCGCTTTTTCGACTAGATTAGCCTCAACAGGGTTTAAATGGATGTAGCGAGTCAGGTGCAATAAGTATTCTTCTCTATCGACATGAAGCGCCTGAAACCGCCCCTGAAAAATCGAACCCACGCGCTGATAGCGCTTATTGATAGCCTTAGTGTAAGAACCCGAAAATGCCTGCATTAAATCCGAAAAATTATCGGTTTGAAGATAAACCAATAAATGATAATGGTTGGGCATGAGACAATAAGCAATGATGTCCGTGCCATTTGCGATGAGATAGGTTCTCAATTGCCGCAAAAAATAAAGGTAGTTTTCTCGTTCAAAAAAGATAAGCTGGCGGTTATTGCCTCGGTTATAAATATGGTAGTAATTCCCCGGTTGAAAGATAAGATGGCGACGTGGCATATCAAAAAATAGGTGAGTGTTTAGAAACCCGGCTTCTTGGAGAAGCCGGGTTTCTGATTCCAATTTTATCAATTTTACAAAAAAGTGCGATCGCTCGGCACGGAGGGAGTGGGGTTTTAGAAACCCGGCTTCTTCAAGAAGCCGGGTTTCTGATTCCAAGTTTCTCAATTTTACAAGAAAGTGCGATCGCTCGGCACGGAGGGAGTGGGGGCGTTAGAAACCCGGCTTCTTGAAGAAGCCGGGTTTCTGATTCCAAGTATCTCAATTTTACAACCCAGTGCGATCGCTCGGCACGGAGGGAGACGAAAAACCTAATTTCTGGTTTTCTGGTGGGGTTTTAGAAACCCGGCTTCTTCAAGAAGCCGGGTTTCTGATTCCAAGTATCTCAATTTTACAACCCAGTGCGATCGCTTCTTCCTCTCCCCCTCCCTTCCAGGGTGCGGGCTTTCTGGGTGATTCGCCATTACCGCTGTAGCGCCATTCCTCCCAAACGTTTGAGAATTTGCAACACGTCATAGAGTTGATTGGCACGCGGCAGGAGGGAAAAGACATTAGAGAAGTCATATTGCGGAAATCCTTGATTTTGCAGTTTGACAAAGATAAAATTTCCCCCATTTGTTACCATTCCGAAAACAGGGCGTTCTGGATTGGGATTGGCTAGCATATAAGCCAACGTTTGCGGCAAAGCCATTTCTAAAGAAAAACTTGTTTCCTTAGATTCTATGACGACAACCCAAAGCGTTTCTAGGAGAACTAGGGCATCAATCCTGCCTCGATAAATGACCTCATCACTTTCTACCGCAATTTGCACAGTAGCTTCGGTTTTAAAGCGAAAGGGAGGCTCGAAAAATCCAGCTAAATCCAGCAGTGGAGAGAGAACAATTAATTTAATCGTTTCTTCCCCCAGTTGCCCGTCAGAGAGTTGATAAAAGTATTTCTGCTGAATGGCATCGAGGGCTTGTCGTTCCTTTTCTGTCAGTTCGCTGTCAGGGTTTAACCATTCAGTAAAAAATTGGTTATTTGTGCTGCGTTGGAGGTTGAATTCGGTTTGCAGTTGACTGAAAGTTTTGATAGTTCGCTCGATGGGTAAGGTTTGAGTCATAATCCCATTGTGAGATAAATAATATAAGCAGCGCTTCCTTAACTATAATTTTACAAGAAAGTGCGATCGCTCGGCACGGAGGGAGACGAAAAACCGGATTTCTGGGTGGCTGGTGGCGGCGTCAGAAACCCGGTTTTTCCAAAAAACCGGGTTTCTAGCAGGTGGCAGGGAGACAAAAAAGCCAACTTCTCAAACAAATCGGCTTTCCGAGTCACGCCACCCGCCAAATGTTAATCGTTTTGTCAGCACTGCCACTGACAAGCGTCTGCCCATCCGGGCTGATGGCGAGGGAAATAACCCACTGAGAATGCCCGGTGAGGGTGCGCAGTTCCCGCCCCGTACTCAACTGCCAAATCTTAATCGTTTTGTCATCACTGCCACTGACAAGCGTCTGCCCATCCGGGCTGATGGCGACGGAACGAACGTAATCAGAATGCCCGGTGAGGGTGCGCAGTTCCCGCCCCGTACTCAACTGCCAAATCTTAATCGTTTTGTCACTACTGCCACTGACAAGCGTCTGCCCATCCGGGCTGATGGCGAGGGAATTAACCCACTGAGAATGCCCGGTGAGGGTGCGCAGTTCCCGCCCCGTACTCAACTGCCAAATCTTAATCGTTTTGTCACTACTGCCACTGACAAGCGTCTGCCCATCCGGGCTGATGGCGACGGAACGAACGTAATCAGAATGCCCGGTGAGGGTGCGCAGTTCCCGCCCCGTACTCAACTGCCAAATCTTAATCGTTTTGTCA
>CAYOOD010000124.1:0-20849 GCA_964405435.1 uncultured bacterium
GACATTTGTTATGGTGCTGCCTGATTAGTGAAGATTTTATTTTTTGGAAATCCCTAACGGGAATTTGTCCCTATGCAGCGCCCTTTCGCTGCAGGTATTCTGCCCGCTGCCCCATCGCTTGTTCTAAACTCCGCGTCAGATGGGGATAGCGCTTCAGGTAGATATGTTGTTTGAGCATTTCTTGCCAGAGCCAATCGAGTTCGGCTTTCGTTTGGCAGCGCTGGATCATCATCAAATTGCCGTGCATGAGGATTTCGGCTTTCCAGCGCGGTGCCTTCTCGGCTTCTAGCTGCGCCTGACGCGCTTGCACGAGCTGCCGCAATTCTTCTATGACTTCCGAGGAATAGGTGTCAGGGCGTTTCTCGAATTCGGATTCCAGTGCGGCTCGCAGTTCGGCGAGGTGATTTAATTCTCGACTGTTGGCGATCGCTTGTCGTAGCGCCGGAATCCAGCAGTTCAAATGGCGGTAGCTGACGACAGTTGCCAGGGCGTGCCGCCGCTGCACCCACACCCCCACCTTCCACAAATCGAATAGGACGATATCTCTCGGAGAAATTTCTAGATAAGCCGCGACTTCCGAAAGCACGATCCACAGATTTTCGCGACCGATTAATTGTACGAGATTAGTTGTCATTGGGATGCCTCTTTGTTGTTGAGAACCCCAAAACTATAAGACCACCCAAATCGACTTTCCCTTCGTCGGGTGGCCTGCAACATTAAAATTGCTTTATACCTGCCCGACTTTGTTGTAGTCGCGGACTGTGCCTTGCGGAAGCTCGTGTGAGCTTCTGTGTGGCCTCAAGCTTTGTGATTTTTGTTAAAATCTAGCTTTTGTTTAACATAGAGCTAGCTTAGCGTACTTGTTTTGCCCTGGCAAGGACTTGGGGAAGGATTTTTTGTAAATTTTTGTGAACCCACCGGTGCCGCGCTGAGGTGCGGTTGAAGGCGACGTGGCTGCTGTCGCCGGCTATTTTCTCACTTTAATGCGATTGTCGAGTGGGTTTGGCTGTAAGTTTTAAGATTTCTTGCTGAGAAGCCGCTTAACGTAAATCAACAAATTTCTCAGGGAAGTCTGATAAAAGGCGAAACCCGCGAGGGGCGAAAAGTTGGCCATTACCAGAAGGTCGAGGCAAACTCTGCGCGATCGCGAGTTTCAAATTGCTGCGGGAGCATTTCGATGGCTGTAGGAGCTTTCGCATTCGGGCAAATAATTTATCGGTCAAAACCTACCATTGACTTTTCCGAATGCGAAAATCCTCGCGCGGGTCTTTGCTGGCGCAGTGCAGGTGTCGGCGATCGCGCTGGGTAGGTCGAAATTGAGCGGCGATCGCGAAACTTTTACGGCAGGGGGTGGAAAAGCAGGTCGGGGAAAAAGCGGTTAAATTCAATCAGAATCCCAGCGGTAATGGTCATCCAAATTGCAGCCAGCACTGGGGCAGTAGAGAGATACTTGAGGAAATATTGCATGGGAGATTCTCCTAAAGAGGGTGGGCAATTCAAAACTAACTAGCGGGGAGAAACCGGGATTTCATCGTCCTTGGCATAGAGTTCGCCGCTGAGAGCTTCTTTAACGGCTGCGAGGGGCCAGATAAAGCCCGTGAGCATTTTCTGAACGGCCAAAGGAACGTCGATGATGATTTCCTTTTCTTCGGGGCTGTCGGACTTGCGGACGTCGATCAGGTAAGCGCGACCGACCCAGCCAATCCAGCCGGCAATGTACAGAAACAGAACGCTGGGAATGATGAAGTCGCCGGCGTGGCTCCAGCGGCCATCAGCAATCAAGTGGGGCAGCCCTTCTGGCCCGCACAGCGCTTGCGAATAGCGCTCGAAGCGCTTTTGTCCGGAAGCGGGGTCGTCGGTCGTGGGACGTGCATTCTGGGCGCGTTGCTGGAAAGCCGGGGATTCGCTGCAGGGGACGAGGCCAGCGACATCAGCCGAGGCAACCGGGACAAACGTAAACCAGAGGCAGATGGAGATAACGATCGCAAACAATTGTCGCATGAAATTGTTTCCTTTTGTTACGAACCCTAAAGTTTTGTTACAAAACCAGCGGGGGTGCTTGTACCAGCTAGCTTGCTGAACGTGGATGCAATAATAGTTCTGATTTGTATGGACAAATTATTCCACGCAATCAGTTTATAAGGTTTTACCCTTAATGGCGCACTACAACACCGATATCCCATAGCTTGCGGGCATTTGGGACTGTTTTTACCTTGGGGCCGGGACTTTTCCGACCCTTTCGCTGCCCACAAGGGGAGCAAAAAAGTTAGAGCGGCGGTGCCCCGAGCAAGTTCTCAACAGATTTTACCGCCCCAAAGGCAACTGCGATCTTTTGGTTGGAACCGCACACCTGTTATTGTTTTGTTACGGTTATGGATTTGTAGAGTACCTTATGTTACCCCAAGCGTCTACAAATTTAACAAATGTTTATAATACTCTTTTATGTAGGTACATTAAAGCTCGACTGCACTAGATAAGTGTCGAGGTGATGGGGAAATGGCGACAGTTTTAGCGATAGAAACAAGTTGTGACGAGACGGCTGCAGCGATTGTTAAAAATCGTGAAGTTATTCGCAGCGTCATGGCTTCACAAATTGAAACACATCGGCAGTATGGCGGCGTGGTGCCGGAGGTGGCGTCGCGGCAGCACTTGGAGACGGTGGATCGGGCGATCGCCGAATGTTTTGAAAATGCCCATCTCAGTTGGGCAGACATTGACGGCGTGGCGGCGACTTGCGCCCCCGGGTTGGTGGGTGCCCTGTTGGTGGGCGTCACTGCCGCCAAAACCCTGGCCATTGTCCGCCAGAAGCCTTTTCTGGGCATCCACCACCTGGAGGGACACATTTATGCCAATTACTTGACCGATCCGAATTTACAACCGCCGTTCCTCTGCCTGCTGGTTTCGGGAGGGCACACGAGTTTGATTTGGGTCAAAGATTGCGGGGAATACGAAACCCTCGGACAAACCCGCGACGATGCCGCCGGCGAAGCCTTCGATAAAGTGGCCAGATTGCTCGATTTGGGGTATCCAGGTGGCCCAGTTATTGACAAGCTCTCCAGCCAAGGGAACCCAAAAGCTTTCCCCTTGCCGGAGGGGAATATTTCCCTACCCGGTGGGGGATATCATCCTTACGATTCGAGTTTTAGCGGGTTGAAAACGGCAGTGCTGCGCCTGGTGCAAAAGCTGAAACAGGAGGGCGGTTCCCTGCCGGTGAGTGACATTGCCGCGAGCTTTCAGGAGAGCGTCGCCAAGAGTCTGACGCGGCGAGCGATCGCCTGCGCCCTCGATCGCGGATTGAATACGATCGCCGTCGGCGGCGGCGTCGCGGCAAACAGCGGGCTGCGAAAGCACCTGCAAGAAGCAGCGGCTGCCCGCAACTTGCGCGTGTTGTTTCCGCCGATGAAATTCTGCACCGACAACGCCGCCATGATTGGCTGTGCCGCCGCCGAACACCTGAATCGCGGTCATATCTCCCCGCTCACCTTGGGCGTTCAATCTCGCCTGGACATTAAAGATGTCATGCAGCTTTATCAGTAGGGCATGTTAGAGAAATCTGTGAATATACGCGACGCGATCGAGAGCGACTTGCCGGCGATCGTCGCCATCTACAATGCAGCGATCCCCTCTCGCTTGGCGACGGCAGATCTAGAGCCCGTCTCTGTCGAAAGTCGCCTCGCCTGGTTTCGCGATCGCGCCTTTACAAGCAGACCGATTTGGGTAGCAGAATCTGAGACAACGATTGTCGGCTGGCTGAGCTTTCAATCTTTCTACGGACGCCCCGCTTACCGCGCCACTGCCGAAATCAGCATCTACGTTGCCCCCACTCACCGCCGCTTTGGCGTCGGACACTGCATGCTAGAACGGGCAATTTCCCGCAGTCACGACCTGGGCATACAAACACTTTTGGGTTTTATTTTTGCCCACAACCAGCCCAGTTTGAAATTATTTCAGGGCTTCGGGTTTCAACGCTGGGGATATCTTCCCAGCGTTGCAGACCTCGATGGAGTTGAGCGCGATTTGGAGATACTCGGTCTGAGAGTTTTCTCCGGGTAATTATGAGGCTATTTTTTGGCTCAGAGCTAGCAGGCGGCTTCTTTCCGAAAGCCGCTTCAGATTCAGTTGATTGGAACTGTCGAGGAGATTTTCTCTGCGCAAAAACTCCCAAATGGTGAGAGAGAGGAGCATTTCCACCTGAGCAGCCCGACTGCTGAGCCAGTCGTGAGTGGAGGCATCGTCAGGAAAGCGTGAAGCGCAGCTATCGCGATAGCGAATCGCTGCACTCTGTCGTGTAACGGCGAAATTCCCTGACTTCGTGTAACAGTCGAACTAAATAGCTAGGGCACTCGCAGGCAATGACATCTGCCGCCTCGCAGATAGCCACTAGCTGTTCGTCAGACAACTCTAATGAGAATTCCAGAGTTTGGCAGGAATCGAGCATAAGAATTCCAGGGAAAATTAAGTTCAACGCAGGGGGGGTTAGGGGGTAGCTTTTGTGATAAGCCAACTGAGAAACGCTTGGCGTGAAATGATGGATACGGCACAAAAGGTGATGCAGAATTAGGGCGACTGCACCCCAGTCTCGATCGCCCGTACCGAGAATTTATAAAATATGTTAAGTATCTAGCGAGGCAGCGCGCCTCTGTCGGAAGTGCGATCGCTAAATTTCGATCGAGTCCTGAAATGAATGACGGTCGAGGAGGGTGCAAATTGTATCAGCAACTACATCTGTTTGCTCGATCATGGCCAAATGGCCGCAGTTGGGAATTTCTAGCACGTTATCGCCGTATTCTCCAAACAAGCGGTGGAAGCTGGCTAAATGACGGACGTATTTCGGTTCCATAATCGTATCGCGATCGCCAGCAATGAAATAGACGGGCTGTTTGATTTGCGACACCACCTGTGGCAAACTATTGACTTCAAATTCAGTCGTCGAATCGAGTAGGGCTCCCAAAGCCGCCTCCCTGTCAGCCGTAACGAAATCAATCACCCGCTGCCGTCCCCAACAGCGCGCAATCGGACGAACGACAGCGGCGCGGCAAAACAGCAAATCGAGCCAAGGCAAGTTGCACAGCCAGCGGGGGCGCACTTTCACTAGCTGCTGACCGGCAGCCCGAAACCGCTCGAATTCTTCCTTCAGATAGATGCCACCCCCCGAATTCATGCAGGTGACACCTCGGATGGCGTGGGGAAATTGGGCCGCTGCCCAGAGGGCGATACTGCCTCCGAGAGAGTGGCCAATCAGCCAAGCCCGAGAAATATTCAACTGTTGCAGCAAAATGCCCAAATCCCGAGCGTAGGCAGCGGGCGTATAGCGGGATTCTGACAAATTGGGACTGGCTTGTGCTGGCAATGGCGGGATCGGGTTGGCGGTACTCTGGGGCTGCGAAGCCGTCGCATTGCCATCGAGCTGAGAATTGCCAAAGCCCCGCAAGTCGTAAGCGAGACACTGATAAGTCGGTGCCAGCCTTTCAATGAGCGGCTGCCAGTATCCACGGCTGAGCAGCCAGCCGTGCAGAAAGACGAGGACTGGAGTAGAGGCAGTGGGAGCAGTGAGGTCGTAAGCGTGACGCACTCCCTGAATGTCAATGGTTGGCATGTGTTTTATCGTATCCCGAAGTTCGGCGCGCGAGATAGGGGCTGGGCGCTGAAAATAATAATAAGTGAGAAAAATAAAAACCAAGCACAAAATTTAACAAGTGAGCTTATAAATTTTTATTACGCTCATCCCTCAGCGTTGAATATTCCGGGGCGTGGCGGGACGCGCCCCTACAATGACACTGCCCATGCCCGATGCCCGATGCCCGATGCCCTAAAATCGCCGCCCCAGCAATCGCTGGCGGACGCTTTCGGCAATTTTGTGGCCGAGGTAATCCGGAATCAAGCTTTCATTGGGGCCTAAGAGGTAAAGGATCAAGCGAGTGCGCCCGCGCCAGACGAGCAAGTTAGCATTGACCACCAACAGGTCTTCTTGCCAGATGGCGTACATGACCTTATAGAACAGACCCGGCTGGTTGTCGGCTTCGATCAAGAGGGCTGGCAGGTGAAAAACGGGGTCAACGTAAAATTCTGTTTCGACATCTTCTAAACCCGCATCAAGATTAAACTCAACCGCTAGCATCTCCTCGACCTCAAAGTGACCGGCTAGCGCCTCCCGAACGGCTCTGCAGACGTTTTCTGCGGTTTTGTCCGTGAGGGCTTTGCCGCCCCGGGAGACGACCAGTTTAATAAACACCAACATGGGTGGGTAGATCTGGCCGTATAGACTGAGGCTGTGGATGGTAAGCCCGTAAGCAGCTAGGACGCCAAAGATATCGCTGAGCAGAAAGGACTGGTTGCGATAGGCAAAATGCAGAGCACTTTTGTTACCTTCGGGTTTCAGCTCAATCACGGCTTGCCGGGTTCTGTAGAGCTGGTACGCTAGCTTCAGGTTTTGTAGTTGGATTTCGCTGCTGACAAATTGCTCGTAGAACTGGGGAAACGCCCGGTTAAAGCGCTTCAGTAGTTCTAGTGTGGAAGATTTTAAACCCGGAGCCATAATTGGGAGAAAAACTCGCTTGCTTTCGTCAAATGCACTCGAAAGAGGACGCCGACTGGAAGTGCCTCTACTGTAGATCCCTTTGTTGTATTCAATGTCTCACAAATTCTCGCGAGAAAAACGATGCAATGATTTTCCCGTTTGATTTGGGGGATCGAGGAGCGCTCTCGATATTGAGAGGGTCACTGAAAAGATGAGATGGGGTGGATTAACCATAATTGGCAGTTGGCAAGTAGGGGCAGGGTATGGAGCAGTCGGGGATCGGGACAGGGAAAAGGGAAATTCGCTCTCGCGCGCGAGAAGCCTGCTGGCGGGGAGGAGGGGGAAACGTTGGCCAAAGGCAAACGGGCTTTCGGACGTCCCCGACACAGGAGTTCTGAGAACATCTGCAAATCCTTCTTACTTTATTTTTGAGCGATCGCGCAGGCTAGAGCGATCGCCCAATTGTCCGCAAACAGGTTAAACTTGAAACATCTCATCCAAGGCACTCTCCTTCTAAAAGAGGAAGCTTGTTTTGGTGAAAGATCGGGGACGCTCTCTTGCCAAACTGCAAGCGCCCAGCCCCCCACTCCCGGTTCAGGACAAGTGCCAGTCATTGTCCAGAACCCGAGGGATTGTCAAGGATACAGTCTGCCGTCTGGGAGCGGGCACCGCCAGCTCCGGTTTGCAGGCTCTGGGGAAGGCTGCGATCGAGATGCCCGAGACGGTCCAAATTCCCAAACGCTTCCCAGCAAGAGATGGCTTCGTCGCTAGACGGCTCGGCGATCGCTTGCCCCGACCGCCTGTTATTGGCACTGCTCCCTTGAAATTTTGTCAGCATGACTGGTAGACTTCCTCGCTAAAAACCTGTCCCTCTGACGGGACGGAAATGTAAACTCACCTCTACTACCATCACCAAGCCTGCATGGGTTTTTGGAAAAACTTATTTAGCGGTTCTGACACCTCCAATGCTGCCGAGGCAGCCCCAGGTGGAGGCTATGCAGTCGGTGCGGGCGAGTCTTCCGTCAGCCAGACGGCGCGCGATCGCCACGGCAATCCCGTTCGCATCTATTTCACGACCGACCGGGATATTGACCTGTACGAACTCGAAGAACTGTGCGATGCCGTCGGCTGGTCTCGCCGTCCGCTGCGCAAAGTCAGGAAAGCCATCCAGTACAGCTTTCTGGTGGTTTCGATGTGGGAGCAGCGAGGAGCCCGACGGCGGTTGATCGGCTTTTCACGCGCCACGTCAGACCACGCCTTCAACGCCACGCTCTGGGATGTGGTGGTTCACCCCGATTACCAGGGCAAAGGCTTGGGCAAGGCGCTAATGAAATTCCTGATCGAGAAACTGCGCAGTGAGGACATCAGCAACATCACCCTCTTTGCCGATCCCCACGTCGTGGATTTTTACCGGGGCTTGGGCTTCATGCCCGATCCAGAGGGGATTAAAGGCATGTTTTGGTATCCCGACTGAGAGCGCGGGAAGTAGGGAAAGTGCTGAGTAATGAGTGCTGGCTGGGCAGAGTGGGGAGCGGGAAAAGTGCGTAGGGGCTTTTCGCGAAAAGCCCGTTATTGAGTGCTGAGTGCTGAGTTTTGAGTTAAAAAAGAGAGTAAAAAGAGTAAAAATTTTGCTCCTGGTTGTTCTTTTCTACTCCTCACCCCAAACCCCACATTTCCGACTTCCCATTCCCCACCCAAAACTCTAAACTCAGCACCGCGCGATCGGCACTTTTGACTTTCCCCCACACGCTCCTAAAGTGGGTGCTTGCCTCGTTCTGGCGATCGCGGCTGGGGCGGCTGGCTCCTAGCAGGAGTGCTGCCATTGACTTCGCGCGCTCTCGAAGCCGATTCCTGCTGCAACTGCTGCCGGCCATTTTGAATCACTCTGAGCATGTCGCCGAGCTGCTGTTCGATACTGCGCAGGACGCGATCGGCGTACTCGTCCGCACCAGCGTGAACCTCTTCGCACTCCTCCATCGCCCGGACGCGCATCTCTTCGATTTCCTGTTGCGCCATGCGGCGCACCTGTTCGATCTCCGCGAGGGTCTGTTCTTTGGCGAGTTCGCAATCCTCCTGCACTTGCAGCCGGATCTGTTCGGCTTCCAACTTCGCTTGCCGAACTAAACCCATTTCATCCAAAATCTGAGCGGCTTCTTGCTCGGCGGCAGCAATGATTTCCTGGGCGTACCGCTCGGCTTGTGCGAGGATTTCCTCCTTGCGGCGAATAATTTCCTCAGCTTCGAGATAAGCCGCCGGCAAGTTCAGGCGCACCAGATCGAGCTGATCGAGCACCTGTTCCTCGTCGATGAGGGTGCGTCGGGTTAGGGGAATGCGGGGGCTGTCGAGAATCATCTCCTCAAGCCGGTTGAGTTCCCGCTGAATATCTATGCCTCCCGATCCCCCCTGGAGTGATTCGTCTTGAGAGGGGGGCTCGGAGAGGTCGGGATCGATTCGGGATGTGTCCTGGCGTAGCATCTGGCAATATCTAGGGCGACATGTTTGGGAACAAGATGATCGACAGATCCACCAAACCTGGCGATCTCTTTGACTACACTACTACTCAAGAAACTGTACTCGTTAGAGGTGGCCAAAAAAACAGTTTCAATTTGAGTGTAGAGGGTTTTGTTGGTGTGGGCCATCTGCAGCTCCATCTCGAAGTCTGACAGAACCCGCAGTCCCCTGAGCAGGACTGTGGCGTGCCGCAGGCTGGCATAGTTCACCGTCAGACCCTCAAAGCTGTCTACTTCTAGGTTAGACAAGTGCTCGGTGGCATGGCGAATCTGGTTGAGCCGCTCCTGTACGGTAAACAAGGGCGTTTTATTGGGATTGCGCACGACAGCCACTATCACCTGGTCGAAAAGCTTGCAGCCGCGCTCGATGACGTCCAGGTGGCCGAAGGTAATGGGATCGAAACTACCAGGATAGATGGCGATCGCGCTTGAGGGCATCAGATTTTGCTTTGGCTATAGTTACACTACTGCGAAACTCTCTCTCGTGCCAACAATAGGCGTTTGAAAGCCTGTATTTTGTATCATTGCATACTATTGGCCGTAAGATAAGCGGCTGTCGAGTCGGAAGTATAGCACGCCGTGGTGGCGCGATCGCTTCCGATTTGGTGCGGCAGTCGCAAAAGGTGCCGCCGCGCGGTTTGTGGCCCAAAAAACCCATCACCGATCGAGCTGAGCGAAGCCGTGCGGTTTTTTTAAATGGGGCCAGCCAAAAGTTATTTGAGAGTCATTTTTAACAGGACGATCGCTCAATTGATAAAAATGGGTAAGCTTTATAGAAGAAAAAGAACTACAAAGCAAAAATTCTAACCATCTGACGCCCGTCAGATTGAAAACCTGATTCTCTGCCAAAAATCCAGCCTTTTTGGCATCCTGCCCGCGCCACCTCACTTATGAGAGGCATTGGGGTTAAATCTTTGCAGCCAAACACGAACAGCCATGTCACAAACGATCCGGCAATTTATTGCCATTGTAGAGGATAACGAAGGGCGCATCGCAGCGATGCAGGGGTGTTTGCAAGAGTTTTTTGCGAAATGGTCGCCCGTCTTTTTTAACAATGCCCCGGACGCGATCGCGTGGCTGTCCGAACACTTGCCCGAATGCGCTCTGATTAGCTTAGATCGCGATTTGGGGGGCAGCTACCAGCGCGACGGAGAACTCTTCGATCCGGGCACCGGTCGAGAGGTTGCCGATTATTTGGCTGCGGCTAAAGCACAATGTCCGATCGTCATTCACTCTTCTAACTTCCAAGAAGGTGTAGGAATGGAAATGGCACTGGGGACGAGCGATCGCCTCTTCGAGCGCGTCATCCCATTCCGAGATGTAGCTTGGGTGAGAAATTCGTGGGTGAAAACCCTCAAACTTTTACTAGAACCCATTCCCAACAGCGATTTAACCGAATCTCACCTGCCGGCAGCAGATGCCTCTTGGGAAAGCATTTGCGAATTTGCCTTGTCATTTGATGCCGTTGGTGCGTGGGGACAATTAGAAAAAGCCGTTTTCCTCGGACGGCAAAACGCGCGAATTTATCAATCGAGGGGCATTTTTCCAGATACCCTCACTGAGTTGCGGACGTGCTTGTGGTTTCAGCGGAGTTACTGGCGGCGCTACGGTGCAGAACCCGACGAACCCGCCATGATTTATATCCTGGCACTGCTCGATCGCATTCGCGAAAAAGTACGTCAGGGAGAACTCGATAGCGGGGAAAAGCCCTCAGAAACTCAACCATTGCAATTGCCCGATTCAAAGAAAAGCACAGACACCTGCTTGAGCGATCGCATTCGCGGGGTTATCTACGGACAAGCCATTGGCGATGCCTTGGGGCTGGGCGCGGAAGGCTTGTTAAAATCTCAAGTTTCAGAGTATTATCCTAGTGGATTGCAGCGGTACAGCCAAATTGTACGCGATCGCCACCGTTCCTGCTGGGTTTGCGGCGATTGGACGGACGACACCGATATGATGCTTTGCATTCTCGATAGCTTGCTCGAATACGATCGCTTGAATTTGTGGGATATTGCCATTCGATTTTATCAGTGGGCAGCGGCAGGCAATCCGGGAATCGGCTATTCAACGCATTCCGTGCTTTTTTCCAGTTACACCTCCTCGGTTAATTTTTTTCAGCCTGACTTTGACAAAAATTATTATGCCGCAGCGAAAGATTTTTGGGAGAAAAGCGACAGACAATCGGCTCCTAATGGCGGCGTGATGAGAACTGCTGTCTTGGGAATTTGGGAGTATCCCTATCGCGATCGCGTCAAGTCCAATGCCGAGAAAGTCTGCCAACTGACTCACTACGATCCCCGCTGTGTGGGTTCTTCTGCAGCCGTTTCCTTAGCGCTTAGCGCCCTGTTGCGCGGCGAGACAGATATTGAAAAGATAATTCGTGAAATTGCGGCAGAAGTGGCTGAATACCACCCGGCTGTGGTAGAGTATTTGGAGCGATCGACAAACCCCTCGCTAGAGGCTCTCGAACTCGGAGCCGAAAAGGCAATGGGTTATACGCTAAAAACGATGAGTGCTGGATTTTGGGCGCTTCAACACGCGAAATCCTATGCCGATGCAATCCAGCAAATAATCCACGAAGGGGGAGATGCCGATACGAATGCGGCTGTCGCTGGAGCGATCGCGGGCGCGTTGTTTGGGTACGAGTCGATTCCGAAACAGTGGGTAGAGGAATTAGCGTACAAAGCCGAATTGGAGTTCCGAGTCGAAAAGCTGGTTCAGATAGCTCAGAAATGGGAAGGGTGATGCAAAAAATTCTGGATACGAGCAACTGGCGATCGCAAGTTAAAAACGTCCTCTCGCGCTGGCTGATTCTAGGAACCGTTGCAGCCACAGTGTTTTCTCTCACGGGCTACCTGGGAACGTGGCACCTCTATCTAGAACTCACCAGCCATTTCAAAGTTCAATATCTGGCGATCGCGTGCGTTGGTTTGATTTTCTTTGCCCTCAATCGCCGCAAGTGGTTGGTTTTGTTGAGTCTATTTTGCATGGCACTCAATCTAGCGGTTATCGTTCCTTGGTACATGCCGCAGCCCAAAGCAAATGCTGCAACAACTTCGGGGCAACAGGTGAGAGTTTTGCTGGCAAATGTTCTCACCTCCAACCGTCGCTATTCAGAGGTTGTCTCCCTAGTCGAAACCGAAAAGCCAGATATCGCTGTGTTTTTAGAAGTTAACGAAGTTTGGTCAAAAGAGCTGAAAGCCATTGAAAACAATCTGCCTTTTTCGTTAGACTATCCCCGCGAAGATAATTTCGGGATTTCCCTGTACAGCAAGTTTCCTTTACAAAATGCACGAGTCGAGTTTTTTGCCAACGAAGATGTAGCCAGTATCCTGGCTGAGTTCCCTGTCAAAGATAAAGTAATTTCCGCGATCGCGACTCATCCGCTGCCGCCAATCAATCCAGACTATTTTAATTTGCGAAACAAACAGCTCGAAGAAATCGGCAACTCTGTCAAAAAACTGAAAAATCCGGCGATAGTAATCGGGGATTTGAATGTAACGATGTGGTCGCCCTATTACAAAAAATTGATAGAAATTTCTGGACTGCATAACGTTCGCGTTGGGTTCGGTGTTTTGCCCACTTGGCCCACTCAATCGCCGCTGCTGTATATTCCTTTAGATCATTGTTTAGTCAGTCCAGAAATTAAAGTTTTGAAAGCGCGGGCGGGGCGGCATATCGGTTCAGATCACCTGCCTTTGATCGCCGATTTACTCGTTTCCTGAAATTAATATAGCGTTGTTCAGTCGGGTGAAGTACAGGCCAGAAACCCGGCTTCTTGAAGAAGCCGGGTTTCTGACGTACCTCACTTGAAAAGAAAACTGCTATAGATTATTCGCCCGAATGCTTTCATCCCCTACACAACTGGGATGCTCTCCTGAGATTCCGCTGCCTCTTGTGGTTCGGTTGGCGGCACCAGAATCGTCAATCCCTTGGGAAAGCACTCAACTTCGACGGGAGTCGTGCCCATTATCTCGCCGTCTAAGACTACTTTTTGCGGCGGCTCAGTCGTGACTTTAATCCGCTTCGTTCGCAGGTAGATAATATCCTCGCGATCGGCTGGGGCACCCATTAAAGCAGTGCCGAGGAGGTTTGTCATGGCGTTAATCGCCTGTAGCTGATTGGTGGAACAGAGAATCGTCACGTCTAGCAATCCGTCGTCAGCAATGACACCTGCCGGCCCTTGAGCCAGGACGGAAGTGGGGGGTGCCGCATTGGCTACGGTGACTGCGATCGCTTGAACTTGACCGACTAGATTCTCGATTTCAAGCGTCGTATCAAACACTTCCATTTCGGATAACTTTTGGAAGCCGGCGAGAATGTAAGCCAGCGCTCCCAACCCGTTTTTTGTTTCGCGATCGGCGCGTTCGACGGTTTCGGCTTCTAATCCGATACCGGTTAGCAATACCATTGGCTTGCCGTTGCAATAAGCAGCGTCTACCGCGCGGGTTTCTCCGGCTAAAATGGTTTCGCAGGCAGCCTGAATAGTGGTAGGAAGCCCGAGGGCATTTGCAAAGGCATTCGCCGTTCCCCGGGGAATGACGCCGAAGGGAATGCCAGTGCCGATCGCGGCGTCTGCAGCCGCAGAAACAGTGCCGTCGCCTCCCGAAACTAAGAGGAGTTCCGCTCCCGAAGCGATCGCCTCGGCTGCTAGCTCGTTCGCGCCCACTTCTTCGCTCGTAAAGCGAATATCTAAATTAATGTCCGGTTCCAAAAGCTTCCAGATAGTTCGCAAATCTTCCTCTGGATTGCCTTGACCGGCAACGGGATTAAAAATCAGACAAGCTGAGCGATTCATGCCAGTTGATAGTTTCAAGTGTATTTTTTCTATTCTAGCTTTACAAAATCGTCGCCGGGAGTATACCAATTTTTAAAAAAGACGAGCTGTAGTGCGGGCTTCTAGCCGAAAATTTTAAAAATACCGCTATCTAGAAAAAAGCGAGCTAGAAGCTCGCCCTACGAAAAGGCAATATGTTCTCAAAAAGCCAGCTAGAAGCTCGCACTACAAAAACGCCGCACTCCCGATCGCGCTAGCTTGTACCCCCACCAGGGAAACTAAAATTTCGCCCGTGCTGGAGATCGCGACATTCGCAGTTCCGTCCATTGGGTTAACCGACAGTTGCTCGAATGTCAAATCGCCCGTTAACTCAATCAAATCACTCCCGACTTCAAAATCAAAAATTATCTCAGTGCTGCTCCCCGATGCCACAACAAATTTATCGCTGCCACTGCCACCGATGAGGGTATCGTTACCCATATCGCCGCTGAGAACGTCGCTGCCATCGCCGCCAGCCAGTATATCGCTATCTTTGCCGCCAAAGAGCGTATCGTCTCCCTCATCGCCATCGAGTGTATCCTCTCCCTCATTGGCATAGAGATAGTCATTCCCCGCACCGCCAGACAGACAATCTTTTTCATTATTACTGTCGAGAGATTCTTCTATTCCCGTGCGCCCCGCGATCGTATCATCGCCGTCGCTGCCGCAGAGCGTATCGCTCCCTTTATCGCCGAAAATTAAATCATTGCCGCCATCGCCGCTGACGATATCGTCTTCTTTCCCGCCGCGCGCGGTGTCGTTGCCCTCGCCACCAGAGAGGCTGTCGTTGCTCTGGTTGCCGTCGAGAAAATCATCGCCAGCACCGCCAAATAACCAATCGCGTCCATTGGGATCGAGAACGGAGGCGTCGTGAGGGTTGCCCAGCAGGGTATCGCTACCGAGTTCGCCTAAAACCGTGTCGTCGCCAATGTCGCCAAAAATCAGATCGTCGTCTTTGCCGCCGTAAACGCGATCGCTGTCTTTTCCAGCGTGAATGGTATCGTTTCCTTCATTGCCAAATAGCAAATCACTGCCAGCGTTGCCAAATAGCCCATCGCGTTCTAGCAAGCGACCAACCGGAACGTTACTGCCTTTGCCGCCGGAAATCGTGTCATTTCCCAAATCGCCAGAAAGGATGTCGCTCTCTTCTTCGCCAAATAGGCGATCGCTGTCTTTTCCTCCCCAAATTTTATCCTCGCCGCGTCCCCCGAAAATGTTAAAGAATCCACCAGCGCTGTGCATTATGATGTCGTCATTTTCCGACCCAACGCGGTTATTTTCGAGTAAATTAGAGAAGGCACTCCCTATCTCTGAATCCGCTAAATTCGGCGGGTTCAGCGTCGGGCAATTGCAATCAGGCTCCTCGATGGGGTTCGAGATAAGGGGTGGCGGGGATAGCGGCGGTGGGGTAATCGTTGGGGTTGGCGTCGGCGTTGGCGCGGGTTCCGGCACGGGTGTCGGCGTTGGCGTAGAAACGGCGTCATTCGCTGCGATCGCGCCGATTCCTTGGCTATCTAAAATTGTTGCATTAACTGCATTGGAAAGGTTGACAAAAAAGCTTTCTTGTGATTCTTCAACCGCATCGTTATTAATAACAACGGTGATAGTTTTTGTTGTTTCCCCCGGATTGAAGGTTAACGTGCCGCTCGTGGCTGCATAGTCTGGCGGCGCAGTGGCGCTGTCGTCAGCCGTCGCGTAATCTACTGTAGCAGTTTGGGTAAGAGCTGCATTCAGAGTAACGGTAAAAATCGCACTTGCGGTTTCGGCATCTCCTTCATTAACGGTAATATCATTGATAGAAAAATTAGGGATAATAACCGCTTGCCCGCCAGAAAAAGACGAGGTGTTGTTATTGGGATCGGTAGCGGTAGCGGTGATAAATCGATCCGGGGTAAGTGCGATCGCAAACGTTTGGGTAAAGCTGGTGTTGCCTTCGCCGTCAGTTGTCACATCCGCAAACCCGATAAATAGTTCCCCCTCGCCAAATCCGCTCGAATCTAAAGCAGTATTGGCGAAAAACTCCAGCCTAAATGCCGTATTGGGCGTGCTATTGAGCGTGCCGACAATTGTCGTGCTGGTGCCGTCGAAAAAAGCCGAAGTAATGACGGGAAAATTTTGCAAGTTATTATTTCCCGTGTCGCCATCCCCCTCATCATTGAGGAGAGACGGGGCTCCTAAATCAATGCCTAATTCACCATTGGAAAAAATCCCATTCGATAAAATGCCGTTATTCGTGCCGCTGACAGCTACCCCATCGCCGCCGTTAAAGGCGATAATATTGCTTTCTCCGGCTGCCGTACCGCCGATGAAGTTGCTGCCAATTAGGGAAGAAATGCTCACGCCCCTGCCGCCATTTCCGAGGGGGATACTTCCATCGGATTGCGTGCCGATATAGTTGCCAATGACTCGGTTATTCGTCGAATCGAGAGAAATCCCGTTCCCTCTGTTGCCGGAAATCAGATTGCGGGCGTCGGGTGCGGTGCCGCCAATGATATTGTTAGCGGGAAAAGCATCAGTAGAAATGCCGTCTCCATCGTTTGCGATCGCAATTTTTCCAGTCACGTCAGTGCCGATATAATTGCCAGCGATGAGCGTGCCGGAAGATGCCAGCCCTAAATCGATGCCGTTACCCTGGTTGCCAGAGATAACGTTGCGCGAGCCGGGGGCTGTGCCGCCGATAATATTGTTAGGCGCGGCTAAAATCGCGACACCACTGCCTTCGTTTCTAAGCGCGGCAGTGCCGTTGATATCGGTGCCGATGAAATTGCCGAGAACTTGGTTATTTGTGGCGTTAAATTGAAGGCTGACACCCGATGAATTATTGCCTGAAATAATATTGCGATCGCTTTCTGCCGTGCCGCCGATAATATTATTCACTGCTGCCTGTGCGATGACAATGCCAGCTTCGCCGTTGGCGAGAGCCGCCGTGCCGCTGGCATCAGTGCCGATTAAATTTGCGATCGCGCGGTTGCCATTCGCATTGCTGCCGCCTATCAGAATGCCATCGGCTCTATTGCCAGAAATTAAATTGCCCTGAATGGTATTGTTAGCACCATCAATTCGCACGCCCGCTAATCCCCCATTTGCCAGAGCAGCACTGCCTGTGGCGTTGGTGCCAATATAATTGCCGATTATCTGATTGCCGGAACTATTCTCATTGAAAATAATCCCGTCGGAGCCATTGCCAGAAATAACATTTCGCGCCTCGGCTGCATTTCCCCCGATAATATTATTTGACGCATCGGTTATGGCTACTCCATTAAAAATATTGCGTAACGCAATGCTGCCTGTAATGTCGGTGCCGATGTAATTGCCGAGAATTTGATTGCCTGTCGCGGTGCTGCCGACAATCTCAACCCCGTGAAAGTTATTTCCCGAAATAATATTGCGAACGTCAGGAGTCGTGCCGCCAATGACATTATTAGGAGCATTGCGAATGACGATGCCACTGCCGGCATTGCCCAAATCTGCCGTGCCAGTCACATCAGTGCCGATAAAATTGCCGAGAATTTGGTTGCCTGTAGCGCTGACGCCTTCGATGCGGATGCCAACTGCCGATGTATTGTCGTTCCCCGAAATCAGGTTATTTTGAATCGTATTGTTAGCCGAATCGAGGATAACAATACCCGAACCGTTCCCATCAGGGGCGACTGTGCCAGTCACATCGGTGCCGAAGTAATTGTTTTCGATAATATTTCCGGCACCGCCACTCAGCAAGATGGCAGCATTGCTGAATCCAGCGCGGTTAATAATCAATCCCCGCACCGTACTATTTCCGGCAGTAATTTGCAAAACGCCGTCATCCAACCCCGCTGCATTCGTGCCGTCGATTTCGATGAGGGGAGTGCCGCTATAGCCCGGTTGCGTCGTCGCGTCGATAATGACAGAATCGGCAATAGTGGGTAAAGCAGATAGAGGCTGAATTGTCTGCACTCCGCTGCCGATATTGAAGGTAATGGTATCGGTGCCGGGATTGGCATTTGCATCTAAAATCGCTTGTCTGAGAGAACCTGCACCGCTGTCGTCGGTGTTGGTGACGCTGAAAGTGGCTAAAATAGATTTATAATTTTTCAGGGTTTCGGCAGTCAAGGCTAACTGGGTGTCTATTGTGCCCGTTTTGACTTCAAATTCCCAATTTCCCCCCAGAGCAGCACTGCCCGTTTTGCTGCTAGAGGCGGCAACTTTTGCGCCTGTTAATTGGCTGAGTTTGTGTACGAAGCTATTGCCGCGATCGCCTGCTGCTACTTCGCACCCGTAGAGAAGTACAGACGGAGATATATCTGAGAAAGAAATATCGCGCCACTGTTGCAATAAATTCGCATAGGAATCGAGATTTTCTAAACTTAGCCGCACGCTGCCCAGTTGCAGGCTTCCGGGGCTGCCGTGAGAGACGATGTGGATGGCTCGCAATCCCCTTCGCTCCGCTAAAATAGCGGTGATTTGCTCAACGCCGTCTCGTGCGGGAGAAAGGCAGATTACCTCCGTACCCGCGACTGCACCAGCAACCAGATTTTGCCGCTCTGCTACCGCAGAGTCAATGAAGACAAGGGTTTGGATTGATACGGATTTTGTGACGGTAGGGTTGGCGAACTTTTGCATAAAAAGCGCTCCTGAGTGTTCATTTCCCGCAAGGGATTTAGCCGCATCGCTGCACTTTAGGAGGGCGATGCAAGCAACCGCAGCTCGTTGAAAAATCAAAGCACAATCTGATAAAGTTAGGGGAATACTTTTGCAAAACTTTGCAAAAGTTTACATTTAGGCGAAAGCGATCGCACAATCAATGCAATCTTCCTTCATACAGCGTTTTTTCAGTAAACCGTTCGTCCCTTTACGGGCATTGGGATGCTCCGTCTTCTTTACCCCTAGAGACCTATTGACAAAATGGGGATGCTCCCCTTCAGGATGCCCACTCTCTTTGATAAAGATTATTCTACCAATGCGCACTCCACACTCTTCCCTTAGAGGGATTTTTTAGCCCGGTATTTAAACCTATAAAAAACTCAGCCAATAGGGCTGAGTTACCAATATAGCGTTTCTATCTGAATCGTGAAAACTCTTTCCCTGGAGGCAGATCCTCCAAGGAAAGGCGTTCCCAGGCTGAGCCTGGGAACGAGTAAAATGGGAAATCATTGCCATGCCTTCAAAATGCCTTAGTTAGATGGCATATTCTAATTGCGGTTTCTTCCCCAGGTAATCATGCTCTTGCAGAAAAGCGGTTATTTTACTAATGCTGCCCTCGATAGTTTCTCGCGCAGTGTAGCAAACAATATCCGGGTTGATGGGTGCTTCATAAGGATCGTCAATTCCCGTAAATGATTTGATTTCACCAGCGCGGGCCATCGCATAGAGTCCTTTTACGTCTCGCGCTTCGCATACTTCTAGAGGAGCGCTGACATGCACTTCTATAAAGTTCGTCGTTGTCTTTTTCAGTTCATCTCTCACGTCCCGATAGGGGCTAATTAAAGAGACAATTACCGCCGTTCCATTGCGGCTGAGTAGGTCGGCAACAAAACCAATGCGGCGAACATTGGTGTCGCGGTCTTCTCGGCTAAAGCTCAATCCTTTTGACAGGTGTTTTCTGACGATATCGCCATCCAGAACCTCTACTGACAAACCGTGTTCCTTCAGTTCGATCTCTAGCCCTTCCGCGAGCGTACTTTTGCCAGATCCGCTGAGTCCAGTCAGCCAGAGGATGAAACCTTTATTTTTGCTCTTCATAGTGAGTTTTTTTGTTGTTGCTGAAAAGTAGTAAAATTGGCCCCAATTGAATGTGACAAATGTGGATGTGGTGGATGCCGATCGCCTGTCAAAATAATTACGTCCGGGTTGTAGATAACAGCCTATCGAGGAGGATCGTGCAGGTTTTTCTGCAAACCCGGATAAAGCCCGCTACTTAGCCGTGTTGTGGTTGGTGCTGCCGTGCCCGTGTTGGCCCTGTTGGCCTTCGGAGTGAGCGCTGCTGCTGCCCGTCTGGCCGTGGTTCATCATGGATTTGCACTTTGATTTGCAGTCTTCCATCTTTTGCTGCATCTGGCCGCTATCGGGGTGCTGCGGTTGGTGCTGAGAGGGCGCAACCTCAGAAGTGGTCGTCGTGCTTGGGGTTGGGGTTTCTGCTGGTTCCTGCGCCTGTGAGGGGCTACCTGCAAGCGCCAAGGCTACAATACTTGCAACTGTTGCACTAAGAATAGTTTGAGGAAGCATTCTCGCGTTCATGGGATTCTCCAGCTAAACAAGCTCTTTGGAGCTCTTCATCTATGAGCTTGGCAGGCATTTATGAAATTAGGATGAAATACCTAGTGTGGTTGGAAAATTTTTTTAGAAATTAGCCGACTTCATTTTGGCTGTTAAATTAAGTTGAATATTTTACTAAAATCTCAAAAAAACTGCCTAAATCTTAACAAAGATTTCTATTTATTGACGGACGATCTCAGATGCCAAGTAGCTTTGCAGGGGCTCTCAGGGTTGGGAAATGTCGGCGCGGCAAGCTTTTGTCCGCCTGCCCTGGCAAGAGCGATCGCTTTTCAACAGATTTAAACATAAGTTTACAATCAATCTCCTTGGCTAAACCTCATAGAAATGCAGCTTGCGTTTCATCCTGATTTCACTTTTTCCGGTTTTACTGAAGAGGTAGCCAAGTAGGAATACTCAGTCCACCAGGAGGGAGTGGTTATGTCCCCTGCGATCGCGTCTCCAAGCCAAATTACGGCGTTTGACCTGCACGAACTCAATCAGCGATTTGAATCGGCGCATCCCAGAGAAATTCTGGCTTGGTGTCTGGAGAATCTCCCAACCGGGCTGGTGCAGAGTACCGCCTTTGGCATCACAGGGATGGCGATCGTCGATATGCTGTACCGCGTTTTAAAACCAACCCCAAGAGTGCCCGTGCTGTTTCTCGACACGCTGCACCACTTTCCCCAAACGCTAGCGTTTATCGAGCGAGTCAAAGAAGCGTATCATACTAAGTTGGCTAAGATAGTATTATACTATTAGAGAAAAACATCAGGAG
>CAYOOD010000125.1:0-16920 GCA_964405435.1 uncultured bacterium
AAAAACATTGATTTTGCCATTATAGCATAATTTTTAAATTTTGGAGAGGTCTATTCGGTGCATTGACGTGAGTGGCGCTGTGTTCCCCCATCGAAAAGCGCCGCAAGTAATAGCCATCTTTCTCTAACTGAGCCGCCGACTCAAACTCGACCGGCGGATCGCATGGCCACTGGGGAATTTTTGGGTCAATAACGTGGCTCAAGTGAATAACCCGCGAATAAACAATCGTTTTTGCCGTCGGTTTCTCGTTCATCACCAAGAAAACGGCTGCTTGTCCCGGAAAAACCCGCCTGTTGGCCCTCCGTCCGGCAGCGTCGCCAGCCAGACAATGGTTTCTACTCCTTGTTCTGGAGTGCGGGGCGCATCCGCACCGCCCATATCCGTTTTCACCCATCCGGGGCAAACCGAATTGACTAAAATATTCGTGCCCTTCAATTCATCGGCAAAAATCCGAGTCAGGGCATTGAGCGCCGTTTTAGAAAGGCGATAGGCTGGATAGCCGCCGTTCATCTCCGAGAGCTGCCCCATGCCAGAGGAGACATTCACCACGCGCCCGTAGTTGCGCTCTTTCATTAGCGGAATCAGCGTTTGACAAAGCCGCAGCGCCCCGTAGACATTCACATCCATCGCCGATCGCAAAGTATTGACTTTAGCATTGAAAACGCTCGCTTCTTCCGGCTCTGGCGGATCGGGTAAAATTCCGGCGTTGTTGACCAGCACGTCAACGCCTCCGAACTCCTGACGCAAGAATTGCTGCAGCGTATCGATCGTTTCCCAGTTCGTCACATCCAGGGGGTGATACGCCACCGCCAACCCCTCCGATTTGAGCTCATTGGCGGCGGCTTCACCTTTCGAGGAGTCGCGACTGGTGAGAACCACCTGCAGCCCCAGGCGGGCGAGTTGGCGGCACGCCTCAAATCCCAGCCCGCGATTGGCACCACTCACAACAGCTATCTTTTTAGTAGAGGTCATCTTGACGGTTCACACTCGGTTATTCAACGATTTTGGAGAAGAGCGTCCTATTTAACCCAATCCTATGCAAAAACCGTTAAAACGCCAAATTCTGCTGTCGGCTGTGAGCTTCATCCTGGCTCTAGCTTGCTGGGGGCTGGGGAACGCGGCGATCGCCCAAACCCTCCCGACTGACGCGCCACCCGCCGCCAGCGCCCTCGATCTCTTCCGTACCGCTTACGACAACCGCTATATTTGGGACAGCCAATTTCCCGGTTATAGCGCCACCGCACTCATCCAGCAAAACGGAGAAACTTATAAAGGAAAAATCCGCATCAATCGCGATTTGAGCGTCGAGATCGACGGCATTGAAAGTGACAAAGCGATCGACGCTTTATCGAGAGGATTGCGGATGTTGGTGACGCACCGGCGATCGACACCTTTTGCGATCGCTCACAAAGAACATACGTTCAGCTTGGGAAAAACCGATCCTTCTGGAGCCGTGCAGGTAAACCAGCAGGGAAATGGCACGCCTTCATTCTACCAGGTGAAAGATAAAAAAATTACCCAAGTGAATCGCATTATGGGGCCGGTTGCTGTAACGGTTGACCTTTTGGATGCGCAAGATACGCCGGCGGGCTATTTGGGGACGCACTATATTGCCACTTTTAAATACGTTCAAACAGGCGACGAACTCGACAAGCTAGAGTTTGAAGATGCTTACAAAAAAATCGGCGGTTACTACATCCCCACCCGCCAAATCATTCGCACTCTCGGCTCTGGCAACCCCGGCACCACGGAAATTACCCTGACTGACATCCAGTTGCTGCCCGGTTAGAGGGGCTGTCAATCCGTAAATCGCTTGGTGTAGGGTGCGTTCCGTCTGTTTTGATTCGCGAACTGTGACGGCTAGAAACCCGGTTTCTTGAAGAAACCGGGTTTCTGAGGATTCGCGACAGGTCCGAGTAATTTTCTTTAAATCTCTGCGGTTTTCCACCAGGATATAACGAGGAAAAGAGGGCGATCTGCCCCCTAAATTCCTATTATACCTAGGCGCTAAATTGGCTTCTGACTGTCTCGATTCGGTTGCGGTTCACTCCCAAGTCAGACTCTCCCAAACGCGAAGCCGAACGAACCTGTATCGCGTTTGCGTCTTTATCCAAATAAAACTCTACATCATCCACAAATCCCATGATTTTGCTCGTAAACTGAGCGTAAAGGTAATTTTTTTCTTCGGCAACAATTTTGGCGTTTTCCTGACTTTGAATCACGTCTTTTAGCTTGGAAAAAGCCTCTTCAGGTGTGGAATCATACGCCAGCGGTTCGATTTTGTGCGTCGCATCCGTGCTTTGACTGGAAACGCAGTTGGGCGATGGCGGGCACTCGGCGAGTTTGCCTTCCTTTACCCCCAAATTCGTCGGTTGCTGTCCCGAAAATGAGAATAAGCTAGCAACCACCATCGGGGACGAGTTCAGGGCTAGCGCAGGGCTGGATTGCCAGAAATAACAGGCGGCAGCGAATAGGAAGGAAACGAAGAAGGCAACAAATTTCAACGATAACCTCGACATTGATAAGGCTCCCATTATTGGCAATTGACCTAAGTTGTAATTATACCACTAAAACAGCGGATAATTTCCCTCTATTTTGCGGTTTGCGAGGGCAGCGCGATTTCTATTAAATCCTCAATCTTCTTAATATTCGGATCGCCCGCCAGATAGGCAATGCCGCGATGCAGGTGCAGGCGAAATTGTGTGGCCAGGGTTTCTCGGTCAGTTGCCAACCCGTCGTTATAACAGCGCTGTTTCAGAGCGATTATCAGAATGTCGGACATTTCGCCCCCAAAGGTGCGCCAGTTCATCTCTACATTACTGTCAGCAGGGACGGGCACGGGTGAGGGCGGGCTTGGTTCTGCTAGGGAGCGACAAAGCGCCCAGCGGCAGAGTATATTCCACTGGTCAATTTTGGTAGCCCGCTTTAATTTTGTGAGTTGTTCTTTGGCAGATTGGGAGAGTTTTATCCGGTCGAGTGGGGGTTCCATAAATCACAGCCTTATTGGATTGGCAATCTAATTTTTTTATTCTTTCCTCTCCCTATTTGGGAGAGGCAATGGAGAGTAGTTTTACCAGAAATAACCGGGTTCTACGGTGGTTTGGCGCTTCGTGGCATCGTAGTCTAACAGGTATTCGCAGGCGATCGCATCCAATTTTCGCAACCTTTCTACTTCAACTTGCCCGATTTCGGTATCTGTAGAGAGCAAAATTACCTGATGAGACGCTGAGGGAAAATAGCGATCGACGAGATTCTGGCGGTGGGAAGAATCCAAGCGCCCTAGAGGCGTATCGATCGCAACCGGCAAGTTGCGCCCCGACACGCGAGCTAATCCCCACAAAAATGCGATCGCTAACAGTTGTTTTTCCCCCGCCGAAAGTCTGTGTTTCGGCACCGGGTGCCCTTCCGAATCGTACAGAGAAAGGCTGAAACTTTTGGTATCGATAACCACCCGATGCACTAAATCCGACTTGTGCAGCAGATAGCGAAAACACTCCGCCACCTCATTCTCTAATTTATTTAGCTTTCTCTCCGTCAGCTTTTCCCGAAAAACCTTCAGCGTTTCTTTCGCCTTAGCCGCAGCTTTGATAATGTGATCGGCACTCTGGCGGACAATATTTTGATTGCTGTACTTTTCTAATTCTTTTCTTGTTTTGTGTATTTCCCGCTCTAATTCTTCGCATCGACGCTTCCCCATATCATAAGCACTTTTGCACAGAGAGACTTCGTTCTGCGCCTGCTCGACTGCATCCGCTAACTGTTCGTAAACTTCTGGCGGGGCTGCAGCAGCCACTTGTCGCTCGGTGGCGGCAATTTCTTCTTCTTGATTTTGCAGCTTCGTCAATTGTTCGCGAGCTAATTTTATCTGGCTGGGCACTTGGTGCCCCAGCAGAATCGCCAATTGATTGAGGGTTTCGGCATCGGCGGCTAACCAGGAATCGTCCTCCGCTCCCTCTAACTGCTGATTCTCCCGCTCTAAAAATGCTTGAATTTGCTGCATTTTTTTGGCAGGCAAACTGAGTTTATCCAGCCAATCCAAAAATCGGCGATCGCGCTCGATCAAAACATCCTTGACTATTTTTGCCTGGGAAAGGCGAGCTTCCTCTTCTCCGCGATCGCGCGCCTCGCTTAAAAGGGGAGAAATCAACGCCAAAGGCAAAACATCGGCAGAGACTTCTACCAGCGCTTGCCGAGTCGCTTCCGCCGCTGCCTTCAAGTTCTGCAACTGTTTGTCTAGCTGGCTGCGTTCCGCCGCGATTTTGCCCCCTTCAGAAATGAACTTGCTCGAAGCTTTGCGCTGTTGGTTATTCGCTTCATTCAACTTGTCTTGCAGGCTGGCTAATTCTTGTTTTGCCGCTTCCCATGCGTCTTTTTTATGGTTGAGCTTCTGTTCAATTTCTTCTAAACTTAAAAGGTCTTTGGTATCGGCGAGGTGCTTGCGCTTGCGACTGACGAGAATATCCAAATCAACTGACAGGCGTTCGGCTAGTTCCAATCCGAGAAGCGATTGAATTGCCTCGACGACGAAGGGGGGCGGCGTTTCTACTTCCGCGAGTTCTTTCACCTGTTCCCCGTCAAACAGAAACAGATTAGAAATTCCCAAGGGCAGCAAATCCTCGATATACTCGTCCCAGATTTTATCCAGTTCAGACAGCCAGAATTCTCCCTCCAATACTCTTAAAATATCCTTCCCATCTTTAGGGTTTTTCGTCCACCGCCGCACCAGTCGGTACTCGACCATTTGGTCATCTTGGACGTGCTGAAATAGCAATTCAATACGGGTTTCTTCCAGGGGTGCAGTGTGGCGGTTCACGCATTGCGAGAGAAAGTCGCCATAGCCCAAATTGCCCCGCGTCGAACACTGGGCGCGCTGCCCGTAAAGGGCGAGGCGAATTGCATCCATTAAGGTCGTTTTGCCGCCGCCATTCATGCCGCCTACGAGGATAATTGGGCGAGTTTGGCTGTCATTTTCTGTACGCAGGTTGATGACTTGACGCCCCGCGTAAGGGCCGAAATTTTGCAGGACGAGTTCGAGAAATTTCATGGATTGGAAATTGGAGGAAAAGGATTGGGGGGATTTGGGTAATTTAGCTGCCCCAGTTCCCACTATCTGAAAAATATTTAGTGCGGGCTTCTGGCTCGCGATCGCGAGTAACTATTCATCCTCGCGATCGCCTGAATCTGGCGCGGGGAATTTCAAACTTGCCCAGGTGAGCTGCTTCACTTTGTCAACGTCGCCTTCACCCGCTGCCGCTTTCAAGTCGCGTTTGTAGTGGGCGTTGCGAATCGCTTCTTCGCGCGATCGCGAACTGGTTTCAAAGCATTTCTCCAGATTCTCGTAAATTCCCGCGCGACGGGCTTTCATGTAAAACTGCCGTTCTGTATCTAACAGATTCGCCATCAATTCTAGGTGCATGGCGTCGCCGCCGCAAATTTCTTCCAACACCGCCCACTCGTCGGTGCCCAGCAGGCTTTTGCCAGCGCCGAGGCGGGGATCTTGGAACTCTTCGCCGGTGACTTTTTTATAAATTTTGGGCAAGCTGTCATCAAATTCGTGTTTTTCTTCCAGCCAAATCCGGCGAATTTCGCTCAGCTCTTCTCGGGTAATCAGGGTAATATTTCGCATTTCTTCTGGCCCGGTTTCGCGAATTTGGGTTTGAGCCGCGAGGACTTTTTCCAGCCAAGTCTCCCGCCATTTTTTTGTATAGGGGCCAGGAATGGGCTCGACTGAATTTTCGCCATTTACATTGCGCTCAAAGAGTTGAACGTCGCCCCAAATGCGGCGGAAATCTCTCTTGTCGCGATCGTTATCGACATCCAACTCGTTGCGGATATCGAGCAGGGGCTGCATCCATTCTTTCTCCTCGTCATTTTGAATCATCGCCTCCATTGATTTGTCTTTATTCACCATCGTGCAAACCCAGCAGCCAAAGCGAGAATCGCCGCAGCTCGGAGTCGAGGTATCCACCACTAAGGGACATTCATTATCTGCAGTCGCGCCTCGATACATGGCGAATAAATCTTTGTTGCTATTTCCCCACGGATTCGGCCACTGATTCAAGTAAATCCAAACTTCATCATTGCGCCAATCTTCGATAGGCGTGTAGATGAGGGAGTTGGGCAGGCTGGCATTCGGGCTGAGGCGATCGCGCACGCGACCTTTTTGATGCTTTTCCATTGTGGCAGCCCGTTTGGTACTTTCCGCTTTGCGAGTTCCCAAAATCAAAATCGTTTCGCCGTTAGCGCGAACCATCTCGCGGATGAAATGGTTAGAAGGATTGATTTTCAGGCGTGGCGTACACCAGCGAAATTGGTTGCGCGGTGCTGGGTAGCCTTTGCCAATCAAACACACCCAGTAGGTTTCTTTAATATCGGGTTGCAGCAAATGCGGCTCAATTGGCATTTGTTGTTCGCGCGCCGATGCCTTCATTTTTTCTAGCGAATTGCGCACCCAAGCCGAGACAATCGGGTTTTCTACCAGCGTGTCTGTGGTAATGACGTGGACTTTTTTGGTTCGTTTTTCGATCGGCAGCTCTGAAATCGCATTCCAGACAAGCTGCAATACAGCCGAACTGTCTTTCCCCCCGCTCCAGCCAATCACGAAGGGAATATCATCTTGACAGTATAACTCTTGTATTTCTTTAGTCAGTATCTCTATGTCTTCCACTAGCTCGGTAACAGTGCGCGGTGGAAAAAGGGACATTTGGTGGACTTCTGTCATTTCGGCACCCTCCTATTTTAATTTGGCTGATTTTATCTCCGATATTGGCTCATTAAACTATGATGCGTGTCCTATAAAAATGATAGTTTAATTTTTTCGCGCTTTACAACATACCATCTCTCGTGCCTGTTCGCTAATCCGATTAGAATAATTTAATAATTCTATGGCAACTGATTTACACACCTGAAAAATATCTCCACAGACCTAGCTGGCGACTGGATGAGGGACTTGAGCCGCACTTTGTCCAGCTTCGGCTGTTTTTCCAGTAAGGGAAGAGGTTGAAAACTCATCCGATTCTGTGGTTATTTTCCTGAATCAGGTTCTCTCAACATGCAGTCAGACGCAACATATTTTCCCTGGAGGAAGTCGGTAAAAAATAATAGCCTGTGGCTGTAAAAAAGCCAGTCAATAGGGTAAAAAGAATTGGCGGCGGGCGAAACAGGCATAATTACTTATCCAGGGGAGCGCTGAAGCGCTCACTACGAACGAAGAAACACTTGACAATTTGAGTTTTTTATGATATTACCTCCTTCTCGATGCAACGCCACCATCTCAGTATTGCACATTTTTCAGTTTTTAAAAACCAGTTGACAGAGATTTTGTGGAGTAGTAGGGTGGAAAAATCAGCAAAATTATAATAAAACAGACCATGAACCGCCGCAAAAGCCCCCCACCGGCTGACATTGCCAGCCAGCGCCTGGAAGGAGACAAACAGGAACGACAAGCGCTAGCGCTACTACTGGACAAATATCTGGCGAAAAATAACCACCTATTTGTTCAAAAAATAGAAATGGGGGGCAGCGAAGCGTATGTCGGTTCAGTCACGCTAGAGTGGTTTGCGAGTCGCGTTCTATTTGCGTCAAAATTGCCGCTTTTCCGTCAAAAATTTGACACAAAAACCCAGAATATTCAAATCGACGCCCAAAGCATTGAAGAGATTCAGCAGCGACCGCTAGATTGGTCGCGCCAAGCCCCTTTAGCGCAGTATTTAGCGGTGCGGAAAACGCACAAATTCCCGCCGGTGCTGGTGGTTGTCAATCAACCCTGGGTAGACGATACCCAAGCAAAAGAATGGGATGCGCGGGGACGAGCCATTAAATCTGCCGCTGATTTTTCGTCCCTGGATAAAGACGGGAAAATAGGGTTGTTGGACGTTTCCGAAAACGTGACGATTTTTGCCTTAGACGGGCAACACCGACTGATGGGCGTGCTGGGGTTGATGGAGTTGATAAAAACTGGCAAACTCCAGCGTTACAAAAAAGATAAAAAGCCTTCAGGAGCGGTGATGACGGTTGACGATCTCCGCCGGGAGTACCGCGTCGATCCGAGTTACCTGCAAAGTTTGGCAAAAGAAAAAATAGGCATAGAATTTATATCAGCCGTGGTGGCTGGAGAAACTCGCGAAGAGGCGCGGCGGCGAGTGCGCTCCATCTTCGTCCACGTCAACTTAATGGCTGTCCCCTTAACAAAAGGTCAGTTAACCCAACTGGATGAAGATAACGGATTTTCCATTATTGCCAGAAAAATTGCCGTTACTCACCCCCTGCTCAAAGACAAAAAAGGTCGCAATCCCCGCGTCAATTGGGACAGCGCCACAGTAGCCGCAAAATCAACAGTTTTGACGACACTACAGGCGCTCAAAGAAATATCCGATCGCTACTTAGAACAAAAATTTCCTCACTGGAAACCTTCCCTGCAAAAAGGTTTAATTCCCATGCGTCCCGACGATGAGGAACTAGAGGAAGGATATGAAGAATTTAAGGAGTTATTCGACAATTTAGCCACGCTGCCCAGCTACGAGCGACTCGACTACGGCGACGAAACTTTCCAATTGCGGCGCTTCAATTTTGAAAAGGGCGGCGGCGAAGGGAATCTACTTTTCCGCCCCGTCGGACAAGTTGCCTTTGCTCAAGCTCTGGGAATTCTCGTCTTTAAAAAGAAGTTCTCGCTGGAATCTATTTTTGAGAAACTTCGCAAGTACGATATAGACGGGGGATTCAGCGGGATGGAATATCCCCAATCTCTGTGGTATGGGGTTTTGTACGATCCCAATAAAAAGCGCGTGGTAGTGGCGGGACGAGATTTAGCCGCCAAATTAATTATTTACCTTCTGGGGGGAATTGAGAATGATATGGAGCTTGCAGAACTGCGGCGGGCTGTGGCGGAAGCGAGAACAATTCAAGAAAAAGCGGTGGGATTTAAGGGAAAATTTGTCAAACCTAAAGACGTGGGACTTCCCCCTATCTTATCGTAGGTTATTGCGGAGCAGTGACTAGGGATTATAGCGGTTTTCTTTGTCTAGAGGCAGAGCCTCCGTGCAAGCGTTACCAGGCTGAGCCTGGTAACGAGGAAACGAGGAAAAATCTTCTAATCCCCCAATCCCGGCATCCCCATCAACTCAAAAATCGGCTGAGATCGAATTCTTCTTCAGGCTGCCCTTGTTTATCTCTTTCAGAAAGTAATATCAAGAGCAGCCTCTCCGTATAGTCTACGGCTCCGCGAAATTCTTCTCGCAATATTTCCAGCCCTCCATTAGCATATTCTTCAAAAATATGGGCGCGTTGTTCTTCAGCAGTTACATCGCTTGGAGAGATAATTTTAGGGTCTTTAGTTTCGGCGATCGCGAGTAATTTTATCTCCAAATCGTAGCCCCTCGATAGAAAAATATCTAAGTCAATTGGTCCCGGTTCTTTTAGAGAAATTTGACTCAGCGGCACGCGCTTTTTCCGCCTCGCTCCCAAAGCGGCAGCAAATGCGATCGCGTCTGCATACGTCTGAAAAGGGCCATTAGATTCTTCTGAGGCTGTTAAAGATTTTACCAAAGCCGCTTTATCTTTTGCAATTCTGATTCGGTTTGCACCCATTTCGTTTCTCTACCGTTCTCTATTTAGCACAAAATAAAAGCCTTCTCAAAGCGGGCGATCGCTGATTACTAGCTGAATATTTGCAGCAACCAGCGATTAATTTCCAAATCGTCCTGTGTTTGGCTGCGTTGCAGCGCTTCCTCCACCACTGCTAGTGCCAAGCCGGGTAAGGCGCGGGATTCCTGAATTTCGCCACTGCGCCCCTCAGAAATCTCGAAGGCAATGACATTATCCGAACTGGCATCAACCACCCAATATTCCAAAATGCCCGACTGTTCGTATTGCAACCGCTTCCGCCCCAAATCGTCAGCCACGGATGAATCTCCTATTTCCACTGCTAAGGCTGGCGGTGCAAATTCATTTAAATTAATTGGCTTATTCGTTCGCGGTGGCAATTGAAAATCCGAGCCGATATAATAAGATAAGTCGGGTTGAAATTCGCTTATGCCGGATTTTCGGTAACTGGCATTCGTTAACTCTACAATTCGGATATTTCTTAGCATCGTGTAAAGATTTACAATTCTGCTGATTAGAGAATTCTCGCGAGCGTGAAGGGGGCCAACTGGTGACATCTCAATCCTCATGCAACCCTGATGGTAATAAAATTTGCCTTTTTCATAAGCCGGGTTGTCGGCGATCGCTAGAAATTCTTCCCAGCTAGCCTTTACCCAAGTATCCGTCGCGAAATCCTGCACGATTGGGGATGAACTAACCATCGCGGTCTACCTCTACAATATGCTTGTACTCACTTTCCCCCCTTCCCTCGGAGGGAAGGGGGTTAGGGGGTTAGGTTAACTAAAAGCCATAATCCACCTCTACAATCTCAGTATATTCAAATTCATTCGGGCTGTGACGCACCAACGGATAGCGCATCCCTGCCAATTCAATCGAATCTTCTTCGCAATCCGGTTTCGGAGAATTGTAAACGAGTACATATTCCCGCCCGATGCACTCCATCATCTCTTCTGCCACTTCCCCCCGCCACTGCGTCTTCGTCACCAAAACAACCAGTTGATTTGCCAAGCGGGGAATAATCCGGGCAATTTGGCGGCGATAAATTTCGTCCAAACTGCCAAAGGGCGAATCCATTACGATCGGAAACGTGCTAGTATCAGGTCCCATGAGGGTATTCTTTTTGCTCCACTCGCGCACGCCATCGACGATCCCGCCAATAAAGGACAAACTCAGGATTTGATTTTCCCCCGTAGAAGCCGCGACAAATTCCTCGCGCCCAGACGTATTTTCAACTAGCGTCAGTTCGTACTTTTCGCTCAGTTTCGGCACATAAGGCGTGAAGGAAATTTGACTGAATATCTCCTGCACGCGCTTCTCCAGTTGCCAGCGAAACTGTTTGTCGAGGCGGGCTTTCACTTCCGCCAAACAGTCGATCGCCTCCTGCGCCGCTGCAATGCGCCTCTGCGCGAGCACTTGTCTCTGTTCGTTCATCTTTTGCTTGTCGATTTGCTTGCTCAATTTCTCAATCTCTGCACTAAAATTGTCTAGCTGCTGCTTGTTCGAGCCGGCTTCTCGATGCAATTCGTTTATCGCCTGTTCGATTTCATCCAGGCGCTTTTGCAAGTGCTGGATATCCTCGTCGGGATAACTCCTCAATTTTTTCTTGATATCGTCTAGCTGCGTTTCGATTCGCGAAATTTCGGCTCTCCACAGATTGATATTGGCTGAGGTGCGATCGACTTCTTCCCAAAATTGCGGAACTTGCTTGTCAATTTCATTCGCTTGCGCGCTCATGCGGATAGCGGTTTCTTCTACATCCGCCATCCCCGCTCTCTCCATCCAAGCGTGTACTAATGTGTGGGCGTGGGTGCCTTCTGCCAATTCAGCGCCGCAGATGCACTGTTTCTGCTCTAACAAGTCTTTCACGAATTGCTGCTTGATGCCCGCCGGCAATTCTCCTCTTTCTCGCAACCCTTCTACAATGGCTCGGAATTCTGCCGTTATTTCGGACAGTAAAACTGCATAGCCTCGCGTTGAAATTGCTTTTTTTAATGTGGAATTTGCCTGTTTTAGTTGCTCTCGGATAGACTCTTTCTGTGCTTCCAGTTCGTTGCGCAGTCGCTGCGAGTCTTCTGCTCCGCCGAGTTCTAGCAACCGACTGCTAATAGCTTTTTTTAAGTCGGCTTGTTTTTTTAGCTCTTCTTCTATCTCGTTTTGTCGATCGCTGAGTTTTTCGCTCTCTTTTTCTAACTTTTGCTTGTTCCGCAAGAGGATTTTAGTTTCGGCATCGCCAATCCCTCTCAAATCTGTTTCTAGAGATTTTTTGGCTTCTCCTAAATGCCGAATCGCGCGATTTAATACCTCCACTCCCAGCAGTTCTTTTGTCGCTTCGGCAATCTCTGCTTTCTTGTCCGATCGCACAATTTGTTCGATGCGCTCTCCGTCAAAAAAGAAGTATTGATGCAAGCTCTCCGGCAAGATGCGCCCGATGATTTCTTCTGGGTGTTGTTGGGGCGGAAACCAGCGCCCGTCATCGCCAGCAACCTGCATGTAAATTTCGCTTTTTCCGTGCGCGATCGATCCGTTTTGGCTGCGATAAGCCCGACACAATCGCTTCGCTTGGTAGCGCTTGCTGTCGTGTTCAAATCCTACCTCTACCCAGCACGCCACTGCTTTTCCCGGTTCCGCTTCTGCGATCGCTCGCTTATTTACCAGTTGCTCCTCCGCCGCAAATGCTGCACTAAATTTCTCGTACAGCACCCAAGTAAACGCATTCATTAGCGTTGTTTTTCCGGCTCCATTGTTGCCGTGAATAACTGTAGTATTGCTGTGTCCGTGTGCGAGAAATATCTCCGGCGTTTTTCCGTAAAACTGGCGAAAATTACACAATTGTATAGACATCAGTTTCATTGAATCGCTTCCTTGATAATCTTCAAGATGTCGTCATTAATGTAGCGGGGAATTTTCATATAGAGTTTATCTTTTTCAGCCTGCAATACCCGCTCTACAATCTGGCGGATTTCCGGCGGAGCGCTGGTAATCGGCTCCTGCACGTCTTGCATACTCGGTTCTTGGTTCATTTTCCTGCTACCCCGATAAATTTTTACGCCTTGTCTGGTCAATTGCGCGATATACTTAATAGGGAAACAATGAGTTTACTTAACAAGGGAAATCAGCACTTTTTTGAAAGATACTCTCCCATTATATAAATTCTACCACACCCTTGCCCGATCGATCTTTAAAGATTTACAAAAATTTACTCCTCTAGCAAAGAGAAGAGTAGGGGGGTAGGGAAACGCACCTCAAAAAAACTGCGCCGATCGCTTCAATTAAATTGGCGTCTAAAAGTTTTTAAATATCCAATAAATCGTACCTTTCCTGCAAATCCAATAACGTCATTCTTGCTTCGCCGGCATTGTCAGCTAAATCGGCAAACTCCAAAAACCGCCGCAACTCTTTTCTGAGAAAATTGCGCTCCACCTGCAACGTTTCCCGCCCCAAATCGGGCGGCATGACAATCATATCGAATAAAGTTGCCCTTTCTTTGCCGGGATGAGGGCGCAGAATCCGTCCCCGACGCTGAATGAATTGGCGGGGATTGCTGCTACTCGCCAAAATCACGGCATTGCGAATCGCCGGAATGTCTACTCCTTCATCCAGACAACGAATTGCCACCAAACCCTGCAATTCTCCACTTTCAAATTGACAGCGCAAGCGATCGCGTTCTGCCAGCGGCGTTTCAGCGGTATAAGTATTCACCCGATAGCCCAATTCTGCCCCTAAAATTCGGGAAACAGCCGCTAATTGCCTGTTTCCCGCTGCTCCCTCTACCGAACCGTCGCCGCAGTAGAATAACGTGTGCGTCTCGTGCCGGCGATTTGCCATTAAATGCCGCAGGGCGGTTAACTTATTGGCAGCCGAAGCAATCAAACGCGATCGCTTCATCAGCAAAGCCGTTAGCAGCTCGTCGTCTTCCCCGACTTTTTGCTTCTCCATCAGCGCCCAGCCTATCCGAGTCGTGAGCCGAGCATAAGCCCGCGTTTCCCCTTGCGTCAAAGAAACCAAAATCGGATGGTAAACATAACGCACCAGCGCCCCCTGGCGAATCGCATCTGCCAGGGTAAGTTCCGGCTGCAATACCGAACCGAAATAACTTAATAGAGATTCCGTGCCTTGCTCGTCAAAATATCTTTCAGGCGTGGCAGAGAGAGCCAGACGCAAGCCAATATTGCGCGGCAAACTCTCCTCGAGACGCGGCGCTCCCAGATTGTGCGCTTCATCTCCCACTATCAGCGTTTTCGAGGGAAAATACTTCAACTGCGATTGCAAGCCCTCTCCCATTAAAGTAGAATTGGTTGCGATAACGCAGAGAAAAGGTTGCAACCCAGCTCGCACGTTATATAATTGAGTAGAAAGCAATCCGTGCCAACTGCGGACATCTTCAAAGGCTAAAATCGGCTGCAAGCCAAAAAGTTCGCATTCTCGCGCCCACTGAGTCACCAAATGGCGAAACGGACAAATAACCAGCAAAACTTGCAAGCCGATTTTCTGGTAAAGTTCAGTTGCGATCGCCAGCGCTGTAATCGTCTTGCCGCTGCCCGTTGCCATCTTCAGCGTACCGCGCCCCTTATTGGCAAACCAACTCGATACGGCTTGCTTTTGATACTGCCGCAGTTGCACGCCAGAAGGAAGCGCAGGAACTCCAGGAGATTTCTGGATTTCAGCCGATGCACTCATGGGATAATTGCCCCTCGCTGAGGGAAGACCCGAAATTTGCCACTATCCTCTAGTTTAGGATGCCGCGCCGGCAGTCGGAAATGCGATCGCCCCGCCTCTCGCCGCCCCAAAACGAGCGATCGCTGAGTAAAAATTCCCAAAATGCTGAGTCCGCCCGAAAAAGAAGCTCTCCACCCGACAGAAATATTAAAGAAAGATTGAGCTAGCTGGCATCTGAGACGCCCGATAAGGCATAACAGGAAAAAGCCCTTAATGCTGAAATATCCGTCGGTGCATCCATGACTTACAGCATCAGAGTGATAGACATGCCCCTGAGCGAGCGCCCGCGCGAACGAATGATGGCGCTCGGTTCCCGAAATTTGGCCACAGCCGAACTGATCGCCATCCTGCTCGGAACCGGTCAAGGTCAGGGAAAACTCTCAGCAGTCGGATTAGGGCAGTACATCTTGCAAAAATTGAGCGAACACCAGCGCGATCCGTTAGAAGTGTTGCGGGATATCAGCGTCCAAGAATTGAC
The DNA here is from genome assembly GCA_964405435.1 of uncultured bacterium. Classification (GTDB taxonomy): domain Bacteria; phylum Cyanobacteriota; class Cyanobacteriia; order Cyanobacteriales; family Oscillatoriaceae; genus DVEG01. Next base: position 14,795 of record CAYOOD010000125.1, read on the forward strand.
CCAAATCCACGGAATCGGCCCCGCCAAAGCCACTACCATCCTAGCCGCCGTGGAATTGGGCAAGCGCGTCTTTCAATCGCGCCCGCCAGAGAAAAAAGAAATCGACTCCCCCGCCGCCGCCGCCGCCGCCCTCAGCCACGAATTGATGTGGCAGTCGCAAGAACGCTTCGCCGTCGTGCTGCTGGACGTGAAAAATCGCTTGCTGGGAACGCAGGTGATAACCATCGGCACCGCCACCGAAACCCTCGCCCATCCGAGAGACATCTTCAGAGAAGTGATTCGCTCCGGAGCCACGCGAGCGATCGTCGCTCACAACCACCCATCAGGGAACGTAGAACCCAGCCCCGAAGATATCGAACTCACCCGGCAACTGCTTTCTGCCGCCCAAATTTTGGCGATTCCGCTGCTGGATCACCTGATATTGGGCTGTGGCAACCACCAGAGCCTGCGGCAAATCACGAGGCTGTGGGAGGAGTATCCCCAAGGCGATTAAAATTTTGCGCTGGGGGGGTTGCGCTGGCAGGATGGCTGTGTTATATTAAAAATCTGCGGGCAATTAGCACAGTGGTAGCGCACTTCCTTCACACGGAAGGGGTCACAGGTTCAAATCCTGTATTGCCCATTTGAATAGTTGTAACAAGCTTTAAAGTGCGTTTCTCGTTAGGGGAACGCACCCTAATTTTGTTTCGTCCCGCTACAGTCCAGGCGTCCCGCCTCTCCCCATGATGGGCAATGCCCCCCACAACGGAGGGTATTGCTTGCTATAGTCTTCAAAAGAGGGACTAAAATAACGCAGAAAAAATAGGAGTAAGCGTAGTGTACGCTTCACAGCAATGGGTAGAACCCAGATCGGATAATATAGGGATTCCCAAGTTGCTCGATCCTGCTTTGCTCCAAGCAGCGCGGAGAATCTTTCGCATTTACCAGGAAGTTCATCCCGATTTCGATCGCCGCCCCGTCGGCGTCGCGATTCACGAAGTCAGCCAGCGAGGAATGCTGCTTTTCTCTCGCAAACCAGTCTTGCTGCCCGGGGAACGTTTCGTCCCTCTCGAGCAGATGGAATCGGACATATATTAGGTCAGACGGTGTTATCAGTCTCTCACTTATATTTTCACTGTTACAAAAACTTCGAGCTGCGAGCGATTAGCCGCTAGCTACCGACAACTAACCAATAGCAACTACTTAAGTGGATACGCTAATCGCTCTCGCAGCCAGCTCGATTGTCTTCATCTTGGGGTCGGCGATCGGCAGCTTTCTGAATGTGGTCGTTTACCGAGTGCCCGCAGGGCTGTCGATTTTGTGGCCCCCTTCCCGCTGTCCCAAATGCCTGCACCAGCTCAGAGCGCGGGAAAACGTGCCCGTGTTCGGCTGGTTGTGGCTGCGGGGGCGGTGCAGCCACTGCCGCAGTCCGATTTCTCCCCGCTATCCGATCGTTGAAGCCACAACTGGGATATTGTTTTTGCTGATTTTCTGGCAGTTTGGCCCCGAGTGGAAAACGGTCGGGTACTGGGCCTTTTTTAGTTGGCTTTTGGCCCTGTCCCTGATCGATGCGGACACGATGACGCTGCCGAATCCCCTCACTCAGTCGGGCTTGGTGGCAGGGTTGGCGTTTCAGGTGGCGATGGGCTTTTTGTGGGGAAATCCGGCAAATAACCTCATGCTGGGGGTTATTGGCGCTGTGGTGGGGATATGGCTGTTGGACATTATTGCCATAGTCGGTTCGATCGCCTTCGGGCGCGCGGCGATGGGGGCAGGCGATGCCAAGCTGGCGGCGATGATGGGGGCTTGGTTGGGCTGGAAATACCTGTTAATCGCCGGGTTCCTAGCCTGTGCCCTGGGTGCCTTTGCTGGGGGAGGGGCGATCGCCCTCGGCTGGCTGGATCGCCGTCAGCCCATGCCTTTTGGCCCCTTTCTCGCCCTCGGTGCCGCGATCGCCGCTATTTGGGGCGAAGCGCTGTTGAGTAACTACCTGCGCCTATTCTTCCCCCTCAGCTCATAGGATGGAGCCGGCAGAAAAACCAAAAATCAACAAAGAAAACAGCCCTACGACTGAGCACTTTTTACTACTCCTCACTCCTCACTCCTCACTCCCCACTCCCCACTCCCCACTCCCCACTCCCCACTCA
>CAYOOD010000125.1:17020-20814 GCA_964405435.1 uncultured bacterium
GCACTTTTGACTACTCAGCACTGAACACTCAGCACTTTTGACTACTCAGCACTGAACACTCAGCACTTTTGACTACTCAGCACTGAGCACTCAGCATTCAGCACTCAGCACTCCCTCACTCCACACCCCACACTCCACACTCAGCACTCAGCACTGAGTACTCAGCACTCCCTCACTTAGCACTAATTGCGCTTAATCGGGATAGGATAGAAAATCTAAAGGCAAGACCTGCTTGCGGGCAGCGCGACCGTCTTCACAGAGGAAAAGAGCGTTTACATGTCTTCTTTATTTGATTGGTTTGCGAATCGGCGGAAATCTGGCCCGAGTAACGATCGGGGGCAGGAACGCGAGATTTCTGATGGGCTGTGGAATAAATGCGAGGCGTGTGGGGTACTCACCTACACCAAGGATTTGCGGGCAAACCAAATGGTGTGCCTGGAATGCGGGCATCACAACCGGGTGTACAGCGACGAGCGGATTCGCCAGTTGATAGACGCGAACACTTGGAAACCGATGGACGAGGACTTGCGCCCGATCGATCCGCTGAAATTCAGCGATCGCAAGTCCTACAGTGCCCGCCTGCGCGAATACCAAGAAAAAACCCGCCTGCTAGACGGCGTGCAGACGGGGATCGGCCAGCTCGACGGCCAAGGTGTGGCCCTCGGCGTCATGGACTTCCGCTTTATGGGCGGCAGCATGGGCTCCGTCGTCGGCGAAAAACTCACCCGCCTGATCGAGCGAGCCACCCGCGAACGCTTGCCCGCAATTATTGTCTGCGCCTCTGGCGGTGCCAGGATGCAAGAAGGAATGCTCAGCCTGATGCAGATGGCCAAAATATCCGGAGCCCTGGAAAGGCACCGAGACGCCCGACTGCTTTACGTCCCGGTTTTAACCAACCCCACCACCGGCGGCGTTACCGCCAGTTTTGCCATGTTGGGCGACATCATCATCGCCGAGCCAAAAGCCACCATCGGCTTTGCCGGACGTCGGGTGATCGAGCAAACCCTGCGGGAAAAATTACCCGAAGATTTCCAGAGCGCTGAAGACTTGCTCAAACACGGCTTTGTAGACGCGATCGTGCCCCGCACTCAGCTCAAGAAAACTTTGGCCATGCTCATTCGCCTGCACCAGCCCCAGCCATCGGTGTCCCACCTGATGCAGTGGCCAGAAGCTGTACCGGTGAGTACGGGCAAGCCAGATTGAGCGATTCTGCTGCGCAGATGCTTCGCGAACGACCGATACGGCGAACACTCCGGGGCGGGCAATTTCCACGCTCGCGCCCCTACGGTTCTACCTGCCCCTATTTTGGTCTGGCCGGCGAGAAATATCGCGGAGTGCTGCGCTTCACCCTCGTCAGGCTCATTCACCTGCCGCTAGCAGCGAAGCACTTAAAATTCCGATTAAAATTCAGCTTTCCCGATGTTGATTTGGGAAAGGTGCCCGAGGGTGGCATGATATTCATAATTAACCTAGTTTAATCCTAGCTTGTCAGCCAACCACAATCACTATGGGGTTTGCAGACCTGTCTTTAGCAGAAATCGCGGAAGATTACAACCTCTGTGTTGAGGAAGTATGTCGTCTGTGCGATCGGCTGGGCATAGCCTATAAAAATCCTCAGACCCGTTTGGCTTTGGAGGATGCCAAGGCAATCATGGCATTCATTATGGCTCAAACCCGGGACAGCGGTTCTGAGGGGGAAACTTGAGGCCAAGCCTTGCCGGGATGTTCTGTCGCTGATACAGTCTAGTGAAATATAAAGCCATGCATCAGTGATGGCTTGGCTGTCGTATCTGTTCGGGAGTTCCGAGCTCGCTCGGACTCAAAAGAACGGGAATTGAGCGCATTGAGCTTAGCTGTGTCGATCGTCCAAAACTCTCGCCCAATTTTTAAGAGGAAAACCATGCTGAAAAGATGCATCTGGCTGGCTGTGGCCACTGTATTTTTCGCCTTTCACCTAATTGTCGGTAGCGCTACTGCGGTAGAACTGGACGAAGCCACTCGCACCCTCCCCTTGAACGAGCAGGGAGAAACAGTGGTGCTGAGCTTGCAGCAAGTCGAGAAAGGCAAGCGCCTATTTAACAACGTCTGTGCCCAATGTCATGCCGGGGGCGTCACCAAAACAGACTTTAACGTGGGACTGGGGCCAAAAGACCTCGCCGGTGCGACGCCACGGCGCGACAATATTGCATCGCTGGTGGATTACATGAAGAATCCCACCACTTACGACGGGTTTACCGACATTTCCGAGGTACACCCCAGTAAAGAGAGCGCGGACATTTTCCCCGAAATGAGAAATCTCAGCGACGACGACTTGTTCGCGATCGGCGGTTACATTCTCCTGCAGCCGAAAGTCATCGGCGAACAGTGGGGCGGCGGCAAATCCGTCCGCTAACCCATCCCCATCAGTCGTTTCATCGGGACTGGGTTTTGGGCGATCGCGGGTAAAAGGTGCCACCTTTGCGGGTGCGGGTGAAACTCTTCGTTACACCTTCCCCTGAAAAGCGCAGGGCAAGCCTGCGGGTACACCCTGCCACCAGCGATCGCCCGCAAATCCGCACCCGCTACCCCCATCTGTTGCCACACTTGACGCTTTTGTTGTGCTTCCCATGTTGCCTCGAGGTTTCTTCGTCCGCTGTTTGCTGGCCCTTTTAGTGGCCGGACTGTGGTTCTCCCTTCCCAGTGCAGCCGTTCGAGCTGCCGATATCGACCCCTATGTGCTGCGGTATTTGCGCGTCAAAGAACCCGTAGAGCTTGTTTTGAATGAACAGGGGGATGCCAAGCAGTTTTCTGCGGAAGACTTGTCTGGCGGCAAGCGCCTGTTCGAGCAAAACTGCATCAACTGCCACGTCGGGGGAGCGACTTTGCCCGATCCCACCGTCTCTCTGTCCCTGAGCGATCTCGCAGGGGCGACGCCGCCGCGCGACACGATCGACAGTTTGGTGGCGTACATGCGAGAGCCGATGGTTTACGATGGCAGCGAGCCGACTTTTTGGTGCCGCGAGGTGCCCGAAAGCTGGCTGAAGCGGGAGGAAGTGGAAAACCTGGCCGCTTTCGTGTTGCGGGCAGCCCAGACGGCTCCCGGATGGGGCACGGAAAGGTTCGACCAGTGAGCAGGCAGCGCCCAAAACCTTGTGAGGGGAAAGCGGGTTGTGGTATAAACGCTCTAAAGTCTCGGGGACGCAAATCCCGGCACCAGGAACGCGAATCAGCCTTGAGAAGCTGGAGGCGAGCGGTGTCAAAAAGCGGGATAAAATAAAGTCTGTGGAATTTTTCTGTGTTGAGAAGAGGAGCACTACTTTGAAGAAGCTATTATCTGTTGTTCTGTTGGCGATCGCCGCCGTCACCTTTTTCTTCGGCTCTCCGGCTCTGGCTGGAGATGCTGCCAAAGGTGCCAAAGTTTTTAATGCCGTCTGCGCAGCCTGCCACATGGGCGGCGGCAACGTCGTTATGGCGAACAAAACCCTGAAGAAGGACGCTCTAGCGAAGTACGAGATGAACTCTCTAGAAAAGATTACCTATCAGGTAACGAACGGCAAAAATGCCATGCCCGCTTTCAAGGGACGTCTGACCGACGAGGAAATCCAAAACGTTGCCACCTACGTTCTCGAACAATCCGAAAAAGGCTGGTAGACGTTTTCGCCCCACAGGCGCAACGCCACTCACAAGCATTTTAATTTCGGTTGACAAATTGTTGGATTAAAATTATAATCCCCCAGTCAAGCTGGGGGATTTTTTGTTAAATGATACCAAGTTGGCTAACTTAGTATTGTTACATTTTTTTATATATCCCGGAG
>CAYOOD010000126.1:0-19464 GCA_964405435.1 uncultured bacterium
CCCTCTCCCCCTTCCCCCTTCCCCCCTCCTTTTCTCGGCTACAAAATCGGGATGCTCCCGGTTCCCCCTCTCGCGTCAAGCCCCCTGCGCTAGAATATGACTCAACCGATCTGAATACTGCGCCGTCAGGCGGGCTGCAATGAGATCGCCGCTGTTCGAGAGCGCGATCGCCGTAACGGCGGGATCGGCGGGATCGGCGGGATCGGTAAGCTTAATAAATTTTTAACAATCTTCCAGCTTTTTTTTAACCTGGGGATGAATTTTTGTGGAAAACCCGCAGAAATCTGTGGAAAAGTCTTCTCTGCTGTGGAAAACTTGAGTCGGCGCGATCGCAATTTCTACCCCCCGATCGAGTGCGGGAATTGTCTGAAAAAATGTAACAAAGAATACAAAAGCCCGCTTGCCGGAGAAATTCTTTACCATTCACAGAGAGTAGGGAATGGTTGCACGGGAAGGGATGAGATTTTAGCACAACGGGCGCAATCGCCGAAAAAAAGCTGCATCTGGGAGCGCGATTGCCTATTGCGATCGCCGAGAATTTTTGGAAAGCGATCGGGGGTTGCGATCGGCAGCGTGAGATAATTTTATAATTGAGCATTCCTGATTTCACAAGAAAGCTCCGAGTCAAAAGCAATATAATCCGTTAATTTTAGAAGAGTAATCCCAAAATCAACCTTGCTTTTCCAACGCAAAAAATCATCACGTCGAGCGAGATTCGTAGCTGATTTGGTCGGATTGGTAAGTAGGGGGCTCGACGTGAATGAGAACGCGGACGGGGCTGTAGCGCGCTTCCAAACGAGCTTCTACTTCCTCAGTAATGCGGTGGGCGGTTTCCACCTCTCGGGCGTCTACAACGAGGTGCATTTCGATAAAGACTTGACGCCCGACCATGCCGCGAGACGCAATAGCGTGACAGTTGAGAACGCCGGGGACAGAAGTAGCGATCGCGTGAATCGCTTCCGGGGCGATCGCCGCGCGATCCACCAGCCAGGGCAAATTTTCTTTGAGCACTTCCCAGCCACTGCGAAACACCAATAGAGCAACTGGAAACGCCAAGACGACATCGAGCCACTGCAAAAACGGCCAGTTTAAAACCCGCCCCTGCCAAACCCCAATTAACCCAGCGATCACGAGAATCGTCACCCAAACATCGCTCATCGTGTGTTTGGCATCTGCCACCAAAATACTGCTGCCAATGCGCACCCCGACATTGCGCTCGTAATAAGTGACGAAAATATTCACGCCCAGCACGATCAGCAGTATCCACAGTTCTGACGGTGAAATTGTCACCGGTTTTCCGCCGCTGAGAATGCGCTCGATCGCCCCGCGCAGAATTTCAAAGCAGGCGACGCCCAAGAAAGCGGCAATCCCCAAAGCGCCCACGGCGTCGAACTTCTGGTGCCCGTAGGGGTGGTCGCGGTCTGGTTCGGGACGCGCCAGCCGGCTGGCAATCAGTCCCAGAATGTTGTTGGCGCTGTCGGTGACGCTGTGCAAGGCATCCGCTAGCAAACTCAGGGAACCAGTCATCACCCCCAAGACGGATTTAATCCCCATCACGAGCAGATTCAGCAGCAGAGTGATCAGCAAAACCTTGCGAACTTCGGCGCGGTTATCTAATACCATTGAATCCTCCCGATTTCACCCAGATATTTTCCTTTCTTTCAGTCTAGCCAAAAAAAAAGTAAAAGCCTGTCAACTTCTTGCGTCACAAGACTTTTACTCTTTTTTGGAGCCGCATGTCCTTCTATCTTATTGCGAGAATTCTTCACTAAGGAGCCGCTGCAGAACGAAAATTTCAGGGGCGCTTTTCTCGCAGCGACTATATCTTTTAGCATTAATAGAAGAATGTTAAGAGTAATCGCTCATGTCTGGAACGCAACTCACGCTCAATCTTCTCGAAGGCTCCGTCTCCTTCAGCTTCACGCCCGATGCGGCGCGCGAACTCAAAGCCGCATTCGCTGAATTGATGGCAAGCTTGAAAACCCTAGCAGCCGCTAAGGCAGCTCCCGGAAGTGCCGGCAAGCCGGAGCGCCTGAAATCAATGGAATATCGCTACGCGGGGGAAGTCTTCCTAGAACTGGAATGCAATCCAAACATTTGGCCGAGTCCTTTTGCGGCCAAAGTTCTGGTAACGGTGCGGGACGAGCGCATCCGCTTGATGGCGGAAGCGGAACTCACGCGAGCGATCGAAGACGTGAATCAATATCTAGAGCGCGTCGGCTGAGGTGAAGTGGGGGGGAGGAGGAACAATGAAGTGGCTTGGCTGAATTGGTTCTCTTTTACCAAAATGGGATGCTCCCGATAAGTCTCGCGAAGGACGCCGGAACGGCGCGCGTCAGCATATACGGACACCATCAGCCTGCTGAGTTTGGGTGAATGCCCCATTTAGCAGGCTTTTACCAAAATTTGTTGGCGCGGTAAAATGATTCTATGCTGACAATGAACTATACTGACCGCATCTATCCAGACTCCATCCAGCAGGCTGAACTGCTCGAATGGCTTGAGACGTGCTGCATGCGTGTACAACGACGCTTTGCACGACCTCAAAGACTGGATTGGTTGGCGTCAGTGCTGGATAGATCGAGGTTCCTTGGAGAAGTCAGAACGCGCGATTGGGTCAAAAAATGAATCCTGAGAACTTCACTGAAATGATACAAAAAGGATTTCGCGTCACCTTGGGCGCGACTTCTGCCTTAATTGACGGCATACAAGACTCGGCAAAACGCGAGGAGACTCTCTCTAAAATGCAGTCCGACTTCGGTCAGCTAACGGAGGAGTGGGCGGAGAAAGGAGCGATTACGGAGCAAGAAGCCCGCAATTTTGTCGATACGCTCTTGAAACAGCAAGGTCAGTCCGCTGGCAGCGAGACACCTCCTGCAGGGGGAACGAAGGCCACGGGTGCAGCCACCTCGGACACTGACCCTCGGGTGCAGGAGGAGTTGCTGGAGCTGACTGCCCAGCTTGCGGCGCTGCGCAATGAGTTACAGAAGCTCCAGAATACTGAGGAGAACTCGTAGCTATTCGCTAGCGGGAAATTCAGAAACAGGGGAGATCGGGGCAGGGGATGCTGAGTGCTGATGCTGAGTGCGGAGGACGGTATCCCATGCCACATACCACACTCTACCTGTTTTTTCGGCTTTTGCAGACGGGGTGCGGTGGTTTCTGCTGCTAACCCTGATAGGGATTAATGATTCAGTTCAATTTGAGTTGAAGCGTCCGCAAGACAAGGGCGATCGCTATCGTCGGACGTTCCGGCTTTTGCGGGCATCTGGGGGCGCTGCCCCATTGAGATCGCGCCGGAGCTTTGAACAGCTAGAGGCTTTCGCCAAAGAATCCGTGGGAAGAGATCGGGCGGCTGCAGATCTAACGACTGCGCCGCCTGCTCAATCGAGGTTTAGTCATTTTCCCATTCTTCGCGTCCCATCAAGTCGCCTATGCGGTCTCTGAGCAAGTAGCTGGATTTTTCGAGTTCTTTTTCCACGCACGCCCATTCGCGAGCGGGGATGTGCTGGCACAAGGTGTAGATGGGTTGCTGGCGGCTGACCACACCCTTGCGCACTAGCTGTCGGGCTTCTTCTTTGATGATATCGATGGAGTATTGGACGGTAGACAAAGCCATATTTACCCTTTCAAACTTGATTGACTAACTAACGGCGATCGCTTCGCAAGGCCACTAAGGTGAAATAAACATCCTGTAAGGTCAGCTTTTCAAATCCCGGTGGTTTCAGGTGCAGAGGGAGCTTTTTAAGCCAGCTTATCTGCCGCAGAAAGACGGGCGTACTGAATAGCTGGCGATAGAGCTGCGGCCTAGCGTTCGCCTACAGGTATCGCGGCCCTCCTCAACCCAATCCCGCGAACGAGACGGATTCTGCATCCCACCTTGTTTTACCGGAATTAACCGGAGACGACTGGTTTTTCGGCAGGAGGTAAAGAGTCTTTTACTAGCCTACCCTACTAGGCAGAGATTTGTATCTATATATACTGAATCCTTTCTATTGTGACGCTAAGTGCTGCCCCTGTGGATTAAGAAAAGATTAAATCTCGGGCCGCCATCCGGACGGAGAAATGGCCAGTGCGGGCGTGCAGTCGGGCAGCCCGACGAGCAGGGATTCGCGAATCGAGGAAGCGCGATCGCACTTCTTCCGCCAACCCAGAAGGGCTGACGGCAGCGCGGCTGTTGGTTGGTGACGACTGGGCGAGTGCAGACTTCAGCCGGACAGTCACCCAACCTGACGGCGAGAAGCTTTTCTGTCTAAAGCGTTCAGGAATTCCTCTCGCGATGGCCCTGACTCGGAAGTTTAGGAGGAGGCGGAAAAAGAGGAACCCAATAAAGTCTCCAGGGCGATCGCTTGTGCGGGGATCGTCTGCCCGTAGGAAAAAACGTAAGGGATATCAGAGGGGATCTCCGCTAGAAAGCGATCCAGTATGTAAGGACTACCGTATATCGCGATCGCCTGCAGCGCTTCACTCCTTAATAATTTCTTAAACAACGTCTCGGCGGCGGCGGCGAGGGCGGCGCTGTCTCGGAAGGCATTGCCGCGAATGAACAGTTGCAGCAAGGTAGGAAGGGGCGGCTCCGAGTCCCGTTCTGTTTGGGCGGCTGCGCTTTGGGTGTCAGCGAGCATCAGTTGATAGCCAAGCTTTTGGGGAACGGCGATCGCGGGGGTGTGATACCCCAGAAAACCGCAATTGAGCAAGTCGTCTACCAAAATCAAGTTCCGCAGCGCTTTGGGCGGGCTGGATGGCTCCAGCATCAGGGGCAGGGAACCGCCGGCGATCGTGGTTTCGCGCAGAATGCCAGCCGCTGTCTTCGCTGCCGCTGGGGTAGCGATTTTCTCGACAAACGCAATCGGGCTGCTTTGGTTTTCTCTCGATCCCTGCGCTGTTTCCGTCGATCCCTCGCTATTTTCTTCTGCTCCCCGTTCGTACAGCTTGCGCTTGGCTCTCCAGATGCGATCGGCAGACTCACGAATCCGCGCGGGCGAGACGCGACCGATCGCCACGGCGTCGCAGACGGCTTTGATGGCGGCGGCGGGATTGAGGGGCATCAGTAAAATATCTGCGCCGGCTTCCAATGCCAAGATGGGGGCTTCTTCGGGGCCGTATTTGTTGGCGATCGCCCCCATCACCAGGGCATCCGTGACGATCAACCCGTCAAAGCCCAGCTTCTGTCGGAGCTGACCGGTCAAAATTTTCTCGGAGAGGGTGGCGGGTTTTTCCGCATCCCAGCAACTAATCACCAGGTGAGCGCTCATCACCGCGTCTGCACCGGCGGCGATCGCGGCGGCAAAGGGCGGCAGTTCGATGGCAGCGAGCCGTTCTGGCGAATGGGGCAGTACCGGCAGTTGCAGGTGAGAATCCACTGCCGTGTCGCCGTGCCCGGGAAAGTGCTTAGCCGCAGTCAAAATCGGCCACTTGTGGGCTCCGCGAATGAACGCCGAGGCTAGGGAGGATACCGTTTCTGGGGTGTCGCCAAAGGAGCGGACGTTGATCACCGGGTTGTCGGGATTGTTGTTGACATCCACGACCGGCCCGAGTATCCAATTCAATCCCAGGGCAAGGGCTTCGCAGGCGGTGACGGAGCCCATTTCTTCTGCATATTCCTCGGCGCGAGCCTTATCTTTGACGGCGATCGCGCCCAGGGCCATCGGCGGAGGAAACCAAGTCGCGCCCTCAAACCGCTGCCCCACGCCTTCTTCAATATCCGAGGCGATCAGCAGGGGATATTTTGCCCAAGCCTGCACCTGTCGCGATCGCGCCGTCAATTCGCCTGCATTGCCGACCGGCAGCAGCACGCCGCCGACGCCCACCTCTTGCAACAGGTGCTTGAGTTCGGCGGCGGGGGGTTCCCAGACGGGATAGCGGATTTGCTGGTCAAACAGGTGGCCGGACGCTCGGATGACAAAGAGTTGGGCCACCTGTTCCTCGAGAGAGAGGGTTTCCAAGTCAGGCAGTGCTGTGGAATTTTCAGAAAGTGCCACCGTTGTCAATCCTCTGCAGTCGGTACGTCATCTGGCAATAAGTCGGGGCTGTCGCCATCGGGAGCGCTGGCATTTTGGCGATTTTGAGAAAGCTGGTTGAGTAGGGTGAGGACGCGATCGCCCCGCTCGATCGAACGGTCTTCTACAAATACCACTTCTGGGGTACGGCGCAAGCGCACCCGCTGTCCGAGTTCGCTGCGGACGTAGCCAGTGGCGGACTTCAAGCCGGCCATTGTCTCCGCGCGAGCCTCTGGAGTGCCGTAGATACTGACAAATATTTTGGCGTGCTGCAAGTCGCCGGAGACGTCAACGTCCGTGACGCTAACCATGCCGGCACCTACGCGGTCATCTTTGATATCGCCGATCAACATTTGGCTGACTTCTCGCTTGATCAGCGAAGCAACGCGGGAAACGCGACGATTCGTAGCCATAATTACGCCCCTTTTAATACACGACGGGCTTTTCCTTTCAGTCAGCTTTCTGCTTGTCGCTGCTTTTCTACTTCTCGGCAATCAGCCTCGGGCTGATTGACTGACGATTTTTTGAGCGATGAAAACGCGATCGCTGACTGCTATCTCTAGTTTAAACCGGACTCAAACCGAGCATCGCTCTGAGAGTCAAAACGACAAAAACCAAACCCGACACCATCACGGCAACCAAGGCGATCGCGGTGGCTGGGCGCTTGAAAAGCGGCTTCAACCACTCGAACAAGAACAGGAATATCCCCAGGATGATGGTGACGAAGTAGCTACAGTAGCGAGTGACGTTTACAAAAAAGTCGTTCATTTTTCAGTCCCTAATAGGGATTCAGTTAAAATTTAGCTTGCCTGTGTATAGCATACCACATCTAAGAGGGGGGCGGGTACTTCACCCGGTATGACATCGGATTTCTGCGGGCGCGCTAAATGGGCCATTTTGCCCGCGTTGCGAGATGGGCCACTTCTGGTTTGCCCGCAGTGGAATGATGGCTTGACTGGTTAGTTCTGAATGTGGTATACATCCAAAGAACAGCAGCGGGTGGGAGATCGGGCGATCGCGAGAGAAAGCTGGTTCCAGCACGGAAATAATGAATTAAACGGAAATCAAAAGGAAATGAAACTCAGGCGCGTGCAGCGATCGCGCCGCAGCTAGGGCGTCAAATAGGTGCAGTCGATACCGCAACTCATTGATATAATATCTTCAAGAATCTGGTGGATAGCCTTCTACCCCGCACACCGAGGCATCAGCACTCATTGACTTTTTAGGATAAATGTTAAATCGCACCCTACAAACAGTTTCTCCCCGTCCATTTCTCAAATGGGCGGGAGGGAAAAGTCAACTCATTCAACAGTACAAGCCCTATTTTCCGGAAACTTTTAAAACTTACTACGAACCCTTTTTAGGCGGCGGAGCCATTTTTTTTCACCTCTTACCCGAACAAGCGATTTTAACCGATATCAACCGGGAATTAATCAATAGTTATGCGTGCGTCAGAGATCGAGTGGAAACTCTCATTGATTTGCTGAAAAAACACCAGTATAACCACGCACTTTCCCCGAAAGATTATTACTATAAAATGCGCGCTCGCGGCAGGGTAGGGACTCCTATAGAAAGAGCAGCTCGTTTAATTTATCTCAACAAAACCTGCTTTAACGGACTTTACAGAGAAAATTCTGAGGGCGAATTTAACGTGCCAATGGGAAGTTATAAATCTCCGACCATTTGCAATCCTGACTTGCTCCGATCCGTCTCGGCTGCCCTGAAGAAGGCAAAGAAAATTGACGTCAGCTCTTTTGACAGCGTTTTGGATTCGGCAACAAGTAGCGATGACTTTGTTTACTTTGACCCTCCTTATCATCCTCTGAGTTCAACGAGCAACTTTACAGCCTACAGCCGCTATAATTTTAATGAAAGCGACCAAATCAAGCTGAGAGATACATTTGCGGAGTTGGCAAGCCGGGGCGTAAAAGTAATGCTCTCTAATTCGGATTGCTCCTTTATTCGAGATCTATATAAAGATTTCAATATTTACGAAATCTCCGCTACGAGGTCGATTAATTCCGATGGCAAGAAGCGAGGAAAAATTCCCGAACTGTTAGTTATTTCTTATGATTTAAATGAAGATCGTTCGCCTTAAGATGGCGTCCTCTATCAACCCAGTTGTTTGAAAAGGTCGGGGTGCTTTAGAGTGATATTGATTCATAGAGCAGTTCCGTGCGTTTCAAAATTTTAGAGCTTGTTGTTTCCCCAAGCGATGAAGGTGGATAAGGTATGAACGGCGGCTAGATGGGGATTCGTGCCGATTTGCTGAGTCAACCAAGCGATCGCGCCCGCTCTCACCCCATTTCCGTCAATTAACACAACCGTTTGCACGGGATAGCACTGCTGAATATTCAAATTAACGTAGGGAAGTTTTTCATCGACAGAACCTCTGGATTGCTGCCATTTACATTCCACAATTAGTCCAGAGGGAAAATCAGGGCAACCCAGAATATAAAAGTCTACATAGATGTCGGTTTTGTAAATTCCTTTGCCGATGTAAACGTGCCTTGCATATCGTTTTGGCGGATCGGTGGAGTAGACGAGCCAGTCGCGCAGCCGCTTTTGCGGTAAATTGTGACCGATGTCGATGTATCCGTGTGCCTGCAAGCTGACTTCTACTGTTTTTTCTAAAATATTGCCAGAAGTAACGGCTCTGCGCCCCTGAGTCATATTTTGGCTGGATAAATATCCGCAATTTTAGCACGGTTAGACGCGAAAATACTTAGTTTTGCGGCGATGCAATAGCTAGTGGCGCTGCGATCGCGCGGATGCGACGGCGGGCAGGGATTTTTGTTTTCTCAACCATTAGACAGCCAAGCCGCAGGGAAAACCCCGGCATCTGTGCCTTATTGGTGAGGGCGGGGGGCACGACACAAATTTAAGCACGGATACACGGATGTTTCAGAAATTAATCGCTGCATCCGTGTCATCTGTGTCGGGCTGGAGGGGGCGCGGATTTGGAGCCAGCACTCAGCACGAGCGCGCTCATTACTCCTACCACGGAGAGCCAATCAAAGTAAAAGCAGCCCAGTAGTAGGGATGGGAAAGATTGCGATCGCCGGATTGCGCCAAGGAAGGCGGCAGCGGCACCCCGCCCCGTTGCGCAATCCCGCGCAATTCGCCATCCTGCACCCGTACCTCCCCGCGAATCATGGCAATCTGAGCTTGCCGGAGCGCCTCAGCTTTAATAACTGCTTCATCGAGATGGCTGTAAAACTTCGCCATCAGCCCCAAAGTCCCCTCATCGCTCACATACCACAAAGAAGCCAGCGCCGATTTTACCCCAGCCTGTACCGCCAACCCAGCAAAGCCCAGCTCGGCTTTTTCATCCCCCAGCGCCGTGCGACAAGCGCTCAAAACCAACAACTCCACTTGTGGATTATTCAACCCCAGCGATCGCAGTTGATTCAACTGGATTTTTTCATCCCAAAATTGAATAAAAGATTTACCCTGTTCTTGAGAATTGAATTCACCGTGAGTCGCTAAGTGAACAATTTCATAATGATAGTCCCGACGATTAGCCAGCAGATTAGCGCGAGTAAATTGCTCATTCAGCAGCATTTTTCCTTGCCAGAGCGACTGGGAAATCGTCGATAACTCCACCGGCACGGCGGGCAAGGGATTGAGATCGTCAAACGTAGAAGCCCCCATTGCCAAAACGTGCGTATCTTTCAGAGAGCGGTAGCCGGTATCCGTCAAACTGATACTGGGGATGAGAGAGAGGCGGTACTTTTCGACTAAAAACTGCTGCCCATCGTGCAGCGCTGCGATCGGAAGCGCGCGCAACCCCGCATCCATACTGAACAACAGCGTATCAATTCCTTGCGCTTTTAACTCAGCTTCTAGAGGCGCAATCAGCCAATTATAGAGTTTTTGGGCAGTCGGCAAATAGGTTGGGAAATTGCGCAGTTTGGGATCGGTGATTTGCGATCGCAATAATCGAACCGCTTTCAGAACCTCCTCTCGATTGGCTTCTGGCACCGTTTTGCGAATCGGATTGCCATCAGCCGTAACCAGTACGACTTCCAACTGTTCCGGCAGCAGCATCGTATATACAATACCAGGTTTAGTGCCAGTTTGCGCCGTAATCGTGCTGAGAGTCTCTCGCATTTGCTGAGCCGTCATCGGCACTTTGACTTGTTCGCTATCTCCCGAATATTCAGCATATTCCTGCCCCCGCAATTCTTCGATTTGCGGCAGTGCCTCTGTGACATTCCCAGCATCGAGGGTATTGGCTGCCGTCAGGCGGGGCACATCCAAAACGCGACTGGTTTGAGCCGGATTCTCAGAAGCAGATGCCCCCGCGCGCTGCGGCATGGCGAGGCTGTTGTTGACAGTTTGCTCCTGAACGATTGTATCAGTTTGGGGTTCGCTTGGCGTGCTTTCGGGTGCGGGATTGTTAGGAGACTTTGCAGCTTCCGGCGTGGCAGGTTTAGTTTGAGGCAAATTGGCACCCTCCTGCGCCTCCGGTTGCGCCTCTGGCTCGGATTCCGCTCGGAAAAAGAAGAATTCCGGCACAGTTGTTATCACCTCTGGCTGAGTGGGTGCATTCGACTCAACCGCTGCAGGTGTCTCTGTAGCGTCTGTTTCTTCAGACGCCGTTGCTTCCTCTGCCGCAGGGGCTGCCTCAGACGCCGTTGCTTCCTCTGCCGCAGCAGCAGAATCCTCTGCGACAGCTTCCTCAGAAGCAGGGGTGTAAGGGAAAACGAAAGGTGCAGACGACGAGGGCGCAGGTGCGGGTGCTGGCTCTGGCTCTGGCTCTGGCTCTGGCTCTGGTGCCGGTGCGGGCAAAACTTCGCCAGTGACAATAGTGCCCGTCTGGAGGGCTCCTTCATTGATAAAATTCACCGCCCCCGGCTCTGTCAAACCAGTGGCGCTGACATTGCCGGTGACGATATTGCCAGGAGTAGTGAAATTCAGAGTCGCCCCTGCCCCCTGAGTTGAATTTGCCAAAATATTTCCCGTGCTGATATTGCCTGCCGTGGTAGCGATAGTCACATCGCCTGCATCTAAAAGCGCTGAAACGTCGATAGTGCCCGTCGTGATATTCCCAGCCGCGTTGAGATTGAGATTGCCGCCAGCCCCGGCTGCAGAAGAAGCGAAAATATCCCCCGTGGTGATATTGCCGCCCGTGCTGGTGAGGCTGACATCCCCCGCCTTAGTAAAGCCGATGCTGGTAATATTTCCCGTGGTAATGTCGCCGCCAGCTTCTAGAGCGATTCCTCCTGCTTCTCCGCCATTACTGCGCGAGGAAATAGTCCCCGTGCGGATGTCTTCAGCGGCTTTTAGGGTGATGTCGCCGCCAGCAAGATTGATATTTCCAGCATTAATACTGTCAGCCGCCTCAAGGTTGATATCGCCTGCATTCGTTCCCAGACTTTCCGCTCGAATATCCCCTGCCGCAATCGAGCCGTCGCGACTGGTAAGGGTGATATCTCCGGCACTTGCCGTGCGGCTGCTGGAGGCGATATTGCCAGTTGCGATATCACCCGCCGCATCTACCGCAATTTTGCCTCCTATTCCCTCAGCCGAAGTATCGAGATTGCCCGTGGTAATCGAGCCGGTTTGGCTGGTGATTTCGATATCCCCGGCAGGCTTTTCCTCTGGCGCGGGTTGGGGATTGGTGGTAGTCACATCGCCCGTCGCGATATCGCTAGCAGCGTTTAACTTGACATCGCCGCCAGTGGTTGAGATATCGGATAGGTTGATATCTTCCTTCGCCTCTATCTGCAATCCAGTCAGAGGCGTTGCTCCGCCAATATTGCCGCCTATACTCACGCTTCCCCCATTGATGATTAAGCGATAAGCGCCATCGACGGTACTATTTGCCGTCACGTTTCCGGTGTTGGTATTGACAAATATATCGCGTTGCAGGGAAAGCGGTGCATTAATGGTAATGTCGCCGTCTGCCGTCGTGATATCGCCATTTAATCCCAAATTTTGCCCGGTTATTGCCAACCCTCCGAGGGGGTTGATTTTGCCGAGGGAATCGTTGAGGCTGATTTTACCGGTGCCGGCATCTAAACTCAGTTGATACGCGCCGTCAACTGTACCGTTTACGGTGATATTTCCCGAACCTTCACCCGTCGTAATGGCGACGTTGTTTTCAAGTGCAACGCTGCCATTAAGTGCGATATCGCCGCCGGTTGAAGCCATCCCGGCATTCAAGTTGAGAGAAGGCGCAATCAGGGTGAGGGAACCATTTGTCACCAAATTCACTTGCCCGTTTACGGCAATCGAACCGGGGGCGAGGGGCGATTGTACGGTAGTGGGATCGTTGAGCGTCACGCTATTAATGGTAACAGCACCGGAGCCGTCAGCACGCCCGATGGTAATTGAACTGAAACCGTCTTGCAAATTGCTCATTTCTGCGGCGGTGAAGTCTAAGGCGTTAGAAGGAGCTAAAGCCCCGACTGCAACCGAGAGCCCAGAGGTAAAAGGTTGCAGCACCAAATTGCCGCTACCGCTGACAGTACCGCCCAAATCTATCTCATCTGCCGTGAGAGTTAAATTTTGGTTTTGTGCCCTCAAAACCGAACTAAATGACAGCGTGCCCGTACCCGCATTGAAAGTGCCGCCCGCTCCGGTAATATTCGCAGCCCCGTTAAAAGTGATGTTGCCGTTGGCTGTGGTAACGCTTCCCCCGACAATCGCATTATTTGCACCAACAGTTAAACTAGAAAGCGCCGTTGTTTCCCCTACCGCACCTTTTAGCTGGATGATATCGCCAGAGAGATTTAGTTGCTAGTTGCCATCTGCCGTACCTTCAAAAGTAATGTCGCCGGTGCCTGCATTGATACTGACATCCGCGCCTAATTGAGCATTGCCGTTGAGAGAAACATTGCCGCCCGCGCTGGTAATACCCGCATTCAAATTCAGTGTTGGTGCAATTAAGGTGAGGGAGCCGTTATCCGTTAAAGTGGTTTGCCCGTTGACAGAAATCGAACCGGGTGATAAGGGGGATTGTATCGTTGTGGGATCGCTGAGCGTGACGCGATTAATGGTAACAGTGCCGGAGCCATCCGCTCGCCCAATTGTAACAGAACGGAAACCATTTTGCAGGTTCGTCATTTCTGCGGCTGTCAAGTCTAAGCCGTTAGAAGGGGCTAAAGCCCCTACTACAAACGAAAGCTCTGACGTAGCCGGTTGCAGTAACAAATTGCCGCCGCCGCTGACTGTGCCGGCAAAGTCGATTTCACCGGCAGTCAGGTTTAAATCTTGCGTTTGCGCCGTCAAAGTCGAACCAAAGGAGAGGGTGCCCGTACCGGCATTAAAAGTGCCGCCCGCACCCGTCACGGTGACGGCGTTATTAAACGTAATATTTCCCGTGGCATTGACGGCACCCCCTACGCTGGTATTGCCGCTGACGGTTAATCCCGAAAGGGGAGAAGTTCCTCCTATTGTTCCTTGTAATTGTACATTCCCGCCAGAAAGATTCAACTGACGGCTGCCGTCAATCGTTCCGGCAAAGGCAATACTGCCGCTGCCCGTATTAATATTGACATCGGCTCCTAGTTGTGTATTCCCATTCAGAGAAATATTGCCGCCTGCGCTGTCAATTCCCGCATTCAAATTCAGTGTCGGGGCAATGAGGGTGAGGGAGCCATTATCGGCGAGGGTGGTTTGCCCGTTAACAGAAATTGAACCGGGGGCGAGGGGCGACTGTATTGTGGTAGGATCGTTTAAAGTGACGCTGTTAATGGTAACAGCACCGCTGCCGTCATTTCGCCCGATTGTAACCGAAGTAAAGCCGTTTTGCAAGTTAGCGAGTTCGGCGGCAGTTAAATCCAATCCGGCGGTTGTGCCGTCACCCGCTATGGCGATATTCGTTTCAGCCGTGCCCGGTTGCAGCACTAATTTCCCCGTGCCGCTAACGACACCCCCCAAATCGATTTCACCGGCACTCAGCGTCAAGTCAAACCCGCCCGCCGAGATAGTATTATTAAACGTTAGGGTAGCCGCTCCAGAGTCAATTGTACTATTGCCTGCGAGAATAACGGGGGTATTAAACGCCTGGTTATCCGTGGTGTAGATACCTCCGTTTACCCGTGTCGTGGCAGAGTCAATCGACAAACTCGTCAGCGGGGTTGTTTTGCCGACAGGGGCTTGAAAATCAACCGTACCCGTACCCGCATTTAGGGTGAGCGTTTGTGCCCCATCCACGGCACCGGTGAAAGTAATATTGCCGCCGCCGCTATTGAAAGCAACGCTGCCGCCCAGGAGTATGCTGCTGGCTGGAGCTGTTGAGGAAGTGGTGGTAAAATTGCCGACGGTGATATTTTGCCCCGCTGTCGTAATCCCTGCATTTAATTGCGTTGTCGCTGCATTCAGCGTTACGGAAGCGTTATCGATTCCTGCAATTGCGCCATTCACGGCAATGGTTCCCAAACCGGAGCGAATTGTTAAAGGATCGCTAATAGAAAGGGCATTTACCGTCACTGTACCCGTGCCGCTGGTTTGCCCGATGGCTATCGAACTAAATCCCGGTTGAATTAGATTGATTTCGGCTTGCGTTAAATCCAGAGATGCGGTATTGTTGTCTGTACCGGCAATGGCAATTCCGACAGCAGGCGTCTTGGGCTGGATTTCCAGCGCCCCCGTGCCGGTAACGGCGGCATTCAGGTTAATTTCATCTCCTGCCAATCCCAATTTGTAGTTCCCCGCCGTGACGGTATTGTTAAAGGTGAGAATGCCGGTTCCTGAATTGAAGACGGCATCGTTTTGCAAGACGACTGGCTGGGCAAGGGTTAAATTTGTATTCGCGGTATTGATGCCGCCGGCGACGTTAATTTGGGTGGCGTTGGTGATATTCAAAGCCCGCAGCGGTTTGAATAAGCCGACGGCTTGCTCGAATTGAATGTAATTGCTGGCGGAGAGATTGACGCCGTAGGTAATGTTGGGATCGGATAATCCTGTTTTACTGTCGAGGGTGCCTTTGAAAATGATGCTGCCGCCGCCGGTGCTGAAGGTGAGATTGTCGGCTCCCAATTCGACGGCTTCGCTGAAAATAATGTCTCCTGTCTCTTGGAAGATGCTGTCGTAAAGGGTGGTGAGGGGGATTTCTCGAATTAAGACGGCGTTGTCTAATAAGGTGATGGCTCCGTTGACAGTAAGGCTGCCGCCAGTTTGGGGAGAGCGCACTCTGACGGGATCGTAAAATGTGCCGGTTTCCATTGCGATAGCGCCGCTGCCATCTGCTCGCCCGATGGTGATTTCTGCGAAGCCATTTTGCAAGGCGGTGATGTCGCTGGCGGTTAAGTCGAGGGCGGCGGTATCGGTAGAATTGGAAGTATTAATCCCTAATGTGGGGGTGGTGGGTTGCAGGGTTAGGATGCCGCTTCCCGTGACGGAGTTGATGCCGCCGTTGAAGTTTATTTCGTCGGCGGTGAGGGTGAGGTTGTTGCTGCCTGCGGTTAGTTTACCGCCGAAGGTAATCGCGGCGGTGCCGGCAGAAAAGTTGCTGCTGTTTGTAAGGGTGGCGTCGGCGTTGACGGTGATGTTGCCGTTAGCGGTGGTAATCGCGGCAGGTAATGTTGCTGTTGCGGCAGTGACGGATAATCCGGTTAAGGGGGTAGTTTGCCCGATGTTGTTGCCGAGTTGTACGGAGCCGGTGCCGGCATTGACGGCGAGTTGTTGGCTGCCGTTGATGGTGCCGCCGAGGTTGACGTTGCCGCCGTTTGTGGTGAGGGCAACGCTGCCGCCGAGATTGATGTTGGCGCTGCCGAAATCGAGACTGCCGCCGGCTGTGGTGATGTTGCGATTGAGGTTGAGTTGATAGATTTCGAGTTTGAGGGAGGCGCTGTCGGTGAGGGTGATGTCGCCGTTGGTTGTGAGGGTTCCGACAGCTAAAGGCGATCGCAAGATTGTGCTATCTTGGAATGTAACGCCACTACTATCGACGGTGACGGCTCCGTTTCCATCGGTTCGCCCGATTATAATCTGACTGAAGCCATTTTGCAAGCGATTTAATTCGGCTCCGCTCAATTCTAAGGCGGCGGTGTTGTTTTGATTTCCGCCTAGGGCAATATCCTGAGAGGCGGTGGCGGGGCGAAGTTCTAAAATCCCGGTGCCGCTGACTGTGTTGCCGAAGTCGATTTCACTGGCAGTGACTGTCAGGTTGTTGTTATTGGTGCTGACAGTATTGCCAAAATTGACGCTACCCGTTCCCGCGTCAAGGGTGCTGTTGGCGGTGAAAGTGACGGGCATTGAGAAGTTGAGGGAACTGTTGGCGGTGCGGATGCCTGTATTGATGTTGACTGCGGCGGCACTGTTAACTGTTAAAGCGCTGAGGGGGGTTGTGGAGCCGACACCATTTTGGAAGTTAACGTAGCCGGTGCCGGCGGTGAGGGTGAGGGGTTGGGCTCCGTTTACCGTACCTGTAAAGGTAATGTCGCCTAAACCGGAATTTGTATTTAAGGTGCTAGCAGCGGTGAGTTGAGTGTTGCCATCTAAGGTGATGGATTGGTTTTCAGTAGCGATACTGCCGCCGAGGTTAATTGCGGGAGATTTTAGGAGAATGGAGGCGTTGTCAATCGCCGTTATACTTCCCCCTGCGGATATTGTACCCGTGCCGCTAAGAAGTGTTAAGGAGTCGCGTACTGTAAAAGTATTGGCGGTAATATTGCCCGTGCCGTCAGCCCGCCCAATTACAATCGAGGTGAAGCCGTCTTGCAGGCGCAATATTTCTTCTGCTGTCAAATCTAGGGCGACGCTGGTGCCCAATCCGGTTGCTTCTGTGCCGATGGCAATCGCTTGGCTGGGAGTTAGCGGCTGCAGCACTAAGGTTTTGCCGATGCCCGTCACTAACCCCCCGAAGTTTATCTCATCTCCCGTCAGAGTGAGATTATTGCCGATATTCAAGTTATCGCCGAAGTTGAGGGCGTTGGCGGCGACGTTGCTGTTGATGGTGGTGTTGCCGGCGGCGTCGGTGCTGAGGGCATTCAACGGAGCGGTGCTGCCAACAACTCCATTAAAGGTTGTCGCCGGGGAGTTGACGGTGAGGCTATTGGTTTCGCCCGTTGCGCTGTCAGCGGTAGCGCCTAAATTGACGGAGGTGGTGCCGGTTAGGGTGATGTTGTTGTCGAGGATGACGGCATCGTTGAAATTGAGGGTGCTGGCGGTGATGTTGCCGTTAATTGTAGTCGTGCCGGCGGCGTCGGTGCTGAGGGCATTCAGGCTGGCAGTGCTGCCAATAGCTCCATTAAAGGTTGTCGCCGGGGAGTTGACGGTGAGACTATTTGTTCCGGGTGCCGTGCTATCTACCGTCGATGCAAAGTTGACGGATGTGCTGCCGTTTAACTGCACGTTGCTGCCAATGCGCAGGGCGTCGTTAAAAGTTAGCGTTCCTGCCGCGATATTGCCGTTGATTGTGGTTGTTCCTGCCGCGTCGGTGCTGAGGGCATTCAGGCTAGCAGTGCTGCCAATAGCTCCGTTAAAAGTTGTGCTGGGAGAGTTAACAGTCAAGCTATTTGTTCCGGCTGCAGTGCTATCTACCGTCGAGGCAAAGTTGACGGATGTGCTGCCAATGAGGGTGACGTTGCTGCCGACAGTGACGGCATCGTTGAAAGTTAGCGTTTGGCTGGTGATGTTGCCGTTAATTGTAGTGCTGCCGCCTGCATCGGTGGTAAGATTGTTGGCGCTGACGGTACTGTTGAAAAGGGTGCTACCGCTGCTGTTTGCCGTGAGGTTGAAGAGTTGGGTATTGCCCGCCGCGCTGCTAAAGGTGATATTGCCGCTTCCGGCATTGAGGGTGAGGGTTTCCGTGCCGGCGGTGCCGTTAACTGTGCTGTTGAAGGTGATGTCGCCCGCCCCGGCTCCCGTACTCAAAGAGGCGTTGCCCGTTAGGGTGACAGCACCGTTTAATTGAATATTCGTGCCCGCTGTGGTTATGCTGCCTCCGAGCAGTACCGGGGAACTACTATTTTGCTGAAAATTTCCTGTCAGGTTGATGATGCCGGTGGCGGGGATATTGACTGCGCCGCCGCTAATCCCGCTATTTTCTACGGTGAGATTGTTGGCGTTGATAGTGCCGGCGAGGGTAATGTTGCCGCTGGTATTGTTGGTTAAACCCGCGCCTGTATCGAGCTTGATTGTTGTATTGCCGGTGCCGGTGTTGAGTGTGGTGCCGGGGGCGATGGAGATGACGGCATTGCCTGCATCTCGATAAGCATTCACTACCCCAGAAGCAGCAGTATTGTTGCCAGTTAGGGTGAGGTTGCCGCTGTCGGTGGTAATATTGGCGTTGACGAGAAGGCTGCGCCCTGCTTGTAAGGTTAAATCGCCGCCATTGCCGCCGGGATTGTTGGCAATAATGGGGCTGTTGACAGTAATGTCGTTGTTGGCTTGCAAGACGACGGCGGTGCCTGCGTTTAAGGTGCGGGTTAAAAAGTCACTCGTTACAGTCATTGTGGCACCCTGCCCCCGCGCGAATGTCAGCAGGTTGGGATTGGGAGCGATAAAGCCGATTGATACTTGATTTGCGCCGGGGAAGCCTGCCAAAAAAGTGCCATTGACTGTATCTTCCGCGACTGCATTTAAGCCGGCATAGGCAGTTTTCCCGACAATGCTGTTTTGCAGGCTGACAAGATTTGAGTTATTAATCGTTTGTCCGGTTGCGCCGTTTACCCACGTTGCGGCTCCGGCATTGGCTACTGCGCCATTATCCCAGTTAGGGCTGCTGACGACGTAATTGCCGTTGCTCAAAACTATGACGCCGCCTCTGCCCACATTATCATTGGCTGTGGTGCCGACGAGACTGTTTGCCGCCGAGACGGCTCCGGTAATCCCCGTGCTGCCATTCCCCCACGTCACCGCTCCCGCATCCGTGGCTGCCCCATTATTCCAGTCATAGCTGTTGACAACGTAATTGCCGTTGCTCAGGGCAGTGACGCCGCCATAGCCCACATTGTCACTGGCTGTGGTGCCGACGAGACTGTTTGCCGCCGATACGACTCCGGTAGTGCCGGTGCTGCCATTCCCCCACGTCACCGCTCCGGCATCCGTGGCTGCCCCATTATCCCAGTCTGGGCTGCTGACAACGTAATTGCCGTTGCTCAGAGCTTTGACGCCAGCGTTACCACTGTAGTTAAAGCTGCTGCCTAATCGATCGCCGCTTGTTGTACCGACGAGACTGTTTGCTGCTGATACGACTCCGGTAGTGCCGGTGCTGCCATTCCCCCACGTTACCGCTCCCGCATCCGTGGCTGCCCCATTATCCCAGTTAGGGCTCCTGACAACGTAATTGCCGTTGCTCAGGGCGGTGACGCCGCTAGAGCCCACTTGGTCATTGCCTGTCGTGCCGACGAGACTGTTTGCTATCGAGACGGCTCCGGTGATGCCGGTACTGCCATTGCCCCACGTCACCGCTCCCGCCCTAGTGGCTGCCCCCCAGTATTGGCTGCTGACGACATAATTGCCGTTGCTCAGGACTGTGACGCCGCTATAGCCCACATAGTCATAGGCT
>CAYOOD010000127.1:0-19428 GCA_964405435.1 uncultured bacterium
AAACACAAGACGGTGCCCATGCCTTCTTGAATCATACAGCATCTGTGCAACGCCGAAATATCTCTACTATCACCATAAAGACCGCCCGCTCGCCTAACACAGTTCAGGTCGAGCAAGGGAATCGGGCGCTGGGCTTCGGCCACTTGCGCGCCGAGTATCCCTAACATCGCAGACAGCATCCCAGCCGAGAGCCACCGACTGAGCAACCGGACTCGCTTCATACATATATCCTGCCGACACTTCAATCAACTACTATAGGGTAGGACTTATGTACGAAAAATACGGTCTTTTCTGGGATGGCCAGATCTGAAATGTCACAAATGTACGAAAGATCCGATATGATGGATGGCGTAAACTCCAGCGCCTCCCTTGTCTATGGACATCGCCGAAGTCTTGAAGTTGGCAGATAAGATAGTTTTTGCGAAGACGGGAAAGCACCTGGACTATCTGCAAGAGGCTATCCTGCGGGGGACGTTACAACAGCGCACTTATACGGAAATCGCTGAAGAGGTTTACTCCAGTACAAGCCATGTGAGAAATGTAGGCTCGGAACTTTGGCAAATACTTTCTGAGGGATTGGGGAAAGACGTTAGTAAAGCAAGTTGTAAAGCTATTCTGAAGAAAAAAGGAGACTTTTACAACTTTTCATCATTTATCGGCGGTATTGTTGGAGATTTTGCATCAATTAATCACCTCAACATTTGCACGGAGCCTTCCCTATCTCCAACAGATACGCAGCAAACCGAGTCAACGCTAGATAAACTTCATCTCGACTTGGGCGACGCGCCGGAAATCTTCAGCTTTTACGATCGCACCTCGGAACTCGCCACCCTGGAACGCTGGATAATACAGGAACGCTGCCGTTTCGTCGCACTTCTGGGAATCAGCGGCATTGGCAAAACCGCGATCGCCATCCGCCTGATTGACGAAATCAAAACTCACTTCGATTATATCATCTATCGCAGCCTGCGCTTTTCTCCATCTCTGAATGCCACCCTCACCAACCTGCTGCAAATCTTCTGCCAGCCAGCAGAAATTTCCGACAGCGTAGAAGCGCAACTCTCCCAACTCCTCAACTATTTGCGCCAGTCTCGCTGTCTAATTGTTCTCGATGACGTGCAGGCGATTTTCAGCAGCGGGCAACTTGCCGGACACTACAAATCAGGCTGTGAAGAATATCACCACTTTTTCCAACTTATTGCCGAAGTCTCTCACAACAGTTGCGTCATGGTGGTGAATTGGGAGAAACCGAAAGAAGTTGCCAAACTGGAAAGAGAAAATCACCCGGTGCGATCGCTTTGTCTGGGCAGCTTGGGTGCAGCGGCTAAAGAAATTTTGCGAGAGTACGAGTTAGCCGACGAGGAAGCTTGGGATACGCTGATTGATACCTATCAGGGAAATCCCCTCTGGTTGGCGCTGACGGCTAGCCTGATTCAAGATTTATTTGGGGGGAGGGTGGCTGAGTTTTTGCAATATGAGGGGCTGATTTTAAGTGAAGCACTGCGATCGCAACTCGAACAGCAATTTCAGCGTTTAACCGCGCTAGAACAGGCTGTCATGGCTCAGCTTGCGAGTGAAACTGCCCCCGTCGCTCTGTTGCATCTTTCCCAGACGAGCCGCTTCTCTCCATTCGAGTTAGTGGATGCCATGCAATCCCTGAAAATGCGGTTTTTAGTGGATGCCAAGGAGCAGAAAAAGGTAACGCTTTTTTCTCTGAATCCCGTGTTGAAACAGTATGTGAAAATTCGCTATTTTTAAGAGAAGTCGGGGCGGGCACGGGGGCACCGCCCCTACAAAATTTCGCGGTTAAATGAAATTGGTAGGGGGAAAGGAGGGTGCGGCTGTTGGGTAAAGCGATCGCCTGCGCGATCGCTCTGCGGGAAGAATAAGAGCGATCGAGCTGGCTAAAATCTCAAATACTTGTATAATAGAGCCAGGGCTAAAACATCTCAACGGAGAGTCTATGTCTACTTATAACGAGGTACTGAGTCAAGTTCAAAGCCTCACCCTTGCCGAGCAACTCCGGCTGTTAGAAGATTTGACAGCAATGGTTCGTCTTCCGGTACAAGTTGAGGGAGATGAGAACGAGATCGTACCGGCAGAAGAAATAGCGCAAAGCGAAGCGGCTTGGCAGGATTACTTAGCTGGGCGCGATCGGGGCATTTCCTCAAAAGCACTCAAATTGAAGCTGTTTGGAGAGAAGCTTGACTGAGTACATTCTCTTAAAACAAGCAGAACGCTATTTAGAACGAATGCAGCCCGATGACCAAGTGCGGATTATCAATGCTTTGGATGCTCTGATTGCAGGCTCTACAGGGCTGGACATTAAACCGCTTAAAGGTCGTCCTGAGTTACGGCTGCGGGTGGGTAAATATCGGGTATTGTTTTTAGAAGACAGGGAGAATCAGTTATATGTCGTGACTGCTATTGGTTCTCGTGGAGATGTGTATAAATAGGGGCGATCGCACTGCGGAAAAAAAAGCGATCGCCTGTCATTCTTTCTCAACTAAGCAAAGAGCAAGCGCCCTTTCGGTTGAGGAATTTCTCGCCCTAACTCCTTCGCCGTCTCAATCCACTCTTGCATAATCTCCTCTACATTGTGCAAGGCTTCTTGATAGGTAGCCCCGTCAGCCGCACAACCGGGTAATTCTGGCACTTCAGCGATAAATGCCTGGTCTTCTTGGCTCCAGTATAAAATAATTTCATAACGCAGCATCATCTTGATCTCCTAAATTGTATTTGAGAATTACTTCACGAACTTGCTTAACCTGATAAGCTTTAGCTTGGGCACCCTTGGGTTGGAGATTCAGGATTTCTTCAACACCTTCTTTCGCAAAGATATGGTGACTTCCGCGAATTCTTTCTTCAAAGCCGAGATGGCGTAACAGTTGGCACAGTTGGGCAAAGGAAATGTTAGCATCGGAGGTGCCAAGTAGAATTTTAGTTAGCAGTTTATCTTGTTGACTCACGCTCTGTCTATTGTCTGGATTAGTCTATGGTCGCACAGTCCCGATCGGACGTTTCAGGCGTTGAAAAAATAGGAGCGATTCGCGATCGCTTTCGCTAAAGCTTCACGCACTGCGGAAAAAAAAGCGATCGCCCTGACATGGCACGGCGCGCTCGGCGTATGCTAAAATTAGATTGTAGCCGGATAAAACGCTACCAGATGCGATCGAGATTCAGCACGAATCCAGGCAGAACCGACTCTCCTGATAAAGTAGCTGGCGATTCCAGCACCTCCACCTCTTGACCGGCGCGATAAATCTCTACTTGTCGAGATTTGCGATTAATTAACCAACCCAAGCGAGCGCCATTGCTGATATACTCCTCCATTTTCCTCTGTGCTACCTTCAAGGTATCGCTCGGAGAGAGCAACTCGACGACAAAATCAGGACAGAGGGGAGGAAATTTCTCTTTTTGCTCAGCAGTCAGAGCATTCCAGCGTTCCAGCGCCACCCAAGCAGCATCAGGAGAGCGATCTGCGCTATTGGGAAGTTTGAAGCCAGTGGAGGAATCGAAAACTTTACCCAGTTTACTTGACTCATTCCAGAGCCAGAGTTGAGCGGTTAGTCCAGCGTTGCTGTTTCCCGTTTCTCCGCCAGCCGGTGCCATAATGATTAATTCTCCTGTCGCAGTGCGCTCAAACCTCAAATCGCGGTTGTCCTGACAGAGCTGATAAAATTGCTCATCTGTCAGCTTAATAATAGAGTTGAAGTTAACAGTTAGGGCAGTCATATTGGGATTTTAAATTTGCAATAGGGGAGATTCTCGTTTCCAGGCGCTCCCACAAACAATTATAGCCCGCACCGGCGGGAAGAAAAAGCGATCGCCCCCAAATGGCCCGACGCGCTCTGCGTATGGTAAAATAGAACGCTACGAAATGCGATCGCAACTTCCCTCCGCGCAGTTATAGCAGAAGTCGATTGCCTACAATGAAGGAAGGTACAAGCACGCGGGAGGGCTAACGATGCTCCTGTTCGTATTCGCGATCGCCTGCAATATTCTGGCGCTACTGGCGGCGCTGATTATCTTTCTCTTACTGGCTTTCATCGATGCCTGGGAGCCAAAACCTCGCCTGCGACTCTTCATGCGATCGCTTTCGTTTCTCAGCGCTGTCATTCCCGCAGTCGGGCTGTGGCTGTGTTTCAATCATCGGCTGGGAATAGGTGCCGGCGTCGGATTCTCAGCCCTAGCCACTTATTTGGCTGTCGGGCGGTATTTGCTTTACCTGATTGAATTCGTGGCAAGGCCATAATATTGAAAAAACTCTTGTCGCTTTTTGCGGCGGACGGTGTGGCGCAAGACTCAGCCCGACCACTTTTGTAGGGGCGAAGCATTCTCATTTATGTAGGGGCGAAGCATTTGCGTCAATAATCTTTCGGGTAGCCCTCTATATTTATTCGCAAATGCTTCGCCCTTAGCGGTATATTGACAAACCTGAAAAGCTCCCTAGCGGCACAGCCCCACCCTGTGAGGGTGAGGCTGCATATTACCGACTATTCTATCCCTTCAATCCGGTCTTCAACTTCCTGATACAACTGGCGCAAGCGATCGAGATTCTCTTCGTTCGTCTCCCAATATCCGCGCCCGTTGGCTTCTAGCAAAGTTGCCACCATCTTGCGGAACGAGTTCGGATTGAGGTTCATCAGCCGCTGCTGCATCGCCTCATCCTTCATAAACGTTTCGTTCGTTTCCTCGTACACCCAGTTATCGACTGCGCCGGCTGTCGCGCTCCATCCCATCGTGTTCACGAGGCGCTTGGAAAGCTCGCGCACGCCTTCGTAGCCGTGCGACAGCATCCCCTCATACCATTTGGGATTGAGCATCTTCGTGCGCGCGTCTAAACGCACGGTTTCCGACAGGGTGCGAATCTGCGCGTTAGCGGTGGTGGTATCCGCCATATACGCCGCCGGCTGTTTGCCGTCGTTGCGCAGGGTGGAAATCACCTTTGTGGGATCGGAATCGTAATAGTGCGATACGTCCGTGAGGCTGATTTCCGATGAGTCGAGGTTTTGGAACGTGACGTCAGCAGTTTTCAAGGTTGACTCGAATATCTGTCGCGACTGTTCAAAACTGCCGGGATTGTCGGAGGAAAATGCAAATGACTTGCGCGTCAAATACATTTCCTGCAACTGCCCTTCGTCTTCCCAGGTGCCGTTTTCTACGGCTAAGTTGACGTTGGAAGAATAGGAACCGGACGCATTCGAGAAAACGCGGGTTGCTGCTTGCCGCAGGTTAATCCCCATTTCCTCGGCTTGCTTCATGGCGTGCTTGCGCACGAAGTTCATTTCCACGGGTTCGTCGGCTTCGGCTGCCATTTTTACGGCTTTATCCAGCAGGTTCATCTGGTTGATGAACAAGTCGCGGAATACGCCGGAGCAGTTAATCACGACGTCAATGCGGGGACGCCCTAATTCTTCTAACGGAACTAGTTCTAGTTTGTTCACGCGCCCCAAGGCATCGGGCACGGGCTTGACGCCTACCATCCACATAATCTGGGCGAGGGATTCGCCGTAAGTCTTGATGTTGTCGGTTCCCCAGAGCACGCAGGCGATCGTTTCTGGGTAGTTGCCGTTATTGTCGGCTCGCTGCCGCGCTAGCAGTCGGTCTACTACTACTTTGGCCGATTTCACTGCGGCGGCAGTGGGGATGGATTGCGGATCGAGGGCGTGTATGTTTTTGCCGGTGGGCAGCACGCCGGGGTTGCGGATGGGGTCGCCACCAGGTCCCGGTAGAATGTATTCGCCTTCGAGGGCTCGCAGCATCGCGCCGAGTTCGTTGTCGGCACAGACTTGCTGCAGGCAGAATTCCAGGTACTCGAACAGGGGTTTGATCTGTTCGGTGTCTACTTGTTTGTACCCGGCTTGGTGCAAGGCTTCGATCCAAGGCTCTTTCTTGCCCATGTTGAAGAAGTTGAGCTTGGAGACGAGGGAAACTCGCCCTTCGGCGTCGGTTTGCTCTTTCACCAAGCCGGCGACGGCGGCGCGGGTTGCCATCGTGATGTCTTGCAGGAGCTGGACGTCGGTGAGGACGCCTTTGTCGCTGTTTTGGTAGATTTCCTCCATGTCGCGCCCGAGGCTGTTGGCGATGATGCGCGGCAGGGAGAGGATGCCTTCTTCTTCGCGATCGAGGGAGGCGATGTTAACGAGGGTGGCGATCGCTTCTTCTGCGGTTGGCGGTTTGCCAATGACGTGCAACCCGCACGGCAGCAAGCGCGATTCGATTTCCATCAGCTTGCGGTACACGCTGCCGACGATATTGTCCCGCTCCTCGGCACTCATCTCGGCGGCGTCTGTATCCGGCAGGGTGATATCTTTGTCAAGATTCACCATCCGGCTCTTGTCCATGATGGTGTTGACAATTTGCACGCCGCGCCCGGAATCTTTCAAGGTTTGATAAGAGCCAATCAGCTCGCTCAACTCTTGCAATCCTTTATACAACCCGGCATTTTCAGCGGGTGGCGTCAGGTAGCTGATGGTTTCGGCGTAGCTGCGGCGCTTGGCGATCGTTGCCTCGGAGGGGTTGTTTGCCGCGTAGTAGTAGAGGTTGGGAATCTTGCCGATCAAGCTGTCGGGATAGCATTCCCCTGACATGCCGATTTGTTTACCGGGCATGAATTCGAGCGAGCCGTGCGTGCCGAAGTGCAAGACGGCATCGGCACCCCAGACGCGCTCTAAGTAGGTGTAGTAGGCGGCGAAACCGTGGTGGGGGCTGGCAGAACGGCTGAACAGCAACCGCATGGGGTCGCCTTCGTAGCCGAAAGTGGGCTGCACGCCGATGAAGACGTTGCCGAACTGTTTGCCGTAGACGAGCAAGTTTTGCCCGTCGCTGTTGAGGTTGCCTGGAGGAGGGCCCCAGTTTTCTTCGAGGCGGGTGGAGTAAGGGGTGAGTTTTTCGTACTCTTCCACTGACATGCGGTAGGCGATGTTCAGTTCGGGGCTGCTGTATTGGGCTTGGGCGTCGTGGATGACCTCCAGCATGAGCGCTTCGGCTGATTCGGGCAAGTCTTGCACGTCGTAGCCGTTGTGCTGCAGGGCTTCCATGACTTTGTAGATGGAGCCGAATACGTCGAGATACGCAGCGGTGCCGACATTTCCCTTATCGGGGGGGAAGCTGAAAACAGTTATGGCAACTTTCTTTTCTAATTTGGGCTTGCGACGCAGGGTTGCCCACTTGAGGGCGCGAGTCGCGATCGCTTCGATGCGATCTTGCAGGGCGATCGCTTTGCCGGTGGCTCCATCTCGCCCCGACATGATAATCGGCTCGATCGCTCCGTCGAGTTCCGGAATGGCAATCTGCAAGGCTACCTGAATCGGGTGCAGCCCTAACTCGCTATCCTGCCATTCTTCCGTAGTTTGGAACACCAAAGGCAGGGCAACCATGTACGGGCGATTCAAGCGTTTCAGAGATTCGATCGCCTTGGGATGGTCTTGTCGAGCCGGCCCGCCTACGAGGGCAAAGCCAGTCAGGGACACCACGGCATCGACTAAGGGCAACGGCGCGACGCCTTTGGGCGCGACATCCCAGAAATACGCATCGACGGGTTTGGAGAAGTCCAATCCGCCCGCAAAGACGGGGAGGGGACGCGCCCCGAGGGCTTCCAATTCTTGCACCATTGCCACATAGTGGGCGTCGTCGCCGGTGACGAGGTGGGTGCGCTGCAGCACTAATCCTATGCAGGGGGCGAGGGGATCTTTCAAGTCGCCGGAAATATCCTGGCGGTTGTTATACCAGTTGAGGTAATCCCTGGCATCTTCAAACATTTTCGGTGCCAAGGGGTGCCAGATGCCCATATCCGGGTAGACAACTGGTTCTTTGTAGGCAAAAGATTCCCTATTGTAGGCGCGATCGCCTTTGAGGACGTATTTATCCGCCAGCATCAGCAGGAAATTCTCCAGGTTCTCGGCAGAACCCCCCAGCCAATACTGGAAGCTGAGCATGAAGTTGCGGGCGTCCTGGGCTTTGTCGATCGGCAGGTATTTCAGGACTTTGGGCAAGGTTTGCAGGAGCTTGAGCATCCCGTCTTGGAAGGAGCCGCCGGATTTCTCCTTGCGCTTGCGCATGAATTGTGCTATTGCACTTTTCGACTGACCTAGCTGAGCCATCGAGAAGCTGCCCATTTTATTGAGGCGCATGACTTCCGGCATGGAGGGGAAGACGACGGCAACGTCGAGGTTGTCGCGGTGCGGTTCTACCGCTGCCACCACCTTCTCTGCCAAGTCTTCGATGAAAATCAGGGACGCGATGAAAATATTGGCATTGGCGACATCGCGTTTAAATGCCTCGTAGTTTTCGGGAGAGCGCAATTCTTCGATCAGGTAGCCGTCGATTTCGATGGCCACGTTTGGGTGATTTTGGTTGATCGAGCGAACGGCTGCCGACAGGGCACTCTGATACTGGGCTTCTAGCACGACATAGACCACCTTGAGTAGCGATCGCCCGTCCAGGTTGTCGGGCGCTATGTGTCTGATGGTGGGCTTGACGTGAGTGAACATGCTTCTTTGGCTCCTTGACGATGCGTGTTCTCTTCTCTGAAATGCGCGCGCTTCATGTCGCATAGGAGTGTTTTTACCAGAAAACGTCCTCTTTATGAGGCTTTCGGCCCGATTTGCAACAATTCGATAAAAAATCGGCAATTTTTCTTAATAAAATTTAATGAAAAATCTGCATTGTGTGGTTACATGACTCGCTTAAGTATGAATAGTGAGGTGGAAAGGCGAGAAGAGGGCGAGGTGCGATCGCTTGGATTCACGCAAAGCACGCTTTTGTCAAGTTCTAAAAGCTTATGCAAGTTATTTGCAACTATTATAGGTGAAGGGTTGACAAAAGTATTGAAGTGTTATAAACATCTTTTCAGTCAGATGAAGTACAGGCCAGAAACCCGGCTTCTTGGAGAAGCCGGGTTTCTGACGTACCTCACGAGAAAAGAAAACCGCTATAGACGTTCGCAGTCAGGACTTCAGTCCTCCTCGTCTGCAAACTAAGAAATGATGGCTTCAGCCGTCACGACGAACAAAGAAATTCCGCAATAATTTATCTTTTTGAGCGCGAAAAGAGTTCTCCTGCGCCAAAATCAACATGACTGGCGATCGCGTGCCTGCTTGAGCAATTCCATCACGTCTTTCTGCCCTTCTTGAGATGCCCAAATAAAAGCCGTCCAGCTATTGTTATCCTTCGCTTTCAAGTCAGCCCCGGCGTCGAGCAAAGTTTGCACGATTTGGACGTAGCCCTTGGCAGCAGCACTCATCAGGGCAGTTAAGCCAAAATTTGTTTTAGCATTCACCTCGGCTCCTGCCTCGAGCAGCGATTTCACAATGTCCAAGTGACCGGCTCCTGCGGCACCCATCAAGGCAGTCCATCCATCGGCATCGGCGGCATTGACTTTGGCACCGGCAGCGACGATCGCGTGTACGATGCCAGCGTGCCCTGCTTCAGCGGCGGCAGTCAAAGCACTCAAGCCCTCCGCATCTGAGGCATTTAGGTCTGCACCTGCGTCGATCGCGGCTTGTACAGCAGCAGCGTCACCGGTTTTCGCGGCTTGCACTAAATCAGTCACAGCCCTACACCCTCCTGAAAATCCTGCATTGGTTGAATAAGTCGGTGCTGACAACGTATTGTCGCTTAAAAGGGAGTCGCTTGGCACGCGCCAAGGGCGACAGAGCCGTAACTGGGGAACTTCCGTGCCCAGTTGGGCGATCTGAAATCGACGCAGAAACGGCAGACGGGCAAAATGTTATGGGTGCAGCCCCCTTGATATTTTTACAGTCTGCAATAATCCTATGGAGTTGCTGACTCGCTGCACCTGTGGCGCATTTCCGACGCGCGGGGCATCTGTTGCCAGATGACCGCTGTGGATGGCCCATTTGGCGCGGTCAAATTGCCTTGCACTGGCTGCAGTGCGGCTGTCGATCGCCTGGTAGCGCTTTTCTATCGCGTTCTTCAAATCGCCCTTTCCACAGGCAGCTTTTGGCAGCGACTCGATCTGATTTGATACAGCAACCCCCTATCAAGATACTTTCTAAAAGAGCGCGTTTATGACATTGGCACGATTGGTTTCATGCTCCGTTTTTTTCTGTTTGGGAGTTTTGTATAGTCCTGCACTAGCAGAACATAAATATTTGGATCAAAATCTTAAAAAGAATCCGATTTTTAAGCAAAGATTTTTATCAGATTTGCCAGAGTTATCCGAAACTGAACGCAGCGAAACAGATTGGCAGATTGGCTCACCCGAGGAAAACAATCTGACTGTTGCAGAAAGATTGTCGGTGAGCAGATGGGCTGACAATTCGGCGAATAGCGCTATTGAGACAGGAAAAAGTTTAGAAAATTATTCCCCTGTTTTGCAAGCGGGCGATTTGCCGATATTGGGCGATCGCTCTGGTTCACGTCCCGATAGAGAGGCTGTCTCGCTCCACAACTACCGCCAATCCCTGCCATTCGGCTCGGCTAGCGACCTGCGCGCGATCGCCCCATACAATCCAGACCATTTCGATCGGATATCGGGTTTTGCCAAGCTGCCAGAAATCTCTCAAAGCGATTCCCTGCGCGATCGCTTCCCTGCCCGCACAGCTCAAATCAGTGGCGAGAATGCCGCCACCGCCGAACCTCCCAGACTGCTGGGAGTACGCGGAGATATCTTGAGGAGCCGTGCCACCATCCTCACAACCGCCCATCAACTTCAGCAAGGCGAGATTTTGACATTCCTGCGCTACCGTCAAACCTTGCCATCCGGTACAGCAGCAGAGATCGGGCTGACCGGTCAGCCAACTTTTGGGTTTAGTTGGGGCGTCACTGACAACTTAGAACTGACATTCGACGCCCAGACAATCGACAATTCGGGTCCCGTGGAACAGGGAGACTTCCGGGCGCGAAGAACCACCTCAACGGGAAGCGGCAACTTTTTTCAAGAATTCACCCTCCAGGCAAAACAGCGAATTTGGCAGAGCCCTAGGGGCTCTGAAGCCCTCAGCGGTGTCGTCGCCCTTTCCAGAGGCGTGCGCTCCTATCAGTTTTACGATGAAAATTTCGTGCCCCTATCTGAGGGAGACAACAAACAGGAAATTGTGCCGTCGCTAGAATTGCCTTTTACCTACAACAGCGACGAGGGATTTCAGTTTACCCTTTCTCCGAAAGTGGTTTTCTTGCCAGAAGACAATGCTTTGTATTTCCGCCGCCCTCCAGTGGACGATCCCGGTTCTTTTGGCACGACGGTAGGTTTGGCGGTGGGAGCGAGTTTTCCCCTCAATTCCAGGTTTGTACTCTGGGGCGATGCGTTTGTTCCTTTTGCCGGCAGGAACACCATCGATCGCGATACGGGACTGCCCGCCAGGTCGATCGCCTTTAATGCCGGTTTGCGCTATCTCGTCAATCCCCGTCTCGCTGCGGATTTCTTTATCTCTAATGCCCTGGGCAATACAGGGGCGCTCTCGGCGATCGCCGATAAAGAATTCGTTTCTCTGGGCGGTTCTCTGACATACATCCCCGGCTTCACAAGTGCCAATCGCGCGTATCCGCAGCACTTCGGGGCAACCCTGCAACCGCCTCCCTATACTCCCGCCGGTTTTGCGTTTTTTGACGGCGGTACGGTGCCGAATCAACAATTACTTACCACAATTCAAGGCGGCAGTCAAGGCATCCTCACCGCCCTGCGCTATGGATTGCTCGATGACTTTGAAGTCAATATTTTTCTCGATTCGGTTTCGGGAACGGAGGACGAGTCGGAATTGGGCATCGGAACTAAAATTCGCTTTTTGCATCAAGCTGATGGCGATCCGTTTACGTTAAGTGCTTTGTTCACCGCCGCGCGATCGAATAACGTATTGGTGAATTTTATCAGCGATAATCGCAACGAATTTGAAGAGCGGGATTTGAAAAAGCGCGGGTTTGCCTTCAGCAACGAAGTCTGTTCGGAAGATGGGGGTGTTGGGGGAAATGACGGCGAATGTCTGATCGTGACGATTTCTACCCCCATGCACTATCAGTTTCAAAATGGGATTGCCCTTTGGCTGACTCCGACGCTGGGATTCGTGCAGCGCAATGGGTTGGAAATTGGCGGATTTAATGTAGGAGGCTCGATTCCTCTATCGGAAAATCTCAATTTGATTGCAGAAGCGGGTTGGGATATGACGGGCAAGGGCAATGCACTCCGGGGGAGCGATCGCGAAACGATTGTACCTTGGAGCGTCGGTTTTCGCTGGAATCCCTCCTCGCTTTTTGGGATGGTATCCCCCAAAGGCACGCCGGGGCTGCAAGTCGAGGCGTATGTCACCAATCGCGTCGGCTCGACGCCGTTTCACAATCTGCGCGTTAGAGCTGATAATGACTTAGCAGTCGGCGTGGGTTTGCTGTTTCCCATTCAATTTTAAAAAGTAGCCCCGTTTTCCAGGCTTCAGCCTGGAGCTGCACGCACAAAGTCTGCCTGCGCAGGCTTATAAAGTAGAATAGGAGCGGTTGCAGTGGAACGTGCTGATATTTTAATTCTCTCAAATGGTCCCGGAGAGGTGACTACTTGGGTGCGCCCGGTAGTCGAACAACTGCGATCGGTGTTGGGGGACGATCGCGATCGCGTTCGCATCTCGGTGATTCTTTCCCCATGCCCGCACGCCACGGGAAAAGAAACGGCGATTGCCCGTTCTTATCCGGAAGTCGATCGCGTTCAGGAACCCCAGCATTTCTGGCAATTTTTACTCTGGGGAAAAACCGCTGAAAATTGGGATTGGCGCAAAAAAGGAGTCGTGGTTTTCCTCGGCGGCGACCAAATTTATCCGGTTATCATTGGAAAAAAACTCGGCTATCGCACGGTGGTTTATGCCGAGTGGGAGGCGCGGTGGCACCCGTGGATTGACCGATTTGCAGTAATGACATCCCAGGCGATCGCTAAATCTCCCAAAAAATATGTCGATAAATTCACCGTTGTCGGGGATTTAATGACAGAAGCAGCAAAGTTGGAAAAAAAGTTAACTGAAAACCCTCTCTCTCCATCCTCTGTAACTGCAAACTCTTCCACTCCCCACTCCCCACTCTACACTCCACACTTTTTAATCGGATTGCTGCCCGGGTCGAAACCGGCTAAACTCAGTCAGGGAGTGCCGCTGACTTTGGCGATCGCAGAGTATATTTACGCGGCAAACCATCAAACTCGCTTTGTGATTCCCGTCGCGCCGACTTTGGATTTGCAAACTTTGGCGCGTTTTGCCAATCCCCAGCAAAATTCTTTGATTGATAAATTCGGATGGGCTTCTGCTGAATTGGTTGCGGAACCTCACCCCTCCCACGGGGAGGGGGAATCAGAAGGGGGAGAAGAGCGCGTATTTTTCAAAACTGCGACGGGATTGCAGGTGGAATTGTACGCGCGATCGCCTGCGTATGACGTGCTCTCGCAATGTTGCCTCTGTCTCACAACCGTCGGTGCCAATACTGCCGAATTGGGTTCGCTCGCCGTGCCGATGATTGTCTTGATTCCCCTGCAACAACTGGATGCTATGCGAGCTTGGGATGGTTTGCCGGGATTGCTAGCTAATTTACCGGGAATTGGCTCTTTTTTTGCCAAAGTCATTAACTGGGCAATGGCGCAACAGAAGCACTTGTTTGCGTGGCCAAATATCTGGGCAGGCAAAGAAATTGTCCCAGAATTAGTCGGTCAACTGCAACCCGAAGAAGTCGCCCAGATGGTTCTCGACTTTCTAGAACATCCGGAAAAATTAGAGGCTATGCGCGATCGCCTCCGCGCTGTTCGCGGTGAACCCGGAGCCGCGCGAAAAATTGCTCATTTAGCGCGCGAAGAACTTTTCTGATTTTTTTGACAATTCTTTTAGAGTAGGGTGGAACTGCCCACCCTATCTCAATAAGCTATTTTCTGAAAATCAATAGAAAGCAGCCAACATTCAGCAAAGCTGTGAGAACTGCACCGACAATCACGCCTCTCATCAACCCCCATTTCTGCCACCGATATAACAGGGCGATCGCCGGAATTATATAGATGATTTGGGCCAATCCAATTGCCAGCAAGCCGTACAGAAAAGCAGCAGACAGCACCGGAAAAATCACAACGGTTATGTAGGCTAACAAGCCTACTATAACGTGCAAGCTCAGCACGATTGTCATTCCGGTTCCTATCTTAATCAGTTCATCTTTTTTTATCATTTTATCAAAGCCCTGCCAGATACAGCCTACTCAGATTTGTTCCAGATGGGGAGCAAACAGGCGTTTGCCTGCACGATCCTCGCGATCGCACCTATTATAGGTGTCAACCGGAATAATACCACCGTCGGGCTGGGCGATGGGAACGCTGGAGTGCTTCACGGAGCAAATGTCTAAACCTATCCTCTAACCCTTTCAATCTCAACAGAACAGTTTGGGGCGAAATATAGCGGTTCTCTTTGAGTTGTGGCAGCCGAGAAACCCGGGTTCGCAAAGAACCCGGGTTTCTGGCTACTTGATTTTTTCAAAACCTCTTCAGAGTCGCTGTAGTTTTGAAGAACTTAGATTCGGCAAAAGCGCGACGCGGAATTGTTGCCATTCACCCAATTTTATTATATTTACCACCTCTCGACGTCCGCTTGCTCGTTTTTTTCTTCTGCAGGCAAGAATTGCGATATCCTATATCCAGCGAAATATATCAGTCTATCCAGGAAGAATCCAAGAATAGAAATACAGATAATTCCTGTAATTATATCAGCGGTCTTGCCAATCTGATAAGCATCAAAAACCAAAAAACCAATTCCTTTGCCGCCTACGAACATCTCTACGGCGATAACGGTCCACCATGCCATCCCCATGCCCAGCCTCAACCCGGCGATAATTTCTGAAGTGGCGGCTCTTTTGCGATTTTGACGCCATAGGCGCATCCCGGCTGCTGAATTGACGGCGATCGGCCAAGTAGAGCTGAAAAAAACGACGAAAAGGGCGGCGGGTTGGCTCTGTTGTAAAGCCATCAGAGCAACAGGGAGCAACGCAACAGAAGGGAGGGTGCCAGGAACTTGCAAAAGTTGCTGAAATGCCCCATAAAATATCCCTGTGAGGGAAATTAATCGCCCGGTAGCGATTCCCAAAGCGGCGGCGGGTATGTACCCCTGAAATAAGAGCAGCAGGCTTGAGAAAATAGCCGAAAGTAAAAGTGTTTTATTGTCTTCCATTTTTTCATCAGCAATTTGACTCGTGCTGTGATTCTGCCAAATAAACTGAGGTGGGATGGCGAACTTCACGCGCCAGCCAGGGACTTAAATAAAATAGGCGGGTAAATTCGCCGCGAACTTATCCGCAAATAACCTGGCAATTGCGCGAGTTGGATAACCAACCAGTCCAGCCGGTGCCAGCTAGTCAGATTGACCGTCTCGCCGACCCAATTCGTAGACGCCGCAGCCGATACAAGCGATCGTGCCGATGCTGATCGCCCAACTGCTGCCCAACCCGATTTCTACACCGTAGTTGCACAGGGCACCGGCTGCCAAAAAAGGCACGATGCTGAACAGGGAGGCAAAAAAAGTGTTCTGGGCTTCGCGAGCGCGTCGGGTTCTTTCATACTCCTGTTGGGAGGTGTAGAGCGATCGCTCGGCGAAGTTAAACCAGCGAGTCAATTGCTCGGTTACCCATTCGCCAATCGGCGACAAACCCAAATATAGCGCCAGGGACCAAAGAGCGGTACCGGCGATCGCCGTGGCATCCACAGCCAACCGAAACGGAAAGATTTCTTCAATCATGGATCGAACAGCCGTTGAGAGCAAGGGACGGGTAACAGTTCTTAACGATTCTAACCTTTGTGCGATTTTAATCCAAACTTAAGAATTTTTTTTTCGCTCCAACTGCACCGATCGTGCTTTAATGGTTCTCCGGATCGCGTGGGTCAAGCCCGTATATCCGTAGCTGGCTGTTTTGACAGCTCAAAAGGGAACGGACTTGACTGATTTTCAAGTTCAACGCTTGACAAAACACAAAAAAAGAGTAAAATACCTGATTTTAAGACTAGGTGGCGGTTGAGGAGTGTAAAGAATGAAGCCAAATAGGTTTGCACGTCTGGTACGCCTGGGAGTGATGGCAGTCCTGAGTTTGAGTGCCATACTCGCCATCAATTTCGGGCCAGCGCTGCTGGCGGCCCGAGCCACCGATCCCAGCCAGGTGGCAACAGGCAGCACTTGGATGGGTGCATCTTTCCCAGTAGAAAACTTTCAAGACTATACCTCTCCCTTTGGCCCGCGCGGCTATGGAGAATTTCACTACGGTCTGGATTTGGCGGCTCCTCAAGGAAGCTACATCCGCAATTGGTGGTCTGGCCAGGTCGTGGAAGTCATCGGAGACAGCCGCTGCGGCACCGGGCTGGTGATTGAATCGGGAAATTGGGAGCACGTCTACTGTCACATGGAAGGACAAGTAGAACGAGCCAACGGTCGCAATTACCTGATCGATCGCGAAGGAGGGATTCAACTGTGGGAAGGGCAGCAGGTGCCCGCCGGCGCTCGCATCGGTCGCGTGGGCATGAGCGGGCGCACTAGCGGCCCTCACCTGCACTGGGGTCTGAAGTATTCCCGGCAGTGGATAGATCCGGCAACGGTGCTGCGGGCGATGTACAGCGAACAGTCTCCGTCTTATTCCAGCCGCCCGCAAGGATATTGAAGCTCTCAAAAAAATCGAGGAGTTTAGAGGGGCGATAGCGCTGCGGCGCAGCCGGTGGCAACCCTAAACTCCTAACAGACGATCCATTACCGCCCAATATCGCCTTCTAGCGCGATACCACTTGCCGCTCTGGCAGCTCGACGTATTCGGAAACGATTTTGCGGAACTGATCGCCCTCGATGGTTTCCTGCTCGATGAGCAACTCTACCAGGCGATCGACCAGGACTCGGTTTTCGCGCAGGAGCCGGCAGGCTTCTTGATAGCACTGAAAGGCGATCGCTCGCACTTGCCGGTCGATTTCAATCGCCACCTGTTCCGAATACTCCGATCGCGCCACCCAATCTCGACCCAAAAACACTTCGCTGCCAGGGCCCTCCAGCGCCACCGGCCCGAGTTCTGACATGCCCAGGCGAGTGACCATCTCCCGCGCCATATCCGCCACGACGCGGATGTCGTTGCTGGCACCGACGGTGACTTCGGCATTGCCGAACACCACCTCTTCCGCTGCCCTGCCCCCTAACGCCGTGGTAATGCGATCGCGCAGCCACCCCCGGGAGTACAGCCCGCTATCCACCATCTCCTCATTAAAAATTTGTTGGGAAAAACCCCCGATCCCCCCCGAACGGGGAATAATCGTGACTT
Organism: uncultured bacterium; assembly: GCA_964405435.1. GTDB lineage: Bacteria > Cyanobacteriota > Cyanobacteriia > Cyanobacteriales > Oscillatoriaceae > DVEG01. Next base: position 17,251 of record CAYOOD010000127.1, read on the forward strand.
TGTTGAGCGGGTCGGAATTTTTCAGCAGCGTCGATAGCAGCGCGTGTCCGATTTCGTGATACGCGATCAGCCGCTTTTTCTTGCTGTCCAGCAGCGGCGTCAGGCTCAGCCCGATGGTCACGCGGTCGATCGCGTCGTCAACTTCCAAAGGCGTAATCGCCTCTTTGCGCCGCCGCGCCGTCAAGATCGCCGCTTCGTTGAGCATGTTGGCCAAGTCAGCTCCCGAAAATCCGGGGGTGCGCCGCGCGATCGCCTCGAGCGATACCTCTGGCGAAAGCTTCTTATTGCGCGCGTGTACCTGCAAAATCCCCAGCCGCCCGTTGTAACTCGGCAAATCTACCGTAATCTGCCGGTCAAACCGTCCCGGACGCAGCAGCGCCGCATCCAGCACGTCGGGGCGGTTCGTCGCCGCTATGATAATGATGCCGGTATTCCCCTCGAACCCGTCCATCTCCGTCAGCAATTGGTTGAGGGTTTGTTCTCGCTCGTCGTTGCCGCCGCCAATCCCCGCACCCCGCTGGCGACCTACGGCGTCGATTTCGTCAATAAACACCAGACAGGGGGCGTTTTCCTTCGCCTTGCGGAACAAGTCCCGCACCCGCGACGCCCCGACTCCGACGAACATCTCGACAAATTCCGAACCGGAAATGCTAAAAAACGGCACCCCGGCTTCCCCGGCGATCGCCTTGGCTAGCAGGGTTTTCCCGGTTCCCGGAGGGCCAATCAACAGCACGCCCTTGGGAATTCTCGCCCCTATTGCCGTGAACCGTTCCGGCTTTTTCAGGAATGTCACGACTTCCTGCAGTTCTTCTTTCGCTTCTTCAATCCCCGCTACGTCGTTAAACAGCACCCCAGTCTTGGCTTCCATCTGAAAGCGGGCTCGCGATTTGCCGAAATTCATCGCTTGGTTGCCCGCTTGGCTCGACCGGCGCAGGATCATCATCAAGCCGCCAATCACCAGCAGGATCAGCAGCAAGTTCGCTACGATTCCCACTGCCGCGCTGTGATCTGCTGTCGGCTGTATGTCGAGCTGTATCTTCTCCGCCTCTCGGTTTGCCGAGCGAATGGTCTGGTACAGCTCCGGGTATTTGTCAAATAATGCCACTTCGTAGTCGGCTGGCTTTTGCGAATTTAAATAGACTTTCGCCAGTTGTTGCTCCGGATCTATCTCTACTTTGGTGACTTTCCCCGCCTCAATGTCTCTCATCAACTCGCTGTAGAGTTTTCGCTCTGTGTTGGCTAGGCTCGGCGCGGCAAAAGCCAACCCCTGAACCATCAGCCAGCCTGCGGCGAGATACCCGATACGGCTGAGCTGTTTTGAGGGCCTGTTTGCGTCCGGGTGGCGCGATCGCCCCTGCGTTTCTCTTCCTTCGCTTTCAACGCTCTTGATGGCCGATCGCTTCCCCATCCATGCTTTCATCCAAGAACCTTTCATCTCTCTCCCGCCTGCTCTTTTGTCCAACTTCCGCGCGCTCCCGGTTTCGCGAAAAACCAACCGCGCTCGAGTTGAGGATATCTTTTCCTAGTTTAACTTGCCCTTTTCTTGCCTCTGCCCGCCCCGAGGGCGATCGCGACCCACTTGACAGCCCGCGATCGCATTCGTTATATTATCCGTAGTCGTAATGATTACGCTTTTTAATAAAACTTTTCAATTCAACTTACCACTTAACGCGCACAACTCAATTCAGGAGACTCACACTATGGTTAAATTCGTCGGAATTGCCGGCAGCCTGCGCGCTGATTCCTACAGCCATCTAGCGCTTTCCCTAGCAGCCCAGCGGCTGGAAGCCCTCGGCGCTGAGGTGGAAATCCTCGACTTGCGCCAAATGCACCTGCCATTTTGCAGCGGCGAACAAGAGTATCCCGACTATCCCGATGTCGATCGCCTGCGCAAAGCCGTCAAAGAAGCAGATGGGTTAATGTTGGCGACGCCGGAGTATCACGGCAGCGTCAGCGGCGTTCTGAAAAATGCCTTGGACTTGATGAGTTTCGAGCACCTCTGTGATAAAGTTACCGGACTCATCAGCGTTCTGGGCGGGCAGTCGAACAGCAACGCGCTCAACGACTTGCGAACGATCCTGCGCTGGGTACACGCCTGGGTGATTCCCGAACAAATCGCGATCAGACATCTCCAAAATTTCAAACCTTTTTCCCCTTAACGCTTCCAGCGTTCGTGTT
>CAYOOD010000128.1:0-19349 GCA_964405435.1 uncultured bacterium
CTGACGGGTGGTGCGGGCAATGACGTATTTGCGATCGCTCTTGGGGCGGGCGGGCAAACCGTAGAAACTGCTGATGTCATCGCGGATTTTACCCTAAATCAGGATAAACTGGATTTAGTGGGTTCTCTGGCATTGAGTCAGCTCAATATCTTCCAAGGCACGGGGGTTAATGTTAATGATACCATCCTTCAGGATAGCATAACGGGTGAATTTTTAGCCGTGTTGCAGGGAGTGGCTGTTGGTAGTTTAACTCAGGCTAGTTTTCTCTAATATTTTCTCGGCTTCGTAGGGTTGGGGTTCGTTCCTCAACTCTACCCTTTCATTCCTGAAAGAATTTGCCTGTAAATATTAATCCAAGTTGCTCCTTAGAATACAGCGCGTGGATAAAGTCTAAAAAGGCAAGGAAAAGGGGAACAGGTGTATATTTTTATTTCTACTTTACCGTTCAAACCTTCCTCTTTGACTCTCCATGACTCGGAGTGGAAAGCCAGGTTTTACGGGCATGGTGCATAGCCTTGTAGCCATTGCCTAGCTTTTATTTATCATCATAAAATCAGAAGAGCCGCCCCTTTTCCCTACAGCAGCACTTTTGGGTAATAATTAGCAATTTAAGTGATTAACGACAAACCACAAGATACCGACAGGAGCCCAGTCAATATTAAATCCGCAAACTTTACTTTATTTGTGGATAAAATAGTCGATCGCCTGCCCGAAACCGTTCTTTCCCGCAGCGCTAACCTCAATTTTAAAATCCCTTTTTTTCGTCCGGTGTCGCGTCGCAAACCCACCGCCAGAGGGGATGACTTTTCCCCTGCTGGCGAATCCGCATCACATGGGATTCCAAGCGCTGTTTTTCTGGGCGCGGCATTCCTACAATGATGTTGCGACTTTGCCAAATTAGAATCGAAAGAGTCATGGCGATACACGCAGAAAGCCCCAGGGTTGATAGGGGATTGTAGCTCAAACCGTAGTTGACAGCAACCCAGGTAAAATGCTGCAGCCACAGGGAAATTTCTCTGCGCAAACCCCAAAGGCTCCAAGTTCCGACGCTTGCCCAGAGCAATCCGACAACCAACCACCGACTGTAGACGGTTATCTGGTGCAAGCGCTGCACTTGCGCCTGAAAAGTCGGATCGGAATGGGCAAGTTCCTCGGAAGTCTTTGTTGGCGATCGATGTTCAGGCTGGTGCATGATTGGCTGTAATTATGGGTCATAGGGCATAGGGCATAGGGCATTGTTTCTCGGGCATTTTCGGGCATTGGAGATTAATTGTTGATTATTGGTGAATGCTTATTGATTTTATTACCCATGCGCAATGCCCCATTACCCATTACCCCTGTCTAAACCTCATCGGCAGCAATTGAGGGTTCTGACTGCTGTGCCGGAAGGGCGATCGCTTGCCCGGTGCGCTCTCGCCACCATGCCAGCAGGCTGCTGGCGATGAAAATACTGGAATAAGAGCCAGCCGCAAAGCCAATAATCAGCGCCAAGGCAAAATATTTGAGAGTTTCGCCCCCAAATATAAAGATAGCAACCAGCGGCAGCAAGGTTGTTAACGTCGTATTGATCGATCGCGTCAGGGTTTGATTGACGGCATCATCCACAATCTGATTGATGTGTTCGCCGGGATTCATGGCGATGACTTCCCGCACGCGATCGTAAATCACCACCGTATCGTTAACCGAAAACCCGATAATCGTCAGCAGGGCAACGATGAACAAGCTGTCCACTTCCACGCCCAGCAACAAGCCCAAAATCGAGAAGACGCCCAGGGTGACAAAAACATCGTGAAACAGGGCGACAAATGCAAAAAATGCGTAGTCGAGCTTGAACCGAAATGTCAGGTACAGGGTGATGCCCGCAAAGGCAGCGAGCAGCGCCACTAAACCGTCTTGAAAAATCTGGCGGCCCAAAGTAGGGCCAACGGTATTAATTTGAATCGATTTCGGGTCAAAAGCACCGATTTTTGCACTCAGCGCTTTTTGCAGTTGCGTGCGCGGCTCCACATCCAATTTTTTCGTCCGAACCGAAAGCACTTGCTGGTCTTTTGCTTGCGGGTTTTTGTCTAAAATTTGGATGCTGCTATTGCCCAGATCTTGCTCGTTCAAGACTTGCCGGACAGCATTAATGTCGATCGCACCTTTACAATTATTCGGAACGCTGCAATCCAGCTCAACTTGCAGGCGCGTGCCGCCGACGAAATCCAAACTGGGACGGAGGGGGGCGCGGATGTCAGGGCGAGTCACGGAAATGACCATCGCTATCAAACCGGCGAGAACGATACCGGCAGAAATTGCCCACCACAGCGATCGCTGTTTGATGATATTTATTCTCATGGCGCTGCCTTAAAAAGAGTGCTGAGTGCTGAGGGCTGAGTGCTGAGTAGAAGAGTGCTGAGTAGAAGAGGGAGAAAGTGAGAGGAGGGAGAAGATTTCCATTGCTGACAATTGCCTCTACTTAAGATTTCGCGGCGACTTGCAGGTTGGGACAAAAGAGTTCCGGCTTGCGCAACTTTGGAAAGCCAATTGCCAACAGCATGAACGTGCGACTGCAAGTAATGGCGGTAAACATGCTCACCAGCACCCCGAGTCCCAGCGTCAGGGCAAAACCCCGCACCAAACCGGTTCCCAGCCAGAACAGTGCCGCACAGGCAATCACCGTGGTGACATTGCCGTCGAGAATGCTGGAAAAGGCGCGGTAAAACCCGGACTCCACCGAGCGATAGAGGGATTTGCCCGATCGCAATTCTTCCCGCGTTCGTTCAAAAATCAGCACGTTCGCGTCAACAGCCATGCCGATACTGAGGATAAAACCGGCAATTCCGGGCAGGCTCAAAGTCACGCCCAACAGTGCAAAACTCGCCAGCGTCAGCACGGAATAGATAACCAGTGACAAATCTGCAATCAATCCGGGCAGTCGGTAGTATACTCCCATGAAAATTAACACTAACGTCAAGCCGCCAATACCCGCATAAATACTGCGCTGGATGCTATCTCGTCCGAGGGAGGCACCGACGGTGCGGTTCTCGACAATTTCCACCGGCACTGGTAAGGAACCGCCGCGCAACTGCACTGCCAGTTCGTTGGCGGTTTCTAATGAAAAGCGACCGGTAATCACGGCAGAGCCGCCGGTGATGCCGGTTTGGGCAAATTCTGGCCCGACAACGGGAGCGCTAATGAGTTTGTTGTCGAGAAAAATGCCGATCGCCCGTCCAGTTCCGGCCAGATTTTTGGTGAGTTCGGCAAATTTTTCGCCGCCTTCGGTATCGAAGCGGAGGGCGACTTCCCAGCTAGCACCGCTGGCATCGGGTTCGGCGTTGGCGTCTTTGAGGTTTTTGCCGGTCAAGCCGATGCGTTCGTAAATTTTATCGTACAGGGCATTGATTTGAGCGGTTTTCTGCTCGATCGCCTTTTGGTTGGCAGCGATCGCTTCTGCGTCGCCTTTCCCTTCCAGCTCTAACTGCTTGCTCAATAATTCCTGTAGTTCTTTTTGTCTGACGTCAAATTCCGCAGTCACTTCTGGATTGTTAGTTTGACGTCGAAATTCTAGCTGAGCGGTGCCGCCGAGAACCCGTTCCGCCACTGCCGGATCGTTTACCCCGGGCAACTGAACCAGAATCTGGTCGGTGCCGACGGTTTGCACGAGGGGTTCGGACACGCCGAGGGCGTCAACTCGGTTTCTCACGACGCTCTCAACAGCTTCGAGCATCTGAGGGGTTATTTCTTTGATTTCCTCGGTGGTTTTCACCTGAATGGTCAACTGCGCCCCCCCTTGCAAGTCCAATCCCAGCCGGATCGGAACCGTTGTCAGCACCGCGATCGCGGCTATGATAAGACCTAAGATTAAAATCAAAACTGAACTTTGTTTTTGCATCTTCTCACCTGCTAAAACGATTTTAGATTTTAGATTTTAGATTCCACGCCCTTTTCTAAAATCTAAAATCCAAAACCTAAAATCTCAACTTGCTCAGAACCGCAGATCCATCATTTTCTGCACCGCTTCCACAATTTGTTCGGGCTGCACGATGGTCAGTCGCTCCAGGGTGCCGTTGTATGGCGTGGGAATGTCCTGGGAAGACAGGCGCACTACGGGCGCGTCCAGTTCGTCAAAGAGGCGATCGTTAATCGAGGCGATTAATTCTGCCGCAATGCCCCCGGTTTTCATGCACTCTTCCACAATTATCACCCGATGGGTTTTGCGGATAGAGGCACCGATGGTATCGAAGTCAAGGGGTTTGAGGGAAATCAGGTCGATGACTTCCGGGTCATAACCTTCTTTTTCCAGGGTTTTCACGGCTTGCATGACGTGGTGGCGCATCCGGGAATAGGTGAGGACAGTGACGTCTTTGCCCGATCGCACCACTTCTGCCTTGTCGAGGGGCAGCAAGTATTCTTTTTCTGGCAGGTCTTCCTTTAAGTTGTAGAGGAGGACGTGCTCGAAGAATAAAACCGGGTTTTCGTCGCGAATGGCGGATTTGAGCAGGCCCTTAGCGTTGTAGGGGGTGGAGCAGGCGACGATCTTCAAACCGGGCACCGCCTGAAAATAGGCTTCCAGTCTTTGAGAGTGTTCGGCCCCGAGCTGACGCCCGACGCCCCCCGGGCCGCGAATCACCATCGGGATTTTGTAGTTGCCGCCGGAGGTATAGCGCAGCATTCCGGCGTTGTTGGCGATTTGGTTGAAGGCGAGGAGCAGAAAGCCCATATTCATGCCTTCGATAATGGGCCGCAGTCCCGTCATCGCGGCTCCTACTGCCATGCCGGTAAAGCTATTTTCGGCAATGGGGGTGTCTAGGACGCGCAGTTCGCCATATTTTTTGTATAGGTCTTTTGTGACTTTATAGGAACCCCCATAGTGACCGACGTCTTCACCGAGGACAAATACTGTGGGGTCGCGGGCCATTTCTTCGTCAATGGCGGCGCGCAGGGCGTTGAAGAAAAGGGTTTCGGCCATTTTATAGAGCGTTAATGGGTCAAACTTTGATTGTAGCCTTTGCCAGGGGAGCGGATCTATTTTTGATTTTAGAATTTAGATTCTCGATTGCGTTCAATAAGTGAAACCAATAGGAGCAAATCGAGCGCGGCTCTGGCTGGAAGCGCTCAAGCACTTACTACAAACGTTTGTGGCGATGGGTTGGGCTGTGGCAATAGCAACTGGCGGACTTTCTTGCCTGACGGCAGCCCAGTTTTAATTTTTAGCTCGACTGTTCCATCGTTCGCCAAATCTTGATAGTACCGTCGCCCGATCCGGAGGCGATCGTCTGGCCATCGGGGCTGAAGGCAACGGCCATGACGGCGTGCAGGTGCTGGGCATACCCGGTGAGGGTGGACAGTCGCTTGCCAGTCGAGAGCTGCCAAATGGTGACGGTGCCGTCGCCCGATCCGGACGCGAGGGTTTGGCTGTCGGGATGGAAGGCGAGAGCGTAGACGGCATCGGCGTGCCCGGTGAAGGTGTGGAGTTGTTCGCCGCTGTTGAGGTGCCAGAGTTTGATGGTTTTATCGCCGCTGCCGGAGGCGAGAAGCTGGCCATCAGCGCTGATGGCGACGCTGTAAACGGCGTCTTTGTGACCGGTCAGGGTTTGCTGTTTGATCTCGCCGTTGTTTCTGTGCCAGAGTTTGACGGTGCTGTCCCGATGTCCGCTGGCGACGGTTTTGCCGTTGGGACAGACGGCGATCGCGTTGATGGGGGCAAGGGGATCGCAGATGGCGTGCAGCAGTTTGCCGGTGCGAACGTGCCAGAGGTTGAGGGTGCCGCCCTCGCTGTCGATCTCTCCCGATCGCTCTTCTGTGGCGGGCGGGGCAAAGACGGTATCGGCGAAGGAGTTGTCCGTACCGCCGATGAGGGTTCTGCCATCGGGGCTGAAGGCAACTGCCGTGACTCGTCCGTGCCCGCGCAGGGTGCGCGATCGCTCGCCGCTCGGGAGGTTCCACAAGTCTATATTTCCGTCCGGCGCGCCAATGGCGAGAATCAGTCCGTCGGGAGAGATGGCAACCGCGTTGACGCCTAGGGGATAGCCGAATAAGCTGTGCAGCCGTTCCCCGGTTTGGAGGTTCCACAGTTTGACGGCGCTGTCGCAACTGCCGCTCGCCAAAATCTGGCCGTCAGGGCTGAAGGCGAGGGAGGCGACTGGGCCAGAATATTCGGATATGCTGCGGACGAGGTGAGCGTTTACTGTGGACATGGGCATGGGGGATTTTTAGTTGGGAGGCGATCGCGACTGCACCCTCTTTCGATTGTAGCGATCGCGCTGCCAGAATTAAACCCATGCAAGCACCGCTCTGGCTGCGCGGGAATTCTCACCGCTGCTTCCCTGCTCTTTTTTCTCAGGCGATCGCGCTTTTTTACTTTCCTCTTGCCTGTTTTGAGTTATACTTATAACAATGGAAATATAACCTTTATTCCCTATCTACCGATAGTTATTCCTCGTCGATTTTATTCTATTAAATCAATTCGCAAAAGTCTAGGGGGTTGTAATTTTTTTCTTTGCCCCTTACGCAGCCTTGGAGCGTTGCCGGGATTGGGGGATTAGGGGATTGAGCGTTTAGGGGGACACGTTTTCTGTGGGGAGGCGATCCGTATTTTCAACGCTGACAGAACACTAGGAGCGGGCATAAGACGTTAGGTATTGCAATAGCGAATCGCCCCCTGTAAATCACTTGTCAATTCCGACTCGTTTATCTGATTCTGAGCCACCTGCATCATCAGAGTGCAGGCTTGCTCGTCTGTGAGAGCCATCAAATCGCCATTCAACCGCAAAAACGCATCCATCGCTGCAAACGCCTGGGGTTTGTTGCCGTCAATAAAAGGATGATTCATTGCCAAATGATAGAGGTAGGCGGCAGCTCGATCGTGAATCGCAGCATGGAGGAATTCGCCGCCGAATGTAGCCTGGGGTTGAGCCAGAGCAGATTCCAGCAAGCCCTCATCTCGGATACCCGGAGTGCCGCCAAATTTTTCAATCTGTCTGGCATGAATTCTCAAAACCGCACTTTTGTTTAGAAAATCAGGAGTTGGCAAGGCGACGGTAAACCTCCTCTCTTTCGCGTTCTGAATCCAGGTATGCCTGCCATACGCGCTCGTCTATATTAGATTTTTTGTCTGCTTTTAGAGAAAGCACGAACTCCAAGACTTTGTGCAGAGTGGGCTCCGGCATTTCGTCAATTTCCTGAAGGATTTGTTCTTTTACTGTCATCGCCCGACAAGAGTAAATTAAGGGTTTATTGGCATTATACACGACTTTGAGGTTTGCGGGAGTATTGAGGGAACCCATTGGCGGGAGACAGGCGCGGCAGGTGGGAAGCGATTCGCGTGAAGCGCTTGTTTTTGCATGAGTCATCGTGGCAGATGGCTGCAACAGCTTGCTAAGGGCGTGCCTAAATCGCTATTCTACGAAATGAAAGGGTTTTTTTGGAGGCATTGCGATCGTGACAGAAGCGAGAAATGTTCTAGGCGGAAAGCTTGAGATTTGCTGCACGTCGCCGATGACGGGGTATTATCGGGATGGCAAGTGCAATACGGGAGGCGGTGACTTCGGCGCTCATGTCGTCTGCGCGCAAGTAACGGAAGAGTTTCTGAGGTTCACCCAGTTGAAGGGAAATGATTTGAGTACGCCCGTGCCAGCGTTTGATTTTCCGGGGTTGAAGCCGGGGGATCGCTGGTGTTTGTGCGCTGCTCGTTGGAAAGAAGCACTCGATGCCGGATATGCACCGCCCGTGGTTTTGTCGGCAACCCATGCGTCAGCTTTGGAATATGTTTCTTTGGAGGAACTGAAACAAAACGCGGTTGACGGTTAGGCGAGAATTTACATGCGATCGCCTGTTCGGGAAAAATCGGGGCGATCGTTTTTTTTATAAACCGCTTTCGTCGCAGAGGGCGCAGAGAGATAAAGGGAAGATTGTTTTAGGGTTTTTTGTCTGTATTGATTGAGAAGTTCCCAAAATGCTTCTCTGCGTGCAATAATACAAATATTGTTTGAGAAACTCGATTCCTGCCATGACTATCTCGAAAGCCGAAGCTAAGCAGCTTTTAGAACGTCTGATTTTTGAGGATGTGGCTCCCCGCGATTGGGCGGAGGATGTGTGGGGATTGAGTCCTATTTTGGGAGAGAGTGCGGCGAAGTTGCTAGATGTTTTTGAAGCGTTAATTGAGTGCTGTCCGGAAGAGAAGTTAGACAATTTGCTGCAAAGTTTGTATCAGAATTATTTTGAGGAGGAGTAAGGGAGTGGCAGCGAGAAAGTTTTAGATAAGTTTTGCAGGGAAAGGGCGATCGCGTGTGAGAGGGTTATGCAGAGCGATCGCTCCTTCAAGTTCCTCGAATGCCTGAACGCTTGCCACCTGCCACGATTTTCCTCAGTCTAACTAATCAACCGCTGACTGCGGTATAATTCCCCAGACAGCGGGATGGCGTTTGTGATGCCTGGAATGCGGCTAAAAGCCGAACGGGCGATCGCGCCTATACTTTAAATTTCTCTGCAATCCGCCGCATGGCTTCTTCTACATTCTCCCGACTGTTAAATGCCGAAATGCGGAAGTAGCCTTCACCCGCAGCACCGAAACCAGAACCGGGAGTCCCTACGACATTGCAGGCATTCAGCAATTTATCGAAGAAATCCCAACTTGACAAACTATTGGGCGTTTTCACCCAGACGTAGGGCGCATTGACGCCGCCGTACACTGACAAGCCTGCTGCTGTCAATTTTTCGCGAATAATTTTGGCATTTTCCAGATAGAAACTTACCAGCTCTTTGACTTGCGCTTGCCCTTCTTCGGAGTAAACGGCTTCGGCGGCGCGCTGAATGATGTAGGAGACGCCGTTAAATTTGGTCGATTGGCGGCGGTTCCACAGTTTCCACAGTTCTACGTCGGAACCGTCGGAGGCTTTTGCTGTCAGGTTCTTCGGCACGACGGTAAAGGCGCAGCGGGTGCCGGTAAAGCCGGCGGTTTTGGAGAAGGAACGAAATTCGATCGCGCAATCGCGGGCTCCTTCTATTTCGTAGATGGAATGGGGAATTTCTGGCTCGGTGATGAAGGCTTCGTAAGCAGCATCGAAGAAAATGATCGAGCCGTTGGCTTTGGCGTAGTCTACCCAGGCTTTCAGGTGTTCTTTGGTGGCAACGGCTCCGGTGGGATTATTGGGGAAGCAGAGATAAATTAAATCGACTTTTTGGGAGGGAAGCTGTGCGGTGAAGTGATTCTCTGCGGTGATAGGCAAATAAACTAAGCCTTCAAATTCGCCTTTTTCACTGGCTGCGCCGGTATGTCCCGCCATGACGTTTGTGTCCACATAGACGGGATAAACGGGATCGGTGACGGCGATCGCGTTGTCGTCGCCAAAGATATCGAGAATATTGCCAGTGTCGCACTTGGAACCGTCGGAGATGAAGATTTCGTCGGCGTCAATCTGACAGCCCCGCGCCTGGAAGTCATGGGCTGCAATTTTCTCCCGCAGCCAGGAGTAGCCCTGTTCGGGACCGTATCCTTTGAAGGTGGCGCGATCGCCCATTTCGTCTACCGCTTTCACCATCGCCGCCCGACACGCTGCCGGCAGCGGTTCCGTCACGTCGCCGATGCCGAGCCGGATAATTTTCGCGTCAGGATTTGCCTGGGCGAAAGCATTCACCCGTCTAGCGATTTCGGGAAATAGGTAGCCGGCTTTCAGCTTGAGGTAGTTATCATTAATAGTTGCCATGTTGAATAATCAAGAACGCCGTAAATCAGCTTACTGCGATCTGTTCCCCTGTGAATCCGGGATGGCGCTCTTGATGCGTTTGTCGGAAAAGCGCTCGAAACCTCTCCCCCTCCCCCACTCTCCCCCTCTCCCCCTCCCCCCTCCCTTGCAGGGAAGGGGGTTGGGTTGCTCTTACTCGTCTTCGGCAAAAATGTATTTGTAGAGGTCGGCGGGGCTGGGTTCGGGACTTTCTTCGGCAAATTTCACGCAATCGTCAACGACAGCCTGAATTTTGTGCTGAATTTCCTTGAGTTCCTCGCGATCGGCGAGATTTTGCTCGGTGAGGTACGCAGCCAGCCGCTCGATCGGATCGCGAGTGAACCAAAACTCTTTCTCTTCTTTGGAGCGCAGCTCGTCGGGATCGGCCAGGGAGTGGCCCCGGAAGCGATACGTCAGGCATTCCAGCAGGGTTGGCCCTTCACCGGCCCGGGCGCGGGCGACGGCTTCTTTGGCTCTGGAGTACACCGCCAGCACGTCCATCCCGTCTACTTCGTAACCGGGCATTCCGAAGACGCTGGCTTTTTTGTAAATTTCCGGCTCGGAGGTGGCGCGATCGTGAGCCATGCCGATCGCCCACTTGTTGTTTTCTACTACGAAAATAATCGGCAGGTTCCACAGGGCTGCCATATTCAAGCACTCGTAAAACTGGCCATTATTGCAAGCCCCGTCCCCGAAGAAGCACGCCGTCACTTGATCGGCTTTTTCATCCCCCATCATCTCGCGGCGGTACTTGGTTTGCAGGGCGACGCCTGTAGCGACCGGTATCCCTTCTGCCACGAAGGCATAGCCGCCGAGGAGGCGGTGTTCGGATGAAAATAGGTGCATCGAGCCGCCCCGTCCCTTGCTGCAGCCGGTTTCCTTGCCGAAGAGTTCTGCCATCACTTCCCGGGCGGGGACGCCCGCGCTCAGGGCGTGAACGTGATCGCGATAGGTGCTGGAAACGTAATCCTCGCCGGGGCGCATGGCTTTGATGACGCCGCTGGAAACGGCTTCTTGGCCGTTGTAAAGGTGGACGAAGCCAAACATTTTGCCCCGGTAGTACATTTCGGCGCACTTGTCTTCAAAGAAGCGCCCCAGAACCATGTCTTCGTAGAGCCGCAATCCTTCTTCTTTAGTAATTTTTGCTGAATTCGTGTCAAATACGGGTAAAGTGCGTTCTTGAATCATCGGTTATTCGTACCCTTGCAATACTACTCAAAACTGATGCTGTGACAATCAAGCCGCTCTCTGAAGTGATGCTGAATCTCAGGTAACTTTTCGAGCGCCAAATCCCACCCCTGCGGCGAGAGAGCGGGTGCGAAGCTGCCGCAGCCGCAAGCCGGCACTACAATCTCGATCGCTCTTGAGAGGCAATGCTGCTGCCGTGTCGGGATGGAGGTGTCCAGCCGTCAAACCGTCAGGATTTTCTGGCAGGCAAATTGTAGTTTAGGCTACGGCACGGGCGGATGGATACCGTAAAGGAGTAAAATAATGAAAGCTTATATGAGGTTTGAGGGCGGGCGACGAGGGACGGATGCAGCCAAGCTGTCCGAAGTCGGCCACTGCTAGCGCAATTGTGCTAATAAAACTATTTTAAGCGAATGCCTCGCTACTATATTAATTTAGTTGCTCACCCCTGGGGAAGTGGACTGTGCGCATCCCACTCGATTATTACCGGATTTTAGGCTTACCGATTCAGGCTACAGCGGAACAACTGCAGCAGGCTCACCGCGATCGCGTGCGGCAATTGCCGCGAAGGGAGTATTCCGAAGTGGCGATCGCCGCCCGCAAACAGCTCATCGACGAAGCCTATGCCGTCCTGAGCGACCCCGAGCAGCGCCAAGCCTACGACGCCACGTTTCTGGCCAAAACCTACGAACTCGACAGTATCGGACTCGACAACGGAACCTCCGGCGGCTCCAGAGACGCAGACGCCCAAGTTGAACCGCACTCGCCCAGTATCGAAATTGACGACAAACAATTTGTCGGTGCCCTCCTCATCCTCCAAGAGTTGGGAGAATACGAACTGGTACTCAAGCTCAGCCAACCCCACCTCAGCAGCGGGCGCTTCGCGCTGAAGCTGGGGCGATTTGGAGAACCGCAACTGGTAGGGCCAGATATTCTCCTGACGGTGGCTCTCTCCTGCTTGGAACTGGGGCGCGAGCAGTGGCAGCAAGGGCAGTACGAAAACGCCGCTGCCTCCCTGGAAACTGGCCAAGACCTGCTCTTGCAAGAAGGTCTATTTGCCACCGTGCGGGGTGAAATGCAGGCCGATTTGTACAAGCTGCGCCCGTACCGAATTCTGGAGCTGCTCTCCAAAAAGGAAGAAAACGCCGCCGAGCGCCGCAAGGGATTGCAACTGCTGCGCGACATGTTCCAAGAGCGGGGCGGCATTGACGGCACGGGCGACGATCAGTCGGGGTTGAATGTCGATGACTTCCTGCGCTTTATCCAGCAGTTGCGGTCTTACTTGACGGCAGCCGAACAGCAGCATCTTTTTGAAGCCGAAGCTCGCCGTCCCTCAGCGGTGGCAACTTACCTGGCGGCTTATGCTTTCATTGCCTCCGGTTTCGCCTACCGGCAGCCCGCCCTCATCCGCCAAGCCAAGCTGCTGCTGCTGCGCTTGGGCAAGCGTCAGGACGTGCATCTGGAACAATCGATCTGCGCCCTGCTGCTGGGACAAACTGAGGAAGCGTCGCAAGCGCTAGAACTCAGCCAAGAGTACGAAACTCTCGATACGATCCGGGAACAATCGAAGGGCTCTCCAGACCTGTTGCCCGGTCTTTGTCAGTACGCAGAGCGCTGGCTGGCGGATGAGGTGTATCCCCACTTCCGGGATTTGGCTTCCAAACAGGGTTCTTTGAAGGATTACTTTGCCGATAAGCAGGTGCAAGCGTATTTAGAAGCGCTGCCAGCCGAGGAGGAAGAAGCGGCGAATCAGTGGGTGCCGGTGCAATCTCAGCCGACTCAAACGCCTAAGTTAGAGCGAAAGGATGCGGCTCAGTGGGACCCGGTGGCGGCTCTCGGTTCGCGAACGGCGCTGTCGGCGAATCTCGCCTCGACTTCACCAGGGGTTGCGAAAGAGTCTCCCGGGCTTCGCCCGCTCTCTAGCGCTGGGGCAGCGGCGCTAGGAGCCGCCGCTCTCAACCCTGGAAGCACTTCTCCTGATGCCGAGCCGCCGATCGCGCCCCGGGAGGCGAAACGCACGGCAAGTGAAAGAACGCCTCTGCCGCCGGCGATCGCCACCAGTAGGGGCGCGGCAGCGCCGGAAGCGGGCAGCCCCCCTCGGGTTGAGGCGGTTGCCGAGCGCCGGTCGCGATCGCCGCGCTCGTCTCTGCCTCTTTCTGCTCCGCCGGAAACGGAGGAGCGCCCCAATCGCCGCGCTGCGCGTTCCTCGGAGCGTTCTTCTGCCAGACTGCTGCGATCGGTGAAGGTGGAACGGCTGATCGGTCTGGTGGTTTTGCTGCTTTTGGCCCTGTTCGCCCTCTTGTTCTTGAGTGCCAAAATTTTTGGGTTGGTTGCAGAGAGCTTGGGGCGCATGTCAGGGCCGGCACTGCTGGCAGAACAGCCCTCGGTGCGCCTCGACAGCCCCCCCGTGCCGATTCCCGAACCGATTCAAGACCCGCTTACCAGCCCGGGGCCGATTTCGGAGCCGATCGCTCAGCAAGTGATTCAGAAATGGCTCTCGACTAAATCAGCGGCGATGGGTGCCAACCACGCCGTCGATCGCTTGTCGGATATCCTCGTCGGTTCGGCTTTGTCGAAATGGCAGCAGTGGGCAACTGAACTCAAGCAGGAGAATTCTTACTACAAGTACAAGCACAACCTGAAGGTGAAATCGGTGGATGCTTCTGCCGACAACCCCGATCGCGCCAAAGTTGAAGCTGAAGTGAGCGAATCAGCGGAACTCTACAGAGGCGGCAGGGCGATCGATTCTCGCAACGACACCTTGCAGGTTCGCTACGACTTAGTTCGCCAAGATGGCCAGTGGCGCATCCAGAGTTGGGACGTTCTGCGCTAGCGGTCAGCTCTCAGCATCTAGATATTTAATTTGCATCTTACAGTGGAGGGGCACGCCCAAAAGGCTGCCCCTTTAGATTTTTTATTTGCAAATTAAATGTGCCTTACCGCCTCCGAAATCCCTTTCCCCCTCCCCCGCTCCATCGCCGGATTTTGGGCCACTGTGCAGCCGCCGATTTGTCAGGAAATCTTGATAGATTAGACGAGTCAAGCCTTCTCCCTGCGGCTTTTGTTAAAAATCGCTGACATTTTGATCCCCATTTTGCCCGTAAATCCGTAAAAGTGCTTATATTAGGCGGCAAAGCCTCTTGACCGAACCTGGGGTTTTCTGCAACATATAACTTAACAAAGCGATCCCCACGATCCCAAACAAATGCTTTTAACAAGGCATTTTGGCCAGCGAAAACGTGCGGGAGCTGCAGGCCAGGGGGCCAGCGCAGCGCCGCCGATCGCAAAGGCCCTGAAATTGGGACGCGAGTCTATCAGGGGAACGGCCCAATCAGACCAGCAAGTAAAGGCCAGCCGATTAGTTGAACGGAGGAGGTTCGGGTTGTCAAACAAGATACTGACATTCAGTCGCAGACTGAGCAGATTTGGCCACACAGCCCCGAACCGCACTCAAACGGGAAGCAGCCGGAGCCGGTCGCGCTCTACAGCCTTTCGGAGTTCAGCTTGCCAGATGTGGACTCAGAATCTCATTCACCAGGGAGGCACGCCAATGAGTTACAGACTAGCTGTCCAATTCCCTGATAAGGGATCGCACAACTACAACCAGACAGGGCTTAGAAGGTTGCAGCGCTCACCAATTGGGCATGTTGTACCACCAACAGCGTCTGTCAATCAGGAGCGATCGCAGAGCCGTCTAACCTATCGGAGGCCAATTCATGGCAAAAGAACGCCCACCTTTGGAGGAGATGACCTTGCGGCAACTGCGTAAAGTTGCCAGCGAATATGGAATCTCTCGCTACAGCCGCATGCGCAAGTCGCAACTGCTGGCTTCAATTCAAGAAATAGAACGCACCAAATATACAGAAATTCAATCTCGCAGTTTGGAGGCACAGGAAGAAGTGGAAGCGGCAAAATTTGAACTCGGTCAAGAAGATCTCACTGGCGGCGAACTGGCATCCGTTGACGAAGGACTGGCGGATTTGCCCGGTGGCTATGGCGAAAGCCGAATCGTTCTCATGCCCCGCGACCCCCAATGGGCTTATGCTTACTGGGACATCCCCAACGATCGCAAAGAAGACTTGCGCCGCCAAGGCGGGCAGCAACTCGCCCTGCGCATCTACGACGTCACCGACATCGACTTGGATCGCAACGCTCCTCACAGCATCCAAGAATATCTCTGCGACGAACTCGCCCGCGAGTGGTATCTGCCCATCCCGGTGAGCGATCGCGACTATATCGTTGACATCGGCTACCGCACCTTCGACGGACGCTGGCTCGTCTTGGCTCGTTCCGCAGCCATCCACATCCCGCCCGTCTATCCCTCTGACTGGATTGAAGACCACTTCCTCACCGTCAACTGGGAAGAAGAACTTCGCGGCAAAACCTTCATCCAACTGCACCCGCCCACCAAGCGCATCGGTGCCGCTGCCGTCTACGACCAAATGTACCAACTCGCGCAAGGAGCCGAAGCCGATCGCGTCTCCGGTTCTCTGTTCGGTTCCATGCAGCACGTTCCCGGCTCCGTGGTTCCCGGTTCCGCTCAGATGATCGGCGCTTCCGAGCAGTACATCACCGGTTCGGAGAAGTACATCACCGGTTCGGAGAAGTACATCGGCGCTTCCGAAAAGTACATCGGCGCTTCCGAGCAGTACCTCGGCGCTTCCGAGCAATACCTCGGCGCTTCCGAGCAGTACGCCCTCAGCTCCTACGTCTTCGCTTCCGGCGTCGGCATGTGGGCTGTTCCTACGATGTCCGGTCTTACCATGTCCGGTGTCGGCTTCTCCGCTTCTCTGCCCATCGTCCGTCCTCGCAAGTTCTGGCTGATTGCCGATGCCGAACTGATTGTCTACGGCGCTACCGAGCCCGACGCCACCGTCACGATTGGCGGTCGTCCTATCAAGCTCAATCCAGACGGCACTTTCCGCTTCCAGATGTCTTTCCAAGACGGTCTGATCGACTACCCGATTATGGCAGTCGCGGCAGATGGCGAGCAAACCCGCTCGATTCACATGAAGTTCAACCGCGAAACGCCTTCTCGCAATACCAACACCAAGGAAGAAGCTGTCCTCGAATGGATCGGCTAAAACCGATTGAGTGTCGGTCAAACTCGCAATAACAACTCTGAAATTTTCCCCCGACAGCAGTCGGGGGATTCTTGTTTTAGCTGTCAGTTAGGGTAGTGCGGAAAAAGTCGCGATTGTTCTCAACCGCCAAGAGACAGAGTACGCAGAGTCCGAGAAAGAAAAGAATTTTTGAGAGTGGGTTTTCGCTCCGATCGCTACCTCAGTAAGAAATCAGCCATTGTTCACACTTTACTGGTTATGAAAGTTGAAGAAATTTCCGATACCCTTAACGAACTGTTTGGCGCTGCTGTCGAGAGGTCCTCTCCCACTTCATGGCAGGTCGAAACCCAGGCAATTCGCCTGCTCGTCTTGCTCTCGGACGATGGCTCTTGGCTGCGAATTTTGGTGCCAATTGTCCCCCTCAAAGAAGCAGAACCGTTTCTCCAACAACTCCTAGAAGCGAATTTTGATGCCACCCAGGAAACGCGCTATGCCCTGCATCAAGATGTACTCTGGGGCGTCTTTCAGCACGGACGCGAAAGTCTGGCCAAAGTTGACTTTCTCAAGGCACTGGGCCGGCTCGTGTCGCTTTACGAGCAGGGGATCTCCGACAGTTTCAACCAGTTTGTGGAATTGCGCGTCCGTCAAATTATCCAGGCTGCCAAGCAACTGGGGCAATCTCTGGAAGTGACGCTTCAAAATCTCGATCGCTTTTATCAAGAAGGTTTGATGGGAGATATGGAACAGGGGGCAGTCTCCCGGGAGGCGACGCTGGAGGCTTGGCGGTATCAGTTGGAACGGTTGTGGTCGCAGGTCGATCCGTAGGAGTTGCGCCGGGGCGTGAATCGCGTCCCCCATTTACCGCGATCGCATTTTCAGGTATAATGTATCTATTCTCTATTTTTTACAAAACGCTACACAGGGGGGTTTTAGCCAACTCAATTCTACCTGAAAATCTCCCCCGCTTGTCGAAAATCCTTGCCGTATTATTTGCCAATTTTTCAAACTTACAATGGATGTCATCGAAATATTAAAACAAGACTACCAAAGATTTCCAAAAGACCAAACCTACAGCCTCTATGCTGAAGATGTCTACTTTTGCGATCCGATGAACCAATTTCGGGGAATCGATCGCTATCGAAAAATGATCGGTTTTATCAGCACTTGGTTTCACGATATCCAACTGGATTTGTACGAAATGCGAAATAGCGGCGACACCATCACAACGCGCTGGACGCTGAGCTGGACTTCCCCGCTGCCGTGGAAACCCCGCATCGCCATCCCCGGTTGGAGCGAGCTAAAGCTAAACGCTGAGGGACTGATTGCCAGTCATGTAGACTACTGGAACATCTCCCGCTTGGACGTACTCAAACAGCACCTGCCCTCGAAAAAGGGATAAACTCGAATGCACTTAACTGCACTCAAATAGGACGATCGCTTCTGTGAAAGGGCAGAAATGCGATCGCAAAAGCTGCATCGCCGTCCCCGAAAGATAGGCAAATCCCTTTCAGGGACTCAAAGAGGGCGAAGAAAGCGCGTGACTGGCTGGCAGGTGCAATAATCAATCCCTTTCGCCGCTTGAAATCTGCCCAAAGCCACACCTGTTTCTCGAAAAAACCCGCTAAAGTAAAGAAATGTAAAACCTATATGAAGGCGGGGTTTGACTGTCCATGCGTGTAATCTTGATGACTGGGAAAGGGGGAGTCGGCAAAACATCCGTAGCTGCTGCAACCGGCTTGCGGTGCGCTGAGCTGGGCTATAAAACTTTAGTATTGAGTACCGACCCCGCTCACTCTTTAGCAGACAGCTTTGACATGGAACTGGGCCACGACCCGCGCCCGGTGCGTCCGAATTTGTGGGGAGCCGAACTCGACGCCCTGATGGAATTGGAAGGAAACTGGGGTGCCGTCAAGCGCTACATCACCCAGGTTCTGCAAGCGCGCGGGCTCGATGGCGTACAGGCTGAAGAATTAGCGATTTTGCCGGGAATGGATGAAATCTTCGGCTTGGTGCGGATGAAGCGGCACTACGACGAAGGCGAATACGACGTCTTAATTATTGATTCGGCTCCAACCGGAACGGCGCTGCGCTTGCTGAGTTTGCCAGAAGTTTCCGGCTGGTACATGAGGAGATTTTACAAGCCCCTGCAAGGCATCTCAGTGGCGCTCAGGCCGCTCGTAGAACCCATTTTCAAACCGATCGCTGGGTTTTCTCTGCCGGATAAAGAGGTGATGGACGCCCCTTATGAATTCTACGAGCAAATAGAGGCGCTGGAAAAAGTCCTCACCGACAATACTCAGACCTCGGTGCGCTTAGTCACCAATCCCGAAAAGATGGTAATTAAGGAATCTTTACGGGCTCATGCGTATTTGAGCCTTTACAACGTGGCGACGGATTTAGTCGTGGCAAATCGGATTATTCCCGATAGCGTGACTGACCCGTTCTTCAAACGCTGGAAGGAAAATCAACAGCAATACCGGCACGAAATTCACGAAAATTTCCGCCCGCTGCCAGTGAAGGAAGTGCCGCTCTACTCTGAGGAAATGTGCGGCTTGCCAGCGCTCGATCGCCTGAAAGAAACACTGTATGCGGATGAAGATCCGGCCCAGGTTTATTACAAGGAAAATACAGTTAGGGTGGTGCAGGAGAAAAATCAATACAGCTTGGAACTCTATTTGCCCGGAATTCCCAAAGATAAAATCCAGTTGAGCAAAACTGGGGACGAGTTGAATGTCAGAATCGGCAACCACAGGCGCAATTTAGTGCTGCCGCAAGCCCTAGCAACTTTGCAACCGGCTGGCGCGAAGATGGAGGACGATTATCTGAAGATTCGCTTTGCTGAGGCGGCGAGAGTTTGAGTTCGAGTCGGGCGCGCGCGGCGCGCCCGCAGAATGCGATCGCTACCACGTGACGCGATCGCGCAAATTCTCCAGCAATTTCGGCCCCACCCCCGGCACCCCATCCAAATCTTCCAGCGATGCAAACGGTTTCTGCTGCCGCGCTGCGACAATCCGCTGCGCCAATTTCGGCCCCACTCCGGGCAGAGCCTCTATTTCTTCCAGAGTCGCCGTGTTGAGATTGACGAGTGCTGAGTCGGGAGTGCTGAGTGCTGAGTGCTGAGTGCGTAGGGGCTTTTCGCGAAAAGCCCCTACAGGAGTGGGGAGTGCTGAGTGGGGAGTGGAAGAAATTGGCGAGTTTTTACACTGTTCTTGCCGTTCTTTGATTTTTGCTTGCAGGCTGGCGGTTACTCCCAACTGAGCGCCCGCATAGAGCCGTTCAAATTCGCGATCGAAATGAGCGGCAACGGTTGGGTTTTGAATGACTAATAGAGTCTCGTCATTGTTATACCAAGTTGGCTAACTTAGTATTGTTACATTTTTTTATATATCCCGGA
>CAYOOD010000129.1:0-18621 GCA_964405435.1 uncultured bacterium
TCCGGGATATATAAAAAAATGTAACAATACTAAGTTAGCCAACTTGGTATTAAAATGGGAAAAGGTGCCGACCTATAAAATGGGATTTGGAGAGCGATCGCTCCCCGTCTCGTTGGCGTCACTCAGTATCATGCGCTACAATACTGAAACGACCGCTTAATTTAGATTTTTTTAATATAATTAAGCTCATGGGACGAACGGGGCGATCGCCGACGTGAAAACGCCGGCACTCAGCCTTTGAAAAATTCAGGGAATTTTATGAAACGGATATACAAACTCAATCGCCGTCAATTCATCAAGTACGCTTCCCTCGCGACAGGCGCGGGCATCATCGCAAGCTGCACCAATAATAGCCAGCAACCCTCCGAATCGAGTAGCACTCCAGCCGCAGGCGGCAAACTCGATAAAATCACCTTTGGTACGAACTGGTACGCGCAAGCCGAACAAGGCGGATTTTACCAAGCAGTTGCCACGGGAATTTATAAAAAACACGGTTTAGATGTGACGATAAAAATGGGTGGCCCCCAGGTCAATGGCACTCAGTTATTGATGGGAGGTGCCGTTGATTTCTTTATGGGAATGGGGGCAGATGCGATCGAAGCGATCGAGCAAGGAATTCCGAAAGTGACGGTTGCGGCAATCTTTCAAAAAGACCCGCAAGTTCTCATGGCGCATCCCGGTGCTGGCAATGACTCCCTAGAGAAAATGAGAGGCAAGCCGATTTTTGTTTCCGCCTCGGCGCTGACGACTTATTGGCCCTTTTTGAAAGCCAAGTATGGTTTCACAGACGAGCAGAGACGTCCGTATAATTTTAACCCGGCTCCCTTCCTAGCCGATAAAAATTCAGTGCAGCAGGGATACGTCACGTCCGAGCCTCTGACTATAGAGAAAGAGGGAAAATTTAAGCCAGTCGTCATCCTGCTGGCTGACCACGGCTACACGCCATACAATATCACCATTGAAACGAAAAAAGAACTGGTTGACAAAAATCCCGATTTAGTGCAGCGTTTTGTCGATGCGTCTGTCAAAGGCTGGTACAGCTATTTTGAAAATCAGGCTCCGGCTTACGAGTTAATTAAAAAAGACAATCCAGAAATGACCGATGACCTGTTAGCGTATGGTTTTAGCAAGCTAAAAGAATACGGTTTGGTCATATCCGGGGATGCTGAAACTAAAGGCATTGGAGCCATGAGCGAGGAACGCTGGCAGACATTTTTTGAAAGTATGGCAAAGCAGAAAATCTTTAAACCAGAAACGGATTACAAGCAGGCTTTTAGTTTAAGATTTGTGAACAAGGGAGTGCAATATTACAAAGCCTAAAGGATTTTAGGGATTGCTTTCCCCAACCGAGACAGCCAGATAAACTTTCAAAGGAAAAAGATAAAATTGACATGAGTTCTAGAACCGCGATCGCCCTGCGTCACGTCAGCAAGGTTTACTCCAACGGCACAGTCGCCTTGCAAGATTTAAATCTGACGATTCAAGAAGGTCAGTTTGTCAGTCTCGTTGGCGCATCTGGATGCGGAAAAAGTACCGCCCTGCGGATTATCGCCGGCTTGGGAAAAATGAGTTCTGGCAGTATCGAATGGGGGGAAGGCAATCCCCAGAAAGACTTGGCGTTTGTCTTTCAGGAACCGTCATTAATGCCGTGGGCAACTGTGTTTGAAAATGTGCGCTTGCCTCTGAAATTAGCGGGCAAGGGAAAGGGAGAGTCGCGCGTTGCCGTGCAAGAGGCGCTCTATTTGGTGGGATTGCAGGGGTTCGATCGCTGCTATCCCCGCGAATTGTCGGGCGGGATGAAAATGCGCGTGTCGATCGCGCGATCGCTCGTCACGCATCCGAGAATTTTATTGATGGACGAGCCGTTTGGTGCTTTGGATGAAATGACGCGCAGCAAATTAAACAGCGACTTGCTGGCGCTGTGGCAAGAAAAAAGCTGGACGGTGGTTTTCGTGACGCACAATATTTACGAGGCAGTGTATTTGTCAAATCGCGTGATAGTTATGGCTCCCCGCCCGGGCAGGGCGATCGCGGATATTGCGATCGAGGCAGATTATCCCCGCACGGAGGAATTTCGCACCTCAACTCTGTGCAATCAATATTGTAGGGAAATTTCGGCGCGTTTGAAAGAAGCCGTGGAGGGCAAGCCGATACAGAATGGAAAGGTCGCGACTGGAAATCTCGTTTAAAGGAGTGATGGCAGCGCGATAATTTTCACTCAATCAAGTAATTGTATTTCTCGATAGCTCTAATTGCACTTATGCCTAATTCGCCAAAAAACAAGGGTTTAATTTTAGAAAAAAATCGGCCTGTCGAGCGAAAACCTGCTCTGGCAAAAATCGGGGCGGACTTGCTCAAAAAATTAACCGCGATTGAGGTCATCGCCCCCGCAGTTGTAGGGATAGTGGCATTGGTGGCGTGGGATATGTTCGTGCGGGTAACGGGATTGCCTCCCTACTTACTGCCGGGACCTTTGCTAGTTTTTGAAACCCTGATTCGAGATTGGAATGAACTTTTTACCTCGCTGATAATAACCGTGCAAATTACAGTAGCGGCTTTTGCTGCTGCTGTGGTTTCTGGAGTGTTGGTGTCGATATTGTTCGTGCAGAGCAAGTGGATCGAACGGAGTTTCTTTCCCTATGCAGTGATTTTGCAAACGACTCCTATCGTCGCGATCGCTCCCCTGATTATCATCTGGATGAGGAACAATACCTTTGCCGCTTTGGTGGTTTGTGCGTGGATTGTGGCATTTTTTCCGATTGTTTCCAATACAACCCTGGGCTTGAATAGCGTCGATCACAACCTGCTTAACTTGTTCCAACTTTACAGGGCATCTCGCTGGAAAACTTTAATCTACCTGCGCTTGCCGAGCGCGATGCCCTATTTCTTGGGCGGGTTGCGAATTAGCGGCGGTTTGGCGTTAATTGGGGCGGTAGTGGCGGAGTTTGTGGCGGGAACCGGCGGAGCGCGATCGGGTATTGCCTATCAGATACTCATGGCAAGTTACAATCTGCAAATTCCCCGGATGTTTGCCGCTTTATTGATGACGACAAGTTTAGGAGTGATGATTTTCGTGGGGCTGACAATTTTGTCGAATTTTCTGCTCGGCAAGTGGCACGAAAGTGCAATTAATCGAGAAAATTGACCGACATTTATACTGCCATTTTACAGCCACTTATTCACCCTTGAACAGAAGTACAAAATTTGCGCTATGCCAGTCTGATTCTCCTATCTATCAATTCGACATGTTCCCCGGATATTTGCTAATATAGCAGGGTTCAAGAAGCGCGAGGGACGTCAGAAACCCGGCTTCTTAAAGAAGCCGGGTTTCTGACCTGTACTTCATCGGATTGAAAACCGCTATAAACCCATTACAATAGCTAATATCTACAAATTCAATAACTCCACCCTTCTATTATGACAAATCAAGCCACTTCTCACATCGGTTTCGCAATTTTTCCCGAAATGACGCAACTGGATATGACTGGCCCTTACCAGGTTTTTACCTTCTTGCCAGACACCCGCGTTCATTTATTGTGGAAGAAGTTAGAACCGGTAAAAACTAGCGAGGGCATGACGATTTTGCCGACTGCAACTTTCTCTGACTGTCCCCCTTTGGACATTTTGTGCGTGCCCGGGGGGCCAGGACAAGTCGAAATGATGGGGGATACTGAGATGCTGGAATTTCTCCAGCAACAGGGCAAAACTGCAAAATTTATCACCTCTGTTTGCACTGGTTCTTTGATTCTCGCTGCGGCTGGACTGCTTCAGGGCTATCGCGCAGCTTGCCACTGGGCATTCCGCGATCAGTTGGCAATTTTGGGTGTTGAGGTTTCAACTGAAAGAGTGGTTGTCGATCGCAACCGCATCAGCGGTGGAGGTGTGACTGCTGGCATTGACTTCGGGCTGGTGCTTGCGAGTCATCTGTACGGCGAGGAAACTGCAAAAACAATTCAGCTCTTGCTCGAGTATAACCCAGCGCCTCCTTTTGAGGCAGGCTCTCCAGAAAGTGCCGGCGAATTTTTAGTCGATCGCGTGAAAAACATCGGCAAACCCTTAATCGAAGCATCCCTCGCTCAGACGAAGCGGGTTGCTGCCCAGTTGGGCATTTCTGTTTAAATCCCTCTTTTCTTTTTGAACAATTGGGCGCAACCCGATGCCAGCACGTCTCCGCCTGCTCGCCTGAGAATGCCTCGCTCGGTTGCGTCCCCCTGTTAAAACCAGGCAGAGCCGCTATCTCGCCCCAATCAGGCGGATTTTTCGGCGCGATCGCGGACGACTCATATTAAAATATGTGAAGAAACTTAACAGGATAGGCAGAATGCGCGTTGCGATCGCCGGTGCGGGACTGGCTGGAATGGCCACGGCAGTCGAGTTAGTCGATGCCGGTCACCAAGTAGAAATCTTTGAGTCTCGCCCCTTCGTCGGGGGCAAGGTGAGCAGTTGGGTGGACGCTGACGGCAATCACATCGAGATGGGATTGCACGTCTTCTTCGGCTGCTACTACAACCTATTCGACTTGATGCGAAAAGTAGGCGCGATCGAAAACCTGCGCCTCAAAGATCACGTTCACACCTTTATCAATCGGGGCGGCACCACCGGTTCTCTGGATTTCCGGTTCATCACCGGCGCGCCGTTCAACGGGTTGAAAGCCTTCTTCACCACTTCCCAGCTTTCCCTACAGGATAAGATTCAAAATGCGATCGCCCTCGGCACCAGCCCCCTCGTGCGCGGCTTGGTGGACTTCGACGGGGCGATGAAAACTATCCGCGATCTCGATAAAATCAGCTTCGCCGACTGGTTCCGCAGTCACGGTGGCTCAGACGGCAGCATCAAGCGGATGTGGAACCCGATCGCCTACGCCCTCGGCTTTATCGATTGCGAAAATATTTCTGCCCGCTGCATGTTGACAATTTTTCAGTTTTTTGCTGCAAAAACTGAAGCCTCGGTGATGCGGATGTTGGAAGGTTCCCCCAACGAGTACCTGCACAAACCCATCATTAAATATATAGAAGATCGGGGCGGCAAAATCTACACGCGCCGTCGGGTGCGGCAGATTCTCTTTAACGAAGAAAAAGGCGAAACCCGCGTCACCGGCATCGCCGTGGCGAACGGGGAAACGGAAGAAACGATCGCCGCCGATGCCTATGTTTTCGCCTGCGACGTGCCGGGAATTCAGCGAATTTTGCCGCAAGAGTGGCGCAAGTGGCCGGAATTTGACAATATCTACAAGTTAGATGCGGTGCCGGTGGCAACGGTGCAGTTGCGGTTTGACGGTTGGGTGACGGAAATGAACGATCCCGAGAAGCGCAAGCAGTTAAAGCAGGCGGCGGGGATCGATAACTTGCTCTATTCGGCAGATGCAGATTTTTCTTGTTTTGCCGATTTGGCGCTGGCAAGTCCGGCGGATTACTACCGCGAGGGTGAAGGCTCTCTGATGCAGTTGGTTTTGACTCCGGGCGATCCGTTTATAAAAGAAAGCAATGAGGCGATCGCTCAGCACGTCCTCAAGCAAGTTCGCGATTTATTCCCCTCCGCTCGCGATCTGAATATGACGTGGTACAGTGTGGTGAAATTAGCGCAATCCCTCTACCGCGAAGCCCCAGGTATGGACCCCTACCGCCCCGCCCAAAAGACGCCGGTGGCGAATTTCTTCCTCGCTGGCAGCTACACCCAGCAGGATTATATCGACAGTATGGAAGGGGCGACAATTTCCGGGCGTCAGGCAGCGAAGGTGATTTTAGAGAACGCGCATAAATTAGCCGTCTCTCCGAAAGAACAGGCGGTTGCTATTTAGGAAATTGGCAATGGGGAATGGGGCACGGGCAAGAATCAGCCAACCCACTACCCATTACCCATTCCCAATTACCTTTTGCCCCATCCCTCATCTAAAATTCACAATTTCAACTCTCTATGTCCAATTGGTTAGAACACAGCGTACAAATCGAAGTGGCGGTTCCCATCGAGCTGACGTGGAGCCTCTGGTCAGATTTGGAGCAAATGCCTCGCTGGATGAAGTGGATCGATTCGGTTCACATTCTCGAAGAGAATCCTGATTTGTCTCGCTGGAAGCTGGCAACTGGCAATTTAGAATTTAGCTGGCTCTCTCGCATTTTGAAATTAGTGCCGAATCAGATTATTCAGTGGGAATCGGTGGATGGGTTGCCCAATCGCGGCGCGGTGCGATTTTACGATCGCCACGGCAGCAGTATTGTCAAGCTGACGGTTGCTTATGCCATTCCTGGCTTTCTCGGGCAGTTGATGGATAATTTATTTCTCGGGCGCGTCGTAGAATCTACCATCCAAGCAGATTTAGAGCGATTTCGCGACTACGCGATCGCCGCGAACTCGGTCGGCGATCGCTAATCTCTGAAACTTCTTCTTCATTACCCATTACTCTGTTTATTGTTGCCTAAATATTGCAAATTGGTAATTTGATATTCTATACTGAAAAAGGAGGGCTCCATCGCCTCCCCACACGTCAAATAAATTTTCCCAGATTAACTCAAACTCATAACGAGTCCGCTATAATCGAGGAAGCGATCGAAACCATTAAATCTCAAGGAGCCAAATCCATGCTGCCCAATAAAGAAGGACAGAGAGTGCCCAACGTCACCTTCCGCGCCCGCGAGAACAACGAGTGGGTGAATATCACCACCGACGAGCTGTTTAAAGGCAAAACCGTCGTGGTGTTTTCCCTGCCCGGTGCCTTCACCCCCACCTGTTCGTCAACCCACTTGCCGGGATATAACGAGCTGGCAAAAGTTTTCTTTGAAAACGGCGTAGATGACATCATCTGCCTCTCCGTGAATGACGCCTTCGTGATGAATGAGTGGGCAAAGGATCAAGAGGCGGAGAATGTCCGGCTGATTCCCGACGGCAATGGAGAATTCACCGAAGGCATGGGGATGCTGGTGGATAAATCAGACTTGGGGTTTGGCAAGCGCTCGTGGCGCTATTCCATGCTCGTGAAAGATGGCGTAGTAGAAAAGATGTTTATCGAGCCGGAAGAACCGGGCGATCCCTTCAAAGTATCCGACGCCCACACGATGCTCAATTATATCAATCCCGATGCAGCCAAACCGAAAGCAGTTTTCTTATTTGCAAAAGAGGGATGTCCTTTCTGCGCCCGCGCCAAAGCCATGCTGAAAGAACACGGGCTGGAGTACGAAGAAGTGTATGTAGGCAAGCAGGTAACGACGCGATCGCTGCAGGCGGCAGCGGGGGCAAAAACCGTTCCGCAAGTCTTTATTGACGGCAAATTAATTGGCGGTTCTGAAGCGCTCGCCGCGTATTTTGAGGCTCAGAAATAGACAGCCCTATGAGCCTTGACTGAGGTTTTTCGGGAGGCTCTGCCTCCGATGCACTCGTTCCCAGGCTGAGCCTGGGAACGAGTTTTAACGAGTTTTAAACAAATCATCTTTTCTCCTGTGCGTTCTCTGTTTCTTTGCGGTTCGCTAAAATTCTCTACCAAGTCGGATCGGCATCGAGATTAACCGTCATTTGCGTTTTACCGGGAGGCACTGCCGTGATGCAGGAACAGACGATCGCGCCGCCATCAATCTCGACTTCGCAGGCGTGACAGGAGCCCATCAGGCAGCCGGTGGGAATCGAGACGCCAGCGCGATCGGCGACGTCTAATAGCGGTTCTCCTACCTCAGCTTCAACGGTGATATTATCCGGGAGAAATCGAATTTCAACACTCATAATAGAATTCTCAAGCGCTAACACCTAAGACAAAATCGGCGTTAAATCGACATGCTTTGAGACAATCTCAGCCAGAGAATCCAACATGGCTTCCCGCTGTTCGCGGTAGTTGGGAATGCCCGTCGGCATGGAAGGAAGCCCCCGCTGTTGGCGCAGGTAATTTAACCACGCCCGCCGCCAAGGGCCATTGTCAAATAAACCGTGCAGGTAAGTGCCCCAAACGGATTGCTGGATATCGACGACGCCTAAAGTTGCATCGTCAAACAGGGGTTGGGTTGTTTTGTTCTCCAGAATCTGGGTGCGCCCTTGATGAATTTCGTAGCCGACGATCGGCAATCCGTCTTGGGGGTAGGTGGAGGTCACTTGACGCTGGCGGGCGATTTTTTGGGGGGTGAGCAGGGTTCTGACGGGTAAAAGTCCCAACCCTTCAAAGCGCCCTTCTTCGCCTTCGATCGCGTCTGGATCGGCGAGGAATTGTCCGAGAATCTGGAAGCCCCCACAAATCCCCATCACCGTGCCGCCGGCAGCGACGTAGTTTTTAATCGCTTCCGCCATGCCAGTTTGCTTGAGGACGTGCAAGTCAGCGATCGTGGTTTTGGTGCCGGGAAGAATCACGGCGTCTGGATGTCCCAAGGATTGTTTGGGATTGATGTATTTCACCGTGACGGTGCTTTCGGCTTCTAGGGGGTCAAAATCGGTAAAGTTGGAAATGCGAGGCAGGCGGATCACAGCAACGGTGAGATCGCTGTGAATTTTGCGAGAGGGGCGGTCTAGTAAAGAAAGGGAGTCTTCGGCTGGGAAAATGTCTTCTATCCAGGGTATGACGCCGACAACGGGTATGCCGGTGCGTTTTTCCAGCCAGTCGATACCCGGTTGCAGGATCGATCGCTGCCCGCGAAATTTATTGATGACGATTCCTTTAATCAGCGCCCGTTCGTCGGGGTCGAGCAGTTCTAAGGTGCCGACAACGTGAGCAAAAGCACCGCCCCGATCGATATCTACGACGAGCAGAGTATTGGCTTTTAAATATTTGGCGACTCGCATGTTGGTGAGGTCGCGGTGCTTGAGATTAATTTCAGCGGGGCTGCCGGCTCCCTCGCAGACGATCAGGTCAAATTCGGTTGAGAGATGTTTGAGCGATTCGGCGATCGCGCCCCATCCTATGTCAAAATATTGCTCGTAATAGTCCTGAGCGCTGACTTTCCCGGCGACTTTCCCTTTTAATATTACCTGGGAGGTCATGTCTCCTTGAGGTTTTAATAAAATCGGGTTCATTTCCACCCAGGGCGTCACGCCGGCAGCCCAGGCTTGTACCGCCTGCGCGTAACCGATCTCGCCGCCATCGGCAGTGACGTAGGCATTTAGGGCCATGTTTTGGCCTTTAAAAGGCGCTACCCGCCACCCCCGCCGCGCTAGCAGTCGGCACAGGGCTGTCGTCAGTATCGATTTTCCAGCGTGGGAAGTGGTTCCCACTACCATAATTGCTTTCATAATCAGCGATCGCCGCTTCAGCTTGCAGCTAGGAGCTTTTATATTTCTTGTCGGTGTTGCCGCAGTTTCGGCATACCTGGATTATAGGCGCTATGGACTGCAAAACTGAAGCGGCGATCGCTGGGCTCGAATCGCTACACCGGCAGGCGCAACCAACGACTTAGGGCATTGAGGAGGCGATCGCCGAATGTGGGAGCAGGCCAGTTGCCGCCCAGCCCTTGCCATTTCTCGACGAGCTGCCGCCCCAAGGGGGTGAGGCGAAAACTGTCGGTGAGGCCCTGGCCATCGACTTCTCGCCGCAGCATCCCGACTTGGATGAGCCAGGAGAGGGCGCTGTCGGCGGCGAGTTCGCTCTGGGGCGATCGCGTGTAGCCAAGCTGCACGCCCGATTCCCCGGCGATTTGCCCGATGGCAACGCTTTGGGCGCGCATCGTCGCATATAGCTCCAGGGCGAACGGCGCGCAGCGCATCGCCCGCTCGGCTCGTTTGACGGTGCGGGCGGGATAGGCGATCGATTTAGCTGTGGGAGACTCGACGGAATTCATTGCCTGCATGGGGGTTGACTGATTGCTGTTCGCCGAGATGTTCAAAAGTGTTGCCGCTTGAAAATTTGTATAATTTGATACAAATTTTGGCGCGAAAGCCGGATGTCAATCAAATTGTATAATACCGAGTTCGGACGCCGACGGTGCGGCGCGATCGCGCTTTTCACGGTTTTTAAGCAGAAAATTCAGTCATTTAAGGCGCTATAGTCGGCGATCGTCTGGTGGTTTTGGCAGGAGAACTGAAGTTTTCACTACAAACGGAAGGAGGACTTCAGTCCTCACTACAAACGGAGGACTTCAGTCCTCACTACAAACGGAGGACTGAAGTCCTCACTACAAACGAAGGTTGTAAATTTTCGCGGGAACAAATCCGTATTTTCCGCCGACATTAAGCGCCATCTTGTAAAAATTTCAATATAATGGCGCGGGTGCATCGGGTTTTAGGTAAATATACGGCAGCGCGCAGCGGCGCAGGATTCATTGAGTATATTGGCCGAATTTAAAGAAGCTCTCAGCGCCTCTGAGTTATTGTTAGGGAGCTGAAACCATGCTTGCAATTACTGGCACCTTTGGCGGTGAATGGCTAGTCGGAACGCTGGAAAAAGATATATTGAGAGCGATCGCGGGCAATGACGCGGTGCTGGGATTGGAGGCAGGCGATGAGATTGCCGGGAATGAAGGCGACGACTCCCTCTTCGGCAATCGGGGCAGCGATAGCATCCGAGGTGGCGAGGGCAGGGATAGCATCCGAGGCGGCGCTGAGGATGACTGGATATTTGGCGATGAAGGCGACGATACGCTTTGGGGGGATTTGGGCGCAGATGCGATCGCGGGCGGCAATGGCAGCGACATTCTGCTGGGCAACCCGGGCGACGACGAGCTCAACGGCAACGCGGGCGACGACTCCGTTTATGGCAACGAAGGGCGGGATACCGTTCGCGGCGGGCAGGGAAGCGATTTCGTTCACGGTGGCAAAGACAATGACTGGTTATTTGGCGACAAAGGCGACGATATCCTCTGGGGTGATTTGGGTGCCGATACCGTTACAGGCGGCAGCGGCAAAGATATTTTTGTCATTGGCAGGCGCGATGATGTCCCCGGTTTTATCTCCACAGGTGGCAAAAATATCGCCGATGCCGATTGCCTCGAAGATTTTGAGAAAGGCACTGACGCCATCGAGTTAATCGGCGGTTTGACGTTTGACGACTTAAATATTTTTGCAGGTAGCGGCGAGTACGCAGGCAGTACGATTATTCAAGATGCCGGCACGGGGGAATATTTAGCAATTTTGAAGGGCGTCAGCCCCAGCCTTATCAGTCGCGAAGATTTTATCCCATTTACTCCGGCACCCGCAGCCGTGTCGATACCAGAATCGACACCAACACCCGCACCGGCACCGACACCACTACCTACAGAAACGCCAATACCAACACCAACACCAACACCCGCACCCGCACCGACGCCGATACCTATAGAAACACCGACACCAACACCAACACCGACGCCGATACCTACAGAAACACCAATACCAACACCAACACCGACGCCGATACCTACAGAAACACCGACACCAACACCAACACCGACGCCAACGCCGGAAAATAGCGCGCCGACGGATATTTTTCTATCGAATGCGAGTATCGCGGAAAATAGCGCTGGCAATACGTTAATCGGCACGTTGTCAGCGGTTGACTCTGATGCTGGGGATATTCACAGTTATTCGCTGCTCGACAGTGCGGGCGATCGCTTTCTGCTCGACGGGGATAAACTTATTGTCGCGAATGGGGCGCTCTTGGATTTCGAGGCGCAAGCGAGCTACAACATCACCGTGCGGGCGACAGATGCGGGAGGGAAAAGCTTCGAGAAAATATTTGCGATCGCTCTCACCGACGCCAACGAACCGCCAACCGTCGCTAACCCGATTTCGGCGCAGGTGGCTGCGCAAAATTCTGTCTTTACTTTCCAATTTAATCCTAGCACATTTTCCGATCTTGACGCGGGCGATACTCTCAGCTATACTGCGCTATTAGAAAATGGCAACCCGCTGCCAAGCTGGCTGAGTTTCGATGCAGCCACCCGCACGTTTAGCGGCACGCCCGCTCAGGGAGATGTGGGAGTGTTCAATCTCAAAGTGACGGCGCAAGATAGCGGCAATGCAACCACTGAAACAAGTTTTGCCCTGACGGTTAACGATTTGCCTCCGGTTTACGATTTTGCAGCGGCGAATTTCAGCGCGGTAGAGGGGAATGGGAATAATATCGTCACTGTCGTGACAGTTGCGCGATCGCAAGATACGACGCTTCCCTCCTCGGTAGATGTGGTGCTGTCAAATGGTACGGCAACGGCTGGCAGCGATTTTACAGGCGGCGCAATTCCCGTCAATTTCCTGGCAGGCGAAACGAGCAAAACTATTTCTCTTGAATTGCTCGGCGATACAGTCGTAGAAGGAGATGAAACCGTTTCCCTCTCTCTTGGCAATTTTACCGCAGGCGGAATAGCGGGAACGACTCAGCCAAATGCCACCCTAACGATTCAGAATGACGACGTGCCAACTGTCAGTCTGACTGCTATTTCTACTGCAGCGACAGAAACGGGAACGGTTGCCACGTTCAGGATTTCGCGCGGCGCGGATACTTACGGAAATTTAACCGTAAATCTGGCGGTAGATGCCAGCAGTATCGCCCAAATAAGCGACTACACCCTCAGCAGCGGCGGGCTTTCTGTCATCATTCCCGACGGGCAGAGTTTTGCAGACGTGACGCTTACCGCTGTGGATGACATGCACGCCGAATTAGACGAAACGCTGACGTTAAATCTGGCAGCAGGGAGTTACAATATTGATGCGGCAAACAATACCGGCACCGCAACCATTGCCCGCAACGATACGGGAGTAATCAATACCATTGACGATGCCAGTACAGGGGCTCCTTACAGCAATTTAGAGGGAACGTTGCGCTTGGCGATGCAGAATGCCGAATTATTTGCCGGGGCAGATGCGATCGCATTCAGCGGCGTATCGGGCACGATTAATCTCACGGGAGCGCTGCCAACTATTACCCAGGATTTAAGTATAAATGGCCCCGGAATGGCCACTTTAACCGTGCGGCGGAATGCGGGGGGAGAATACCGAATTTTTACCGTCAATAGCGGTAATGTCACCTTTGACGGATTAACCATTGCTGATGGGTTGCTGACTGCTGTTACAGCACTCACCGATACGGGCGGCGGCATTGCGAATTTCGGTACGGGTACGGTGAATGTCACCAACAGCACCCTTTCCAACAATCAAGCATATTTCGGCGGCGGCGGTATTTCTAATGCGGGAAATGGCACAGTCAATCTCACCAATAGCACCCTTTCGGGCAATCAATCAAACAACATCGGCGGGGGTTTGGGCGGCGGCATTTCTAATTTCGGCACTGGCACGGTGACAGTCAGCGGCAGCACCCTCTCCGGTAACTTAGCGAGTTATATCGGCGGGGGCGTTTACAACCAAGGTACGCTGACGATTAGCGACAATACCATTTTTTCCAGCAACACTTCTAACTTTGCTGGCGGCGCGATTTCTAATGAAGGTACGGTGAATATTGCCAGCAGTACCCTCTCCAACAACAACTCGGGAACGGGCGGCGCGATTTCTAATGCTGTTGCTGGTACGCTGACTGTAACAAATAGTACCTTTTCCAACAACACGGCATTCACCTCAGCAGGCATTGACAACGGCGGCACGGCAACAGTGACAGAAAGTACCTTTTCTGGGAATGCGGCAGGGGAAGATAGGGGCGCTATTGGGAGCAGCGGTAGTTTGACGGTAAATAATAGCGAATTTTTAAATAACACTGCAGGGCGCAACGGTGGCGGCATCTACATTCAGAGCGGCACTGCTACTATCACTGCCAGCAATTTCACCAACCACCAAGCGACAAACGGCGGCGGTATTTTCTTTGAGGGCGGCGTACTGAACCTTACCAACAGCACGATTTCTAACAATACTGCCACCACTCCCGCCCCCCTTGGCGGCGCGGGCGGCGGCATTTTCATGCAAGGTACGGGGACGGTAAATGTTATCAGCAGTACGATTTCAAACAACATCGCAGACAACCCTTTCGGCAATGGGGGCGGCGGAATTTATACTGTTGGTTCCGGTACTTTGACGGTGAGCGGCAGTACGGTTGCGAATAACATATCGAGGAATAATGGCGGCGGTATTTCTAACGTCAGCAGCAGTCCGATGACAATCTTAAACAGCACGTTTTCTGGGAATACTGCTAGCAATCAAGGCGGGGGGATTGCGAATTTCGGCACTGTGAATGTCAGCAATAGTACCTTTTCTGAGAATATCTCGAATAGTACCGGCGGGGGAGCGATCGCTCAGTTTGGCACGGCGGTTAATGTCAACAGCAGCACTTTCACGATCAACCAAGCAAACGGAACTGGCGTTGGCGGCGGCATTTACCAAAACACGGGCACGGTGAATGTCAACAGCACCATCATCGCTGGAAATACGGGCGTGAATCCCGATATTTCTGGCACTTTTACCAGCAATGGCTACAACCTGATAGGGGATAGCACGGGCGGCACGGGTTTTACCAACGGTGTTAATAATGATATTGTCGGCGCGAATCCTCTACTCGGCGCTTTAGCGGATAACGGCGGCACTACGTTAACTCACGCTTTGCAAAGTGGCAGTGTTGCGATTAATGCGGGCGATCCCGCTGCCCCAAATTTCGATCAGCGGGGGGTGAGTCGCAGCGGTACGCCAGATATGGGAGCGTTTGAGGTGAATCCTGCTCTGATTGTCGGCACAGATAGCGATGAAGTTCTCGCGGGTACGGCTGGCAGCGATATTCTTCTGGGCAGATTGGGAGATGACACCCTCAGCGGCGGCGATAGCAGCGATATTTTTATGTATGTCAGCCCGGAAGAAGGTTTAGATGCGATCGCAGATTTCACTGCCGGCGATTTGCTCCAATTCACTTCTAGCAACTTTGGCAATCTCGTTAACGCTGGCTTCTCTGCCGCGACGGTAGCGTCGGCTGCAGATAATATCAGCACTCACGAATTGATTGTTATCGACATACCCGGCGTCAACACCGCAGCCGCAGCAGATGCAGCCTTAGCCAGCCAGACGGGCAGCAACGCAGCAGGCGCGGGAGGAACCGGCGGGGCGGCTTTCGTGGTCTATACCAACAGCACCGGGCAGCGCATCCTGGGCTACGATCGCGACATTGATACTGTGGCGGTTGGGGCGTTTGACATTGCCAATCTGGGCGCTTACACGCCCATTGCAGCGGATTTTTCGTTTGCGTGAGCCCGCTGTAGGTATTTTCTATTCTAAATCTCCAATGGGAAAAATGGGTTAAAACAATGGACGATGGCGTTTCTAATTCAGCCGAAACTGCTGATAAATTTGAGGGGATTGACGCGCTCACGGGTGCGGGTCAAAATTTAGACCCCGTTACGGGTTCGCCCCAAAAAGATATCATTACCGATTTCCAGTCCGGTAGTGGCGATCGCCCGCTCCAGCAAACCGAATTTGCGGGATTTTTGGGTTTTTCAGGGCAAGTCACTGTTACTTCTACCAGCCCTGACATTGCCAGCGATCGCCTGATTGTCTCCGATGCCGCTGACATTTCTACTGCCATTATCGAGATTTCCAGAGGACAGCCGCGATTGGCTTACGCTCCTGACGATCGCACCTTTTCTGAAAATGCGGCAGCTTGTCACCTGCTGGGCGTTGAAGAGAATATCGGAGCGATCGCCCCTGGAGACACTCTCTTATTTTAACCCAAGTCGCTACTCATACAGAAGCCATCGGGAATCGGGAATCGGTCAAATCTCAGAATATAGAATTCAGAATACAGAATTCAGAATACAGAATTCTGTATTCCGCTCTATCAGCTTCCCCTAATCCCTCTTTTCCCGGCAACCCTACACGACTCCTGCGAACCAAACTGCCAACACTTTTAACCGTGGCGGCGTTGGTGCCACTGCCACGCATGGGTAATAATTTCTTTCAAGTCGGAATATTCAGGATTCCAGCCGAGTATTTTTCTAGCTTTTTCGCTGCTGCCGACCAGCACGGGAGGATCGCCCGCACGGCGATCGCATTCTACCACTTTCACCGGACGACCGGTTACTTCTCTAGCAGTGTCAATCACTTCTTTTACAGAAAATCCGGTGCCATTCCCCAAATTAAATGCGTCGGTTTTGCCGCCTTTGAGCAGGTATTCTAACCCCAAAATATGCGCCGAAGCAATATCGCTGACGTGAATGTAATCTCGAATACAGGTTCCGTCTGCAGTGGGGTAATCCGTTCCGAAAACCGAAAGAGATTCCCGCTTGCCCAGTGCCGCCATCAGTGCCAGCGGGATTAAATGCGTCTCCGGATCGTGATCTTCTCCGATCGCTCCCGAAGGATCGGCACCCGCTGCATTGAAATATCGGAAACTCACGGATTTGAAATGGTAAGCTGCATCAAAATCTGCTAAAATACGCTCCACCATCAACTTACTCGCTCCGTAGGGATTGATGGGATTTTGGGGGTGATCTTCGGGAATGGGAATCACCTGCGGGACGCCATAGGTGGCGCAAGTCGAGGAAAAGACAAAATTTTTCACATTGGCGGCTACCATTGCTTCCAAAAGCGTCAGCGTGCCAGTGACATTGTTGCGGTAATATTTAGCAGGATCAGTCACCGACTCTCCCACATACGCAAAGGCAGAAAAGTGCATCACAGCCGCAATATCGCGGGCTTGAAACAGTCCGTCCAAAAGGGCGCGATCGCTCGTATCCCCGACAACCAGTTTGGCGCGGAGTACGTCTTCTACAATCTCCCGATGCCCGTAGACTAAATTGTCCAGAACAATCACCCCATAGCCTGCACGCTGCAGCGCTTGCACCGCATGGGAGCCAATATAACCGGCACCGCCGGTAACTAAAATAGTGGGTTTTGTTGGCGACACTTTCGATACCTTTGTAGTTCTCTTGTTTTCCTAGCTTAGAAGAGGGGTTGAGGGTTTGCACTCTTCTAAAAGAAGGATGTGGCGATTTTGTGGCGTTGCTGTTGCAGAAACTCGGCACCGTCAAACTTTTCTTCGCTCACCCCGTGGGGCTTCACTCACACTTGCCTCTCCCATTCAGATACGATAGCACTTGAGGCAGCTTTTGACGACCACTCCCCGACTGTCCGGAGCCATCCAACGTAAAAACCCCGCTCAACCTCGCGATCGCAGTTGCATTTGTTCTAATTTTCCGCTGACAGCGACTGATACAAAAACATGCTAGACACGCTCGATTTGACTCTTTCCCTGGATAAAGAAAGCTACAAAACCCAGATAGAAGCCCTGATGCAGCAGTTGCGATCGCTGCAGCAAGCGTGCTGGGAAAAAAAATTACCCACCATCGTCGTCCTCGAAGGCTGGACTGCTGCGGGCAAAGGTTCGCTGGTGAAAAAAATGGTAGGATATATGGACCCGCGCG
The DNA here is from genome assembly GCA_964405435.1 of uncultured bacterium. Taxonomy (GTDB): domain Bacteria; phylum Cyanobacteriota; class Cyanobacteriia; order Cyanobacteriales; family Oscillatoriaceae; genus DVEG01. The sequence continues at coordinate 17,226 of CAYOOD010000129.1, forward strand.
GGTTCCAAGTTCACCCGATTTGGCCCCCCAGCGAAGCCGAACGCCGCTATCCCTTTTTGTGCAGGTACTGGCAGAAATTGCCCGCGCGGGGAAGCATGGGTATTTTTTATCACAGTTGGTACACCCACCTTTTAGAAGATCGACTGTTGGAACAGGTGAGCGAAACTCGCGCCAGCACTGTTATGCGACAGATCAACGCCTTCGAGCGCCAGCTCGCCGATGACGGGGCAGCGATCGCCAAATTCTGGATTCACCTGAGCAAAAAAGAATTGAAGCGCCGCCTCAAAAAAGCCGCCGAAGACGAACTCGCCGCGTGGCGGGTGCGCCCGGAAGACTGGGAGCAAGCCAAACATTACGACCAATATCAAGCCTTTGCCGAAGAAATGGTCATCCACACCAGCACCGGTCCCGCACCTTGGACGCTCGTGGAGGGCGACTGCCGGCGCTGGGCGCGCGTCAAAGTGCTGACGACAATGGCGGCAACCCTCACCCACGCCCTCGATCGCCTCCACGCTGGCGCTGCCCCCTTGCGACTGCCCCTGCAAGAGCGCCTCGAACCCAGCGAACCGGATTATTTATCGCAAGTCGATCTCAGCCAGAACCTTTCCAAAGACGACTACAAAAAACAGTTGCGAACAGAACAAGCGCAACTGCTCAAGCTGCAACTGAGGATTCACCAACACCACATACCCGTCATCGTGCTCTTTGAAGGCTGGGATGCCGCCGGCAAGGGCGGAGCCATCAAGCGCTTGACGGACGTTCTCGATCCCCGCAGCTACACAGTCAACGCCTTCGCCGCCCCCACCGATGAGGAAAAAGCCCACCACTACCTCTGGCGGTTTTGGCGGCGCTTGCCGGCAGCCGGCAGCATCGGCATTTTCGATCGCTCTTGGTACGGGCGGGTTTTGATCGAGCGGATTGAGGGATTTGCCACCGAGTCAGAATGGCGTCGTGCCTACCAAGAAATCAACGAGTTTGAAGCCCAACTCACCAGTGCCGGCTGCGTTTTGGTGAAAATCTGGCTGCACGTCAGCCCGGAAGAACAGCTCAAGCGGTTTACCGAACGCCAGAACAATCCCTTCAAACAGCACAAACTCACCTCGGAAGACTGGCGCAACCGCGAAAAGTGGCCTTTTTACCACGTTGCCGTCAATCAAATGATTCAGCGCACCACCACCCCGGCGGCACCTTGGACGATTGTTGCAGGCAATAATAAATATTACGCCCGCGTCAAAGCCATTCAAACCGTAATTCAGGCGATCGAGAATGAATTAAAACGCCGCACTTAAGGGAGAGAGTGTGGAGTTTTGAGTGTGGAGTGTTGAGTGTGGAGTGTTTGATGCCTCGGCTGAGTTAAATCCTTCTCCCCCCGCCCCCAACCCCAGAGGGGACCCCT
>CAYOOD010000130.1:0-18602 GCA_964405435.1 uncultured bacterium
CTCCGGGATATATAAAAAAATGTAACAATACTAAGTTAGCCAACTTGGTATAACTGGCGTCCAGGGATCGTCTTCTCCCCACAGCACCAGTAGCGGACGTTTCACCTTTTGCAATAACTCTGTCGGTGCAGGACCAGGTGGTGCCGTGAGAATTGAGGCAAATACTTTTTGGGCACCCGGATCGCAGGAAGGTTCGTGGAGGAGATCGACGAGTTCGTTAGTGATGGCTTCGCGATTGCGGTACACCTGTTGCAGAGTATTGCGAATGCGGTGTTTCTGGCGAATGCGGTTAAACACGAACTGTCCTGCTACTGGCGAACTGACTAACTGCGTAAAGATGCCCATCACCAGCCGCAGGGGTAGATTCAGTTCCTCGGGCCGGTGATTGAGTCCTCCGGCACAGTTGAGCAGAACCCCTCCGGCGCTGATTTGGGGATGATTGGCTACCACCATCAGGCTCAGCAGGGCACCTATGGAGTTGCCCGCGAATACGGCGGGCTCCTGAATGTGTTCAGCCCAGAAGTCGGCTAGCAATTCTTCCCACAGTTCGAGGGTGTAATTCAGGGGCGGTTTATCCGAGGCACCAAATCCCAGCAGATCCAACGCAAACACTCGACAGCCACCGGCAGCTAGCACGGGAATATTTTTGCGCCAGTGGCCAATGGAGGCACCGAAGCCGTGAATTAGCACTATAGGGCGACCGACACCTTTGACGGTGTACTGTATTTTGTGGCTGCGCCAAGTCCAGGTGAGCTTTTCAAAGCTTTTTATCGGTTTCAGTTGTTGTGCGGTCACGGTTGTTTTCTGACGTTTTCAAAACTTTATTGGCTCTCCCGTCTTTGTTATGCTTGCGTTGAGGCTATTCAACGCCTGTAATCTTTACATACCAATGGTTTTAGAGTTTCTAGTGGAGCCTCCCAGCCCTGGATGGGGCGGCAAGAACGCTCGAACTCCAAGCCGACTGGAGATTTAAGGTCTGCCAAGCAGCAGGCATTAGCATAGTAGGTACGGGATAGGCATAAGCATCGCTTATCTATTGGGAGATTTCCGACTCTATTACGTTGTCTAACTCTGCAAGAGATGTACTTTTGTCTCCAAGAGTTCCGAATTTGAGATTGTTAAGTTAATATTACCCTCGTTATGTTTTTTTTCTCCCTTGTCCCCCTCTTGCCCAAATAATGTAAGGGCGAAGCGATCGCCTGCCATTTTAGCGCTTTTGCTTCGCTCTTACAAATCGGCTTAATCGGCTTGATAATTATTCGGCAATCGATCGCCTACCGCGCTGCTCCCACCGGTTCGCGCATGGCTGCGGCTATCACTCCCTCAAATAATCCCATCCCATCCGTACCGCCCAACATGGCATCGGACGCCCGCTCTGGGTGGGGCATCATCCCGATCACATTTCCTTCCCGATTGCAAATGCCGGCAATATTATTTAACGAACCATTCGGATTGCCGGACTCGCTCACCTCACCTGCGGGAGTACAATAGCGAAACAGCACTTGCCCGTTATCTTCGATGCGAGCCAAAGTATCGTCATCGGCGTAGTAGCGCCCTTCTCCGTGGGCGATGGGCAGGGTAATTATTTGCCCGGACGAGTAGGCAGATGTCCAGGGTAAATCGGCACGCTCGATTTTCAGGGGAACGCGATCGCAAATAAAGTGCAAGTCGCGATTGCGTATTAGCGCCCCCGGCAGCAATCCCGCCTCTGTCAGTACCTGGAAGCCATTGCAAATCCCCAAGAGGAATTTGCCGTCTTGCGCGTGTTTCACCACCGATCGCATCACCGGCGAAAAGCGGGCTATCGCTCCGCAGCGCAAGTAATCCCCATAGCTGAACCCGCCAGGGAGCACCACGACGTCAATATCGGAAATATCCGTTTCCTGATGCCAGATCATGCGCGTCGGCTGGCTCAAAAGTCCCTGCGTCACCCACGACACATCGCGATCGCAATTAGAACCCGGAAAAACAACAACCCCAAATTTCATTCCTTTCTCCTGAAGCGCTTGTTGGCTCGTTCCCCTGCTCTACAGGTGAGAACTTATTGGCAGTAGGTACTAAAGTTATTAACTTTTTTAAGATATAACTTTAGTCCTCACTAGGAAATAAGAGAGGACTAAAGTCCTCACTACGAACGGGGGAACGAGACATGGCCCGCGATCGCGGACGTTATTTCACTCGGCGACTAAACACCGGCTTCGATCGCCGTTGCGATCTCCTTGAGGTCAACCCGATAATTTTCGATCACCGGATTGGCCAAAAGCTGGTCGCACGCCCGATCCAACTGCTGCCGCGCCTCCTCCTCACTCGCCGCAGTCAGCTTCATTTCGACGTATTTGCCAATGCGAACCTGCTCCACATTGTCATAACCCAGATTCTTCAGCCCAGACTGCACAGCCACACCAGCCGGGTCTAACACCGAGGGGCGCAGAGTAACATAGATTTGAGCCTGATATTTCTTTTGAATCACAGCTTCAGCCCTAAAATTCCTTAGATAATGCTTGAGATGCCGCAGCCTCTTTTATTTTAAGGCTGGAGCAAAGCATATTTGTAAGCCCCGTCCGATCGAGCTGCGTCAAGCCGCACGGATTCAGGCTTTCACCTGAACAGACTATCTCGTCGAAAACTGGCCATGAAAGTCAAACGCACCCGCTCGCAGGAACGGATACTGAACCTGCTCAAGAGCCTCAAGCAACCCCTTTCAGCTCAAAATATCTACATCGAGCTGCGCCACCGCAACCAAAATGTGGGGCTGGCCACCGTCTACCGCGCCTTGGACGCCTTAAAGCTAGAAGGCGCGGTGTTGGTGCGAACTTTGGCCAACGGCGAATCCCTGTACAATTGCGTGCAGCAAGACCAGCACCACCTCACCTGCCTGCAGTGCGGGGCATCGATTGCGATTGACGAATGTCCCGTCCACCAACTGGAGACGCAGTTGCAAGACGCGCACCAGTTTAAAGTGTTTTATCACACGCTGGAGTTTTTCGGACTGTGCGATCGCTGCCAAGTCCATCCAGATTAACCTGACTCAAGTTGCTTGGCGCGAATTTTTCCGCCTCGGCAATCGGCGCTCGGCGCTCGGCAATCGGTAATGGGTAATGGGTAATTGGAAGAACGACGGGTGTAGATTGCTGAGAGATTCAACGCCGCACTTTACACTTTTTATTGCCCCATTACCTATTACTCATTACCCATTACCAGCCTACAAATTGTTCCCACTATCAGCGACAATCGAACGGATGCCCTCAAACGTTGCCGGGATGCTGCGCGGGTCCATAAACATCACCTTGCTGCTGTCGCTGCTGCCGATTTTTATTCCCATTTCCAGATAATTTTGAGCCAGCAAAAATTGCAGGGCTTCCCGCGCGGAGGGATCGACTTTGAGGGTTTTCGTGATTACCTGCAGCGCCTCAGCCGTTGCTTGGGCTTTCAGGACTTGCTGCTGGCGTTCTGCCTGCGCTTTGAGGACGATCGCTTGCTGCTGTGCCTCTGCCTCCAGAATCGCCGCTTTCTTGCGAGCTTCTGCCTCTAGAACTTGCGCTTCTGCTTTCCCCCTTGCCGAATTGATCGCCGCTTCCCGTTCTCCTTCTGACGCTAAAATAGCCGCCCGCTTTTTCCGTTCGGAGGACATTTGCAATTCCATCGAATCCTGCACAGCCTTGGAAGGGATAATATCCCGCAGCTCCACCCGCGTCACCTTCACGCCCCAGGGATCGGTGGCGACGTCCAAATCTCGCAGGAGGATTTCGTTAATTTGAGAGCGAGCGGTAAATGTTTCATCCAGTTCGAGTTTACCCATTTCTGCCCGAATCTGGGTGCGCACTAAATTCTCCATTGCTAGCTGGAGATTTTGCACTTTGTAGTAAGCTTTTTCTAGGTTGACGATTCGCCAGTAAACGACTGCATCAACGGTGATCGATACGTTATCGCGGGTGATGCACTGTTGCGGGGGAATGTCTAAGACTCTTTCCCGGATAGTTTGTTCAAAAACAATCCGATCTAGAAATGGGGTGACGAAATTTAGCCCGGGTTCGAGTTTTTTGCCACTATATTTTCCCAGGGTTTCGACCAAGGCTTCATTTCCTTGATTGATGATTTTGACGGACCCGGCCAACGTTGAACCGCCGAGGACTAAAAAAACGAGGAAAAAAAATCCTTCCATTTGAAATCTCCTAAAAGTTAGATTAAAGTAGAAAGTCAGGTGAAACGTAATTGTTTTAGGAATGAAACAACTTATTCCATCTCACAATTAGGGTCGTCCCTTCGCGCCTGACGACGTAAACTTTTTGATTGCAGGGGATCGTCAGTTGCTCGTGTTCGCTGCGAGCTGCCCAAGAGGTGCCTTCATACAGAACTCGTCCGGTTTCTCCAGGCAAAATTTCTGTTAAAGTTTTTGCCTCTGTTGCCTCCCGAATGACATTTTTTTTGCTTCTGAGCAACATGGGGCGCACCCAGATAACGGAAACGAGCGATAAGCCCATCCAGTAGGCAACCTGCCACTCAAATGTCGGGACGAGTGGATAGTCGCGAATCACAGATAGCGCCAAAAATAGCCCGACGATCCCGGCGATCGCTCCCACAATTAGGGCCACGAGTTTGTATTGAGCCAGTCGGGTTTTGGCGAGAAACAGTTCGGTTAGGGAAAGAATGACTGCGATCGCCAGCCAGAACGCGGCGGAACCGATGGTGAAGGCTGGAGTGTTGCTGGTTAGTTGTGCCAGCAACCCAATTTGGGGAAAATGCGAGGCCACACTATCACCCTGATAAAGTAGGTGCGAAGTTTCTGAAAATGAAAGGTCGATCGCTCTGAAGCCGAGCGTCTAGGAATGCAGCAGGCTCTCTGGCATGACAATCAAAGTAGTCCCTTCCTGCCGGATGACGAAAACTTTTTGATTGGCAGCAATGGCGAGATCGCGATCGTCGCACTTGGCGCGCCACGAGTTGCCTTCATAGAGTACCCGCCCTGCTTGCCCGGGGGCAATTTCTGTCAGGGTTTCCGCTTCCCGAGATTCCTCAAGGGTACGGGCTTTGCGTTTGGGGAGCAAGCGGCGCGTGAGAAAGACGCCTCCTGTAGAAAGCCCCATCCACAGCACAACCTGCCAGCCGAAATAAGAGGGGAAAATCCAAGCAAACAGGGCGACTGCGATCGCCGCCAGTCCCATTGTAAAAGCCGTAAAAGCCGTGGGCACCGGCACTTCTACCAAGCAAAGCACCGATCCCGCTATCAACCAGAAGACGGCAGGTGCGAAGTGAATGGCTCCCGATATCGGGGCTGCAGAAGACTTCATCCCCGCTGCTAAGAACCAGATTGTCGCCGGACTCAATGACATATTGACCTCCTGTTAAGCGCCTCCACAGGGCGACGATCGCGGCGTTTCTATCAGCATTCCCGTTTCTGGTTTGCGTGTCGCTCATCAAATACTGGGCAAATTGCTCGATCGCTTTTCTCACCCAGAACGCCACCCATTGGGTCAATAGATTCGCGCAGACCACTGGCTTGTTGCCAGATGCCACCCATCTCTTGCAATCTCAGGACTTCTATTATTGTAGATTTTAGATTTAGGAGTTGGGTTTTTCGTTTCCCAGTGCCGCTAGCCGCTGAGCCAATCAGCCCGGTTCCTCGCGGTGCGGATGTTGCGAACGCCAACTGGCGCGATTGCCGCTGGCTTTTTCAAAAAACTTGCACGTTTTTCTGTTGGGATAAAAACCGTATCGGACTCGCTTGGAAAGTATTTATAATAATTAAAATTGCGGCGATAGACTTGCATAAGTATTGCAACTTTTGAGCCGTCGAAGTAGCGCGATCCCAAGCGGGGGCGATCCCAAGCGGGGGCGATCGCGCCAGTTGGCGGGAGAAATCGCGTTGCTGTCGCTTGGTGCCGCCCGAGGGAGAAGGGCACGACAGGACGTGCCGGATTCGACCGGACTTTGAGGCGCGTATCGGGCGAGAAAGGAGCCAATTAGAGGTATCATCCCATCAGTGTATGCTAGCTTTCAGTTACAGCGATTTTCCATCGGATGGAGTCAAGCGCTAGGCCCCTGCACCGGGTACACTGGCCAGCAGGAGGCACTCTGGAGTACAAACCATCCCTTTCAGGGATTGAAATGAAATAATCGGCATCCAGATCGACTGAATTTAAAAGTGTTTCAAAAGAACCTTCAAAGGACGCATGAGCAGTTCCGAGCCGCCTATTTACTGCATCAATCCAGTCTGTGCCAACCCCCGCAATTCCCTCGGAGGTCAAGTCTGCGCGCATTGCCAAACCCCGCTGGTCTATCGCTATCTGTGGGCGGTAGGCCCTGCTGCGGCGCAGGTGGCCACCGGAGAACAGATCGGCGATCGCTACTCCGTGGTAGCCCCCCAAATTTGGCTGGATACGAAACCGGGCGAACAACCCTCCGTGCCCCTGGAACTGCCTGACGAAGCGATCCCTTACCTGCGCCTGTATCCCCAACGCCTGCACGTCCCGGAAGTCTACGGTTTTTGCCATCTCGGCGACGAGAAAAACAAAGCTGAAATCCTGCTACTAGAAAACGTGCCGGTGGATGCGGTGGGCAACCTCTATCCCTCCGTCGTCGAAGCGTGGCCAACGGCTTCGGCGGTTCGCCAAGTCTATTGGTTGTGGCAAATGCTGCAACTGTGGCAGCCTCTATCAGAACTGGGAATGGCTGCAAGCCTGATAGCAGCAGACAATATCCGGGTGGAAGGGTGGCGGATCTGGCTGTTGGAACTGTATGCCGACGAAGCCGGGAATGCTGGCAAGAAAGGAAAGCAGCAAACCCGCCTGCAAGATTTGGGCTACTACTGGTTGAGTTGGATAAGCGGCGCGCACCCGTCGATCTCCCAGCCGCTGCAGGAGATCTGCGAACAGCTTCGGCGCAGCGATGCCAACTTCGACGCGATCGCCCGACAGCTCAACGAGCTACTCCTCGAACAAGCCGCCCAGTTGCCCTTGCGCACCAAACTCGCCACCGGCACGGATACGGGCCCCCTGCGCCCCCACAACGAAGACACCTGCTATCCCACAGAAGCCGATCTCAAAGCCCGTACCGCCCCGCCCAACGACCAACTGCTTCCCTACTTTACTATCGTCTGCGATGGGGTTGGCGGACACGAAGGCGGGGAAGTCGCCAGCCAGTCGGCTGTCAGCTCTCTCAAGCCGCTCGTACAGATTCTGCTGTCGGAAACCGTCGCAGCGTCGGAAATCGCCCCGCCAGAAGTGGTGATGCAGCAGCTCGAAGAAAGCATTCGCGTCATCAACAACACGATTGCCGCCCAGAACGATACCCAGGGGCGATCGTCCCGGCAGCGCATGGGGACGACGCTGGTGATGGCGCTGCAATTGCCGCAGAACGTCAGAACCGCTGACGGCTCGGAGCTGGCAAATGCCCACGAGCTTTATATCGCTCACGTCGGAGACAGTCGCGCCTACTGGATTACCGGCGACTACTGCCAGCGACTGACTGTAGACGACGACGTAGCCGCCCGCGAAGTCCGCATGGGGCGCAGCGTCTGGCGGGAAGCGCTGCAGCGCTCCGATTCCGGTGCCCTCACCCAAGCGCTGGGCACGCGAGATGCGGAATTCCTCAGCCCAAATATTCAGCGATTTATTATCGAAGAAGATGGCTTGCTGGTGCTGTGTTCCGACGGGTTGAGCGATAACGACCTGGTGGAGCTGTCTTGGGCGAATTATGCCAATGCTGTTTTGAATGGGGACATGTCTCTGGAAGATGCGGTTAAGGCTTTGATCGATTTGGCGAATGAAAAAAATGGCCACGACAATACATCAGTGGCGATCGCTCATTACCGCCTGTCTCCAGAACCGCTGGTACTCTTCGATCCCAAAAAACAACCCAGCAAAAACACTGCCGCGCCTGATTCTCCCATGTCGGAAGCGTCGAAGGATCTTTTATACGGAGAAGCCGTGCCCGACGATTCCGCCAAATCCCAGCGAGGGAAGCGGCGCGAGGTCAAAGGTTTGCCAGTCTTGCTGGGCGCGCTAGCCGTGCTGCTGGGAGCTGGTGCGGTTGCTTGGCAAGTTAAGGACAGTTTGGTGCAACTTTGGCAGCAGCCTGCTCCGGCTCCTTCACCGACAAGCGAGAGCATTTCTCCTTCCGAGACTCCTGACGAGCCGACACCCGAACCGCCAAAGGCGACAGAAGGCGCTGAGGGCGCTCAGTGAACGGCACTCCCCCCTATGCCAGAGATGGGCAGCTCGCCACACTCCCCATCTCTGACTATTTTTCCCAATGCCCCATGCCCGTTTGCCCAATCTCTGCGATTTTCTCCCGATCTGACTGTCCGATATTATTGCGAATGCGGCTGATGTGAGAAGATAGAAAAATTGTCTGAACAACCGTCAGTGGTTCCACTGAAAGTTTTTCAGCTTGTTGGAGAGGGAACATAAGGTCTAGTTTATGAAAGTTGGCGATCGCGTTCGCGTCAAAGAGTCTGTCATTGTCTACCACCATCCCGACCATCGCAATCAGCCCTTTGATGCAAAAGGTCAAGAAGGAGAAATAATAGCCATTCTTCAGGACTGGCACGGTAAACCCATCAGCGCCAACCTGCCGGTTCAAGTCAAATTTGACAAAAAATTCAAAGCTCACTTCCGAGCCGGCGAGCTCGAACTGCTGGAATAGCAACCGCCAAAAGTGAAGGGTGATAAGTGAGGACGCTAAAGAACTCTTTAGAGTTTCTTCTTTTCACTTCTCACTTATCTCCATCCCCGGAGAAACCAACCGAAAATATTAATATCGCCCCGCATTTTCTCGATCTCCTGGCGGTGGCGCTCAGCCGTCTCGTAATACCACTGGCAGTAATTCTCGAAATCTTGGCGATACTTGACTTCCCGGTAAAACTCGCGGGCTACTTGGTGCGCCTCTAGCACTTCTATTTCCGGTTGGGGCGCGGGAAGGATCGAGCGCAATTCGTTGAAGCTCATAGTTTTTTAACTGGCAGCTTTGCCAGAGTTGACAGTGCAGCGCTACAGCAGCAAGCGATCGGAAAAGAGAAAGCCCCCACTTCTGTCAAGGGTGGCCTTCTGTTGTATGCACTCACGATAACACAGGAGCTCAAGCCGATGCTGCCAGTTCAAATCCAGCCTTTGAGGCGATACACGAGAATGCCGATATATTCCTTCAAGGCTTGCGAGGTCTTGTGGAGATTGTAACTGTCGGGCAAAAGACTCAAAAGGGCGGATTGCGGCGAGAGCGTCAGTTCTTGCACGTCTTGTTCGCTGACGAGAAAGTCGGTAGGGGCGGGGATGGCCTCAATCCCCTGACGCTTAAAAATGAGCAAGCTTCGCGGCAGGTGCATCGCGGAGGTGACGAGCAGCACCCGCTTTTTGATGCCTCGCTCTTCCAAGATTTTGCGGACGTTGACGGCATTTTCGTAGGTATTGAGCGAGGTGGGATCTTGTAAAATAGCGGAGTCCGGCACGCCCATTGCCCGAGCGATTTTGGCCATGTCTTCCGATTCCGGTGGCCCGCCGCCTTTCCACTCAACGCGACCGCCGCTGAGAATGAGGACGGGAGCTTTTCCCTGTCGGTAGAGTTGGGAACCGTAGAGGATGCGATCGCCGGCTTCGCTGACGTCTACCCACGGGCGCGGCGGCAACTGCGGCTTTGTGCCGCCCCCCAAAACGACAATCGCTTCAGCGGCTGGCAGTTCGCCCGCAGGGAGATTTTGCCACTCCAGCGATCGCACCAGCCAGATGCACACCCACCCGTTACTCCCGAGCAGCAAAACGGTTAGGGATAGGGCAAGCGCTGTTGCTGCCCATCTCGGGCGCTTCCAGAATGTAATGATCGCGATCGCCATCAGCAGGCAACTCATCCCCAACGGATACAAGAATACCGGCAGAACTTTCGACAAAAATAAAAACATTTTCTCCAGATCCTCAATGCAAGCGGTAATTCTTGACAGAACCGAACACAGCCAGTTCCCTTCAGTTGCTTGCCATCAACTGTTACGCTTCGGGATTGACCCTGCTAAAAAAGCTGCTTTCTCCCCCTCTTCCCCTCTCCTCCTACTCTTCACGCCCCCCTCCTGAACTGCGGTTTTTCCCAAAAAATAAATCTAAAAAACCGGGCTGCTTCGACGCTTCCGCATACTGCTGCTTTTGTCGTTCGCGAGTTTTTGCCCGCGCCTTAGTCAAGTTAGATAGATTTGGCTTGGGCGACTCCTCCAGGGGGCGATCCGGTTCTTCAGTTCGCCACCAAGCCACTACCAAGCCTCCCGCCAAGCCCGCCATCGCCCCCAGAAGAATACTCAAGAGAACGGGATATTCTAGCAAGAGAAACCCCACCAGAAACAACAACCACAGTTTCAGACCGGCTGCCACTCCCTCCGAGCGGTTGAGAGATGCGGCAGGCTTTTCTTTGTCTGCCATATTTTTTCTGGATTGATTAGATATTTCTATTTTGTCAGTTTTGCTACTAATTTTAAACGCAACCGACCCTGAATTTTAACCTCGGCATTCTCGCGGTTCGTGCGGTTTGTTTCAAAATCTCGCCTTTCACCCCCTCTGAAAGCTATAACTTTACTTAATTTTTCAGTTGACACGCCTCTTGGATAAATCTTAAACTATACAAGGGAGTTGTGCGATTTTTACTCGCCACAAACAAACGCCTGCTTTCTGGGTGGAAAGTAGGGTAAAATCGGTGTAGCTAAAAAAGTATTATGACAGAAAACAGCAGCCATTCAAAATCCATCGATGTCTTCGGCGTCGGCAATGCGCTTGTAGACATTCTGGCACTGGTAGATGATGATTTTATCCGCGAACGCGCCCTCCCTCGCGGTGGGATGACACTTGTGGACTCGGAAAAGCAGGGGGGACTGTTGCGCGATTTGGAACATACATCCCTGCAACTGCGATCGGGCGGTTCGGCTGCGAATACCATGATCGCCCTAGCGCAAAGTGGCGGCAGCGGGTTCTATTCCGGCAAGGTTTCTAGAGATACCAACGGGGAATTCTACCGTCAGGATTTGCTGGCAGCAGGAATTCACTTTGACGTGCATCCCGCTCCTGAAACCAGCGGTTCTACGGGCACTTGTGTGGTACTCACCACGCCTGACGCCGAGCGCACTATGTGTACTCACCTGGGAGTTTCTACCACGCTAGGGGCTACAGATATTAACGCAGATCGTCTCAAACAGTGCAAGTACAGTTATATTGAAGGCTATTTGTGGGACGCTGCCGATCCTCGCAAAGCTTCGATCGAGACGATGGAGCTGTCGAAGCGCGACGGCGTGAAGGTTTCTTTTACGTTTTCGGATTCGTTTTTGGTCGATCGCTTTGCCGACGACTTCCGCAAGGTGGTGTCGGATTACTGCGACGTGCTCTTCTGCAATGCGGATGAGGCGCGGCGCTTCTGCGAGGAGGAATCTCTGGAAGCGTGCGCGCGCAAAATTGGCGAGTTGGTCGATCTGGCGTTTGTCACCGACGGCGCGAATGGCTCTCTCGTGGTGGAAAACAAGCAGATCGACCGGGTGCCGGGATTCCCCGTGCAGGCGATCGATACGGTAGGCGCGGGAGATGCGTTTGCGGGCGGCGCGCTGTTCGGACTCGCTCGCGGCTTCAGCGCTAAGGCAGCAGCTCGCTGGGGAAATTACCTGGCTTCTCGCGTTGTGACAGTTCGCGGGCCGCGTTTGGAGGAATCCCATGCCGAGCGGGTTCGGGAAGTGATGGGCAGCTAGCAAGCGATCGCCCTTCACCGATTCACAGGTGAGGGGCGTTCAAAGAAACCGGGTTTCTCGTCACAGAGCGAGGGCTCTCAAGTCAAGAGAGCTGCTGAACAAACCCGGTTTCTGGGTATCCGAGCGATCGCCTCTTACTCCTTAACCATTCCCGATCAAGCTCCCGCCCCAGCTCCTCCACCCTCACCGGAAGGCGGCACCACGCAGGCAACCACTTGTCCGGCATTGCCGAGAGCTACAGCCCCTTCTGGCAAAGGCAGTTCGCTAATGTGCAGGGCATCGCCCATGTGCAGCTCGGAAACATTCACGGTAATCGATTCCGGGATGCTCTCCGGCTTGCATCTCATCGTTAGCTGCGTGAGAATCAGGTCTAGAATCCCGCCTTCTAACTTGACGCCGACAGGTTCGCCCACAAAATTCAGGTTCACTTCCACTTCGACGCTTTCTTGAGCGGACAGAGCAAAAAAGCTCAGGTGGTAAGGGTTGCCCTTCCACGGGTGAGTCTGAACTTCCCGCAGCAGCGTCTTGCCGCTCCAGGGTATGTCACCAACGTTTAGGGTGATGAGGGTGTTGTTAATCGTCGCTTGCTTCAGAAGGGTTTCAACGGTTTTCGCCTTGACGGCGAGAGAGATAGACTCGGCCCCGTTGTGGCCGTAAACGACGGCAGGAATCAGCCCGTCGCGGCGCAGAGCGTTCGGCTTGCTGCCTTCTGGGCGCTTTTGGCAATCTACTGTGAGTTCCATATCTCGGACTTTCCGTTATAGCAGTAACATTTTATCAGAACGCCGTCCCCGCAGGGCCTCAACACTATCAGGGCGAAGCATTCTGATTGTAAATTCTCAGTTTTGACTCAAAGATTATTAGTGCGAATGCTTCGCCCCTACAAAAAAAGGATGCTCCCGGTACTTTTTATTTCTATATAGCGGTTCTATTTGATTCGCGAACGGCTGTGAGGGCTAGAAACCCGGTTTCTTCAAGAAACCGGGTTTCTAAGGGTTCACGACTCACATAGAAATGCTATATGTAACGGATTGTTTGCTCTGGGAGTTAATGTTAACTCTAGCTCGTTTCGATTTACCCGATCGCATTGAATGTGAATATTTCGGACGATTTCTTTGACTTGTGAAGCCTCGCGGGCATCGAGAATAAAAATAGCTCTCCCCGTTTTTCTCTAGAATGCGATCGCCTGACGAAGCGCCTACTTTCCGATCGCGCTACAGCTCAGCCGATGCGCATCGGTCGCGGAAACTCCGTCAGGCATTCAATAACGAATCAGGCGCGGGCGGCGACGGGGGTGCCGTCAGGGTGCAAGAGGGCGCGTTTTGGCCCGTGGATCGGGTCTTCGACGATGATCGTGCGATCGCGGCTCGCTCCCAGAGAAACGATCGCGATCGGTACTTCTGTTAATTCTGCAAGGAATTTCAGATAGTCCAGCGCCTTTGTCGGCAATTCTTCCAAAGTGCGGCACTCTTCAGTGGACTGCTTCCAACCGGGCATGGTTTCGTAAATCGGCTTGCAGCGCGCGAACTGACGGGCGTTGCTGGGGAAGTCGTTGGTGCGAACGCCGTCGATTTCGTAAGCGACGCAGACCTGGATTTCGTCTAAATCGTCTAAAACGTCCAGTTTGGTAATTGCCAGACAGTCGATGCCGTTGATGCGGACGGCGTAGCGACCGATTACAGCGTCGAACCACCCGCAGCGACGTTTGCGACCGGTGGTGGTGCCGAATTCAGCGCCGCGATCGCACAACACTTGCCCAATTCCATCCACCATCTCCGTCGGGAATGGCCCCTCTCCTACCCGCGTCGTGTAGGCTTTGGCCACGCCAATCACGCGATCGATCATCGTCGGGCCAACCCCTGCGCCCACGCAAGCCCCACCCGCTACCGGGTTCGAGGAGGTGACGTAGGGATAAGTGCCGTGATCCAAATCCAGCAGGGTTCCCTGTGCCCCTTCAAACAAGATGTTCCGCCGCCGCTGCACCGCATCGTAGATTTTCAGCGAGGCATCGACGACGTGGGGGCGCAAGCGTTCCGCATATTCGCGATACTCGGCAATCACCTCTTTAGGATCGAGAGGCGGCAAATTGTAGAGCTTTTCGAGAATGACGTTTTTGTAATTAATCGTCCAGTTGAGCTGTTTGCGCAGCCCTTCGGGGTCCATCAAATCCAAGATGCGAATGCCCGTGCGCTCAGACTTGTCCGCATAGGTCGGGCCAATCCCCCGCCCCGTAGTGCCCAGCTTGTGGTCGCCCCGGCGTTCCTCCGATGCTTGGTCAATTAACCGGTGGTAAGGCATCGTGACGTGGGCTGTCTGGGAGACGAGCAGGTTGCGGGTGGAGATGTTGAGCGCTTCTAGCTGGTCGAGTTCTTGAATGAGAACTTTTGGATCGATAACTGTCCCAGAACCGATAATGCACTCTTTGTCAGGATACAATATGCCAGAAGGGATCAAGTGCAGTTTAAAGGTCTGGTCGTTGACGACCACGGTGTGGCCCGCGTTCACACCCCCTTGGTAACGTACAACGACATCTGCGGATTTGCTGAGCAAATCGGTAATTTTGCCTTTTCCTTCATCGCCCCACTGGGCTCCTATGACAATGACGTTAGCCAAGGGTCTTTCACGGTAAAGTTCACACAAAATCCAATTATCGCCATTAAGCGCTTATTCGTCAAATTAATTTTTGTTAATTTTTTTGCTAGTATGTTACAAATTAGCCAGACCTCCCTTAAGGGAAGGTAAAACGGTAACAACTTTAGCTTTTAGTTTGTAGGGACTGGGGAAACTCAACCCCTTAAGTTCCCCTATTCCCGATACATCCCAAGTCGTACTTAAAACAGAAGAGGTATTTGTGGCTTTACACGCTGAGTTGCACCGCCATTTGGGCGGTTCGGTTGTGCCTCGCATTCTCTGGCGCTACTTCCAGCGCCACCATCCGGCGCTAAATGCCCGGTTTCCCGAGTACGGGGAGTTTGAGGTGTTTTACACCAAGCCGCGCAACACGCTGGATGAGTATTTAGAACTACACACGCTGGTGGAAGGCGTTCAGACTGCCGAAACCCTGCCTTACTTTATTTACCGCCTGATTCGGGGCGCTTATACCTTTGAGAATCTGGCATATTTAGAATTGCGCTATACGCCCTACCTGCGCACGCCGCACGAGCTGAGCCAGTCGCAGCGGATTGACGTAATGGCTGAGATTGTGGAGATTGTCGGGAAAGCGAGCCAGCAGAGCGATTGTCCGATCGTGACGAGCCAAATTCTCTGCATGCACTCGCGCTTGCCGTATGAGGTGAACCGAGCGATCGTGGAGTTGGCAGCTCAGAACAAGAAATATGTCTGCGGGATAGATTTGGCGGGGGGAGACGCGCAGTATGCCGAGCGTCTGGATGAGTTTGTCGAGTTGTATGCTTACGCTCGGCAGCTCGGTTTGAACACTACTTGTCACCTGTACGAGACAACGGCGGGCTGCTATCCGGAACTGCTGCCGTATTTGATGCGTATCGGGCACGGCATCCAGATTCCGCTGAAATATCCGCATTTGTTGAAACAGGTGAGCGATCGCAACCAGTGTTTGGAAGTTTGCCCGACGACGTATTTGAAGACGGGCACCCTGCAAGACATGCGCCAGCTCAAAATCGTGTTCGATCGCTGTTTTGATGCCGGAGTCGATGTCGCCATCTGCACCGATAACGCCGGCTTGCACAACGTGCGCCTGCCCTTTGAGTATGAAAACCTACTAACTTTAGATATCATCGATTTCCGGCAACTGCAAGCGTGTCAAGCGGCTTCGTTCCGCCATGCCTTCGCGTGGCCATACCCTCAGCCGCCGGCAGAAATGCTTACCGGATTGCTGAAGCCGGAATTGGTGCCGGTATAGAGCTTGTTTTGTTTTTAGCGCCCGCACCCTTAAGGGTGCGGCTACACGAACAAAGCCTGCGCAGGCAGGCTTTTTTTCTCGTTTCCAGATTGGGAGATTTGTAGGTTGGGTAGAGCGCGGAGAAACCAGGAGCATCCCGATTTTGTAAAGACGCCTGTAGGGGCGAAGCATTCGCGCAGAAAAAGTGTCGGTTAGCAGTCAAGATTTATTCGCGTTAGCGACAGCCATGCGCGAAGCGCTTTATGCTTCGCCCTTAGAGTCGCTTCGCCCCTACACAAATGCAAGGCTGTTTCATTCTCGGAAAAAACAGGATTAGGGCTTAAGCATCCCCTCGATACCTTGTAGAGGCGATTCGCGAATCGCCTCTACATTTAGGGGTAGATAGAAAGATTTGTGTAAGTTCTCAGAGAATGAAACAGCCCTGCTAGACAAAAGGGATGCTTCCGGGTAGAACGACTACAAAACAAAAGGATCGGGATTGCCCTGACAGATGAAAGCGCCCCAATATTTGGGATGAACGTAAGGGCGATAATCGTCGGATTGCAGGCTCAATTCGTGGAGCTGAGCTGCAATGTCACCGCTGCGCTGCCCAACCCAATTTATAGCCTCTGGCGAGAGCCATTGTTGCCGCATTTGCCCAACCGTCAAATCGCGCACATAATACTGAGCGTGTTCTAGCGCTTTCGCGCGACCCATGTTAGAATTGAATAAGTTGTGATAAAATTGCTGCATCAAAATCGCGGTAGAAACGTCGGGAACGCTCCACAAACTCATTACCAGGGTTTGCGCTCCCGCGAGGACAAATGCCCGCCGCAATCCTAACACGCCTTCGCCGATATTAACATTACCGATCGCTGTTTTGCAAGCTGAGGCAACGACTAACTCCGTCCCCGGCAAATTTAAACCCGCCGCAGCTTGAGCGGTGAGCAGTGCGTCTTCCGCTTCTTGGGGAAGTTTGCCGCCGTTTAAAATCGTATTTGCGCCTGCAAAGGCTAAACCGGCACGCACGAGCGGGTTTTGTTGGGCGGCAGTATTGGAGGGATGGGGATTCAAGGGATCGATCGCCTTTTCGGGGATGTCTTCGAGGAAATAGCCGTGGGTGGCGATGTGGATAATTTTGGGAGATTTGCAGCGACTCACTAAAGATTTTACCGCTTTGGCGTCGGCATGTAAAGACACTTTGAGGAGTTTGGCGATTTGTTCGCCCTCGATGCCTGTGCCGGGGAGGGGTGTAAATTCTTTACCGTTGCTGCGCGTGAATTCGCGGCGAATTTCTTCGGTATCGGTGGATTCGGCGGCGCGGGTTTGAAGGGCTGGAGAGGGTTTGGATTCGGTAACAATGCGATCGTACTCTCGCGCTTGTTGCTCGAATTCTTGCAAGCGCGAGGGATAGGAGCTTTTTTGCATGGCAAGGGAGAGCCAAATCATCCCGGCGACGATGATTAAAACGCCGACAATCGGAACGGCGGCGAGGAGCAAAACGAATGCGATAAATCCCAATGATATCGCTCCTGCCAGCAGCGGTTCTTTGGGGAAGGTTCGCGGCGGTTTGGGCGGTTTCGGCAGGGGTTGAGGAACGGCAGGGACTAAGTTAGATTCAGGAACCGCAACGGCTAAGTTATAATCAGGATTGGCAATCACCAGCGGCTCGGTAGATTCGGCAGGAATGGGAAAATTGAAGCGCAGCACGTCTCGCCCGACGCTGAGGTAACTGAGGGAATATTCCTCCATCAAATATCGTGCGCCATTGGCAGACAAAACGCCAAAAGGCAGGCAGGAGAGTTCGCCATCGGGGGCGAGAAATACTGGCTGCTGGAGTTTCAGATAAGGTTTGAGGGGAACGATGAGTTTTTCGTACAGTTGCGCGGCGAGATTTGGCGTTTTTTCAGAAACGATAGGCGCGGTTTCGCTGGTTTTTTTGCCGAAGGGATTTGCGTCTCGTTCTCCGGAAATATCTTTAGAAATAGCTTCGCGAAATTCCCGAATCAGTTCGTCGATGGGTTCGGCTTCTTTTAAATCTATCATTACCACGCCTTCGGGTTGATTCGCAGCGAGGATAAATGCCACATAACGCGCCGGAAGCCATCGGGAATCGCCGTTTGCTTCGATAGCTTTGAAGTTGCGAACATCGTACCGCGCGAACTCTACCAGCGTCGCGCCAGTCGGGAGAACTTTGGCAATGGCATCGCGGCTGGCATTCTCCAATTGCTTTTGCAGGTTCATTTCGGGAATCTGCCGGCTGAGGTACTGGTCGAGTGCGTCTCGCTGCTGGTACAATTCAGCTAGAGTATTTTGGTAGGCGGGTTGTTTGGGAGGCGGAACGTTTAACGAGATGTAGGCAATTTGAGTGTCGAGTTGCCGCAGTTGTTCGAGTTGGGGGGCGAGGTGCTGGTAGCGATCGAATAAAATCAGCAGCCGCTGTAGGGTTGCCGCTTCAGTCGCTAGGGCTTTGCGCTGCATGAGAAGATCGAACGCCGCGCGAACTGCATCAGCATCGGCTGGCAGGTATTGAGTCACCAGAGAGAGAAAAGCATATAAATTCCCTCGATTTTGTTGCAGGTAGTTTATCCGTTGGTTATCGCTGCTAATCGAGAAAATTTGACCGAGGATTTGGGTTTCAATCGTTGCCGCCTCCTGCATTAATTGTAACGCTTCTTGGGGGCGGTTCGTTGCCGCCTTCAGCCCCGCCAAGTTATTCAATGTCGTGGCATAGTCGGGATGCTGGGTGCCCAACTGCACTCTACAAATCTCCTTGTCTTCCAGATACAGGGGTTCGGCTTCCGCAAACCGCCCCATTGCATAGTACAGCATAGCCAAATTATTCAAGCTCGCGGCATAGTCGGGATGCTGCGTGCCCAACTGCACTCTTCTAATCTCCTTGGCTTCCAGATACAGGGGTTCGGCTTCCGCAAACCGCCCCATTGCATAGTACAGCATAGCCAAATTATTCAAGCTCGTGGCATAGTCGGGATGCTGGGTGCCCAACTGCACTCTTCTAATCTCCTTGGCTTCCAGATACAG
>CAYOOD010000131.1:0-18601 GCA_964405435.1 uncultured bacterium
TCCATTGAAGATATTCGCCATTGGTTTACTCATTGTTGTTACTATACCTCACCAGACTGAAAAACGCTATATCTGTTTCGCGGTTAAAGAAAACTGGTATTATTACAAGCGCTTGACGAGTCCCGATGGAGAAATCCGCAACCGCGCAGCTCGCGCGTGGTCGATTTGGGAAGCGAGTACGAGTAAATTATTTCCCGATCGCGATTGAATGCAGCGGTTTAGCGAAAGTAACTTTGCCGATGCTTTTGCGAGAATCGAGTGTCACTATTTTATGAATAAGGGATTTTTTGCATCGGAAGACCAGTTACTCGCTAATGTCGATCGCATCCGCCACATACCGGCTACAATCGTTCAGGGACGCTACGATCTGGTCTCTCCGATGAAAACCGCCTGGGAATTGCATAAAGTGTGGCCAGAGGCAGAATTTCAGGTGATTGCCGATGCGGGACATTCGATGAGCGAACCGGGCATCCGCAGCGCTTTAATTGAAGCGACGGATAAATTTGCGGGATTGGATTGAGGCGATCGCCCGATTCGACGTGCTACAATACAAGTGCTGAAAAGCGGGACTTTGGCGCGATTTCCGAACATAGCCTTGGAAGCTAAACTAGCTAGTCGCGCTGCCATTCCCCTTTTCAGCGCCCCCTTAGAGGTGCAGGGGAAGAGGGGGAGAGGAAGGAGTGCTGAGTGCTGAGTGCTGAGTGCTGAGAACGAAAGGAAAAGTAATAGGGTAATTGAAAAGATTAAATCTCAAAAAAATATGGAACACAAAGGCGCTTCAAACGCTTGGGCAAATCGAGTCGAGCAGGTAGCGCGAGAAGATTTTGTGATGTTTATCAATGCCTGTCTCGCCTGCACGGGGCAGCGAGAATTCTACAGCGACGCCAACGGCGAGGGGGTGTCGGTAGATTTTTTGCACGATTACATTTTGGGGAATTATCGCCTTTTGTACGCTCGCACCCTGGCAGCAGGAATTAATAACTTTAATACCGCACAAATTATTTTAAAATTGCTGGCAACGGGGCGCGAGACGCTGCCACAACACCGGGCGGAGGAGGGGGCGCTCATTGCTGCTGCGCTGAAATCTCTGCCGCCGCAGCGAGGGTGGAAGGTGTTGGAGGAGATGCGGCGGCGCGGGATAAATAACCGCCGCAGTCGAGCGATCGCGCGCGAGTACCTGAATGGGCGGCGCGATATCAGCTTTGACGCGGTAAAGTACCGCTCAAAAGTTCGCGCGATCGCCATTCACGCCCACCTCAACCTCGATGGCGAATTGGGGACTTTTTTATTTCGCAACTGGCAGAAAACAGCCTACGAAACAGAATTATTTGAAAAATTTCGCCTCGCTCACTACAATAAAGAGGCAATTTACGACTTGCCGTTCACCGTGGCGGAAGGGCTGGCAGCCAAACACAAAATTCCGCGCGATATCTTTTTAGAGCGCATCCAGTCGCAGATGACAAAAGGGGAAAAGCTGCGATCGCAGCAAGCAGCCGAAAGGGCGGGCGAGGTAGAAATTGCCGTAGATTTAGGGCGCATTCCCCTGACAAAACTGGCTCTCTACGCCCTATCCTTACCTGTAGAAACGCGAAAAGAACGCCGCGAAGAACTGCACCGAGCTTTGGAACAGGCGGCGCGAAATACCCTGCGCTCTGCCCCGATGAATTTGGGCAAAGTTGCCGCCGTTTTAGATAGCAGTTATTCCGCTTCGGGTTCTTCAGAAAAACGCCGCCGTCCTTTGGGCGTTGCGCTGGCGGCTCACTACCTCTTGCAAGCAGCTTCTAAAGAATATCGCGCCTTCTGGACTTTGCCCGCCGAGGAAGCACTTTTTGTCAGCGCCAGGGGACAAACCGACCTCGCTACGCCGCTTTTAGATGCGTTAGAATGGGGGGCAAATTTAATCGTTATTGTCTCAGACGGGTGCGAAAATGACCCGCCAAAAGGAGCCGCCGAGGTGCTGCGAGTCTACCGCACGAAATTAGATACTAAGCTGCGAACTTCGATCGTTCACTGCAACCCGGTTTTTGACGCAGACGATTTCTCCCTGCGCGGATTGACGCCCCTTATTCCCACCGTCGGATTGCGCGACGCGGAGGATTTGCCAACGATGCTGGGTTTCGCCCGTTTTGCCGAGGGGTCTGCACCGCTTTCGGAATTAGAAGCTTATCTCGCTTCTAGGGTAAACCAGATGTTGGCAGCGGCAAAAAGCACGCAGGAGTAGGGAGAATGGCTCAAAAAAAGACGCTTTTAAAAGAATTGTCGCTGCGGGGGTTAGAAATTGCCCCCTCCCAAGTGCGGGGGGCAGTGCGCATTGTTCCTTTATTGCGCCGAAATCTGCGGGGTGACTTGCGCCTGCAGCGCCGAGCGTATAATGAAGATATTGCCTTGGTGGCTTCGTCAGATTCAGCCTATATTTCTTATATTCCGCACGGATTAGTATTATCTTGGAGCGATGACGGAAGCCCGATCGCTGCATTTGGGGGACAGGTGGTATCGGATGGAAAGCGCCTTTCTCTGGAACCGGTGAGCGTGCGGATACTGCACCGCATGGCGAAGCGGGAAGGGCGAAATCAATTGCGGTTTTTGCCGTTGCATTTGGCAATGGAAGGGTTTTTATCAATGTTTTTCAATGCCCCGGCGATCGCCTGGAGCGAGTATTCAAAGCAGGCGCTATCTCGCGGGCTCGATCCGCGCTGGGAAATCTCCTATGCAGGAAGAGCGATCGCTGGGTTAGAAGATGCTTTGCAAGTGTTTGAAATTCACGAAAACCAAGTAGGCGTGCTGCTATTTGTAGCGGATGCTCTCGCCTCTGCTTTTGTCGTGCCTACTCCAGAAGATTACCGCGCTCTGCACAGTACCCTTTTAGAAGATTTCTACGGCGAACTTATCTATCAATACGGGTTACTGTACGATACGCCTTTCCCGATGGATGTTTCCGTCGATGCGTCAAAAATTAACAGCTTGACGGCGCTCAGACAGGCGATCGCGCGGGTGCGTGCGGAGTGGGGTGCGTTCCACGGTTTCTCGGCACAAAACCTGCTACAATCCTCCCTCGACGCGCGAGTCGTTTACAGTGTCAGTGGGTTTACATTGCAGCGCTTTATCACTGGATTGCGCCTGAAAGAAGAAAACCACATTGGAGAGGCGATTGTCAGGGATACGGGGGAACTTGAATATCTAAAAACCTATCGCTTGTCTGCTGCTCAGACGCGCCGCGTTTACTTGCTCAGCCAGCTAGCAAAATATAATTGGAATGTAGACGCGACTGCAGTTGCGCTGGGGTTGACGCGCGACGAGTTCGTTTTGCGTTTCGAGAAAGGCGGTTTCGGCTACTTGCTCAACGATATGGTGCGCCAAGCAGCGCGGAAGAAAGCGCGCTAGTTCATTTCTGCTGCTTCGCGGGGATAGCGATCGCGAAAGTCGTTCCTTTCCCCAATTCAGAAGTGCATTCTAATCGCCCCCCGTGTTTTTCTACGACGATTTGATAGCTGATAGAAAGTCCCAAACCCGTCCCCTTACCGACCGGCTTTGTGGTATAGAAAGGGTCAAATATTTTCTGGCGTACTTCTTCAGGCATCCCGACTCCACTGTCTGAAATCCTAATTTCTATCCAGTTGTTTTCCTTGACTGTAGTGGCTATTTCAATCGTCGGGATGAGATACGGATCGGGAAATTTTCTTTTAGCGAAAGCATCTTCAATCGCATCGATCGCGTTGGCGATAATATTCATAAAAACTTGATTCAACTGTCCCGCATAGCATTCGACTGGGGGCAAATTGCCGTACTTTTTGACTACTTCTAGAGACGGATGCTCTACAGTTGCCTTTAAACGGTTTTGCAAAATTAACAGCGTACTCTCAATCCCCTCATGCAAATCTACTGCCTTTTTTTCAGCTTCGTCGAGTCTGGAGAAATTTCGCAGGGACAGCACAATTTGACGGATGCGCTCCGTGCCTACTTTCATAGAAGCAAGGGTTTTGGGCAAATCTTCTGCCAAAAATTCCAAGTCTATCGCCTCCAATTCTGCTTCTATTTCTGGCAAAGGATTGGGATAGTGCTGCTGATAAAGCTGCACCAGGCGCAGCAAATTTTCAGCATATTCGCTAGTATAGCTGAGATTGCCGTGAATAAAGTTGACGGGGTTGTTAATCTCGTGGGCAACTCCCGCAACCATTTGACCGAGACTGGACATTTTTTCAGCCTGAATTATCATTGATTGAGCCAGTTTAAGTTCCTGCAAAGTATCTGCTAGTTGCAAAGCTTTTTCTCGTTCGCGTCGTTCGCTTTTTTGCAATTCTGCTGTCCGCTCCTGCACTCGATTTTCGAGCTGCTCGAAAGATTCTTGCAACTGACGCGCCATGCTATTAAAAGCTGATGCCAAAACGCCTATTTCGTCGGAGCGTTCGACGGGAACAGTGCGGTTGAATTGCCCTTCAGAAAGAGCCGTCGCCGCCTCTTTTAGGTTCAAAATCGGTTGAACAACATATTTAGATGTGGCAATTCCGATTAAGGTAGCTATCCCTAATGCGGCGAAACACAGCAGTACAGTTGCTCGCGTGTTGGCGTCGATTTGTTCCATGAAATCTGACTCTGGTACTGCGACGACAATTAGCCAGTTCAGTCCTTTATCATCTTGCAGGGGCAGAATTTGTAAAAGTTGTCGATCGCCGTGAAAATAAAATTCTAATTGCTGTTCTACTGAAAGCCGATTGAGGGAACCGAAACGCTCGGTCAAATATTTAGCTGTAGCGCGAGTCAAAGCGTTGCGGCTAGCGGTTGCGGGCAGGCGTTCTTGTTTGTTATCTTTAACGGTAAATGGCAATTCTCCCGTAGAAGTTGCCACTAACATGCCATCGCGCTCGACTATGAAAGTCTGACCATTTTTACCGATTTTTATTGTCTGTAGGAAGTCGCTAACTTCCGAGAGATAGAGGGAGGTACTGGCTACTCCCAGCAGCTTGCCTGCGCGATCGTAGACGGGCTGGCCGGCACTAATTTGCAGAGTAGGAAAGGTAACTTGGGTGTAAATTTGCGACCAGCTCGGTTTGCCCGCCTGTAAGGGAACGTTATACCAAGGTCTTACTTTCAAGTTGAAATTTTTAGTAATATCTAGTAAAGCAGCCCGACTGCCTTTTTCATTAGCGCGGTAAGTATATAAATTAAAATTGGTGGAATTATTTACAATGCGAATTACTACCTTTCCATCAGGGTTTCTTTGCACTGCGACTGCTTCTCCTTGTTCGTTTCCGATTCCAAAAGCCCCGACTGATTTAAATAACTGCAGTTGTTCCCACATGTGCAGTTCCCAGCTTTTCAAAAATTGAACGTTCAACAAGCCAAGCCTTATGGCATTGGCATTGGTTTGATTGATTTGATGTGGAATCGATAAATAGGTACGCAGGTTTTGCTCGATGCGGTGAGTAATTTCATTGCGCAACTGCGAAGCTACATTGTTTACAGACTGCACGCCATTGCGAAAGGAAAGATAGCCTACGATTCCCACGGCTGCAAATATTTGCAGGACAAAAGGTACGACTAGAACGACGCGGAGGGGAACCTTTCCAGAAACTAAAGAAATTTGGCTTGACAAAAATTTTGACATGGGAATAGTGCCTAATTTCAGTTTTTTTTATAGGGCAAAAAATAGCCTATAAGATTTATTTTAAAAAATTGCGCGGATTTTATCTACCCTAAATCGTGAAAATGTCTGGCTGCCCAGTAAAAATTATCGCCTTTAATTCGATTGTCTGCAACTTCCACTCCTTCAGCTATCAATAATTGTTTTTGCTGGGAAATATATTCGGACAGCAAGCGCCCGTCTGCGCGGACAATCCGATGCACTGGCAGATCGGGTGCTGCTTTTTTTAAAAAAGTCGGGACAGCCCGATAGTAGGATCTGGATGCGCCCAGCGCCAGTAATAAATCGGCAGTGTTGACGACTTTTCCGGGAGGAATTCTGCGGACAAACTCCGAGAATCGACCTTTGGCGTCGTCAGGAATGGCTGGCAATCTATCAGGGGTGAGAGAAACCTCGTCCCCGATGGCGATCGCCCCGTTTGCCACTGCGATGCCCAAAAAACCTCGCCTCCTTTTGATTATTTTAGATAAACTGGGGTGGATTTTATCTAAATTAGCACAGGGTTCGCACCGAAAGGTCAAGCGGATGCGTGCTTTTTCCCCCACCTGCAAAACTTGACCGGAACCAAACTGCTCTATTTCTCCGTCAAGTAGGATATTTTCCCCCAAATCTCCCGGATTTAAATCAAAAGCAGCAAGGCTGGAAGTGCTGGCGAGGAGAATCTGACGGGGACTGCCGGCGATCGCGTGTACGTCTGCAGCTATCCCGAAACCCCGCTGCAAAGCGATCGCCTGACATTCTTTAACGCGCATCCCCTGTTTTTCTTTCACAAACAATTTCGTGATTTTCATAGCATTGTGTTGCGGACATGCTCCAGTTACTTATTGATTGAAGTAATTTTCTAGGAGCTTTCGCGATTCGCGATATAATTGCTCTAAGAGATGTTGCTGCTTCTCCCTTGGCAAGGCGTTTAATAGAGATGCCCATTCTTCGTTAAAGGCATCTAATACATCGCTAGCAAACACTTCTAGAAGCCGCTGTCTTCCTTTGATGTCGTGCTGGGAAACTCTGCCAATTTTCGAGATGGCATTGTTCAACCGCGTTTCGACGACTAGCGCCATCATCGCCTCGCGCAACCAGGACTCAGCCTGCTCTTCTTCACTGAAGATAGGAGTTTTTGAAAGGTTCCATTTCGTCGCCTGATGAAACCGCCTGTCCTCAGCAAATTCTGCGATTTTCTTCTTCAATATAGGTCTATTTTTTCCGTTGGATGTTTCTATAGAGATCAACTTGACAGGTTTAATCACTACGCCTTCGGCTTTGTTCGGAAAAGGCAATTTTGGCAAGCCCAGTAAAGTTGGGATAGTAGATTCAAAGTCTATCTTATAATTTACAGCTTTTTCGTATTTTCCCATAAATAAAGGTTCGGCGCACAGCAAGCCGACTTGATGAAAGATTTGCAGGGCTCTGTCAAAGTCGCAATAGCGCCGAGTGCAGTTGTTTTTATCCTCTATGGCAATGTCAAAGGCGCAGTATTCAATTTTAGGGGAATAATAAATGCCAGTTTGAACCGCCTGAACATTGGGGGCGGCAAGAACTGCGGGGTGGGGATACTCGCCGCCAAATAGTTCGCCGTAAACAGAGACGACAATAGACTGCTGAGTTTCTGCCTGAAGAATCCTGAAAATTTCTTTGACTTGCAAGATTAAATCGGGGGCGAGGGAGTGAAAGCCAAAGAAATCCTCATCAGGCGGCAAAATTTCCTGCCTTTTGGCAAATTGAACGCGATCGCCGTCTGTTGTCACGCAAAAATTAGCGCCGTGTATTTTTTCGGTGACAGCCCAATCCGTTTTTTTAAAAGCTCGATAATCTGACTCTGCCAGATTCCACTTAGAAAACGTTTCGGGAATTTTTTCGTAGCTGGTATAAGTCCAGTTGGTGGCGTCAGGCTGAGGCACATTCATAAAAAGTAGCAGCCGTAGGCAGGGAGAACAGGACTATACTATGATACATGCTAAACTGAAGGATCGTAGCGACGCGCAACCGTTCGGACTGCCTGTAGGAAAAGGGCGGCGATCGCCCGCGTCAGACGTTTCGGGCATCCGGTGCGGAAACTTTCCCCAGTCGGGTAGGGTTTTCCCCACTGACTGCATTCTGGAATTGGCGCATGATGAAATTAAAGGCAAGTAAATCGATCCGGCAAATATCAGTCGCATCTGAAAGGACGGATTTGGTTTCCTTGCCCCAGGCAAAGCAGCGTACAAACACGAGTAGCAAATAGCATTGATTGCGTAAAAACTGTTAGGGAGGTGACTTGACGTATGGCACTGATACGTTGGCAACCATTCCGAGAAATAGAAACCCTACGCCGTCAATTCGACGAACTGTTTGAAGAATTAGCCGGAGAAAGCCGCCAGTCGGAGATGACTTGGATGCCGGCAGTCGAACTCCAAGATCGGGACGACCGCCTGATCCTGCGATCGCAACTGCCAGGGGTTGAAGGCAAGGATCTGGATATCCGAGTCACGCGAGATGCGGTTTATATTGCGGGCGAACACCGCTACGAAAATAAGGAAGAACACAAGGGATATTTCCGCACGGAATTCCGCTACGGAAAATTCCAGCGCACGATTCCTTTGCCCATACAGATTCAGAACGATCGCGTCGAGGCTGATTTCAAGAATGGTATTCTGACGCTGACGCTTCCGAAGATGGAAGAAGTGCAGCGGCGGGTCGTGCGAATCAACTTCGGTGAAGGCGAAAGCGGGGCGCTCGGCGAGGGAACGCAGCCGACTCTAGACGCTAGCAGCGAAGAAGTCAAGCTGCACGCTCCTGATTCCGTTCGGGATAGCTTCCCAGCGGGCGAAAGTGCCGAATCTGCCCGCGAATCTGAACCGACGGCGGCTTCCTAATTCCTTCTGGGTAAAGGTAGGCGAAATACGATCCCCACCCTTCAAGGGGGGGCTGTGCAGACGAAAAAGCCCGATGAAAGTCGGGCTTCGTTCGTATGCTCCCAGGCTTCAGGGAACTGCTGCTTCCAGATCGGAAAATCCGCCGCCTGCGGTTCGGTTTAGCTCACTTTGCTACCTCCAGCGCACTTGCTATATTAATATTTATAAACCACAAACACTCTAGAAATAGCAGGTTACTCCCGTGAACAATCTGTCGAGCCGATCTCCGGAATTTTTTGGCAGCGATTCGGAAGGCGGCAACTTGCTTTGGCAATACGTTCAATCTATGAGCCCAGAGACGGTTGCCCAATTGTCGAAGCCCGCTTCCAGTGAAGTTTTTAAGGTCATGGAACAAAACATCGTGCAGATGTTGGGCAACATTCCTTCACAGCACTTTGAGGTGACAGTGACCACCAGCCGCGAAAATCTCGGTCGAATGCTCGTTTCTGCGATGATGAATGGCTATTTTTTGCGCAATGTCGAGCAGCGAATGGCGCTAGAAAATTCGCTGTTGTTAGCCGAGTCCAGTCAATCGACTGACGCCTAGACAGTTTCAGGACGGGCGGCGTTCTTCAGATATTCATACTGGGCGCGAAATGCAAAAATTGGGGTAGGGGAGGGCTGCACCTGTCCGTCACCTTCTATTAAATTTAGCGGGTTTGGCTCTCTCCTAGCTATCCTTCACTTTCAATATCTGCATTTGCCAAGGTCTTTGAAAAAAATTTATTTTTAGATTTTTTAGATAGAAAAGTTCTAGAAGGAAACGATCGCCAGTCAGGCGAGGGACAGCCTGCGATATTGGGTCGTTGCAGACGCGGAGAACGCGAAAAGCCTGCGGCATAGCTGCGCTTACCGCGCGTTGACGGTAAAATCGAGCCGCGATCTCCTTTCATTTGTAAAGATACTGTGTTATTCTATATACAAGACTCCGCTAGAGAGTGTTAACGCAACCTGATAATCTAGCGAAGAAAGCTGAAAAATTGCAACCCTAGTTTCGGGTAAATTTCCGAACCTGTATTAATTCGGTTTCCCGCACTCTTGCAGGATTTACAAAATAAAAATGTTTCTTTACAATCGGGAGCAACGCCGCTGCAGTAGCAAAACAGCTCAGTTCGCCGGCGTTTTCTAGTTTGAATTTTCCTCTACTTGCAAAAGGAGGTCAGGAATGCGGATCGCTCAAGTAGCACCCTTATGGGAGCGAGTCCCTCCACCAGCCTACGGAGGTATTGAATTAGTGGTCGGGCTGCTGTGCGACGAACTCGTCAAGCGCGGTCACGATGTCACGCTATTTGCATCCGGTGATTCCATCAGTCTTGCCAAGTTAGAATCGGTTCACCCGCGAGCGATGCGCTTAGACCCCACAGTCAAGGAATACGGCATTTATGAAATGCTGCAACTGAGTCGGGTTTACGAACGCGCTGCGGAATTTGACATCATTCACTCTCACATGGGCTGTGCGGCGCTGCCCTACGCGAATTTGGTAAAAACGCCTACCGTTCACACGCTGCACGGCATTTTTACGCCCGATAACGAAAAACTTTTTTCACACGCTCGCCGGCAGCCTTATGTCAGTATCTCCAACTCCCAGCGGGAACCGAGATTGGGACTCAACTGCGTGGCAACGGTTTACAACGGCATTGATACTGACAAATTCGAGTTTCGCCCGCAGCCGCAAGATCCGCCTTATTTGGCATTTTTGGGGCGCATGTCCCCTGAAAAAGGCCCGCACCTGGCGATCGAGATTGCCAAGCGTTCTGGCTGGCACTTGAAGATGGCGGGTAAAGTGGATGTCGTCGATCGCGAATTTTTTGAAAAAGAAATTAAACCCCATATAGACGGCCAGCAAATTGAATATCTGGGCGAAGCCAATCACGCTCAGAAAAATGTCTTGATGGGCAATGCGTTCGCGACCCTATTTCCCATTACCTGGCGCGAACCTTTTGGCTTAGTGATGGTCGAGTCGATGGCAACGGGAACGCCAGTGATTGCAATGGCAATCGGATCGGCTCCCGAGGTAATCGCCCACGGAAAGACAGGCTTTTTGTGCCACACGGTTGAAGAATGCGTCGCGGCGATCGCTAGAGTGGCTGACTTGAAACGCTACGACTGTCGAGAACACGTCGCGAAAAATTTCAGCGTGCAGCGAATGACAGAGGGTTACGAGGCAGTTTACCAAGAAATCATCGGAGAACGTCTCTCAGAAAACGGTCGTCTCAGGAGCGTCAGCGTGAGAATTTAGCAGGTGAAGCGAGACAGGATCGCTCTATTTAGTTCCTGTCTCGCCAATCAGTTTAGGAAGTCCTTGTCGGTGTAGGAGGTAAAACTATGTCACATTTTGACGAGCAGTTTATAGCTCGAAAGGAAGAGGCCCCCTCTCCTTCGTCGCTGCCAGCGCGAGAGGGCGATCGCCTGCAAGAGTCGCCCTTCATCGCTCCCCGCCAAACGATTCCTGGCAGGCAGCCAATCGCTCTGATTTCCGAACACGCCGATCCCGCAGCAGAAGTCGGCAAAGAAGAAGCCGGCGGTCAAAATGTCTACGTCCGTCAAGTGGGCGAAGCCCTGGCAAAATTGGGGTGGCAAGTTGACATGTTCACCCGCAAAACGAATCCCGACGATCCGACAATCGTGCAGCATTCCCCCCACTGTCGCACGATTCGGCTGGTAGCGGGGCCAGAGCGCTTTGTGCCGCGAGACGAGCTGTTTCAATACATGCCGGAATTTGTTGAGGCATTTCAAAAGTTTCAGCTCAAAGAAGGCACGAGTTATCCCCTGATTCACACCAACTACTGGCTCTCGGCTTGGGTGGGATTGCAACTGAAGAAAAACAGCAATATTCAGCTCGTCCATACTTATCATTCTCTGGGGAGTGTCAAATATCAATCGGTTGCTAACAAACCGCCCATTGCCGAAACGCGGCTGGCAGTCGAGCGAGACATTCTGGAGCAAGCTCACTGCGTGGTGGCAACCAGTCCGCAAGAGCTGGAAACTTTGCGATCGCTCGTTTCTGGGGAGGGGCGCGTCGAAGTGATCCCCTGCGGGACGGATATTGACAATTTCCGCCTGTTGCCGAAGGCAGAAGCTCGCGCTAAACTGGGACTCTCGCAAACAGACCAAATCGTGCTTTATGTGGGACGTTTCGACCCGCGCAAGGGCATCGAAACGATGGTGCGAGCCTGTGCAATGTCAGAGGCAAAAGAACGAGGACACCTGCGCTTGATTGTCGCTGGCGGCAGCGATCCCGATCGCGCTGACGCTCGGGAACGCGATCGCATCGAGCAACTCGTCGCGGAACTTGCCTTAGCCGAACAAACCCTTTTCACAGGTCGTCTGGGGCACGACGTGCTGCCGCTCTACTACACGGCAGCAGATGTCTGCGTCATTCCCAGCCACTACGAGCCGTTTGGATTAGTGGCGATCGAGGCGATGGCTTGCGGCACCCCGGTTGTCGCTTCCAACGTGGGCGGATTGAAATTTACCGTCATTCCCGAAGAAACCGGATTGCTCGTTCCGCCCCAAGATACTGCCGCCTTTGCGGCGGCTATCGATCGCGTCCTTTCCGATGAATTGTGGGCGAGAAAATTGAGAAAGCAAGCCTCGGAACGAGTCCGTCAGAAATTCAGTTGGGCTGGGGTTGCCATTCAACTGAGCGACCTCTATCGCCGCTTGCTGGCGAGTTCGATTCTCGACGAACGGTTTTGGCACTTGCTGCCCCGTCCTGTGGAACCCTCTTTCTCTCAAAGCGGGCGATCGGTTGCGGCGGCAAAAACTATCACCAAAGTCTCGTAAATCCCCTATAATTTGAGATTTTGGAGCCAAATTAGCCAATAATGCAGACCTATCCAAAATCTCATTTTTTTACACTTTCTCAATTCCAGCGATCGCGAAAAGCAGCCTTGCTGGGATTTCTTTCATTCCGGCCTGGTTTCCTTCCACAAAATAACGCCCTTCAACTCCCATTGCTCTAAATTCTCTTTTCACAAATCGATCTGGCTCAAATTGGCTGACAGGTGGCAGGATTGCTTGCGCTTTAAAAGCGGCGATACCTTCCCCATTCGCCGAGCGATCGCGAATCGCTCGCGCGGGCTGAGCGCAAGGCAGCAGCGAGCTGCCGTCGCTTTCCACTGGAGAAGTTTGGCATTACAATCGGGAATAGCTCGATAAAATTTCAGACAAAAGCCATGCCAAATTTAAACGAAGATGACGCAGCCATGCGAGAAGTGCTGGCAAACTCCAGAGTCATTGCAGTGGTCGGTTATTCGGATCGCCCGGATCGTCCGAGCTATCAAATCGCTCAGTTTTTGCGAAAAGCGGGATATGCCGTTTATCCCGTCAATCCAACCATAAAAGAAATTGACGGTCAGCCGTGCTATGCCGCCCTGCGCGACATACCAGAGCCGATTGATATTGTCAATATCTTCCGCCGTTCGGAATATCTTGACGAGGTTGTTGACGAAGCGATTCAGGTGGGTGCTAAAACCGTCTGGGCGCAGTTGGGGATTTCTGACGATCGCGCCGTGCAAAAAGCCCTTGCCGCCGGACTGAACGTAGCGGCAAATACTTGCATTAAAATTGATAGCATAAGGCTTTTGTCTGACGCAGAGAAATGTCGCCAGTGCAAGCCAGTCAGTCAATGAACCTGGTGCTGACAGTTGGGCGGATTTATCGGAAGAGCGATCGTAAATTCCGCTCCCTGTCCCGGTGCGGAAATGCAGTAGATTTGACCGGCGTGCTTTTCCACTACAATCTGCTGGCTGATAGGCAGCCCCAATCCGGTGCCTTGACCGACAGGTTTTGTGGTGAAAAAAGTTTCAAAAATTCGTCCCTGAATTTCCTGCGGAATGCCCGGGCCGTTATCTGCAATCCGAACGGATACCCGAGGAGCTGGAGATTTAATAAATTTAGTGACGATCTCGATCCGGGGTTTCCAAGTAGAAGCCCTGCCAGATTCTCCCGCCAGTGCTTCGGCTTTCTCCGCCAGAGCATCAATCGCGTTGCTCAGCAAGTTCATAAATACTTGATTGAGCTGACCGGAGTAGCCATCTACCGCAGGCAGGTTGCCGTAGTTTTTCACGATTTCGATACCGCTGTATTTTATGCGATTGTGCAGAATTAATAGCGTACTTTCAAGGCATTCGTGGAGGTCAAGTGACTGGCGATTCGTTCCATCTATATGAGAGAAATTACGCAGGCTGCCTCCGAGCTGCGTCAATCGCTCTACTGCTCCTTTCAGGCTGGCAAGGATTGGCGGCAAATCTTTCAGTAGATCGTTAATTTCTATTAATTGCTTCCCGCGCGTTATTTTCGGAGAATCGTAGATAGCTTCCGCATCGCAAGCCAATAGAAAAGCTAGTAAATCTTGAGTATAATTTGACAGAAATTCCAAATGGCCGGCAACGCAGGTGATTGGATTCCTTATTTCGTGGGCAACGCCTGCTACCATCTGCCCCAAACTGGCCATTTTTTCGACCTGCATCAACTGAGTTTTTATTTGTTCGTTCAGGAGCCGAGAAGTCAATTCGTGAATTTGGGACTGTGCGGCTAATAATTCATGTACCTCCAAGAGCCTGTAAACCTGACGCTCGACTTCAACGACAATAGGTTCGTAAAGCAAGTCAGGCGATCGCTGTAAAGACAAACGAGCCGCTTTTACAATTAAAGTAGCAGCCGGCAAAATCAGAATATCGGAGCCAGTAAAGCGATATAAAGTTTTAAGCGGTCGCGATAAAAACAGTTCTACTCCGTAAGGACGGCTGAGGTGTTCTAAAAAGCGCCGTCGGGAAATCATCCCTGCAAACTGCTCTGCCTCCGTTAAAATAACCCCTGGCAGCAGCGGATTCTCCGCAAAAGTTTTAGCGACTTCCTGCCCCAAACAGTCGGATTCAATTGAGAAGTTGTGAAACGTCAGCGCTTGAAGCGTGGAGTCCAAACAGAAGTTTGGCTTGCAAATCTCCCTCTGCTGGGCAAGCAATGAGAATTTGGCAAAGGAGTCTGGAGAAAACATCAGACCAGACCTCAGCTATTTGTATAAGGCTTACAGACAATATTCTAAGATTGTTTGCAGTCCCCCCTCGAAAACTTAACATTTTTTATAGCCGGATTTCTTTCTGGCATTTTTTAATTTAACCTTCAAAAAATTTTAAATCATAACTAATTTTTATTTAACCAAAAGTTAACTTTTTTAAAAGGTAAATAGAATTCAGACAAATCGACTCACCGCCAAAGCCTGTCACATTTTTTATCCCATCTGCCTGGGGTTCAACCCCAGGCTATCTCCCGCTCACCCGCGACACGCCGCTTTTGAATTTTAAAAATCAACTCCGAGCCAATGCTTGCAAAGCTGGCCGCCAATATCGCCACTTTCTAAAAACAGGCGATCGAGGCAGTAAAGAAAGCCCCTTGACTGAATGGCAATTCTCTTGTAGATTTCCAGGTTCTCAAATAGGCAGGATAATTTCAAATTCGGTGCCGCCATCTGCTTGACCGTTTCTGACATGCCGGTGTGGCGCTACTAAGGGCGATCGCAGATTCAAAACTCCCCCGTGCTTTTGGGTGACGACCTCGTAGCTGATGGCCAATCCCAGACCAGTCCCCTTGCCGACCGGTTTTGTGGTGAAAAAAGTCTCAAAAATTCGCCCCTGAATTTCTGGCGGAATGCCCGGGCCGTTATCCGCAATGCGGACGGATACCCGAGGAGTCGGAAATTCAATAAATTCGGTAACGATCTCGATCCGGGGTTTCCAAGTAGAAGTGCTGCCGGATTTTTCGGCCAGTGCTTCGGCTTTTTCCGTCAAGGCATCAATCGCATTGCTCAGCAAGTTCATAAATACTTGACTCAACTGCCCGGAGTAGCACTCTACCAGCGGCAGATCGCCGTAGCTTTTCACGACTTCAATGCCATATTTGATGCGATTGTGCAAAATTAACAAGGTACTGTCAATACATTCGTGGATGTCGGCTGGTTGGCGTTTTCCCTCATCCATGTGAGAGAAATTTTGCAGCCCTCCAACAATTTTTGTCAATCGATCGGCGCTGATTTTTATACTTTCCACAACTTTTGGCAAATCTTCCTGAAGAAACTCCAGTTCGAGGGAGTCTTTAAGTTCATTAATATTTGACGAGCTATTGCCAATTTCTTCTTCATAAGCTGACAGCAGATCCATCATGTCGCGACAATAATTTGACAGGAATCCCATATTGCCCCAAATACAGTTAACGGGATTCTTGATTTCGTGAGCAACCCCAGCTACCATCCGCCCCAAACTGGCCATCTTTTCAGTTTGGATCATCTGGGCTTTGGTTTGCTCTTTGAGCAACCGAGCGGTGAGTTCGTGAATTTGGGACTGAGCCACCATTAGTTGATGCACGTCCAAGAGCCTGTAAACTTGAGGAGCGACTTCAACCACGATGGGTTCGTACAGCAACTCAGAGGGACGCTGCAAAGATCGGCGAGCCGCCATGACAATTAAGGTATGGCTGGGAAAAATTAGCACCTCTGCTTGCGCGAAGCGATATAAAGTTTTAATCGGTCGCTGCAAAAAAAGTTCCAATCCGTAAGGGCGACTGAGATGTTCCAAAAAGCGCCGCCGGGAAATCATGCCCGCAAACTGCCCCGCCTCTGTTAAAATCGCTCCCGGTAGCAGGGGATTTTCAGTGAAAGCTCTCGCCGCTTCCCGTCCCGGACAATTACATTCAACCTGAAAGTCGTATAAAGTCAGCTCCTCGATAGTTGACTCCAGGCGGAGTTCCAAACTGCCAACCTCAGACAGCAGTTGGGTTAGCGACTCGAAAGAAAGGTCAGGCATGGCCAACATGACCGATTACTCCATTTAATTTTGTATAGAAAAATGCACTTTTCGCTTCCCTATTTTAAAACCTAAAAGAAATAAAAAATCAGGATTATAAGTTTAGCTTAATATTTAAACGCAATCTAAGGAAAACTTAACCGTTAATTAACCTAAAATTTTCTAAGAAAGAGATAATAAAGGAGGCAAAAGCAGTTGTAAAGGTTGTGGGGGTCTGGAGATTATAGCGCCTGAGTCCTAAAAAAGGCTAGCTCGATATCAAACTGTAAAAAAACTTTATATTATTGGGGTCTTGCAGGGAAAGAAAGGTGGCGCGGAAAAAGCAGGCAATTTTTTTAGCCGTTCGCAGGCATGTGAAACACGCGCCGCCAATTTTTTTCTAAGATTTCAACGCGCTAAAGATGTCTATTGTGTTGCACGGCATAGAAGGGTACTAAAAAGTCTTGAAAACGACGCGATTGCGCCCCTCCTGCTTGGCTTGATACAGGGCGAGATCGGCAGCGGCAATGAGCTGAATGGGGGAACAGTCGCGATCGGGAACCATGCTAGCCACGCCAAAACTCATGCTGACGTAGGGGTTGACTGGCGACTTGGGGTGAAGCAACTGCAGCGATCGGAGATTGTTTTGGATAATTTCGGCGACGCGGACGCCACCGGCAACGTCGGTTTCGAGCAAAATGATTGCAAATTCTTCGCCGCCGTATCGCGCCGCCAAATCCGCCGAGCGCTTGACCGCCTGACGGATAGCGTCGGCGACTTGCCGCAAGCAGTCGTCCCCGGCTAAGTGTCCGAAAGTGTCGTTGTAGCGTTTGAAGAAATCAACGTCACACAGAATCAGGGATAGAGGAGCCCGCGATCGCCGCAACCGCCGCCACTCCTGGTTCAGGTATTCGTCAAACCGCCGCCGATTGGCCAGATGGGTCAGGCCATCCAAACTGGCAAGCCCCTGCAACTCCCGATTAGCTTTCTCCAGCTTTTGACGAGTTTGATTGAGGAGCTGAGTGGCCAATAAGTGAATTTGCGACTGAGCCACGAGTAATTCATGCACGTCTAACAACCTGTAAGCGCGAGGCTGCATTTGAACGACGACCGGTTCGTAAAGTAAGTCAGCCGAGCGGTGCAGAGACTGGAGCGCCGCATCGACGATTAAAGTCTCGCTAGGAAAAATTAAAAGTTCAGCGCGTGCAAACCGATACAAAGACGATAGCGGCCTGTTCCAAAACAGTTCCTGTCCGTAGGGACGGCTGATATGCTCGAAAAAGCGCCGCCAGGAAATCATCCCCGTTAACTCTCCCTGCTCCGTTAGAATCACCCCAGGCAATAGGGGGTTTTCTTGAAACTTTTGAGCGGCTTCTTTGCCGAGATGATACGCTTCAATCTGGCATTCGCAAAGCGACAGCTCTTGAAGGGTCGAGTTTAAACGGAGAGTTGGAGGATAACCCAAAAAGCTTGGGACAGTCGATAAATCGGAACTCAATCCATTCAACATAAATATTTAGCTCACAGCGAAACAGTACCGTACAGCCTCACCTTCACAGATATTGAAGTGAATGCCGTACAGAAACCTTTAGAGATTCTGACCGCTTGATAAATTTTGCGGATGGAGAATAAACGAGGCGTGAAAATCGGTTTTGCTAGGTGGGCTGTAGGCACGCAGGTTATTAGAAAAACTACGCTATAATAGCGCAGTTTTTTCCCGTGAGCTGCATTTCAGACGGAATTTTGTTCCCCAAACAGATAATAAACTTAAATTTCTCAGGGTGGGGACGGCTTAGGAAAAATTTAAAATTATTCAGGCAGGAGGCACAGCTTTTTGTAAAGATTATATAAGTTTCTTAAGTGTTCTAAAAACTGACAAAAATTTAACTAAAAATTAAACATAGCTTAACCAAAAAACAGTATTTATCTATATTTTACACCCAGTGCGGATACCTGCTAAAAACAAAAATTAAAATCTACGATTAGAGAAATGTTAGCGCGGCACTTTGTGGGGGCGAGTGCAGGATCGCCTTTGCGCAGTTCTGCGTCTCCCGGCAGCAGCAGGCGTCCTCACACGCACCACCAGTATTCTCAAGAGAAGTCAGAGTCGAGGGGTATGAGGCGCTTGACAATGCCCGGGACGCGATCGCGCACCTGAATGGCTCCAATTATCTCTGGTGTAAGCCTTTCGCGGAGCGGGAATTGGCAGCTCAAAGTTCTCAGCCAAAGGATGCTTTATTTTCTTTCGTGTTTCGGTTCCACTAACACGCGCCCGACATTCTCTCCTCTGA
>CAYOOD010000132.1:0-18476 GCA_964405435.1 uncultured bacterium
GCACCCGCACCCGCACCCGCACCCGCACCCGCACCCGCACCCGCACCCGCACCCGTACCGACACCCGCACCCGCACCCGCGCCTGTGCCTGCACCTGCACCCGCGCCAACAGCAACTGATTCCGGTTGTTTGTGTGATGTTTTTCCGACTCCCGATTTGGGCAGCATTGCGCTTTCCCCCAATCAAATTGCCGAAACTTTAGAAGGAACCGAAAGTGACGATATCGTTATTGGCGATTCCACAACTGAAGTCTTTAACGTCAGAGGCGGTAATGATATTGTGACGGGTTTCGGCGGCGGCGATAATATTTTTGGCGGCGCTGGCGCTGATTTACTCTTCGGCAATACCGGCAGCGATTATATCGACGGCGGTGCTGGAGCCGATATCATTTTCGCTGGCAAAGATAATGATGCCGTGATGGGCGGTGCCGATGAGGATACGCTTGTCGGAGATATGGGCGATGATACGCTCCTTGGCGGCGACGGCAATGACATGCTCTTCGGCAATACGGGCGCGGATACGATTGACGGGCAATCGGGAGACGATATTATCTTCGGCGGTAAAGATAACGATTTCCTCATCGGCAATATCGGCAATGATATTGTTGTCGGCGATATCGGCAACGATACCGTACTCGGCAATGACGGCAATGATTTGCTCTATGGCAACACGGGGGCTGATTTCCTTGATGGCGGCACGGGAGACGATACCCTCTTCGGCGGCAAGGATGACGACATCGTAAAAGGTGGCGCTGGCAATGATATTGCTGCTGGCGATATCGGCAATGATTCCATCTGCGGCGGCGAGGGGAATGATTTGCTTTTTGGCAATGCTGGCGCTGACAGTATGGATGGTTGCGAGGGTGACGATACGCTTTACGGTGGTAAAGATGATGACACGCTTATCGGTAATTCCGGCAATGATATTCTCTTAAGCGATATGGGGAATGATTCCCTTGTCGGCGGCACGGGCAGCGACAAATTTGTGCTAGCTGCAAACGGCGGCAGCGATATTATTGCCGATTTTGAGGATGGCAGTGATAAGTTGGTGTTGACAGGGGGGTTGACTTTTGAGCAGTTATCTGTTAACTCGAATGGCAGCGGCACTGTTATCAGTCTTGCCAACAGTGGCGAGTTGTTGGCGACGCTCAATAACGTGCCATCCTCTCTGATTGCGGCGGATGATTTTGTGTTGATTTAAGTGCGTCTGTAGGTTGGGTAGAGCTGAAAGCGAAACCCAACCTACATCTACATCCTTCCCGCACGCCCCCTGCTCCCCTATTCCCTAGACTGCGAAAAAACCTGACAATATCGTAGGAGCGGGTTCGTCAAGAGTTGTATTTACAAACTCGGAGCGTTCCCCAATCAACTTACTCCCTCTAATTCTGTAGAACCCGTTCTGATGTGAGCTCTGGGGACTAAAAATTCACAGGTTTTGATAGCGCGAAATTTGAGCTTCGGTTATTTCTCGAATATTGTGTTGCAGTAAGTAGCCTCGATAAAATTCTACAATCCACATCAAGGCTGTTGTCAGCGATACTTTAGGTTGCCATCCCAACCTCATTTTTGCTTTAGAACAATCCAGCTTTAAATAATGGGCTTCTTGGGGGTGATGGGCTGCATCTATTTTCCAGGATGCTCCTTCTCCCCATAACTTTGT
Organism: uncultured bacterium; assembly: GCA_964405435.1. GTDB lineage: Bacteria > Cyanobacteriota > Cyanobacteriia > Cyanobacteriales > Oscillatoriaceae > DVEG01. Next base: position 1,660 of record CAYOOD010000132.1, read on the forward strand.
CAAATATTCCACAATCCATGACACGGGTTTGGCATCCTCATCGTTAGGGCCAAAATTCCACCCTTCTGCGTGAGAAGTTCCGTCGTGCCACAAATGTTCTGCCAAACAAAGATAGCCACTTAAAGGGTCTAAAACATACTGCCAAGGACGAATAGCTTGGGGGTAGCGAATTAAGACGGGTTGCTGTTCTTGAATGGCTCGCATAATATCAGGGATTAGGCGATCGCTAGCCCAATCGCCACCGCCAATTACGTTACCTGCTCTCACGCTTGCTACCGCCACTCCGTGACGTTTGTAATCGACAGGAGGAAAATAAGAGTTTCGATAAGCAGCAGTAATTAGCTCGGCACACCCTTTACTGCTAGAGTAAGGATCTGTGCCGCCGAGCGGGTCATTTTCCCGATATCCCCACACCCATTCTCTGTTTTCATAGCATTTATCGCTGCTGACGACTACAACGACTTTGACGCTCTGACTGTGGCGAATGGCTTCCAGAACGTTCGCCGTTCCCATAACATTTGTGGCGTAAGTCTCAACGGGGTTTTGATAAGAATATCGCACCAGGGATTGCGCCGCCATGTGGAAGACAATTTCCGGTTTGTATCGCGCGATCGCTTCTTGAATTTGTCCTAAATCTCGAATATCTCCCTGAAGCGAAGTCATCCCCATTGCCACATTGGCAATTTCAAAAAGATTGGGTTGGGTTGGCGGGGGCAGCGAATAGCCAATAACGGTTGCTCCCAGACGTTGCAACCAAAGCGACAGCCAACTGCCTTTAAAGCCGGTGTGCCCTGTAATTAAAATTTTTTTTCCGGGCCAAAATTTGCAGTTCATTGAGCTTTAAACGCTCTTTATCTAGGCACAAGAGCAAGATAGGTTTACCGGGCAAAATAAGCATTTTGCTCCGCTCTTAATTTATCGCAAATTCTCCCTTCTGGCAAGTCAACATCATCGTAGGTGAGGACGCGATCGCGCGGGATATCCCGCTTCAAGCGGCACCCTTCGGCTAGACCCATTGGCAGTAAATTTTGTTGTCGGACGACATCAGCGTTTTCACACTGTCCGTAGGTCATGTAATAGCCAATCCCGTCCAGGGTTTCTCCAGCTTTCAGGTTGATTTTAGCGGTTGCCACTACATCGACGACGGGGCCACCCAAAGGAGCCAATACGGCATCATTGAAGAGGACAACCCGAGCCACTGATATTGGCACTTCAAAGTGACAGAGATGGTATGGGGTATAAAAACTGTAGAGGGGGCCTTCACCTAATTTATAAAGATTCAGGTAATGGCGTTGTTTTGGGTCGTCAAGCGTGGCAAACACGAAAACACCAGGGCTGGGCTTGGCTCCCACAACGTAATCGACAATGCCACCCCATACTTTTAGTTGGTCAATATCGTACATTTTGGTCATGTCATCTACATGACCGGCGTATTCGTATCCCAACATGCCGCGCTTGGCGATTCTCATGCCCGTGCCATTGGCAACAATGGCTTGCTCGAATGATATCTTAGTACCGTCGGCAAAGCTGGTGACCATATTCGGTGTTTGATTCCAGCGTTTTGCGAAAGATTCTTGAGTCGTGGGGTTGCGATAAGGATCTTGCAGTCCTTTGATGTTGCCGCATAAAAGGGGTGTCAGACCAATACTTTTTACGAATCGATAAAGATTCATTTGTACGCCCGGTTGATCGCCATCGCTAGCCGTGAGGATAACGCCAGCGCGATCGGCATAGACTTTGAGAATGGGACCGATGGTAGCATCAATTTCGGCATTCATCAGGATGACGTGCTTGCGATAAGCGATCGCTTCGAGTACCGTCCGAGCGGCAAATTCTATCGTACCCGTCACTTCTATTAGAGCGTCAATGCTCTCTGCTCGGCACAGTAGCGCGGCATCCTCTGTGACAGCATATTCACCCACTCTCACAGCTTCTTCTAGCTGCGAAACACTCTTGACAACCCGAAACTCTGCAACGCCAGCTTCACTGTAGGCGCGCTTGCTCCCCTCTAGGTGCCGGTTGGCGATCGCGACTAACTTCATCCCCGGTACGGAGTTTATGATTTGATTGGCAATCCCTCTACCCATAGCGCCAGCACCAATCATGCCCACTTTGATTGGGTTATCGGCTTCGGCGCGAGCTTGCAGGGCTTTATCCACAACAATCATCAATCCTCCTCCTAAATTTTTAGTTTAATTTTTAGCTCTCAAAAATGAATAAGCGGCATCTTTTCCAGATATTTCCCTAACTGCTAGCGGCCATTCAATTCCCAAAATCGGATCGTCATAGCGCAAACCTCGTTCGCACTCCGGGCTGTAAAACTCATCTACCTGATAGAACACTTCAGCACTATCTGTTAGTGTTTGATAGCCGTGAGCAAACATCCCCGGAACATAGAGAGCTCGCCGATTGTCAGCCGTCAGTTCCACGCTAATATGTTGTAGATAAGTCGGAGATTCCGGGCGCATATCTACAATGACATCGTAAATCGCGCCTCGAATGCAGCGAATTAGTTTTGTCTCCGTTGCTGGGTGAATTTGATAGTGCAATCCCCGGAGAGTTCCCTGCTTCTCATTATAAGATAGGTTGCATTGCGCTACTGCTGAGTTTAACCCGCGAAGTTTAAATTCTTTGGCACAAAAGGCCCGAGCGAAAAAACCTCGGCGGTCTGAAATTGGCTCGATATCAATTAGAAAAGCTCCTTTAAGCTTGGTTTCTGTAAATATCATTTCAGCTTTCTGTAAAAATTATTAATCTTTTTATCTTTACATGCGATCGACAATCTTTCAACCCCTGTATTTTAACAGAGTTTCCAAGAAGTGTTCCCGGGTTCCCAAATTATTTTAGGTAATTTTTCTCTCGTCACGAATCCATACTCTGCAATATTGACAAGCTGTTACGCATTTAATTTTATGGGGACGCGCTCTAGAAGCCCCCACTACACGATCTTATCTCATGTCCGGGTAATTAACCACAATATCTGCGATCGGTTATGGGGCATGGGGCATCATTGTATTGGGCTGGGTATGGCAAGCGCGCGGCATTTCTCTCCGCCCATGCTGTCTAATGGCGGTGAATCGAACGGACATGATATTAAATTGTCTGGCTCTGGTAAATTAAAGAATTATCAAATTACTAAACTATAGCCTTCCTAATTGAGTCGTGAAAACATGTCGGACTCTGGGCAGAGCCGAGCGCTCTTACGTTACCCGGCGCACGCCGGGTAACGAGTTCTGGGAGTTCTTTTCACCAATCAATTAGAAACGCTATAGCGCGTCTAAATGATTCGTACACGTCGAGTAAACGCCCAGACGGGGTTTCTCCCGGGGGCACCCTCGCAGTACAGAAGTTGTCCAAATCATTTAGGCTCGCTATATATAGGCTTTCTATGTGAGTTGTGAACCTTCTTCAAACCCGGTTTTTTCAAGAAACCGGGTTGATAGCCGTCACAGCCGTTCGCTTTTTAAATAGAACCGCTATAATCCCATATTTTTCTCACTCCCCGTAGTGTTCCCCGGCAATTTTGCCGCGAAACACCACATAGTTATAGATGTTGTAGAACAAGAGAATCGGGATTAAAAAGCCGACAAATGTTAGCATGAATACGAGGGAACTTGGGGAAGCTGCTGCCTGGTAAATTGTAATGCTGGGGGGAATAATCTTTGGAAAAATCACAAATCCCAATCCCACAAAGGACAAGGCAAAAATTAGAAATGTCCAAATTATGGGGGCATTTTCTTCCCGACGCCTCAGACTTCGCAGCAATAACGCTACCAGCAGGATGCCCAAAATGGGAATGAGTCCGAAGATATAGACGAGCGGTGCTGTAAAGAGTAGGGTTCTCGCCTGTTCGGAAAACACCGGCGTGCTGATCGTGATGAAAATCGCGCCTGCCAATGTCGTCCAAGTCGCGAGGGTGGCTGTTTTATAGTGGGTATTTTGCAATTCACCGGTGGTTTTCAGAATTAGATAGGTAGAGCCGATCAAGACATAGCCTTGAATCAGCGTCAGGGCGACTAGGAGCGATCGCCAAGTCAGCCAATCCCAAATTCCCCCGGCAAAGTGTCCGGCAGCATCGACTGTAATGCCTTCAAACACGCTGCCCAGGGCAAATCCCTGCCCCAAAGCAGCGAGAAAACTGCCGACGCCGAACGTGAGATTCCAGACGAACTTGCGCTCGGAATTTTCCCGAAACTCAAAGGAAACGGCTCGCAGAATCAAGCCCACCACCATAATCACCGCAGGCAGGTACAGGGCATTTAAAATGGTGGCATACGCCAGGGGAAATGCGCCAAATAGGGAACCCCCCATCAAGACTAACCAAGTTTCGTTAGCGTCCCAAACATTCCCCAAACTGGTCATTAAAATCGTGCGCCGTTCCTCGCTGGATGCCGTCAGGGATAAGATGCCGACACCCAAGTCAAACCCATCTAGCAAAACATAGAGGAAGAGAAACAAACCCAGAATGAAAAACCAGACTTGGGGGAGAAAGTGTTGTAAGGGTTCTAATGGTTCCATCGCAGTCTCCTATTGTTGGGCTTCTGTGGGGCGGCGATTGGGCTCGTGTTGCGCCGGCTCGATTTTCAAGCTCGGCTTGCTTTGAGGAGCGGGCAATTCTAAATTCGGCCCCTTGCGGATAATCCGGCTGCCAAAATAGAGGGCAGCGACGAAAAAGACGGCGTACATGCTGGTTAAACCCACCAGAGAAAACAAGACTTCTCCTGCGGGTAAGTGAGAGGCAGATTCAACAGTGCGCAATTCGCCGTAGACAATCCAGGGCTGCCGTCCGACACAGCGCACGATCCAGCCGGTTTCTACGGCAATGTAGCCCAAAGGCGCGGCAAAAACCCAGGCAAGCATCAGCCATTTTTGCTGGGCGATCGCTGCGGCGGAGAATTTCCCCCGCAGCCACTGCACCGCGCTGACTGACATCAACCCGGCTAAAAATAAACCAATGCCTACCATAATGCGGAAAGAGTAGTAAATCAATCCCACCATGTGAGGGCGGTTCGCCGGTTGCCATTCTTTTAATCCTTGAATGGGGGTATCGAGGGCGGGCTTGACTTCTAATAAGTAACTCAAGGCACCGGGAATTTTTATTTCCCATTCATTGCGTTCGGCGCGATCGTTCGGCAGGGCGAGCACGCTCCATCCCGCAGGCTCTCCGGCGGGTACGGTTTCCCACTGTGCCTCCATTGCGGCGAGTTTGGCGGGTTGGTGGTGGTAAACTTGTTCGGCGCTGAGGTGTCCGATGAAAATTTGCAGGGGGGTAACGGCGATCGCGACGGCTAAAACGACTTTGAGCGATCGCGAAAAGAACTCAGCATGACGTTGGTTGAGTATGTACCAAGCACTGATGCCGCCGATCGCAAACAGCGAAGTCTCCAACGTCGCAAAGAACATGTGGAGAAAGCTATTTAGCATGAAAGGATTGGCGATCGCTTTAAAGTAATCTTGCACCACAAACTTGCCATTCACGAACGTGCCACCGGCGGGAGTTTGCAGCCAGGAGTTTGCCGACAAAATCCAAAAAGTCGAAAGATTTGCCCCAAAAGCAACTAGAATTGTAGAAATCCAGTGAATAATCGGCGGCACTCGTTCCCAGCCAAACAGCATAATGCCGAGGAAACTCGCCTCTAACATAAATGCCATCGTACTTTCAAAGCCCAGAACCGTCCCGAAAAAGTCACCCACCGCTTCTGAAAAGGGTGCCCAGTTTAAGCCAAATTGAAACGCCATCGGCAATCCCGATGCCACGCCAATTCCAAAATTCAGGACGTACAGTTTCGACCAAAAACGGGCGTGTCGGTAGTAATCCAGGTTGCGAGTTTTCAACCACAACCCCTCGATAATGACCAGATAAATTGCCATGCCCGTTGTCAAAACAGGCCAGAGCATGTGAAAAATGGCCGTCAGCGCGAACTGAAGGCGCGAGAGGGCTACGGTATTTGAAAGTAATTCTGTCATGTTTATTTGCCACTGACTCTCGAACAGAGGTTAGAGTCACCCAGGGTTTTATACCTATTGTGACTGTAGCAAATCAAAAAACAGAACGTCAAACTTGCCAAAAGAGTCAGAAGCCGGGTTTCTTTACAGGCGATAAAGAAACCCGGTTTTTTTAAGTGGATTCCTTCCCGACGACGGCAGGGACGGGTTGGTATCCGATCCAGGGCAAACGCATCTTGTCAATAAGCGGGGGTTTTAGCACAATAACTCGGCTTTATTGTTCCTTATTGAGAATCGCAAGTCTATATATAGTGTTTTTCACTCGTGCAAGGCACTATATGTAGAAATTTTAAAATTAGATGCGTTTGCCCTGGTATCCGATCCCGGCTTCTTTCAAGCGGCGCAGCGCTTCAGAAAGGCGATCGCAATCGGCAATCAAACTCACCCGCACATACCCCTCGCCCCCTGGCCCAAACGCATTTCCCGGCGTCACCACAACACCAGTTTTCTGCAAAACATCCAGGGCAAAATCCGTCGAGCCCTCACCGGGAGGACACGGCACCCACAGATACATCGCCGCCTTCGGTTTGGGGACATTCCAGCCCAGTTCAGCCAACCCCTCCACCAGAAAATCCCGCCGTTTTCGGTAGCGTTCCTGCACGGAGTGCAAGTAATCGTCCGGCAATTGCAAAGCCGTTTGTGCCGCTGACTGCAGCGCGGCAAAAATCCCGTAATCGAGATTGGTTTTTAAAGTCCGCAATCCCTGAATAACGTGGCGGTTGCCAACCACAAACCCAACGCGCCACCCTGCCATATTGTAAGTTTTAGACATGGTGTGAAACTCGACGCCGATTTCCTTGGCACCGTCAATTTCCAGCAAACTCGTCGGCTGATAGCCGTCGAAAGCCAATTCAGCATAACAGAGATCGTGGACGAGCAGGATTTGATAGCGGCGGGCAAAAGCAACCACCTCCTCGAAAAATTCGCGGGGTGCCGTCGCGCCAGTCGGATTGCTGGGATAGTTGAAATAGAGAATCTTCGCCTGTTCCGCCACGGCATCGGGGATGGCAGCGAGATCGATGAGCCAGTCGTTTTCGGGTTTGAGAATCAGCGTGTGAACCTTGCCGCCGGCAATCACCGGCCCCCGAAAGTGGGGAGGATAGGCGGGAGACGGCACCAAAACCAAATCGCCGGGATTGATGTAGGCGAGGGCTAGGTGGGTTAAACCTTCCTTAGAACCCAATAGAGGCAGGGCTTCGCTGTCCGAGTCCAGCTCGACGCCGTAGCGCCGCTTGTACCAAGAGGTAATGGCGCGGCGGAAACTAGCGGTGCCCTCAAAGGGGGGATAGCCGTGATTGGCGGGATTTTGCAGGGCTGCGATCGCCGCTTCGATCGCGGGCTGGGGTGCCGAGCCATCTGGATTCCCCATTCCCAAATCAATCAAATCCAATCCCTGCTCGCGGGCGCGGGCTTTCAGTTCGTCCAGGCGGGCAAATACATAGGGCGGTAATGCCTTTAACCGATCAGCGGGGCTTATCCAATCCAACGTCATCGCTTTTGCCGCACTCTCCTGATGCAAGAAACACACAAATCGTAGGGGTGGGTTTTGAGAATGGATTTACCTGCCCGAGTCAAAGGTAGTCTGTCAAACCCGCGCTACCCCAGCTATTTACTGCCTGCTTTTAATTGGCATAGCTTCTTGGCTGAACTGTCAGACAGAGAGATTTCCATCCTGCTTTCCGCACCGGACTATTAGCATATCACGGGGATTTTCTATTTGAGAATTTTAGATTTGAAAATAGAGGCGATTTGCGATCGCGATCGCTACACTTGACGCAGCAGAGTTTTTCATTCCAAAGCTGCCGCCACAAGCAAGAAACCCGGTTTCTTGAAGAAACCGGGTTTCTGCCGCGCGAAGCGAGAGTGTCAATACAGTGCTTTCAGGAAGTGAAACCCGCTTCCTCGATCGCCCCTGCCACCAGAGCCGTCTGACGATAAGCCTCCGTCGGCACCGTCGTCGAAACCATTGCCGCCATCAACTGTTCGGGAACCACTTTAAAAGGCAGGCGGTGGATGTCCGATGCTGGAGAACAGGCAATTTCAGCCGCTTGGCGCAATTCTCCCAGGGTAATATCCCCGAGCCCCAAGTGTCCCAGCGTTGACGGCAGCCCGATTTCAGCGTAGAACTTCAGCAGTTGTTGCCGAGCGGCGGCAGCGAGCTGATTTCCCTGCACCATTTCTTCCAAGCGCAACTGCACGAGAATGCCGTAAGCGACTTTTTCCCCGTGCAGGGTGCCCCGACTGTGGAGGTGAGTCAAGCCATTGTGGACGGCATGGGCAGCCACCGTGCGGCACTGCGCCCCGCCCAAACCGCCGATAACGCCTGCCAGCAAAACGGTGGCGTCCACGACTTCGCGCCAGACGGCGCTGCCGGGATCTTGGAGAGCGGCAGCCGATTTTTGAAAGAGGATGTCCCGCAGGACTCTGGCTTGCTGGACGGCTGCGATGAGGAGGGTTTGCTCGGAGTGCCCGCTGCTGACCGAGGCTTCGTACCATTTGGCGAGGGCGTCGCCGATCCCGGCGATTAAGGTGCGCTCAGGGGCGGTGGCGATGAGGTCGTAATCGAGGACGAGCAAATCGGGGCAGCGGCTCAGGGGTACGTCGTACAGAAAAGCCCCTTCGTCGGAATAGACGTTCGACAGGGCAGTCCAGGCGGCACAAGTCGCGCCAGAGGTAGGCACGGTGACGACAGGCAGCCCGCACCAGTAGGCGAGGAGTTTGGCAGCGTCGAGGGCTTTGCCGCCGCCGATGCCGACAATGACATCGGCTCGGTGGACGACGGCAGCTTTGCGCATGGCTTCCAGGCTGGCTTCGCTGCAGTCGGGGCTGTAAGAGGTTTCGGAAACCTCGAGCTTTTGCTGTTGCAGCTCTGGCAGCAGTTTCTCGCGCGCGATGGCAACAGAGCGATCGCCGCCGACGATTAAGGGGCGCTGCCCCAAACGGGCGATCGCGGACGACGCCGCCGCCAAGATTTGAGAACCTCGGATGACTTGTGCCGGCGCAACCGTCATCGTCGATAGCGTCGAAACGCTAGGGCTGCTTGAAGTAGAGTTGGGAGAGTTAGGCGAAAATTGATTGGGAGTCATGCGGCAGCGCCCCTTAACTTGAGTAACGACAGCAGCAGTCTGCGACAGCGTGACGGTGTGCCGACGGGGAAAGAGAGAGAAGCCCTTTCACCCGACGCTCGTGTTTGTACCTGATGCGGGACTGCTGCAGGAAAATAACCTTACAGAGATTTATGCCTAGGTTGTAACGCTACTCTGCACTGAGGATCGACCTTTTTAAGGTTAGTTTAATCTCAGGAAAACGAACTGGGCAGTAATGAACAAGAGCGCGAAGCGCCAGCTATCGCGACAGCGAATCGCACCTAGGCTGACGGTTTTGGCAGTTGAGCCAATTTGTCGGGGAAAATTTCGATCGCCATTTGGTCGTCTTCGCGCTCGAGGAGCGATCGCTGCACTTGCCCCAAGTAGAGCAATTGGGAAACTCCCGGCTCTGGATGGACGATCGTGCGGGCGCGGATGGTGAGTTTCTCATCTCGCCGCCCCAAACGACCCGGGGAAAACAGGTTGCTGGCGGCTTGGCGCAAGGTGGCGTCCAGTTCCGACTCGGTAATCGTCGGCGCAACGGCAATCACCGCCTGCGTTCCGCCGGAATCGTACACCGTGGAGAAGCGAACGGCACCGGGTATCACCGTGCGGGTAAAGGGAACCAGTCCGAGGGCGAATAAGCCGCCGGTCAGCACTCCCATAAAGCCGGTAACCCCCACCAAGCGAAAGCGAATGCCCCATTGAAAGATAAAACCCAGCCCAGCCAAAACGGCGCAGGCGACGGTGAGGATGCCAGCCCACTTGGCGGCGGCGAGAAAAGTAGCAGTTGTTAGCATGAGTTGTAGCGTTAGAACGGCTGTTAATTCAGGTAGGTGACTCGCTTTTCGTAGCTGATAGAGAAGGGTTCAGGATTCGGTTTCGTTGCTGACAAAGCCCTCAGACTCGCTGCCGGGAAGGGATTCGAGGGCGGCTTTGAGGGTGTGCCAGGTGAGGGTGGCGCACTTGATGCGAACGGGAAATTGGGAAACTCCTTGCATCACGTTCAATTTCCGCTGTTCTTTGGGAAATTCTGCCTCGCCTTTCATCATGGTTTGGAAGCGCTGCACCATTGTCAGGGCTTCGTCAATGCTGCGCCCCTGCAAAGCGTCCGCCATCAAGTCAGCAGAAGCCATCGCGATCGCGCAACCCGATCCCTCGAATTTGACGTCTTCGATGCGATCGCCTGCTTCATTCAGCTTCACCGTCAGCTCGATCGTGTCACCGCAGCTAGGATTGTGACCCCGCTGCTGTCGGTGTACTGGGTCGGTTCTGCCCCGATGGCGGGGTTTTTTGTAGTGTTCCAAGATGACTTGCTGATAGAGATCGCGCAGGTTGCCGAGAGACATGGTGCGATGGAAACAATATTAATGATTCTTTACTTCCATCGTATCAGTGTCGCTCGACATGATAGAGAGTTATGAATCCCTCACCTCGGCTGGCAAGTAAACCGCGAACGTAGAGCCCGCGCCCAACTCACTTTCTACCCAAATTTCGCCGCCCATCATCTGGCAGAAGCGCTTGCTGATTGCCAATCCCAGCCCGGTGCCGCCGTACTGGCGCGTGGTGGAGGCGTCCGCCTGGGTGAATGCCTCAAAAATAGTCGGCAATTGTTCGGGGGAAATGCCGATGCCCGTGTCGGTGACGGTAAAAGCGATCGCCTCTAAAGTGAGATTTGCTAAGTTAGCCGCCTGTTGGGGTTCCGAGGCTGCCCCTGCTCCGCCCGGTTTCTGGAGCTGTAGGGGCGAGTGTTGCTCAGAAGTGGACGGTTTGAAGTGCGGATCGTCTGCCAGAGACGCCCCTGCAATGCGGCGGACGGTGACCACGATCGTGCCGCGATCGGTGAACTTGGCGGCGTTGCTGAGCAGGTTGAACAGAATTTGCCGGACTTTCGTGAGGTCGGCGTACATGCAGCCGAGGTTGGCGTCGCAGCGGACTTCCAGAGTATTGCCTTTTTTATCGACCAGCGGTTGAATCATTGTCACGACATTTTCAATCAGCGAAGGAATATCGAAGCTTTCTAGATAGAGGGTCATCCGCCCCGCTTCGATTTTGGAAATATCGAGAATATCGTTAATCAGGGAGAGCAGGTGATTGCCGGCACCGCGAATTTTCTCCAGATCGGGTTGCAAATCTGCGTAGCCCTCTGGGGCGTCTTCGGCGCGCGCTTCTTCTAGAAGCATCTCGCTGTAACCGATGATCGCATTCAGGGGGGTGCGCAGTTCGTGGCTCATATTGGCCAGAAATAGACTTTTGGCGCGATTGGCGGCTTCGGCAGCGCGGGCGACTCGCTGCAAGTCGGCGGCGGCGCGCTGGCGCTGGAGGGTATTGGCCAGCATTTCGGCGACCATTTTCAGCAGCGCGGCGCTTTCGTCCGTCCAGGTTTTTTCCTCGAGTACCGACTCGAACCCGACTAGCCCCATGAGAGAGCGACCGCACACCATCGGCACGGCGATTAGCGATCGCACGTCGGGCGATCGCCACAGTTGCGTTTCTGCCCGGACAGCGGGCGGCAAATCTGCAACGCCCGGGATGGAAATATTTTCAAACCAGTAAAGTCTTTGCATCAACCACGGCAACTTGCTGACGGGTATTCCCTGCAACGCGGCTTTATGAGATTCTATTTCGGGGGCACACCATTCATGGGAGTTTTCTAGTTGGGTTCCGTCCTCAGAAATGCGAAAAATGAAACTGCGATCGACCCGGGCAAAACTGGCGATCGCGCAGAGGGCGCAGTTGATGCCGTCATCAATCTCGTCTGCCGCCAAATTGATAAAATTCGTTGACAAATTGGTAATGAGCTGCTCGATCTGAACGCGATACCGCAGGGACTCCTCGACCTGCTTGCGCTCCGTAATATCATTGAGGGTTCCAGACGTCCCGATGAGGCGATTTTCTTCATCGAGCATGAGTCGGGCGTGGATTTCAACCCAGCGAAATCCGCCTTGTTTGGTGAGGCAGCGAACCTCGTGGCGGCAGTAATCTTTTCGGCGATCGCGCAAGTCCTGAAACAGTGCTTGCGCAGGCTGGCGGTCGTCTGGATGCAGGTAATTCAAAAAATGAGTGCCGATGCTCTCCCGAACCGAAAATCCGGTAATTTCCGTCCAGGCCGGGTTGACAAATGTTGCCAAACCTGCTGCATCTAATTGGAAAATGACTTCTTTAATATTGTCAACGACAGAACGATATTTTTGTTCGCTCTGACGCAGGGCTTCTTCGGCCTGCTTGCGATCGCTGATATCGCGCACGATCGCCAGGACTTCCCCTTCCCCGCTGACGGCGATCCGCGCCTCGTAATCGCACCGATGGCCATTTAAAAGCAGTTGATATTCAAAAACTTGTATCTCGTCAGTTCTTAAAGCTGCCTCTAAGTGCTGCAGGCACGCTGCCGCCACTTCCTTTGGCAAAACCTCCCCAACGCTTTTCCCGATGAATTCCCGCTCCAGCAACACCGACAAATCCGCACCTTTAGCGGCTTTAAAGTCCAGAAAGATCCCATTTCGGTTGAGTCGGAACATCAAATCGGGGATCGCTTTCACGAGCGCCCGGTGATTCGCTTCGCTGACATTGAGCGCTTTTTGTGCTTGTTTGCGCTCCGTGATGTCGAAGAACACCAAAACTGCACCAGTGACTGCGCCGTCTTCAACGATGGGATTGAGGACATAAGACACCGGCACGCGGGTTCCGTCAGAGCGCCGGAAGTACCCGTCTTCCTCGCGGCAGGGTTGCCCGTTTGCGATCGCCTGCAAAAATTGCCCCTCCCCAGATGCAGCGGCGTCTGGATGCGCCTCGGCAATATCCCGCCAGGAAAGACTGACGATTTCCCCATCCGCCCATCCGAGAATGCGCCGCCCTTGCGGATTGACGGATAGCAGGCATCCAGTCCGATCGAGCAGGCAAACCCCTGCACCCAGGGCTTCCAGTGCCGCCCTCATCTGGTTGCACTCAGCCGATACGGAGGTTTGGGACGATTCTGGTAAGCTCTTACACATCTGTTGCTTCTCGCGCGCGGAAATTTGCCAAGCTTTTATTTAGAGCAGGTTGTTTGCAGCATCAGGAGCGGCTGTGCCACTGCATAAATTTTTACCATATCTGCTGAAAAGGTGATGATGCTTTTCTGGGTAGGAGGGCTTCAGGCGATCGGGGTATCGGGGAAGCAGAAGCAATTTTGCGCGAACAACAAGACAAGCGATTTCCTCCGATCCCCGCTTTCCCTTACAGAGAAGTCCGATGAGAGTGCCTCTCAATACTTTGTCCAATTCTCGGAGGAGATTGTTGGGAGCATCCCATTTTTGGAGTGCGAACGTCTCGTTCGCTAGACGTCTCGTTCGCTATTGGATCGATCGGGAGCGTCTCGCTCCCACTTCGGAAAAAAGGTGTTTTTACAAAAACGGGATGCTCCCAGATTGTTTCCCCTCCTGGCAGAAGAGTCGCGCCAAGACAGCCGACCTGCAAAAAATCTCACTTGGCGCGAGTCAATCGATCGCTGTTGGGCAATTGTTCTGGGCACTCTTGAGAGCCGCTCAGTCCGCATTTCCCTCCTTTTTGCCGAGGAGCAGATAGGTTGTCATCATTCCTTTTCCTTTCACATCGATTTCGCCCCGATCTTCAAAGCGATAGCGATCTCGCAATTGTCGGTAAGTTGCTGCTGTCACTTGAATGCTGCCGACAAGTCCCTGCGATTCCATGCGGGAAGCAATATTAACGGTGTCTCCCCAGAGATCGTAGGTAAATTTATGGGTGCCGATCACGCCAGCCACGACAGGGCCGGTGTTAATTCCGATGCGGATGCTGAAGGGTTCCTCGCGCCCGACATTGATTTCGGCAATGGTCGCTTGCATGTCGAGGGCCATTTCGGCGATCGCTTCGGCGTGATCCGCGCGCGGCGTCGGCAATCCGCCCACCACCATGTAAGCGTCTCCAATTGTTTTAATTTTTTCCAATCCGTGATGCAGCGCCAGTCGGTCAAATGCTGAAAAAATTTGATTGAGTAAATCCACTAATTCCGTCGGAGAAATATGCGCAGAAAGCTTGGTAAAGTCAACGATATCGGCAAAGAGGACGGTGACTTCTGCAAAGCTGTCAGCAATGGTATTTTTTCCCTGTTTGAGCTGCTCGGCGATCGGCTGGGGCAGGATATTGAGCAGCAGGCGCTCGGATTTTTCTTGTTCGGCTTGCAATTGTTTTAGATACGCTTGCTCCTGGTCGCGCAGCCGTTTTTTCTCCAAACAAGCCCCGATGCGGGCTTTGAGCAAGACGGGGTTGAACGGCTTGGTCAAATAGTCTTCTGCCCCCAATTCAATGCACTTCACTACACTGTCTAGGTCATCTACTGCCGAGATCACGATCGCGGGAATGTGGCCCAAAGCAGGATCGGCCTTCAGTTGTTCGAGCAACTGATAGCCATTCATTTTCGGCATCATAATGTCGAGGAGTACCAAGTCGAACGGCTGCGCCCGCAGTAGGTCGAGCGCCTGGTATCCGTCCGCAGCGACTTCAACGGTATGACCTTGCCGTTTCAAGCGACGGGCGAGTAAGTCACGGTTGGCTTCAATATCATCAACTACCAGCACGGAGGCTTGGTCGAGGGTCATGGCACGGCCTCTTTGTCTAGAATCGCCTGAATGTTCGCACTGACTTGAAGATAGTGCTCTTCGGCTTCGGCTCAGTCCTGAGTGGGGGAGCGGGTGAGCGGGTGAGCGGGGGAGTGGGGGAGCGGGTGAGCGGGTGAGCGGGTGAGCAGGTGAGCGGGTGAAATTCTTTCTTTCTCGCCACTCCCCATCCCCGATCGTGTCCGCGCCCCGTCTCCTCATCTGGCCGCGATCGCCTATTTCTCGCTATTCCAACCAGGGGCAACCCTGCAAAAAGCGTTTTAAAGGCTGTTCGCCACCCGGGCGGCGAGCAGCAGGTGAGCGATCGCTGCTGGAGATAGAAGGTGTTTTTCTTCTTAACCGTTCTGAGAATTCGCTTTTCCTTGGCTTGACATTCTTGAAAAAAACATACCTTTAAAGAGTAACAAAAAAATTATCGGCTTGTATCGCTTGCCTCCCACAAGGCAGGCCGCGAAAATTTCGGGCTTCTCAGTTAAAAACCCGCAAGGCACGAGTGCATCCCCTTTACCCGATCGCCGGTGAAAAGCTCTGTTGCGCGATCGCGAACGAATGCGAATCGCGAGTCTAAGCTTTTACAGTTCTAACTGGCTTCTGTCTCTGGACTGGGAAGATAGCGCTCAATCCCTCTCCCCCTAGTCTGTCCTCCCCCCCGCAATCGCCACCCGATTCTTTCAATGCGCAGGCGCTTAGCTGTTTGTTGAGAAGTCACCGTCAAGATTCATCCTTCGTCAAATAGCTAAACAATAGTATTTGCAAATGCTCCTCGCCAGTCAAATAGTCCGTCGAGTCACTTTGTCGGGCTGCGGGCAGCAATACTGCCAAATCGTCAGGCAGCTTGTTCAAACCTTAACAATCTTTCTAGGATAGCATTTTTTTCCGCTCGGTCAGCAGATGCGTGATTGCGATCTCGATTGCCAACTCGCAGGCTCCCACTCCCGGCTCGGCATGGGATTCTCGACGGTGGGGAGAGGGTTTGGCATGTCAACAACCCCGCCGCTAAAAAACAGCAATCCAAGACAGTCCCAGCCAGCAGCCGAATGCCAGTACCCAGTACGGCAGCGGCTTAGCAGGTCGGAATCGGTTACTGATTGTCGCTCCTCTAGGACGGACAACGGCTATAAAACGGCGAACCCGCTAGAATTTTGAATTTAAGCGCTAAAATCCTTACGGCGTGGCCGCTTTTTGCAGGAGTGCCTCAATTTTGCCCAGGAGTCTAGTAAATTCTACGGGTTTGGTGTCGTAGTCGTCGCAGCCAGCTTCCAAACATTTCTCGCGATCGCCCGCGATCGCGTGGGCAGTGAGAGCAATAACCGGAATGCTGCGAGTGGGCGGCGCGGCTTTGATTTGCTGGGTTGCCTGCCACCCATCCAACACCGGCAGCCCCATATCCATTAAAATCAAGTCGGGGGCCTCGGATTTGGCCATATCCACGCCCTGAGCGCCATCGGTCGCGATGACCACATCGTACCCCTTTCGCGTCAGACGCCGCGAAAGCATATCTCGATTCATCTCGTTATCTTCGACAAGCAGAATTTTAGCCATTGCTCTGATCCCTTATTTCCAGTCAGCCATCAGCCGCTTTATTTTGAATGCCCGCTTTTGGCGTGGCGATTGACTCTAAAATCTAAAATCTCACATATAAAATCCCGCAGCGGTTCAGCGCTGATGCTGGGATGGCGAATACTGGCAGCCACCGGCGCGCTTTTCTGGCTGTTGTAGCAGAGGGCAGCGCCTTCCGTCCCTTTTGGAGAAAGAACTCGACGCCGAGGGCGAGACGCTGCCGAGCGAGGAGTGCTGGGCACTTCGGCGGTGAACTCTAAATCATCCATCCAGGGAACCCTCACTTTTAGCATCATCAAGTGTGGCGGGCTCTTACTCAAGATACCCAATGCCTCCCGTCCATTTTCACCCAGGGCAAGTTCCCAGCTTTGTTTTTCCATCCAGTGCCAAAGTAACACAGCTCGGTTACTTACATCTAACTTGCTTAATAAAAGACCTCTCATCAATCTTGAAAAGCTTTTAAAAAGGTAATTTTAAAGCCTGGACATTATTTTTGATAAATAATACTAAGTTGGCTAAGATAGTATTATACTATTAGAGAAAAACATCAGGA
>CAYOOD010000133.1:0-18410 GCA_964405435.1 uncultured bacterium
CCCCCTGACGTGACTGTGGAATTATTCGGCAGGGTTGCATCGGGGACGATTTGCGCCCTGGCGGGGCGTTCTTTCAAAAAAAACGATGCAACCATTAGGAGAACAGACAGATAGACGAAGTGAAATCGTTTCATAACGTTTCAGTCACCGTGATAAAACTTAAAAAATCAGCTTCGAGCAAGACTGTGGCAATAGGGCAGGCAATCGCAATGGAGAATTGAGAGAAAAAATTGTGGCCCAAAAAGCGATAGAAGTCGAACGGCGTCAGAGTAATTACCTATTTCTCAGAACCCGGAATCATTGCGGACAGATGAGAAGTGATTCTTTGATTGATTCTAGGTCATCCGCCCACTCTCTTGCTTGAAATTAACAGGTATTTTGAGACGCGGTTCTGCTAGTTATGTGCCCCAGACTTGACAAAAATTTGCAGTGAGAACTTTAGTGCTAAAATCGGCAGACTGTGAGGGGAGAGCGGGCGAGAGTAGGGGCTTGGCTGGCGTTGCGATCGCCTGTGAAGGATAGCATTTGAGCCTCGGCTACGGGGGACAATAAAAGCGATTTTCACGGCCAGTACGGGCAAGAATGAGGTTAAAATTTCTTCATAAAATTTTGCAAAGCTGCTGCTGAAAAATAGCTTCACGCAAGCTGAAAAGGATGAATTTTACAGGGCACAATGCAAAATAATTGACCGAGACGTTTGGCGTTGATTGCAGGAAAGCGATCGCGCGTTCGGGCGCTGGCTTGCGGTGAGGAGGGCACGCCAAAACATCAGGGTCGTTTTCATAAGAAAACCTGCTGAGGGCGCGATCGCATCACCTCCCGCACTCACCATCCCCTACCCGACTCCCGACTCCCGACTCCCCGCTCCCCACTCCTCCTCCCTCCTTCTTCCTGAACAAGCGATCGACTGCTGAAAGATATGGAGCTTTCTTCAGCGCGCGAACCGAAACGCGAAAGCGCAAGCTTTCTCGCGATCGGAGAAGCTCCCGCGTCTGAGCCCACTCACAGACAATCGTGCAGGATGTCAAAACGGAGGCGTCCCGCAAGCTATGGTAGAACGTATCGCCCGAACATCTAACAAGACAGGGGCACTACCGTCGTTTTATATCAAGAGTGGTTTTATGCCAACTTTCGGATCGTCGAAGAGTGAATACTCTCCTCCAAACCTAGGGCAAATACCGCAGATGCGTTACAATGTCACCCAACCCCTCGCACCGCAACAGGACAGCCTATTTTCGCAGGTGCAAATTGACTCGTCCGAGCCAGCCCGCACGCCTCAGTTTTACGAGCCAAGGCGGATAGACGCTTCTTTCGTGTTCGGTACAGTAGAGGGGAAACCGACACAGCCAGGAGCCACCCCCCACCCCAGCAACCCGATGGGAACTGAACTCCGGTGGCAGCACCAAGTACAGGTGGGCGACGAGATAGTATTTCACCACCTCAAAGATGATGGCAAGGGACGCTTGAGCTTTTTCCGCGCTAAAGTCAATCTAAAAGACGATTCTACCCATTCCTCAAACAATCTTGCCGATGTTTGCGCAGGGGTTGCCAGCGAGACTGTCGAATGCGAATTCACTGCAGTCCCGCCATCCGGGCGGGATGTAAAGACTTGTAAAGCAGCAGAGCCGATTTCAGTTGCCCATTCTCGCGTATCGGTGGAAACTGCCAGCCCGAGTCCTGAAGCCGCAGTGGTAGCGGCTGTGGATGCGCCTGCGGAAATATCGACTCGCGCAGCAGTTGGCGTCGGGCTGGCAGTCAACCTGCTGGCGCTGGCAGTTGGCGGCTATTTGCTGCAAGTCGCTCCCTCCGGCAGCGAACAAAACACAATTACGGCAGCGCAGGAACAAAATCAAGCGGGACTGGCAGCGATCGCCCCGATCGGTTTGCACGGCACTGACAGTATCGCCGCGCCCGAAAATTCCGTGGCGTTGGAAGGGCAGGCAGACGCCACTCGCTCAGCCCGCGATCGCCAACTGCTACAGCAAGCCTACGATCGCGCGATCGCCAGAGACTTTACCGGGGCTGTAGACTCGCTCAAACAGATTCCCCCGCTCAGCGCAGCCTACGAAACCGCCCGCTCGAAAATCAGCGAATACGAAGAGAAACAGCGCCTCCTGCGCGAAGTAGAAGCTCACCAACTGCTCCAGCAAGCCTACAATCGAGCAATTATCAAAGACTTTGCCGGAGCCGTGAGCTTCATCAAACAAGTGCCCAAAGATACCGCCGCCTACGCCAAGGTGCAAGCCAAATTGGTCGAATATGGCGAAAAGCAGCGTCAATTGACGGCAGCCCGAACCGCCGCATCCGTCCCTGTTGCCCGGGCGTTCCCCGTCACTGCGCCTGAAGCGAAGGACAACCGCAGGGAATCGTTGCAACCGGCGGCGGATACTCTCCGAGAAATGAGCAGCCATCCTCCCATTCCCTCCCTCCTGCCAGCCACCAACACGCCGAGTTCGGTACGCAGTCTCAATCCCGGAGATATCTTGCTAGAGACAGATCCGCACTCGGCCATCATTAGCTTTCCTGAAACCAAAATAGGTAGCTGAAAAATAGGGAAGGTCGTGCATCCAGCAATTGTACGCAAAAAGCCTCAATTTCTGCCGCTTTCAAGGGAGCGCGCGGAACCTGTTGCTATTAGGGATTAGCGCCTAGCAAAGAGCGCGAAAGTTCCATAGCGCAAAACGAACACCGTCGGTTGGGTTGAGCCATCTCAACCCAACCTGCCGATTCTAGTGGGCTATTTACCGGGAATTTTCGAGAATTACCCCGGATCGATCTATCAGTCTCGTCGCAAGCAACCGAGCAGACCGAACAGGCGATCGCTGCCGCTGACCCCTAACCGCTGGCTGCTGCTTTTCTTCCTCCATTTCAGTCCCCGATCGGGATGCAGCCATACAAGGTTAGCACGAATCTGGCAAGTAGAGCACTAGCGCGCCTAAAAAGCTTATTTCGTCAATCGCGTGCAGGCGCGTCAAGCTTTCGCTATCCCCCTTTCTAATCACTGACCCCTCTGGACAACGATGCGTAAAAAATGCTATTGATCGGGTATAAGACCCCCTAGGGGTTAAACCCCTTAGCAATGAGGGGCCAGAGCGTGTCAGCAGGCATCGCGCACTTAGTAGTTCCCTCCTTTTGAAGGGGGGTTAGGGGGGATGATGACGCACGATCCGATCGCCAAATCCATCAAACAGACCATCCAGTCAGCCGAGGCAAGAAACTGACTTTCTTTCCTGCTGAAGAAACGACACTAGCGAACTTGCTAGAAGTCCAGTTTCGGTGACGGGAAAAAAATTGGTCGCAAGCATCGAAGATAGGGTCTGCAGACAGACTATCTGGGGGCATCAGTGTGAGCGGGTGTGGAAAGTGGTTCTATGTCAAAAGTAATATCAAAACCTGTGTTAGGGACATTACTAAACGGGCGTTACCGAGTTGTCGAAGTTCTGAGCGTCAAAGCGCAGGTCAGTACCTACCTGGCTGAAGACACTTGCCAAATCGGCAGCCCCAAATGCCTTGTCAAACAGATCGAGCCTGCAAATGACGACCCCAACTGGTGGCCAACTGCTAGGCTGCTGTTCGCGAACGCCGTGCAAACCCTGAAAAAGCTGGGCACCCATCCCCAGATACCCCAGCTAGTCGGCTTCTTTGAAGAAACTCAATCCTTCTATTTGGTACACGAATGGATAGAAGGACATCCCCTGAGTGCAGAACTCGTACCCGGACAACCCTGGAGTGAGGAGCGGGTTGTGCCGCTGCTGCAAGAAGCCTTGAGTATTCTGGAATTTGTTCGGCGCTACAGCTTCATTCACGGAAATATCACGCCGGAGACTCTCATCAGGCGGGCGAGTGACGGCAAATTAGTGCTGATTGACTTTGGCAGCAAAAGCCCGATCGGTCTCGAAGCCGAGAGCGCCGAGGACTCCGACGAATCCACTGTGGATATTTACGCCCTCGGCATTATCGCGATCGCGGCGCTGACGGGATTAAATCCAGAGCAACTCGCCGCCGATCCCGATCTGGAAAATTGGAGAGAGCGCGTGCCGGTGCCGGTGAGCAACCAACTGGCAGCAGTTCTCAACCAAATGGTGCAAGTTCACGTTAAAGAGCGCAGTATCGGGGCGGGCGAAACCTGCTCCGACACTGCCGTTGCGGAGGCGATCGAGCAGGAGGTGAAGTGCTTTGAAGAAATCCCCGCGATCGAACAGAGCCGGCAACCGGTGGCGATTCTCGAGGCGGCGGAAGTAGCAACCGCTGAGATTGAGGATTATCCGCCGATCGCGGCGCGATCGACAGCCAGGGAAGACAGCTCCTGCGAGGGAGAATTAGAATCCGGCGATCGCGAAACAGAAAATCTCACCCATGACGCACAAAAGCCGGAACTAGCTCGTCGCAGCAAACCCTTGTCCGTCAGTCGCCTGCTGGTAACGGGCGGGCTGGGACTCGGCGTAACCGCCAATGCCGGGGCGATGATATTCGGGCTGACTACGCTGCTGGAAGCTTCTCAGATCGATCCGGGGCAAGATATTTTTGCCAAAGCATCGGAAGAGTACAAGTCAGGGGATTTCAAGCAAGCACTGGCGCTGGCGAAATCCATTCCCACTTACAGCGCAGTCTATTACGAAGCGCGCGACGCGATGCAAGCGTGGGAGAATGAGTGGAATCAGGCTTCTAATCGATTCCAGCAAGCGGAAAAAGCCTTTAAAGAAAGCCGGTGGCTGGACGTATTCAGGGAAGCGGAGCAGATTCCGGACAATTCCTATTGGCAAAACAAGCTCAAACCCCTAATTCAAAAAGCAGCGCCCAAAGCCAAACCAGAAGTTCAGCAATTGTTACAAGCCGCTCGCGGGGAGGTCAACCGGGGCGATTTTGCCGCTGGACTCCGGGTGCTGGCAAAAATTCCCAAAGGGGTGCCGGACTACGCCCAGGTGCAAACCGCAGTAGCCGAGTACAGGGAAAAGCAGACCGTCAAACTGGAGGCAAGAGCCAAGCAATTGCTGAAAACCGCCAGCGCGAAGGCTGCAGGCAAGGATTTCAGCAGCGCCGTCAAGTTAATCAGACAGATTCCCAAAGGCACTTCTGTTTACGAGTCGGCGCAAGCCAAGCTGACTGAGTACAGCCAACAGCGGCGCATCAAAGCTGACGGATTGCTGCAACAAGCCTATCAAAGAGCAGCTTCTGGAGATTTTGTCAGGGCGATCGAATTGCTCAAACAGATTCCCAAAGGAACCTCCGCCTACTTTACGGCTCAAAGCAAGCTGCTCGAATATACCAATCAACGGCAAATCCAAACGAGAAGAAATACGCCCTCTGTACCCTCACCCTCTGTGACCCCAGTCAATCGGCGCATCAGACCTTCGGGGCAGCCCCAGCAGCGAGCGGCAGCTCCGGGCGAGGAGTTCGCTGCCAGCAGTCAAGGCAGTGAAAATGTCGGGGGGGTTTCTCACGTTTCTCAAAGTCTCAATCCGGGCGATTTCTTGCAAGAGGTAGATTCGATTCCGTTTACGTTGCCGGGGTGACATCGGAAACGGGCTCGCGCCCGCCATAATTTTCGTTCTTTTCGCTCTCGGTCGCGCGCCCGAGAGCGTTTTTTATTTGAAAAGTCCGAGGAATTTTTTGGGCCACCGTCACGGCGCAGGGCGATCGGTTGCGGCACGAATAAATTGAGCAAGGTTATCTGCGAGACAGACGCAAAAAGGTGAGATGTGATACCGTCAGCACGGCTTGGCCTTTCTCGTCGCCCAGACTGCGCCCTCGGCTTTAGCTGGCCTCAAGTCAAGTGAGTTGCATTTCAACATAAAAAATGCGATGGTTCAAGCAAACTATCTCGCATCGTATTTTTAAAGAGAGTACAGATATATGTATCGATTCGAGGTCAATGCACGCACGCAAACGGGAGAATTCATCGGCATTATCGGTTCGGCTCCCGAGCTGGGACAGTGGGACGCCAGCAAATGCGTGCGTCTGAGTACAAACAGCGATCGCTACCCCTTGTGGTGGGCTGACGTTGACATCCCCGCCGATCCCGCTGAAACCTCCTCCAGCCAAACAATAGAATACAAATACATCCGAATTCGTCCCGATGGCCGCGTAGAATGGGAAGCCTGGGGACGCAACCGCTGGGTGCCCGTCGAACCCGACGCCCGGGAAACCACCCTCGTTATAGAAGACGGGTGGATCGGCCACCTCCCCCCCTGTCCCCACGGATACCTGCAGCAACCTGTTGCCCAGAAGCCCTTCACCAAAGGCATTCAAGGTTTGAAAATCGCCGTCATCGGCTCTTCCGTTGCCTCGGGATGCAATGGATGGTTAATGAAAGGCTGGGCTTGGTATCTAGCCCAAGATTTGCACAAAAAATACGGGCACCAACTCGTCAACGTCTCGGAAAGCGGTGCTAATGTCACCAGCACCATCAACCGCTTTCCCTGGGTTGTCGCCCCAGAAAAACCCGATATCGTCATCATTGCCCTCTCCCTAGGTAATGAAGGGCTCGCTTACTGTGCCCCGCACGAGCGACGGGCGGCGCAGCGGCGGTTTGAAAGCGGATTGCAGCAACTCGTCAAAATGACGCAGGAATTGGGAGCGCGTCCGATTCTGGGCGGGGTATACCCGCACGGGGATTACAACTCCGAACATTACTGGCTGCTGCGAGATACCCACGATCGCATGTTGAGTTGGGGCGTTCCCGTACTCAACTGGCTCGATGTCCTCGATGACGGGCGGGGGCGCTGGAAAGCCGGGATCTCCACCGATCCGGCTCACCCGAATATGGTGGGGCACCGCCTGATGTACGAGGCGATCGACATCCGCCTCTTCCAAACTAGCCATGAGGAATTAGCGAAAGAAAAACAATTTGCCCACCAGAAAGAGGGAATCCCAGTCTTTCGCGACGGCGAAGGTTTCCAGATACTTTCCCGGCTAGACGAGAAAAGTTTGCGCGTCAGCAATACATCCCCCTATAGTTACACGATCGCTCCCTATTGGCAAGAACTACAAACCGCCATTCAAAGCAAAGCCGGATTGATGCCCGGTATCTACATCGCCAAGAATGCCCCGACAGGCACGCTTCCCTTCTTTTCGGTTCGAGCCGATGGAACGATTGAAACCAGCGTGGATGTCCCCCCGGGTGCCGACTTGGAATACAGCGCCGCTTTCAATTTCTTTTCGCCCAAAGTTTCGCAAATTTTGTTCTACGACGGGCAACTGGGAATTTTGAAAGAAAGCGAAAATTTCATCCGCATCATCAACGAAACCAACCACGAATACAATATCCATCCCATGTGGAAGGAAGTACGCATCGCTCTCAAGGAAATGCCGCCGGGTGTTTATGAAGATATGCGCCATCCCGATGCGGCGTTTCGCACCCTGTTTGTCGGCAAACAGGGGTTAGAAAGCCGTGTCAAAGTGCCGCCGAAGTCGTCAGTGCTTTTTGAATACAAGTGCAAATTATCAGAAGTCAACCGGGTGGCGGTGGTGCCGCTGGGCGATCGCTGTGCGATTCGGATGCTTCTCTACAAAATGGAGTATGACGGGCCAGCTTTTCCGTTCGACCTGACGCGAACCAGCAATCTCGCCGATGTTGCCGATATCATAGAAAGCAATTTTTATGAGATGTGGAATCCGTTCTTTTTGCACTACAACCCCATCGAAAAAAGAATCTATCACAGCAAGTGGTCGGGACTGTCATTCGCTCACGAAGTTGAAGATACAGACAATCCGGTTTTCAATATGTTCCCGGTACACGAACGAATGCGCGTTCGTTACTCGGCAAGGGCGGAAAGGTTCCGATATACGCTGCGGAATGCTGACAAATTGCTCTTCGTTCGCACCGGCGGAACTACTCGCGGTTGCGTTATTGATTTGATGAACAAGCTGGAAGCTAAATGTCAGGGAAAACCGTTCCGACTTTTGATTATTTCTTTGCAGCCCTCTGAGGAATTTGCCGATATTCCCAACGTGCTGCATTACGATTTGGAATTCAATCCCGATCGCATGTACGCGGATTTAGGACACTGGCTGTACTGCACGGAGGTGATGCGCGAAATTCTCACCTCGCTGGGAGTTTCGAGTAAAAATTTGTTTTGGTGCCCGCCCAATCCGCCCAAGGATAAGCCTGAATAGTCGAAGACTGTGCAGGCTGTTTTAGTCTGGCGCTGCGATCGCTCCCTGCTAGGGTTGTTATGATGGAAGGAGGAGCGATCGCTATCGTTACCTTCCGCCCCTGTTTAGTTCTCATAAGGTTTCGGAATCCCCTCGCAATGATATTCTTTTTTTTACCAGAGCCAATCCATCCTAAATGGGTTAACTAACGTGAATCTACCGCTGATTGAACGAGCTAAACAAAACGCAGATAAAATAGCGATCGCCGCCACCGAAGGCACTTTTACCTATCGGGAGTTGCTCCAAACTTCTGCCCGCATCGCTACCGCCCTTCTGGCTAATACACCCGATTTACAGGAGCAGCGCGTTGCCTTTCTCATCCCTTCAGGGTTTCAGTACGTCGCTACTCAGTGGGGGATTTGGCGTGCTGGTGGGATAGCTGTACCTTTGTGCGTTTCCCATCCACGCCCCGAATTAGAGTATGTTATTGCCGATTCAGGCGCTTCTATTATTATTGCTCATCCGGATTTCGAGGCTGTATTGCGCTCTATCGCCCGAGAGCGCAATTTGCGATTTATCCTCACGACAGACGTACTCCCTCAAGAAGCTGGATTTCTCCCAGAAATAGAACTCGCCAGACGATCCTTAATTCTCTACACCAGCGGCACAACTGGCAAGCCGAAGGGCGTTGTAACGACTCATCAAAATATTCAAGCGCAAGTAACAAGCTTGATTTCTGCGTGGGAATGGACATCGAGCGATCGCATTTTGCACGTTCTTCCGCTGCACCACATTCACGGGATTATTAACGTGCTGACTTGCGCGCTCTGGGCTGGCGCTGAGTGTCACATCCTCCCCAAGTTTGACGCTCAAATTGTTTGGGATCGCATTATGGCGGGTGATTTAACGCTATTTATGGCTGTTCCCACGATTTATGTAAAGCTGATTGCAGCGTGGGAAGCGGCAGATAGCGAACGCAAAAAAAACATGTCTGATGGCTGTGCTAAAATGCGCCTGATGGTGTCGGGTTCGGCAGCTTTACCCGTTCAAGTATTAGAAAAGTGGAAAAATATTAGCGGGCATTTTCTACTCGAACGCTACGGCATGACTGAAATCGGCATGGCGCTATCCAATCCTTTACACGGCGAACGGTTGCCGGGATATGTTGGCAAGCCCCTCCCCCAAGTTGAAGCTCGGTTAGTCGATGAAAGTGGAAATTTAGTTCCTCCGGGAGTACCGGGCGAAATACAAGTCAAAGGAGCGACAGTTTTTCTAGAATATTGGCAAAAACCGGAAGCAACGGCGAAAGCTTTCCGCGACGGTTGGTTTTGTACTGGCGATTTTGCCGTGAATGAAAGTGGCAATTACCGCATTCTCGGCAGGCTAAGTGTCGATATTATCAAAACGGGAGGTTATAAAGTTTCTGCCTTGGAAATTGAGGAAGTGCTGCGAATTCATCCAGAGATTCAGGATTGTGCCGTGGTTGGGGTAGCTGATGCGGAATGGGGCGAGCGAGTTTGTGCGGCTTTGGTGTTGCGATCGCGCAGTGATTTGACTTTAGAATCCCTCAGAGCTTGGGCAAAAGAGCGGCTAGCTGCCTACAAGGTTCCTACCAAAATCATTGCGGTTGACGAACTCCCTCGCAATGCGATGGGGAAAGTTACTAAACCCAGCGTGGCGCGTCTATTTGAAGTGTCTTAAGCTGTGACGTTTTTAAGAAGTTTATTAAATCAATGGAGGCAGAGCCTCCAGACTCTCGTTCCCAGGTTCAGCCTGGGAACGAGAAAACGCGAAAAACCGAGAAAAAAACTTTAAAAAATTTTGCCACTTTCTGCTAAAATAGGGTTGATGTCGAACCACCGCCCTAACTCGTCTTGGTATTCAAAGACAAACAGGCTGCGGAGCAAATTTTGATAGGCTAACTCGCTTTTGACGGTTTTGTCTCGCGCGATTTGACGCAGCAAATCCCACTGGGAGGGTGCGATCGCTGCAGTCAGTCTATTGCAGGATTCTTTAATCTCGTTTTCCACGCACTCGCGGGAAAAAGGCGGATCTTCCTGCTGCAGGCAGCTATACAGCAATCCCAGCAACGTGCGAACGTGCCCGCCGCTAACGCGCGCGAGCCGATCTAAAGTTTCAAGGGAGTCAAAAAGCTCTGGAATTAAGCTCAGCCGCCGCTCCGGGGGCGCTTCGGGAAAGGCTCTCACGAGCACTACTTGTCGCAACAGCGCGATCGCCTCCTGATTATAGCCGCCGTTGCGCCGCCGCACCGATATCATCGGCAATACTTTCGGTTTCCTGCCAAATCGACCGATCAGTCTGGGCAAGCTATTCGAGTATATCAAACTGGGCGGAACGGTGTAAACGACGTGACAGTTCAGCCTTCTGAGTTGTTCGCCGCGATCGACAAATAAATATTCTGGCTGGGTTCGTCCCGATGGTTTGAGGGAAATATCCATCAGATCGAGGTCGTCTACGATCGCAACCAGTCCTTTTTTCCCTCGCAGCTTTAATTTTTTGTTCGCCCATCGCAGCAATTCTTCGTTGATGGAGTCGAGCAGTTCGTTGGTGCGGGGGTTCAGGCACAGCCGCAATTGCGATCGCAACTTGGGAGTATTTTTCACGGTGGTTGTAATTTTGCCAATCCCCCCGGAGAGAGACAATCCCGAATAACTCTCACTCGCCGAGCGGTAGGCGGCATTTTTCACGGCGATCGAGCTTTGCAGTAGCGGCGTCATGGCGGCGAGCAGGGCTTGGAAGCGAGGGGGTTGGACGTTAATTTTAATTTCCTCTAAACTTTGGCTGGTGCAATAGGCGATCGCCAGCAAAATGTCGCTGGTATCCACATCCGCCATGTCCAAATACTGCCCTGCTTGGCAATAAACGACGTGAAATCCCTGTTGCTCCAACTCTATCTTTAGTCGTAGTAGTACCGCAGATTTTCCTGCTCCGGTGGGGGAGGCAAACAACTGGCACGTCTGCTCGTCGAGGGCTGCTTGCGCGATGGTTTGCTTTAATTCATCGACGATTTGGCGATCGCGCACCGATGCAAAATCAATATAGTACGGATCGCTACCATTTTCTGCGATTTCTAGACTACTGGGGTTGCACGCCCTGTAAAATCTCGGCAGATCTAGTGTCATAAACTTCTCTGGATTCTTTTTCCTGACCTGGAAGAAGGCTTCTGTCATTTTAAAGTCGCTGGCGGGGCATTCAATCTCTATCCCCTGATAGATTCGGCTGAGTTGTAAAGTTTTGTAATCTAGCAGAATCAATCATATCCGGAGCTTTAGTAATGCCAACTTATGATGTGGTTATCATAGGAGCCGGTCACAACGGGCTGGTGTGTGCCGCTTACCTGCTGAAAGCAGGATATAGCGTGCTGTTGCTCGAAAAGCGATCGGTTCCGGGGGGTGCTGCCACGACCGAGGAAGCCATGCCGCAGGAGGCACCCGGTTATAAGTTTAACCTCTGCGCGATCGATCACGAGTTTATCCATCTCGGGCCGGTAATCGAAGAATTGGAACTGGCGAATTACGGCTTGCAATATCTTTTCTGCGACCCGGTTGTGTTTTGTCCGCATCCCGATGGCAAATATTTCCTGGCACACAGGTCACTCGAAAAAACTTGCGCTGAAATTGCCCGGTTTAGCGATCGCGACGCCCAGAAATATGCCGATTTTACAAATTTCTGGCAAAGGGCGATCGGTGCCATGATTCCCATGTTCAACGCACCGCCAAAATCCCTAGTAGACATCGCTGGCAACTACGACATTAAAAAGCTCAAAGACTTATTTTCAGTCATTGGCTCCCCTGACAAAACCCTGGACTTCGTGCGCACGATGCTCACCAGTGCCGAAGATCTCCTCAACGAGTGGTTTGATTCGGAATTTCTCAAAGCTCCCCTGGCAAGACTCGCCTCGGAATTGGGCGCGCCTCCCTCTCAAAAAACCCTGGCAATTGGCGCGATTATGATGGCCATGCGCCACAATCCGGGGATGGCTAGGCCCAAGGGCGGCACGGGAGCGCTGACGCAAGCATTAGTTAAATTAGTCCAGAGCAAGGGCGGCACTATCCTCACCGAGCAGCACGTCGAGCAAGTTTTGGTAGATAGCGGTCGAGCTGTAGGAGTCCGCGTCAGAGGCGGACAGGAATACCGGGCGACGCGGGGTGTCATTTCCAATATTGACGCCAAGCGCCTATTTTTACAATTGATAGATGCCAGCGATGTAGATTCTGCTGACCCCGATTTGCGAGAACGCTTGCAGCGCCGGATCGTTAATAACAACGACAGCCTGCTGAAAATCGATTTAGCTCTCGATGAACCGCTGCGCTTTCCTCACCACAATCACAGGGACGAATATCTCGTCGGCTCTGTCTTGATTGCAGATTCTGTCAAGCAGATTGAAGTCGCGCACAGCGACCCAATAATCGGGAAAATTCCCGATGCAGACCCTTCGATGTATGTGGTGATGCCTACCATGCTCGACCCTTCAATGGCTCCGGAGGGCAAACATACGCTCTGGATCGAATTTTTTGCACCTTATCAAATCGCGGGTGCGGAGGGCACCGGGCAGAAGGGTACGGGTTGGACGGACGAGCTGAAAAACAAAGTCGCCGATCGCTGTATTGATAAATTAGCCGAGTACGCGCCGAATGTCAAGAACGCGATCGTCGCTCGCCGCGTGGAAAGCCCTGCCGAACTGTCGGAGCGTTTGGGTGCCTTCAAAGGCAACCACTACCACATCGACATGTCGCTCGATCAAATGATATTTTTCCGCCCCTTGCCGGAACTGGCAAATTACAAAACCCCGATTGAAAGTTTGTTCCTCACGGGCGCGGGAACCCATCCAGGCGGTTCGATTTCGGGAATGCCGGGACGCAACTGCGCTCGCGTGTTTTTGCACGCGCAGCAACCGTTCGCTCAAACCCTCAAAGATGCGGGGCAGTCTCTCAAATCTACCGTCGAGTCTGTCTTCCGAATTGGCTGAGTTTGGCGGCAGGATACAAGCAGGGCGATCGCTCATTTTTCAGTTAGTTTTTCCCACTTTTCTGAACAATTTGAGCGATCGTCTCAGCGACAGTTTGGTTTTTCCAATAACTGCCGTGAGCGCTGCCGCCGTTGATTAAGGCTAAAAAGGTGTTGCTGACCGGTTTGGCCAGCCATTCTAACGGCCCGCTATCGCCGGTGATAACATCTTGAATGTCTAGGTATTGTTCCCCCTTATCGATCAGTTTGGGGATGACTGCGCTGAGCGGGTAGGCGATCGGATCGCCGGGATGCGCGAAATTGCGCCAAGGTAGTTTGGTATTGCCGTGAACGGCGTAAAGGCTCTGTAGCAGTTGCTCGAAGCGCAGGGTGATGTCGTGGGTGAAAACGGTTTCGATCTGCCTTTCCGTCAATTTTTGACCGGGCTGCCTCTTTATCCGCCTGACATTGATCAGGTTGGCGATCGCGATCGGGCTCCCTAGGGTGTGAATGCTGGCGATGCGGATGCCCTTTTGCGGTTCGGGCGAGAGTCCGAAAAGCAGATTGCGAATTTCTTGCACGCTTTCGGAGCCCGGAATGTTGGGGTCGTCCCAGCGTCCAGCCAACAGCACGTCGAAGAGGATCACCGTTCCCCAACTGTGCGTGACTAAGTGCAACCGGTCTGTTTCCGGGTTGCATCCCTGCAATACCGCCTTGGCCTGGTTCTTCAAACTCTCGACGACATCCGAGCCGATATAGCGGCTGATATAGAGCGCTGCATCGCCTGCAAACGGCAGGATGTGCTGTTTGCGGAAGTCTTTGAACCAGAAATTAGGCCAAACTTTTGATTCTCCAAACCACTCTAGGAGTTGCTTCTCGGCGGAAAGCATCAGCTCGTACCAGTGCAGCTCGCTCATCTTCAGGTTGAGGGATAACTTTCTATCCCGATTGCAGTCGGAGATGAGTTTCATCAACTCGATCGCGAAGAAGGACTGCTGCGGATTCGGGCGAGTCGTGTAGCTAGAGAGTTCTTCCGGCGGGCGAGTGCTGACGCCGTGCACGAATAATATGTAATCAGTAGCCATTGGGGCACCTGGTGACGGAATTTGTTGATTACATTCCTCCGTCAAAGGGTATAGTCCGCCGATTCCGTGTAAAGAATTGAAAAATTTTTCCCCTGACGGGGCGAGAAGTTCCTTGGAAAATTTAATTTTACTCGGCTTTCTCCGGCTGGCTCTGATGGGTTACGGGCATCGGGCAAAAAGGCATTGGGAACAAAAAAATTGGGAAAAAGCAAATTGGGAAAAAGCAAATTGGAAAAAAGATAAGCAGCATTTTAATGGTTGGCTTATCCATAATTTTCGCACGCTTCACTGTACAAACTGTCTCCTGCAAAAGCGGCATCCTTCAGCCTTTTCTACGGCAGGAAGTGGATCGCTGAGGGGAATGCCACGATCCCTGCACGCTTTATGCTATTTGCCAGTAGCCAGCGCGCGCCATGTCGGCGGCTGCAAACACGATCGCAAAGTCAGCCTTTGTACGGATGGAAAGGCTGACTCATAATTGACAGACTGTAGTTAGCGTTACCAAGTTTTGAGAGATGAGCGATCGCGTTTTGATTATTGGGGGGCGGGGCCGAATTGGCACCAGCGTGGCCCAAGACCTGGCCGCGCACGCGCAGGCGCAAATAACGGTTACGGGACGCAATCCGGATGCTGGAGCAGGCGAGTTGCAGGCATTGGGGGTGAAGTATCTGGCGTTGGATTTGGGCGATCGCTCTGCCTTGCGGCAGGCGATCGCCGATCGCGACCTGGTTGTCCACTGTGCAGGGCCATTTCACCACCGCGACGCCAGCGTGCTGCAAACTTGCATCGAGCTGGGAGTGAACTACACCGATGTCAGCGACAATCGCGGCTTTACCCGCAGGGCTCTGGCGCTGCGCGACGCGGCGGCGGCAGCAGGGGTGACGGCGATCGTCAATACGGGCATTTTTCCGGGAGTTTCTAACAGCCTGGTGCGCCAAGGTGTCGAGCAATTGGATGAGGCAGAGCGCATTCACCTGAGCTATGTGGTGGGCGGTTCTGGCGGCGCGGGGGTGACGGTGATGCGGACGACGTTTCTGGGGCTGCTAACGCCTTTTGAGGTGTGGCTGGATGGAAAGTGGCAGTCAGTTTTGCCGTACAGCGATCGCGAAACCATAGAATTCCCTGCCCCTTTTGGCAAAATCGGCGTCTATTGGTTCGACATGCCCGAATCCATCACCCTGCCTGAATCCTTCCCCGTCAAAACGGCGATTACCAAATTCGGCACCTCTCCCGATTTGTACAATCACCTGACTTGGACAGTCGCCCACTGGTGGCCGAAAAGCTGGCTGAAAAATTCAGCCGTCATCGAATTTTTATCGCAAGTCAGTTACCGCATGACGGCATTCACCAACCAATTTTCTGGCGTTGGCGTGGCGGTTCGCTCTGAGGTTTCCGGGCGCAAGGATGGAAAACCGGCGAGTTTTTGTTCGACGGTGGTGCATGACAGTGCTGCAGTTGCCACTGGCATCGGCACGGGCACAATTGCCGAGTTGCTGCTGTCTGGAAAGCTGAAAAAGCCAGGGGTTTGGCCTGTAGAGCAGGCGCTCTCAACAGATTTATTTGAAGCCATTATGCGCGATCGAGGAATTGAGATTCACGCACAGTGGTTGCAGCGATAGCCGTCTTCAAAGGCGGATTTCTGGCGAGTTCTGCTTGGAGAGTTTTTGGCACGCCAATTTTCAAGTTTTCACCGACTTTTAATCTGTCTTTCGGTAGAAGTAATTCACAGAGCAGGCAGTTTATGCTGTTTCTAGTTTCCAGACTTGCATTAGAAATTCCGTCGAAAAAAGGAGAGGATTTACATGCGGCGAATTTTATCAGTATTAGGGAGCGCTTGCCGCCGGTTTATTTTGATGTTGTGTTTGGCGAGTTTAATCAGCTTGTCTGCTTTGTTTCTAGTCGGCGCTCAGCCCAGCTATGCAGCGCCAATCGCTAAGGGAAATCCCATGCCGTCGGAAACGACATTCCCTTCCTACGGAAATAATCAGGCACCTGAAACGCGCGCCGAGGCTTACGAAGAAGCCGTCGAAGACGCACAGAACCTGCAAAGCATCGAGAAGGCTTACGAAGAAAATTTGCAAGCATACAAAGAAGACCATCCCGATCCGAGCTTGATAGAACAAGCTGAAGAAGTGATTGAAAAGATAACGGGCAACGAATAACTAGCCACGAGTCTGCTGTTCTGAAATTAATCCAATCAAATTATCGAAAGTTATCGAGGACGGTTTCTGAAAAGAGCCGTCTTTTTGCTATGTTTGGTAAAGTCAGTTAGGAGGCGGAGAAAAAAATAAAGCAAGATTGAAGTTCGGGCTGTCGGATTGCCAACCGGAAATAAGCCGTTCAGTTGCTTCAGGGATTAATCAGCTCGCAACGAGTTTGTCAATCCGTTGAATTACTGAGTTACCTGAACCAGAAGCCGGGAGAATTTTTGGCCACGCTTTGGGATTGCAGGCGGGCTGGGCGATTCGGGTTCTCGCGGCGGTTGGAGCGATCGCCCCAAGCGATTTTGCATCCAGCCTCTCCAGAGTAAGGTTTTCAATCCGCCCAGAGAGTCGCATCACAAGATACTGACGTTGTAGGGCACGCCGAGCTTCTCAGGAGAAATACAATTTTCAAGTGCATGGCGGTATAATAAAATTTTCTCCAGTCAAAATCATCGCAGTTCCAATTGTTCTCGCCAAATCACGCTTACTAAACTAAAGCTTCGATGTCGCGTAAAATCATCATTCCCATTGCACTGCTCAGTATCGTCATCGGTGTTGCCTTTGCTGCCAGATGGGTTAGCCAGTACCAGCGGGTCGAGCGCCTCACCATTGCGACGGGCAGGAAAGGCGGAGATTATTACACTTTGGCCGAAACCCTGGCCCGAGTAATTTCTCAACATCAGCCGCAGATTCAAATCGAAGTTGTTGAAACCACTGGTTCGCTGGAAAATACCGAACTTCTAGACCAAAAAAAGGTAGACTTGGCTCTCGTTCAAAATGACGTGCCAACTTCCCCATCATTGCGGTCAATTGCTTTGCTCTATTCAGAGCTTTTTCACTTAATTGCTTCGGATAGTTCTGCCATTAAAACTGTCTCTGATATTAAAGGTAAGCGCCTCGCACTGCCTCCGAAAGGAAGTGGTTCTTATCTGTCTTTTGAGTTGTTGCTTTCCCATTATGACTTAACGACAAATGACTTTCAACACGTTGAACTTTCTGCACAGCAAGCAGCCGAAGCCTTTCGTCAAGGACAAGTAGACGCGATTTTTCGCAGCGTCGCCCTTGGAAACAATGAAGTAAAGAAATTACTGCAAGCGACTCGGGGGCAGCTAGTCCCGATCGACCAAGCTGCCGCTATGAAAATTTCAAAGCCGTATTTAGAAGAAGCCACTATCCCCAAGGGCACTTACAGGGGAACGCCAGCTATTCCCGATACAGATTTGCCAACGGTAGGCGTGCCCTCCTCTTTATTGACTCACAAAGATGTCTCGGATGAAATCATCCGCGAAATTACCCAAATTTTATTTGAAAACCGCAACGATCTAGTCAATGAAAATATCCTAGCCGGAACGATTAAATATCCGGCTGAGGGGAGAAATTTGAGCTTGCCAATGCATCCAGGTGCTGCGGCCTACTACGACCGAGAAAAACCAAGCTTTCTCCAAGAAAATACGGAGCTGATCGGTCTTATTCTGTCAATATGTACTTTAATTTTTTCTTGGATATGGAGCTTACAAAGACGCCTGTTAGACAAACAAAAAAATCGAGCCGATAAGTACAATTTGGAAATTCTTCATTTAATCGAAAAAGCTCACTCGATTGAAGATATAGAGAAATTGGAGTTGTTGCGCCAAAAAGTGTTTGAAATTTTTACAAAAGTTCTAGAAGACCTGGATCGCGATACCCTGTCACCTGAATCCTATCAATTGTTTATTTTTCCTTGTGAGGTAGCGCTCACAACCATTCGCCATCGCGAACAACTCCTGCTGAGTTACCGTCGGAAGACAGAGGAAATGAATAATTAACTCAAGTTGCTATTAACAAAACCGAGAACTGGTAATGGCTAATGGGTAAGGGGCTGAAAGACGCGAATCTCCCCGGCTGTCCCTAACCCGATCCGGTTTCTCCTCAACCGATTGCAGGTGGCAAGTTGCCGATCGCCCCTCCTCTATGAGTAGCACTTTGGGAGAATTCAGCCGGAGTGATTGTTGAAATTTCGCCGAGTCAATAGACATCTCCAAAATTTCAAACCTTTTTCCCCTTAACGCTTCCAGCGTTC
>CAYOOD010000134.1:0-17848 GCA_964405435.1 uncultured bacterium
CTCCGGGATATATAAAAAAATGTAACAATACTAAGTTAGCCAACTTGGTATAACCCTCAAACCCGTTGCATGTTCTCCCCCGCCTCCCGTCAGTAATTGCGGCAGCGAAACAGGCGTGAAGGGAGGGGAGGAGGGGGAAAGGGGGAGAGGGGGAGAAAATTCTAAGCTTAAAAGATGTCCTTCTTGAGAAATTCGGACTGTATTGTTGTCACTAGAAACGGCGGAAATCGTAATATTAACGTTGGGGGCAGACAGGGAACCCGTACTGATAACACTACCGCCCAAGAGGGTTAAATTTTGTCCGGGTTGTACGGCTAAGTTTCCTGCATTGATGATGCTTCCAGGTTGGGCGCTGCCAAAATAAAAGCCGCTCGGCGTCCCCACCAATGCCGCATAATTATTGCTGCCAGAGGCATTCAACCAACCGGAATCAAATGCGATCGCTGTGGCTGTCGTTGCGGTAAAGGCACCCGGCACGTTCAAAGAAGCATTTCGACCAAAAATAATCCCCGATGGATTGAGTAAATATAGATTAGAATTACCCCCTGTTATCTGGATTAACCCGTTAATAATAGAGGGGTTGTTACTCGTTACTCTTCCCAAAATGTTGCGGATATTGGGATGAGAGAGGAAATTCGCAATTTGTCCTTCTGTCAGTCCGAATTGTTGAAAACTGTGAAAAAGATTGGCTCCGTCTTGAGAAGTTTTTCCGCCGCTGATATTGAAGCGATCGCCATCCGGGGTGACGGTGGTGCCCGTGCCATCTGTCGCGGGAATAATTGACTGTGCCTGTGCCTGTAGTGCTGCCGTACCCATCAGATAGCTCAGCAGTAAATGCGCTGCGATAGAAGCGCCACCCTGCAAAAAGATAGATTTCTGACGGGTTTCAATTTTTAAAAAATACTTCATAATTTTCCCAAAACCATTCAAGTTAACACTCAAAACGACTGAGTAGTACGCCGGCTTGAAACCTCCTAAATTACCGCTTTTACAGTTAAAAAAATTGGCTCTGCTGATTTTCAGGCGATTCGCTAAAATTTATAGAATGGCTGAAAGCCTTGCAGGAAAACCATTTTCCATGCCCGATGCCCGGAAAGATTCGCGCTTCCACCAGGAATCATGGAGAGCCAAAAAATTGACAGGTAGCAGATAGGAAGATTCTACTTTTAAACGGCGGGAGATCCTGTCGCCCTCCCCTTGGTAAAGATGTTTCACCTGCGGGCAAGTCTGTCGCTAGCCAGTCGAGAATCTGTTGGTTTGTAAGAATTATTTATCCGCGAATGTTCTCTGGCAAAAAATCTCCTGCTAAAAATGTGTATTGACAAAGCTGAGAAGACCCCCTTACGATTTTTAGCCTGTGATTGTAATTTTACCACACACATGTCAAGCGAGAAAATCCCCACAAGACTGCAAGATTTAAGGCGCGGATCGCGATTGCGAACCGCCCGCTCTGGTCAAGAAAATTAAAAAAATATTAAAAATCTAGGGTAATTGAGCAAAATGTGATTGCAGCAAGCGGTGGACAAATCGATAGCGATCGCCCGCTTTTTGCAAAAACACTCGCTCCGTAGCTAATTTGAGAAAGCGGGAATAATTCCAAGGAATATAACCGCTCCGCCACAAAATGAAACGCAGCAAGAAATGGCGAATAAACGCCAAACCGGGGACAAATCCGCCGAGAAGCATCGCGCCAATTCGATAGAAGCGCTGCTGAGCAGGAGTTTGCAACCAGCTCGGCTGTAGATTTTCCAGAGAAAACTCCACCCGATTCTCTTCTTCCATGCGTTTTGCCAGCCAGCTCAGCCAATAGCGGATTTTTTCCGGCGTTGGCTGCTGGCGAATTTCCCGCCCCAATTGGCGGCGGATGTAAGCATTAAAAATATATTCGCGCAGGTCTTGTTTTTCAGTCAGGCGCTTCCAAGAGTGAATTAAAATTTCCTCATACGCCAGCGTCATCATGCTCAGGAGGAGCGGCGTCCTCGCCACTGCCAAAAGCTGCGGCTCGTGTTCGATATTGTACCAGAGTTCTCGACTTCTCGCGCTCAGCAGGTACTCGCGAATTTGCGTTTCAGAAAGCGGGCGCAGCAAAATCGCTCCATTCAGGTGCAGTCTGAACCGGCAGTTATAGTAATCGCGATAGCGCGTGCAGACAACTAACTGCAGTGGTTGGGGGTTTTCCAACAGCAAGCGGTCGATCGCTTGAATGCAGCTTTCCAGGGCGTGAAGTTCTAGTTCGTCCAACCCGTCGAGGAGGGGTAAAATCTGGCCATTTTCAAGCCACTGCTGTCCGACATCGGGGCGGATGCCGTACTTGGCTTGGAGCTCGGCAAGCAGCCAAGGGGCGATCGCCATTTCGCGATCGCGCCAGGATGAAAGATGGAACAGAACCGGCACCGGCGCTGTGGCGTTTTCAAAGGCGCGATCGCGCAACTCCAACGCCAACTGTTGCAGGAGCGTTGTTTTGCCCGCGCCAGCCCCTCCAAAAATCAAAAGTTTGCCCCCGCACTGGTCAAAAATTTGCACGATACTGTCCTCTGGCTGAAGCTGAAAGCGCGGCGCATTGCCGACGATCGCTTCTGCATCCGGGCGAATCGAACTTTGCTGTTGTTGCTCTTGGAAAAGGTTTGCCACCACGGCACCGTGCAGCGATTGTTGCTGTAGGAGAGCGACTTCGTTTTCAACCGCCGCCAACAGCTGCTGCCGGTAGCGGTAGCTTTCCCGCTCGGAGGGAGGTGCTGGCGGGCGCGACTTAGCGCGATCGCTCCCAGCATAGCTTCGCGTATCCCGCTCCCTTTTAGACGCCACCGTCAGCCCCATCAGCGACATCGAAACATCTCGCAGGGCAACTGATAGCGTGCCGACAGGCTCCGTGAGAACGCTATTGAGCGCTCCAGTCAGCGGGAAGATGCGTGCAGCAAAACTAACTTTGGGCATTGGAACAACAGCGATGATTTGGCGTGGCTTCATGGAAAATATATCCCAAACCAGCCCCCGCAATATTTTTTTTTCTGCCAACTCTCACGATAGCACGACGACTAGGGCCATTTTTCCGTCGAGTGTGGAGCGTGGCGTATATAGCGAGTGGGGAGTGTGGCAGGAGAAGCTAAAGAATATCCTTCTTGCCGGGAGCGCCGACATTCCCGCCGAAAGCAGACACTCCTACTTTCCCCTGCAATTGCGATTCTACAACCGGCGCAATTCACTTCACGCAATCGTCGCTCTCCCCACCTGCCCACATAAAAAAACCGCAGAAACCTTCCCAAAAAACGTTTCTGCGGCTGCCGTGATTTTCTTCCATCAAAACAGGAAAATTTCGGCTTATATCAGGCTGAAATCATTCGCGTCGATGAGGCTAGCATTGATACCGTTCAAAGTCGCGATCGTTTCGTTGCCCGCACGAATCAAAGTTGCATTGCCATCGGAGGTAATTGTCAGTTGCTCGAACGTCAAGCCCCCGAATAAGGCTAATTTATCTTGCCCGTCAGTAAAATCGGAAATTGTCTCATTTCCGATGCCTTTTGCCAAGATAAACGAGTCGAAGCCAGTGCCGCCAGTTAAAAAGTCGTCGCCCATATCTCCGACGAGGACGTCGTTGCCCCGGTTGCCAATCAGGGTATCATTTCCCTGCCCGCCGTGCAGGATGTCATCGCCCTCGCACCCATCCAGCATGTCAGCATCGGCATTGCCGAACAATTCGTCATTGCCCTCGCCGCCGCAAATACTGTCACTGCCGAAATCGCCTAAGAGAGTATCACTCCCAGCTCCACCCTTGAGAATGTCGCTGTCTTTGCCGCCAAAAATCGTATCGTTGCCAGTAGCGCCGTCGATAAAGTCTTGCCCTTGATTGCCATAGAGCGCATCATTGCCGTCGCCGCCATTGAGGGTGTCATTGCCCAAATCCCCGAGGGCGATATCGCTGTCGGCTCCGCCGAGAACAATGTCATTATCCTTGCCGGCAAAAATCGTATCGCTGCCGGTAGCGCCGTCGATAAAGTCTTGCCCTTGATTGCCAAAAAGCAAGTCACTGCCGTCGCCGCCGTCGATCGTATCGTTGCCCAAATCGCCAACCCCGATATCGCTGTCGGCTCCGCCGAGAACAATGTCATTATCCTTGCCGGCAAAAATCGTATCGCTGCCAGTACCGCCGTCGATATAGTCTTGCCCTTGATTGCCATAGAGCAAATCGCTGCCAGAGTCGCCCTGGATATTGTCATTGCCGCCCATGCCAACAGCAATATCGCTGCCATCTTCAGCGTTGAGGGCTTCGGAAGCAGAACCGCCGCTGATAAAGTCGTTGCCTGCACTCCCTTCGATCGTTTGCTCGACGGAATTGGGAGCGAGGGTTCCCACCTCTAGAGAAGGCGTGGGAAATACATCGCAAAGGCAAGTCTCGGTTTGAGGAGTCGGTGTCGGTGCGGGTGCCGGGGCGGGTGCCGGGGCGGGTGCCGGAGCGGGTGCCGGGGCGGGTGCTGGCACGGGTACTGGAATGGGCGTCGGTACTGGAATGGGCGTCGGCGTCGGCGTCGGAGGATTATCGTTGTCGAGAACCAAAACATCGAGCGAGGCGATCGCAATGCCATTGTAGGCCGCATCCGTACTGGTTGCCGCGTGAGTAATGTTGCCGATGTGCGTGCCTTCAACGGTTGTATCCTCTAGCGCCTGTACCGTCACGGTTTGCGCTACGTTCCAGTTGGCAGCAGTAAACGTCAGCGACGCGATCGCATTGAGTTGGTTGTTGGCAGTAATGGCAATGGTGACGTC
This sequence comes from uncultured bacterium, assembly GCA_964405435.1. Classification (GTDB taxonomy): domain Bacteria; phylum Cyanobacteriota; class Cyanobacteriia; order Cyanobacteriales; family Oscillatoriaceae; genus DVEG01. The sequence continues at coordinate 4,762 of CAYOOD010000134.1, forward strand.
AGCCGTTGGCTGGCTGTTGAGTACCACCGTATAAGTATCGGTTGCTCCCCCTTCGGCGACGATCGTGTTGCCGCCAGCTTGAACGATGCTGACGCCGCTGGCGTGCCAGGGGCACTCGTCGTGTCGTTATCGAGAACCAAGGCATCCACCGAAGCGATCGCAATGCCATTGTATGCCGCATCCGTACTGGTAGCCGCGTGCGCGATCGTGCTGACTTGCGTGGGTTCGACAACGGCGTCATCTGCCGCCTGTACCGTCACGGTTTGCGGCACGTTCCAATTAGCAGCAGTAAACGTCAGCGGCGCGATCGCATTGAGTTGGTTGTTAGCAGTAATGGCAATGGTGACGTCAGCCGTCGGCTGGCTGTTGAGCACCACCGTATAAGTATCGGTTGCTCCCCCTTCGGCGACGATCGTGTTGCCGCCAGCTTGAACGATGCTGACGCCGCTGGCGTGCCAGGGGCACTCGTCGTGTCGTTATCGAGAACCAAGGCATCCACCGAAGCGATCGCAATGCCATTGTATGCCGCATCCGTACTGGTAGCCGCGTGCGCGATCGTGCTGACTTGCGTGGGTTCGACAACGGCGTCATCTGCCGCCTGTACCGTCACGGTTTGCGGCACGTTCCAATTAGCAGCAGTAAACGTCAGCGGCGCGATCGCGTTGAGTTGGCTGTTTGTCGTGACATTTACCGTCACGTCAGCCGTCGGTTGGCTGTTGAGTACCACTTGATATGTGTCGGTTGCGCCCCCTTCCGCCACCGAGGTACTGCCGCCGGATTGAATAATCGTCACGCCCGCAGGGGTGCCCGTCGAGTCGTTATCGAGAACCAACGCATCCACCGACGCGATCGCGATGGCATTGTATGCCGCATCCGCACTGGCAGCCGCGTGCGCGATCGTGCTGACTTGAGTGGCTTCCACAACCGCGTCATCTGCCGCCTGCACCGTCACCGTTTGCGGCACATTCCAATTAGCAGCAGTAAACGTCAGCGGCGCGATCGCGTTGAGTTGGCTGTTTGTCGTGACATTCACCGTCACGTCAGCCGTCGGCTGGCTGGAGAGCACCACCGTATAAGTATCGGTTGCGCCTCCTTCCGTTACGGAAGTGCTGCCGCCCGATTGCGAAATCAGCACTCCCGGCTGAGCCGAGTCGTTGTCGATGATGCTGGCAGTCACCGAGGGAATGACAATGCCGCTGTAAGCCGTATCGGTACTCTGCACCGCGTGAGCGATCGTCGTGGAGTGAATCCCCTCCACAGCGCTGTCGTCCACAGCTTGAACCGCGACAATTTGCGGCACGTTCCAGTTAGCGGGCGTGAATGTCAGAGTAAAGGGACTGCCCGCACCCGCTCCCAGATTGCTTTGAGCATCTGGCGTCAGGGTGAGGGTAACGTTAGCAGTCGGTTTGCTTGCCAGCACCACCGAGTAGAAATCCGACATGCCGCCTTCGGCAATCGTCGTGCTGCCGCCGGTTTCCACAATCGAAACGCCCGCTGTATCGTTATCGCTGACGTTGGCAGTCAGGGTAGCCGTAGCCGTACCGTCCACGGTAATGGGCACGGCGGCACCGTCGTAATTGGGATCGGCACTGGTAGAACTGTGGACAATTGTGCTGGGATGGGGGGTGCTTTCAACGGCGGTATCGTCAACTGCACTCACCGTTACCGTTTTCGGAACGTTCCAGGTATTGGGGGAGAAAATCAGGTTGACGGGATTTCCCGCACCCGCCCCTACATCCGTTTGGGCGTCGGGATCGATGGTGACGGTGACGGTATTGGCGGGCTGGGTATTGAGCACCACCGTGTAAGTATCGGTTGTGCCGCCTTCGGCAACGTCGGTGCTGCCGCCAACTTGGGTAATGGTGATGCCCGGAGTATCGTTGTCGGCGATCGTTTGGGTGGCTGTTTTGGCAGTGCCGCTCACGGAGTAGTTGAAACCCTCGGCGAGCGTGACTTGCACCGTTTCGCCCGGTTCTACCAGGAAGTCATCGACTGGAGTGACGGCGAAAGTTGCCGTGGTTGCGCCTGCAGCGATCGCCACGCTGGTAGCATTCACCGCCGTAACGCCCGCGCCTGCAGTAAACGTATAGTCTGCCGGATTGACAGCCGTCCCCGCCACTGTGAAATTCACCGTCATGCCCCCTGCGGGAGCCGGTTCGTCCAGAGTAATGGTAAACGTGCCGGCAGCGGCTCCGGCTTCAGAGGGAGTAGCGGCATCGGCAGCAATGCTGACAATGCGGGTGTTGTTCAGCAGCACCGACATGGTGTCATCGTCCCCGTTCACCGCCACCACGTCCAGCTTGCCGTCCCCGTCGAGATCTGCAACCTGGATTCCATAAGTTCTTTCCCCCGTGCCGAAGGAGACTGGCAGTTGCACGGTGCCGTCGCCATTTCCCCGGAACACGATAACGCTGTTATACCAAGCCTGGGAAGCGATGATATCCTGGAAGCCGTCGCCGTCGAAGTCCGCCACCCTGACGTAATAGTTAGCTCCGGGCGTGCTAAACACCGTCGCCCCGCCAAAGGTGCCGTCCCCATTTCCCAGCAGAATTGCCATGTTGTAGGGGTAAACGCCGCCGGCTACCACATCCTTGAAGCCGTCCCCGTTCAAGTCGCCTACAGCCATCCCGTAGGTGGCGATCGCCGCCCCAAACCTTGTGGGAGCTTGAAAGCTGCCGTCCCCATTCCCCAGAAATAATTTGACGCCCTCGCCCGTGTCGTAGCCCTCCCCTACTAGGAGGTCCTGCTTGTTATCGGCGTTGAAGTCGTCCACGATAACGGTATTCGGGCGATCCAGCGTTGTAATGGGAGAACCCGTGGCAGCAGTAAAGCCCCCGGTTCCGTCTCCCAACAGCACCGCCATGTTGTCATTGCTTTGGTTCGTCACCACCAAATCTGCGTCGCCGTCGCCGTCGATGTCCTTCGCAGCAATCAGATTCGCCGTATCGTTAAACGGCCCCGATCCCAGTCCCAGGGCGATGGGAGAGCCAGCCGCAGCGGTAAAATTCCCTGCCCCGTCTCCCAGCAACACCGTAACAGTGCCGTCATTTGCGTTGTAAACCGCTAAGTCCAGGTTGCCGTCGCCGCCCAAATTGGCGATCGCGATGCCTATAGGGCTAGTTCCCACGGCGATCGGAGTTCCCGTGTCGGTAAAATTCCCCGTTCCATCCCCCAACAGCACCGTCAGGTTGTTCGAGTTCTGGTTTACCACCACGGCGTCCAAGTCACCGTCCCCGTCGATGTCCTCCACGACGAGATCGCGGGGGCTACTTCCTGTGGCAACGGTGGTTTGAGGGGTGAAGGAGACATTCAAAACCCCCGGATACGCCTGCAGGACTTCTGGAACAAAGGCGACTTCCGCGAAAATCTCCCCGATGCGCTGCTCTAGCTGCCAGCTCCCGCCCTTTGCCGCGCTGCCGATTCGGCGTGCTGAGGCGGCGATTTTCGCAGCAGTTAGCTCGTGCAGGCGTTGCAGGAAAGAGGGAGTGGCCACCTCGCACGCATACAGCAGAATCTCGGCAGCGCCCCACTGCTGCAACTGTTCGCTGTACTGTTGCAAAGAAGCCAGATTTACTGGCGTTTTGCCCAGATACAGAGTGCCGGGAGCCCCGTGGCAGACGATCTGGAGGGAAACGGCTTTCGATTCAGCCAGGGCGGCGGTTATTTGCTCGATGCCATCTTCTTCGGCATCGAGAATCAGCACGGAGGCATTCTCAACCCCCGCCGCCAGCATTTGATACGCTTCCACCCTCGGGTCGATCGCCACGAGAGTTCTTGTTGCGCCTGCGCTGGCGAAGCCCCCTTTTGAATCTATCTTCTTGGTCTTAGTGAATAAAATTTGAGCGTTCATGTTTGTCTTTTTAGAATTGAGTGAGTGAGCAAAAACACAGCCGCAAGCTGTTGTCGTTGTCTGTCGCGTTCCCTGGCGCATCCAGGAAACAATCTGACCTAATAGGAAACGATAGAAAAATTTCGCCCCTACAAACTTCCCATCGGATCGAGGCTGAGTATCTGGCTGATTTCATCCGTTTGAAATCCCAATGCCATCGGTCGTTTTACTTCAGGCAAAACTTGCACGTCGTAAATCTCCTGAATGACTCCTTCGATTCGCAACCAGTGCGCGATCGCGCCTGTGTTTAAATCTACCACCATCAACCCGCATCGCTCTTCTACATCTTTAGCTTTCAAACTTTCTTGCACTGCCAATCCTGAAAAACTTTTATCGCCGCGAGATTTCGACAGGCCGACAATAGCAAAATTATTCCAAAATGCCAATCCCCGCAAGTACCCCGGACAAAAAGCAACCGCTTCAAATTTTCCAGCCGCAAAATCCACCCAGCCAAACTCTCCGGTGCCGGAATTGTGCAGCCACAGTTTGCCCGCATAGACGCGGGGCGAGTGCGGCATAGAAAGCCCGGTGAAAATGACTTCGTTGGTTGCCACGTCAATAACGCAGCCTCCATTTCTCCTTTTTTCTCGCCATCCGTCCACGACATCGGTTTGGCTGCAGGCTGTGACGTAGCGGGGTTGCCCGTCTGCCATTGCCAACCCATTCAGGTGACAGCGATCTTCATTGACGATTTTGGAAATAAAAGGAGGTTTCCACAGGGGCGTGCAACTGTTGTAGGGCGAAACAGTTGCCAGACAGTTCAATAAGGTACTGATAAAAACGATCCGTCCGGAACTATCTACCCCCATATCGTGGACATCTAAATCGCCGGTCGTCCACCCCACTCGCGGCACATAGAGTTTGTCGTACCCCTTGTGCTCTTGCCCCGGCTGCAGCGCGTTTTCTAGCTGCCAGACTTGATATTTAGAACTCATGTAGAGGCGATCGCTGCTGGCAACGCACAGCCCCATTGCCCGATCGAACAAGCGTTCAAAGCCAGAAAATTGCCCTTCTGGATTGACGCCAAAAAACATCAGCCGAGAGCTTTGATAGGTGGTGACAGCCAGACTAATTTTCTGCTCCTGCAACCAGGGTAAAAATTGGCGAGAGCAGCCCACTTCTAGCGGGGGAGAGGGGGTTGATGTGGGGGCAGCTTGATTCACCGTTGCAATTCTCCTCATATCGCTTTTGTGTCGGGCTATAATATCTGAATATTTCCCGATCGATACATTTATACAAAGTTAAAAATAAAACCTAATCTCACTTTGTATATCGCTTCACCCTCGCTACGGGATCTCGGAACCCCCTCACTGCTCGTGTGCCGCCGTACCCTGTCGGCTGCCTGATATGACTCAATTGCCAGCTCCATGCTCGACCTCTTTATTTTTTCATCTATATTAAGATAGATTTTTACAAATCTGGCTGCAAGTCTTCAATTATAAAGAATTATTAAATTTCGCGAACAACCCTAGGGACATCCTTTTTGTGAGAGAGCCAAATTTTTTCTCACAAAATAATTTTTGCTATCCCCCTCCCCCCCTTCGGTTTGATGCCTGCATCGGGATGCTCCCAACCCTACTCGCCCTCACCAGGAAACCCAGAGCAGCGCTGAGTGGGATAGGGAGGGAACTCAGCCGTTTTCAGCGAAAGGGTGGCGCTTTTTCTGAGGCAATTAAGTTTTAATAAGAATTCCCGGAAATCAGCCGATTTTTTAGCAAAGCCATATCGGCAATCGGCAGGGCGTTAAATTTTCACAAAACTTCTCATAGCTGAGCTTTTTAAAATCGACCGATCGCCAGCAGCCAATATTCTCGATCGACTGTCACGGGTCAGTTATCGGCAGACAAGAGAGGAGGAATTAAGGAGAAAACCTAAAATATAAACAAGCCCGAAAAAGATATCTTAGCTCACTTATCAATAGGAGAGTGCAGAAACAGATGAAACCGTCTCAATTGATCGTTACCTGCCTGGTTGGTATGGCGACAGCAACCGGGGTCGGCTTAGCCACCATTCAAGCTCGATCGCCAGCATCAAACGCCGCGCGATCGCAACCAGTCCAAACCGAACCCAACAGCGCGCCGGCACCTTCCGAACCGGCGATCGCAGCCAAACCCGCCCCGATCGTCGTCACCCCGCCCTCAGAGGGCTGCAAAATCACTCAGGCGATCGTTTCCGATCCCAATCCGCCCCTGAACGTGCGCTCCAGCCCCCAAGTGACCTCTAGCAACATTGTTGGCAAACTCAAAAACGGCACCTTTGTTGCCGTTCGCGAAGAAAGAAACGGCTGGTTTCGGATTAGCGACCCTGTAGAAGGGTGGATTTCCAAAAACCGTACCGAAAGCACCTGTACCAACGTCAAAACCCGAATCAGCTTTCCTTCCAACGGAGAAGAAGCGATCGTCAAAGGTCGCATTATCGGCGGTGGCTCTCACACTTACCTGCTCAGAGCCGCCCGAGGTCAAACCATGACCGTAACCGTTCGCGAAGGCCCTTTGCCGTTCGTATTTCCTCCCAATGACCCCTATGGCCGACAAGAGATGACTGGAGGCGGCCACTATACCGGAAAAAACATCTGGAGCAGTCAGGTGCCCCACACGGGCGACTACCGGATAGAACTTGATTCTAATTTTAGAGGATACGTTTACGAATTCACAGTACAAGTGAAGTGAGCGAACAAGCAGACACCCACAAACTTCAAGAAAAAGAAACCCGGGTTCTTTGAGAACCCGGGTTTCTTAACTTTTTTACTTATCACTTCGAGCCTCTCGGCTTGGGAATCGCATCGAAACGAACGTCGAGAATGGTAAATTTTTGCCAATCCGTAGAGTCGAAGTGCCACCATTCTGAGTTGATAGGGAGAAACCCATATTTTCTCATCACCTCTTCGAGCATCTGACTATTTTTCCGAGCTTGGGCGCTGACTCCGGCACCCTGATAATTGCGGGCTGCTTTTTCTGTAAAATCGTCAAATCCAGTGGGCATCACCAGCTCGGAGCCATTGCGGTTAACCAGCGTGAGATCGACTGCTGCACCGCGATTGTGCCGAGAACCTTGAGCCGGATTGGCCACATAGCGCTCGTCGGGCAAAGCTGCCCACATCTGCTTGGTCACGGAGAGGGGACGGTAGCAATCGAAGACTTTCAACCCCAGCCCTCTTTTCTGCAAGTCGTTTTGAACCCGCGAGAGCTTTTGCGCCACGCTAGCTCTGAGAGCGCATCTCGCCTCCGGATAGAGTTTTTTCTTGACGAAATTATTCGTTGTCGCATAGCGGATATCGAGCCTGATATTGGCATTCACGGAGCGTATATCAACTAGACGAGCCCAGTCTGGAAGGTTAGCTCGAGCAATACTCTCCAGGGGGAGCGATCTTGTGGAGACAGGGTGCGATTCGCCCTCGATTGGCGCGGGAATGGCTTCTAGCGCAGTCGCCGCCTGAAAAGGCCAGGTAACAGTCAGCCACAGCCCTGCAAGAAATGCAATGGAAATGACAAGTAAAAATTTTGTCCGCCGATTTGCTTTCATAGTTTTTCAATTTCGTTAAGTACAAATTATTTCGCTTAATTGTACTCGAAATCAGGTCAGAAATGCCTTGCGATTGGAGAAGAAAGATGAATCACTGCAAACCAGAAAAAAAAATCAGATGCGATTCCCGATCCTACGCGGAAAAGCGCTTTCCCCGCTGCGAGAAGGCGCTTTCCCTGCTGGGGGATAGCGGCGAAACGCGCCAGTCTTTGCTAGGGGCGCTGCCGGCAACTGCGCGGGATAAAAAATGCGCTGACGCTGCCGCCAACAATTATGTAAAACAAAAGATGTCATTCAATACTAGACTCGGCAGGGCAAGCATGGCGTGTCTGGCGCTGCTGCTGGCCGGTGGCTGCACGCAACCCCCCCAGTCGCAGCAATCCGTGCGTTCTCCAGCCGCGATCGCGCCTGCCAATGCCCCCGCAGCAGCCAAACCTGAAAGCGCGCAGCCGGATGTTTGCAAGACTACAGCGGCTAAAATTTCCGATTCCAAACCCCCCACCAACGTCCGCTCCAGCCCCGAAGTCAAACCCAACAATATTGTCGGCAAGCTGAATAATGGCACTTTAGTGTCAGTGAAATCCGAGAAAAATGGCTGGTTCGAGATTAGCGAACCCGTTAAAGGTTGGGTTTCTAAATCCGTGACGCAAAGCGACTGCAATGAAAAAACAAAGCACGTCAGCTTCCCCGCTAACAGCACTTCAACGACGATTTCAGGTCGGTTTATCGGCACTGGCAGCCACCAGTATTTGCTGAAAGCTGCGAAGGGTCAGACGATGACTGTAACCGTTGAAAAAGGCCCCTTGCCCTTTGTTTTTGCTCCCGGCGATCGCAACCAGCAAAAAGACCTGACCGGCGGCGGTGCCTACAGCAACAAAAAAAGTTGGTCTGGGCAGTTAGCTGAGGCGGGCGAATATACCCTGCAACTGGAATCGAACCGCAGCGGTTACGATTACAAGTTCGCGGTGCAGGTGAAATAGGCATTTTTCTTTGGCTTGTAGTGACGATTGAAGTTGTCTTCGCTTGTTTGCGGAGGAGGACTAAAGTCCTCACTACGAATGAGGAGGACTAAAGTCCTCACTACGAATGAGGAGGACTAAAGTCCTCACTGCGAATGAGGAGGACTGAAGTCTTCACTGCGAAAGAGGAGGACTGAAGTCTTCACTGCGAACGGGGAGGACTGAAGTCTTCACTGCGAACGGGGAGGACTGAAGTCTTCACTACAAACGGTTAAATCCCCAAGCGCTGGTAAATGCGATCGAGGTGTTGCAAGTGATGTTGGGGATCGAAGCACGCTTCTATTTCTTGCGGCGACAGTACCGACGCGACGCGGGCGTCTTTGGCAATCAGCTCTCGGAAATTGCCGTTTGGTTGGTTCCAGGCTTGGTGAGCGTTTGACTGGACGATCGCGTAGGCTTCCTCCCGCTTCATGCCTTTTTCTACCAGAGTTAACAGCACCCTTTGGCTGAAAACAACGCCGCCGTAAACGTTCATATTCCGCTGCATGTTTTCGGGATAAACTAGCAGGTGTTTCACCAAATCGGCGATTTCTACTAGCATGAAATGCGCCAAAATACAAGCGTCGGGCAAAATCACGCGCTCGACGGAACTGTGAGAAATATCTCGTTCGTGCCAGAGGGCGACATTTTCCAACGCCGCAACGGCATGACCCCGCAAAATTCTCGCCATTCCTGTCAAGCGTTCGGAGCGGATGGGGTTGCGCTTGTGGGGCATGGCGGAGGAGCCTTTCTGCCCTTTGGAAAAGTATTCTTCGACTTCGAGAACGTCGGTGCGCTGCAGGTTGCGAATTTCTACGGCAAAGCGTTCGATCGAGGCTCCCAAGAGGGCGAGTTCTTGCAAGAATTCGGCGTGGCGATCGCGCGATACGACTTGGGTGGAGGCGGCATCCGGTTCGAGTCCGAGTTGGCGAGTTGCGATCGCCTCGACTTCGGGATCGATATTGGCATAGGTTCCCACCGCCCCGGAAATCTTGCCCACGGCAATCTGCTCGCGCACGCGCACCAGGCGATCGCGGTGGCGCAACATTTCCGCCAGCCACCCCGCCAGCTTGAACCCAAAGGTAATCGGTTCGGCGTGAATCCCGTGAGAGCGACCGATCGCCACCGTGTAGCGGTGCTGCTGCGCCTGATAGCGGATCGCGTGGATCGCATCCTCCAGCCGCTCCAACAGCACGTCAACGCTCGCCACCATTTGCAGCGCTAGTGCCGTATCCAGCACGTCGGAACTGGTTAATCCCAAGTGGATGTAGCGCCCCGCATCGCCCACATACTCGTTGACGTTCGTCAGAAAAGCGATCACGTCGTGGCGGACTTCGGCTTCTATTTCCAGCACCCGTTGGGGATCGAACTTCGCCTTTGCCTTTATCTCTTCAACCGCCTCGGCTGGGATGTAACCCAATTCTGCTTGAGCCTCGCAGACGGCTATCTCTACTTGCAGCCAAGTTTTTAATTTATAAGTTTCTGTCCACAGTTCGCCCATTTCGGGCAGGGTATAACGCTCGATCACAGTCCGCCACAGAGTACAACGTCTTATTCTACAACCGCTCGGCACCCGACGAAGGCGGCGATGTTCTGGCGCGAACCGGCAGCCCTGGAGTGGGCCATTTCGGGACGTTGCCTGTTTCGTTTATTTCGTTTATTGCGGATATTGCAGTTATTACTGGAACAGTGTTAAAGTTAGAGCAACAGAACAACTTTGAGCAATACAAAGGAGCAGAGTAACCAGTTGACAAGCTTTTCAGAAGTTTGGCCAAATATAGGCCCTTCGCGCGCGCCCAAAAAGTCCATTTCCATTGTCCCATCTTTCTAAATTTTGTCCTGTTTGGCTGTCTGCCGCGAAATAACAGCCTGCAAGCGTCAAGCAACGTCAACCGTGGCGTTGGTTTCAGAGAAACCAATAAGGATATATAACTGCCATGTCTGAGTACAAAGTGCCGTTTGCCAGTCAAAGGCTCGAATCAGTTGTCATTCAGAAACCAGAAGAAGTAGAGGCGATCGCGCAATTAGAGAAACTCCTGAGTCTCGCCCTTTCACGAGCAAAAGTTGTCATTCAAAAACCAGAAAAAGTAGAGGCGATCGCGCAATTAGAGAAACTCCTGAGTCTCGCCCTTTCACAAGCAAAAGTTGTCATTCAGAAACCACAGCAGCCAGAAGAAGTAGAGGCGATCGCGCAATTAGAGAAACTTCTAAGACGCGAACCTTCGCAAGCAAAATTAGTCAGCGGCAACGGGGAAGAAGTTTTAATTCCCGAATCGGTTTACCTCGTGCTGCGTGACATCGTTCAGATGATGGCATCTGGCCAGCCGATCCACTTGCTTCCCGACACGCACGAACTGACCACGCAAGAAGCTGCTGATATTCTGAATGTATCGCGTCCCTTTTTGGTAAAATTACTGGATCGGGGAGAAATTCCTTACATCAAAGTAGGGTCACATCGTCGCATTCGTTTCCGGGATGTAATAGCCTATAAAGAACAGAGGAATATGAAGCGGGGTAAGCTGCTAGATAAGCTCATTGAGATGAGTGAAGAAGCTGGCTTATACGAATACAAGGAGTAACTGACCGCCAAATGTCTAGAGTTCGTGCTGTTTTAGACGCCTGTGTTCTAGTTCCCGAGTACCTGCGCGACACATTGTTGCTGGCTCTCGAAGCAGAGCTGTATAAAGCTTACTGGTCTCAAAAAATATTCGATGAGATGAGTAATAACCTTGTAAAGCGGGGGGTAAAGACAGTTGAGCAAGCAAAAGATTTTGAGGCGGTTATTATAGAAGCTTTCCCGGAAGCAATGGTTGAGGTGCCTGATGAGCTAGAAAATATAATGACAAATCACCCTAAAGACCGTCACGTTCTTGCTGCTGCTGTGAGAGCTAAGGCAGAGGTGATTGTAACGTCCAATCTCAAGGATTTTCAATCTAAGGATCTGGCATCTTGGAATATAGAAGCCCAATCTCCTGACGATTTTCTGAGTCGGCGATTTGACGAAGACTCAGAAGAGATGCTTCAAGTAATACAAAGACAGTCTATGAAGTATAAAAGACCCAAAATGACTGTTTTAGAATTACTTGATTTTTTTATTCAAAACAAGGTAATTCCAAAATTCGCAAAGAAGGTTTTGTTATATGAATATGGCGAGGAAATAGTCCAAACTGCGAAAAAAGCCTTGAACTTTTTTGGGACAGAAGCACCAGAGGGGATTAAATTGTTTGAGGGAGAGCGGTATCAGCTATGGCAAAAGGGGAAGATTTTCGCGATCGCTGCTAAAGATGGACGTGGCGAGATTTTGCGATTTCAGGATGGGCAACTTAAGGGGAATCTATCATCAGAGGATGTGCAGGTCTTCCAAAACTACGAGCAACGTTTAGAGGAAGAGATAGCAAAACTAGGTGTTCAGCAGCAAGAGAAGGATGACTTTTCTTTTGAATAATGTTAAATTTAAAAACTCCTAGCAAGGTCACTATGCCGATCGCCCGCCTATCTTTTCTAGCGATTTTTAATCCAATTGGCAATATCATTGACAACGCCCTCTGCGACATTGCCGGCAATTTGATACTCTTCGGGGGTACTTTTGCCCTGACCGGCGATAAATAAATGATTCAGGTCGGAATAACTTTTAAACGTGACGTTGGGGCGATCGGATAAAGCGTGCTGCCAGCCTTGAAAATCTTCTAAAGTGACTTGATAATCCCGTTCGGCTTGCAAGATTAATATCGGCTGGGATAACTTTTGCGCGATCGCCGGCGGGTGATAGCCCCGCAAGTCCAGCCAGTAGGAGGGCGGCGCGCCCAGGAGAATTTCGGTATCGGGGGCGCTGTTCAAGTCGGGGTCTTTGATTCTCGCTACTTGCTGGGCGATCGCCTCAATCTGCGCTTCTTCCTCTGCATCGATCGCCCCATCCAAAGAAGCGATGTATCGGAGTTGGGGAATAAATATATCTTCAAATGGCCTGCTCGGGCCGGCCATGACAATTAATCCCGCAATTTTCGGGTCGAGAGTTCCGATTCGGGGAACGAGCATCCCGCCCAAACTGTGCCCCAGAACGTAAATTTTTTCAGCATCTATTTTCTCAGTCTGGCGCAGCAGGGAAACCGCAGCCAGGGCGTCGTCGGTGACTTCTTCCTTCACCGTAAAGCGATCGATAAATTCCTCTGGATGTACTTTCGTGCGCTTGTCGTAGCGCAGCACGGCGATCCCTCTCGAAGCCAGCCCCCAAGCCAGATCGCGAAAAGGTTTATTAGGGCCGAGGGTTTCGTCCCGATCGTTGGGACCCGATCCGTGTACCAGCACGACCGCCGGAAAGGGGCCATCACCTACCGGCAGGGTTAAGGTGCCGGGTAAAGATGTATCCCCGCTTCCCACCTGCACCGCTTGTTCTTGAAAGGTATCGGGCTGGGCATAGGCTGGAGGCTTGTAAGTGGCTTCCTCGTTGGGAACGAAGAATAAACCGGTGATTTGTCGGTTGCTGTTGAAAACTAATTTGACATCCATCGCCCCTTTCTCAAATTCGCAGGTGACGAAGGCGATGTCGTATTGCCCTAACTTTTCGGCGCGGATGCCCAAGTAACTCTGAAATGGGCCAAGCCGGGTGACGAGGGACTGCCAAGCCTCCTGCAGCTTGTTGGCTGGCACGGCGGCTTTCATCGCGCTGTCGAAGTATTCA
>CAYOOD010000135.1:0-17786 GCA_964405435.1 uncultured bacterium
CCTCTCCCCCTCTCCCCTTCCCCCCTCCTTTTCTCGGCTACAAAATCGGGATGCTCCCCTTCCCGCTCTCTTCGCAAATTCCGTTCAGTTGCACTCGGGAAAGCACCGAACTTCCGAAAGTCTGTTCAAGGCGTTTTACAACCAAGCTGATGCTGTGAAAATTCGCGTCGATTCCTATCCACCGTCGGTTGAGCCGTTGAGCCACTACTAGCGTTGTTCCGCCTCCGCAGTACGCATCCAATACCACATCCCCTTCATTACTGCTGACTTTCACAATCCTTTCTAACAGGGCTTCTGGTTTCTGAGTCGGATAACCCCACCGCTCTCTATCTTGGCGATTTAACGTTTCTATATCTGCCCAATAATCTTCGGCTATTTTTCCTTCATCTAAATAATACTTGTAAACTTTGCCAGTTTTTTTGTCGATTTTTTCTTGATACTCTCTCCCGTGCGAATCTTTCGCAAGTTTCATGTGAGAATTTGGCTTTCTGGGAATTGAAGCTGCTTTTTGATTGAAGGTGTAATTGTTCGCATCTTTGGTGTAGAATAAAATAACGTCGTGTTTGCGGGCAAAACGATTGCGACTTTTGCCGCCAATTGAATAACACCAGATGATTTCATTCTGAAAGTCTCCACCCCGAAAGCAAAAAAACGCATCTAAAATTAATTTTAAATAGTGGCTAGCGGTGGGGTCGCAGTGGAGGTAGAAGCTGCCGGTGGGCTTTAAAATGCGGTAGATTTCAGCAATTCTCAGCGTCAGGCTAACCAGATAGGCGAGGAAACTGCCTTTTCCTAAAACTTTCGACAAGCCGAGGAGGAGGTCGATACTTTGTAGGGTAAACGAACCCCGATAATTATCTATTATTTGAACCCAGCCAATTTCGGCAGATTCATCCCACGTCCAGGTATCGATAAAAGCTTGCATTTTCGCTGTTTTGCCCTGGTTCTGGCAAACTTGGTAATAATTTTTTTGGGAATTAAAAGGAGGGTCTATATAGCATAAATCCACAGATTCATCTGAGATTTTCTGGCGGAGAATTTCGAGATTATCTCCGTAAAATAATTGATTTTTCATACAATGATTTTTTGGTGAAGGAAAGGATACGGCTAGTGAAAATACTTGAGGCGATCGCTTGAGGGCAAACCATCGCGTCGCGAACACCTCGCGGAACAGAAACGTTCTTACTGATGTCTGAAAGAAGAGCAGCCGTCAAATTTTTAGAGACTGGGAATGTCGCTGGGATAACATCAGGGAAAAGCTTGTAGGAGTTGGGCGGCTCGAAAACGGAGTTACTTCGAGTAAAGGTCGGTTGAGATTCTTCCTGCGCCGTTGCTCGGCAAGCGCGGAGCGGCTTCTTTTGACTCAGCACTGAGGACTCTCTTTGATTATCACAACAATCTTCCTGCGTCAAGTATCTGAGGGAAAATCGTTAGGATAGCGCCGACAAATGCTAGCGATCGGGGATTTTTTAGGGGTGAGATGTTAGATCGCGCGTAAATTGGGTGCAATTTAAGAGAGGAAGGATTTTCCGAGGGCGTGAAGGGTTGCGTGTTTCGCAGCGATTCTGAAAGAAATCGGGCGATCGCGAATCAACGCTGCCCAAATTTCGGGCGTTTTTACCGCAAAATTGCGTCAAGGAAGCGCCAGAAAAGATAAAACTAGAATAGCACGATTCAATAGCGAGTATCAATAGAAAACCCTATGCAATCAAGGATCGGAAGCGCCACCCAGGAGGTGAGCGGCACCCAGGCAATACGAGTGGGCGTGTTGCATTCCTTCACCGGCACGAAATCGGCGATCGCAGTTGCGGTTAAAGATGCGACACTGCTGGCGATCGCTGAAATTAACGCCGCTGGCGGTCTTTTAGGATGCCGCATCGAGCCAATCGTTGAGGAGGGAAGCGGCGATTTGCAGACGTTGACAGCCCGAGTCGAGCAATTGCTGCAAGAGCAAAGGGTGGCGGTGATATTTGGTTGCTTTTCGATCGCCAGCCTTCCAGCAGTGCTGCCCGCAGTCGAGCGCGCGAATGGGTTGCTGTTGAGCGCGTCGTCGCAGGCGGGATACTCGCGATCGCCGCATGTTTTCTACACGGGTACGGTGCCGCATCAGTTGCTCTTAGCCGCCGTTGATTACTGGCTAGCCGCAGGGAAGCGAAAAATTTACTTGTTGGGCTCCGATTGTCTCCTCTCTCGCGCCGCCAACGAGAGAATCAAAACCCATTTAGCCGCAAATGGAGGAGAACTGGCGGGGGAAAATTACATCCCTCTGGGTTGCCATGACGCCAGTGGCGCGATCGCTCGCATTCAATCTCTCCAACCCGATGCCGTCATCAATACTCTCAACGGCCACAGCAATAGGTTTTTTTTCCAGCAACTTCAGGAAGCAGATTTTGCCCCCGATCGCTGCCCGGTACTATCTGTCAATATCGCCGAGGCAGACATCCCCTCGATTGGTGCATTAAATCTAGCCAATCATTTCATAATTTGCAACTATTTTCACGCCCTCAATACGCCAGAAAATCAACAGTTTCTCAGCGCCTATCAAGCCCAGTTCGGAGAAGCTCGAATCGCGGACGCTACTGTGGAAGCAGCTTATGCGAGCGTCTACTTGTGGAAGCAAGCCGTGGAAAAAGCCCAATCTATTGAAATTTCCAAAATCAGGGCAGCAGCTAAAAACCTCGCATTCGCCGCGCCGGGAGGATTCGTCAAGTTCGATGCCAAGACGCAGCAGCTTTGGAAAATCGCGCGCATTGGCAGAATTCGATCGGATGGGTTGGTTGAGGAAATCTGGAATTCCGGCGCGCCGGTACGCCCGATTCCACTCGTGAAACCCGACACTCCGGCGGCAGGAGTTGCCGCGATCGCCCTGTCGATCGCCTCGGCGGGGATCGCTGGCATATCGGCGCTTCTCGGCTGGCTGGCTTGCTGGGAAATCAACGGTTATTATCGGGCAGCGCCAGCCCTGACGAACGACGAAACCGTATTATTCGCCGCGCGCGAGGCGCTTTCTGCCGCCAGTCGCTATCAGTTTTTACTGGTTTTGGCAGTTATTTTGAGCGTGCTGTCGCTGCCTGTGGCGTGGCTTTTGCTGTCTCGGCTCAGCCGCGATTTGCAACAAATGACGGCAACTGTCGAGCGCTTCACATTAGACGATTTCGCGGCGCGCGAAGCGATCGCGTACAACAGCGAATCTGCGCAAGAGAACTGGCAAGCGCGCGCCCGACAGCTCGAAGAAAGCAACCGCGAACTGCAAGCCGCCGCCCGTGCAGCGGAGGCAGCCAGCCTTGCCAAAAGCGAATTTCTCGCCAACATGAGCCACGAGCTAAGAACGCCCCTGAATGCGATTATCGGCTACAGCGAAATGCTGCAAGAAGAGCTGCAAGAGTTGGGCGAGGAGGAACTCGTCGGAGATCTGACGAGTATCAATGTCGCAGGCAAGCAGCTCCTAGCGCTGATCGGAGATATTCTCGACATTTCTAAAATCGAAGCCGGGAAGATGGTTCTGGCGATCGAGACTTTTAACGTGGCAACTTTAATTGAGGAAGTTGTCGCGGCGGTAGAGCCGCTGGCGGCGAAAGGCGGCAATATTTTAGAGATAGAGTGTCCTGCCGATATCGGCGCGATGCGGGCTGACGAGTTGAAGGTACGGCAAGCGCTTTTTAATTTGCTGGGCAATGCCGCCAAGTTTACCCAGCAGGGCAAGATCGTGCTGGCAGTTGCTAAGGAAAAAGGCAATCAAAACTCGGTTTTGAGTGAGGAATCTAGCGCTGGCAATTCTGAATTTATCACGTTCTCTGTCTCCGATACTGGCATCGGCATGAGCCCGGAGCAGCTCGAAAAGGTTTTTGATATTTTTGCGCAGGCGGATGCCTCGACCACGCGCCAGTACGGCGGCACGGGGTTGGGATTGGCAATCAGCCGGAAATTTTGCCAGCTTATGGGCGGGGATGTTGAAGCTGTCAGCGAACTGGGTGCGGGCTCTACTTTCACGATTCGCCTGCCGGTGGAGGTGAAGGGCGAAGCAGAATTGGCGGCTGTCGAGCCACTGGAACGCCCGCCAGAATCTGATGGGGAACTCGCCCCCAAAGAAGCGCTGCGATCGCCTTCTCAGGTGCTCCCGCCTCCCGCTACGGTGCTCGTGATTGACGACGATCCCGCCGCACGGGAACTGATTGCCCGCTGTTTGGTGAATGAGGGTTTTCAGGTGTATGCCTCGGCGAGCGGGGAGGCAGGGCTGCAAATGGCGAAGGAACTGCGCCCGGATGCCATCACTCTCGACGTGATGATGCCGAGCATGGATGGATGGGCGGTGCTGCAGGCGCTCAAATCCGATCCCGATCTCGCCTACATTCCCGCGATCGTCGTGACGTTTGTGAACGATAAAGACCACGGTTTGGCTCTCGGTGCGGCGGAGTATTTGACGAAACCGATAGATTACAAGCGCTTTGCCGCTCTCGTGAGTCAGTACCAGCGCGATCGCGCGGCTCCGTCGCTTGGGGAAGAACAAAGCAACTCCGTTTCTTTCAGTCCTTCTTAGGGATGGAGTCCGCTAATTTTTAACAGCAGGGACACCGATAAAACCGCGTCCCTACTGCCCGCTCTCGGCAATTATAAATTGCTGTAAATTTTGTTCTAATCCAAGAACCCCATGAGGCTGTCGGGATCGTCAATATCATTGGAAGCGATCGGGCGATTTCCAGCCAGCATCTCTTGTATTTTGAGCGTGCTGGCAAAAATCGGGCGATTTCCAGAGATAGTGATGGTGTCGCGAATCTGGAGATCGCTCTTGAAAATCGGGCGGATGCCAGAAGCAGACATGGTTTCGCGCACTTGCAGGTGACTGGCGGAGATCGGGCGATTGCCGGCGATCGCGACTATCTCGCTGATCTCGAGATTGTCTGAGGCGATCGGGCGGTTTCCGGGCAGGGGGGCGCGCTGGTAAAGCTCGATCGCTCCGTTCTGGGCAGCGCTTGCCTCGTCGGTTTTGGGCGCGTCAGCGACTGGAGTCCCTTTGGTTTTCTTCATGCTCTTACCCTCTTTGGTAAATTTTGGCTCTGGAATGACAATCGGACGCTAAATTTGAGAAATATTAGAGAGGTTTAACTGTTGTAACAACTTTACAGGCAGCTAAGCACGCCTGTCAAGGATTATTAAAATTTATTAAAATCTTTCCAAAAACCAATCGCAGCGATCGCGGCAGGCTGGGGAGCGGCACGATCGCGAGAGTCCGCGCCGCGATAAAATTTTTATAAATCCTTTTAATAACTCATAATAAATAAACTGGGCGCGGTGCCAGCAGCCGTGGCGGGAGTTCTGGCGGGGGCGGGTTTGAGCGCGCGCGAAAAAAAAGGGCGATCTCGCCACCGATCGCCCTGTTTACCCGGAAAACACTTATTGCTGGTTGCGGGAGCGCGCCAGCTGCTACTTGCGGCTGCTGAGCCACTTAGCCGCCACCACCCCGACAATTGCAGCGACGAGGGGGTTGCCGAGAAACTTCATCAAATCCGGTTTGGTGGCTAAAACTTCTTGGAAAATATCGGGATGGTAGTGATAGGTGAAAGCAGCCAGCTTGCTCACGTCGTCCGCGCTCATGCGATTGGGGTTGCGCGTAGACAGAGCGAGTTGTTGCTCTAGCTGGCGATCGCTCAATCCTCTTTTTTCCAAGTGCTTGAAGAATTCCCTCGCCACGTCATCCCGTTCGTTCGGCTTAATTTGGGCGATCGCCTTCTGCAATTCCGGCTCCATCTGCTGGGGAGGAATGTTGTCGTGATGGAGCGTCTTCCCGAATAACTGGCGGCGGACGTCAGGGGTCGATCGCTGAGCGAAATCGTCGAAGCTTTCGTAATCCTCTGCGGGGCGATCGCTCATCGATTCCACATTGCCCCGCGACAGGTCGTTCATTATTTGACGCTTGTACTCTTCGCTGCTAGTCACTTTCGCCTTCTCCTACTTGACTTAAAATTCCTGCCTTGCATCCCTCACTCGAGGTATCCCGTCATTCTCAACCGCGCGCTAACCCACTCCTGCGGCGCTGTACTCGATTTGTTTGGATTGCTCGTCATATTTCGCCGTCAAAATCAGTTTTTTATCCGGCGCGTATACCAAAACTGTCAAATCGCGATCGGGACAATTGCGGTGAAAGCCTTCAGCTAAAGAACGCGCCAAGGGCTTCACGTCATTCGGACGGACTTGCGGGGAAATCACAACCCCTAACTTATTGCTATCCCGCACATAAGCATCTTGAATCAGTCCCTTTGCCGCTTGCACCACCCAGTTGCCGAAATCCTGACCGGCTGCAGTATTTCCGCGTTCGAGCTGTGCGTAACTGCTGCCAATTGCCGGGGGGTTGGCGGGCTGACGATCTGTAGAAACTCCCCCACACGCTGCTGTTACCGTCAGGACTAAAACCAAAGTGAGGGCGGTAAAAATTCTGCGAATCTGCCGAAATAGACTCACGTTCTTCTCCTTATTCTCTGCCAGAGTTGCTCGTGAAAAAGCTGGGAGGCAGATGCTGATTTTTGCCCAGCTATCTTTACCTAACGAATTCCCTCCCTTGTTTTGTGAAAAGTTGAGCCAACTTTTTTATACTCGGTCTACCATGTCTTTGGCTTTATCTTTTACGTCTTCGACGGCGTGGCGAGCTTCCGCTTCAGTTTGCTTCCTTTCCCCTTCGGCTTTGTCTTGGGGATCGCCGGTTATATTGCCCTTGGCTTCTTGAGCTTTCCCTTCAATATTTCGGGCAGTGGCTTTCGCTCTGTCTTCAATACTCATATTTGACTCCGGTTTTTTGCTCAATTTTTATCTTTCTTCAGTTTATTAACAGTTGTTCGCTCGGTCATCTATCAGAAGGCATATCCAAAGCAGGCATTTACTCTATCTTCCGACAGCTATAAGGTTTGCAGAAACGAGAAAGCGACCGCCTGAATGCCATTTTTTCAGGTCCGGCAGGCGATCGCTTTCCCACCTGTTTGCGGCCAATCCGGCCAGATAGCAAAACCGCGCGATTTTCAATCCAGTTTGCGGTCGATCTCTTCCTTTAAATTTTCGGCAGCGTGACGAGTTTGGGCATCAATTTGCTCCGCGTTACCTTCGACTTGTTTTTCGGACTCGTCCGCCATCTTGCCCGCTGTCTCTCGGGCTTTGCCTTCCAGGTTGTCGGCACTCCCTTTGGCCGTTTCTTTGAGGCTCATTCGGCTTTTCTCCGATGCTTGCAACTGGGTCTGCTCTTAGAATAGCGACCTTTTTTTATCCAGCCATCTACCGGAAGGCATAACAGCATTCTCGGTCGCGATCGCCAGGGGTAAAGGGCTGAGATCATCTCGATGCACGCATCAAGACTTCAGGGAAGAGGAAGAAATGAATTGAACAGTGAAGAGACAAATTTTTTTCCCTTTTATAAAAAAGCAATGCAACCCGCAGGGCTCCAGAGGAATAAACGCTCCTCATTATCTCTGGCTCTCCGTGCCGAGGGCGCGGAAAAAATGAGGAGGCGGGTAAAAATGGCGGTCGGGCTTCCCGGGCGATCGCGCAGGAAGCCGCAGCAAGCACCCTGGATGTGAAGCGACAAACTGCCATCAGATCAGTGCTGTTCCTCCGCTGCAGAAGTCGAATGCTCTGCAACATGAGCTGGCTTGGATAAAAATCCCGAAGCCATAACAACCACGCCCACGGCTGCCAGCCCCAAACTCACATACCACAGCGGTTTTTTGCGCATGAGAGTCGCCACTGCTCCTAATGAAATCGCCACTTGCAGAGCAGCAACGCTGTAAGCAAAAGTTTGGTGGACTTCTGCATACTGCTTGGATTCTTTTTCTAGCGATCGCGCTTTCGCTTCAATTCCTTTTTTGTCTTCTTCGAGCCGAGCGATTTCATCAGTAATGTTCTGGGGAACTGGCTTTTCCAGAGATTGCAAGATGGTGGCGCTCGACTCCTGAATGTGGCGTTTGGTGGATTTGGCTTGGAAGTAAGACCAATGATCCGCAGCCTTAACTTGGTAGATCATCGCTTCGTGCGCCATGAAATTTCCTTGCAAAGCGCCGATCGCGGCGAAAGCGGCTAAAATCCCTGTGGAGACAGCCACCTGATTGACCCATTTTCGCTCTTGGGATTGTTCTTGCTGTTGGTGGTGGATTTCTTCTTTGAGTTCCTCAACCGCCTCCATTTCTTCAGAAACTTTAGCAATTTCCTCGTGCAATTGCTCCATTTGGCGTTCGACTTCTATTTCGCTCATATCCGGGTTAATTAAACCTCTGTTATTCAGGGGGAATTCTAGGAATCAAAATGACTATACTTTTAACGAGCCGCTTTTGACAAGAGGGTTGTTGAAGTGCCTTCCCGGGATTGGCCGAAAAGTGCAGCCCGTTGGTGCTGCGGGCTGGTGTGGGAACTTCCCTCCCTAGATGCAGTGGCTTCTGTTGAAGGCATCCTTTATCATGGGGAGAGTAGCTGTCAGAGATGGTCATGGCGCAATTGAGTCTCCAAGCTCCTTTCAAACCCACTGGCGATCAGCCTCAAGCGATCGCCCAACTCGTTCGGGGCATCCAAGCCGGCGATCGCTATCAAACGCTCCTGGGAGCCACCGGCACCGGCAAAACCTTCTCAGTCGCTGCCGTTATTGAGAAAGTTGGCAAACCCACCCTCGTCCTCGCCCACAACAAAACCCTCGCCGCTCAATTGTGCAACGAGTTGCGGGAATTCTTCCCCACAAATGCCGTCGAATACTTCATCAGTTATTACGACTACTACCAACCAGAAGCCTACATCCCCGTCACCGACACCTATATCGAAAAAACCGCCGCCATCAACGACGAAATCGACATGCTCCGGCACTCAGCCACGCGATCGCTCTTTGAGCGACGCGACGTGATTGTCGTTGCCTCCATCAGTTGCATTTACGGCTTGGGTATTCCCTCAGAATACTTGAAAGCCTCTATTCCCTTGCGCGTCGGCGAAGAAGTAAACCAGCGCCAACTGCTGCGAGAACTCGCCTCCGTCCAATACTCTCGAAATGACGTAGATTTAGGGCGAGGTCGCTTTCGAGTCAAAGGCGACGTGCTGGAAATTGGCCCCGCTTACGAAGACAGAATTATCCGCGTAGAATTCTTTGGGGATGAAATTGACGCCATTCGCTACATCGACCCCGTGACTGGCACCAGTCTCCAAAGTGTAGAAGCGCTGAATATTTACCCGGCGCGTCACTTCGTCACCCCAGAAGACCGGCTGGAAGAGGCTGTAAGCGCGATCGCGCAGGAATTAGAAGAGCAATTGGAAGAATTAAAACGCGAGGGTAAATTGCTAGAAGCGCAGCGATTAGAACAGCGCACCCGCTACGATTTGGAAATGCTGCAGGAGGTCGGATACTGCAACGGCGTCGAGAACTATTCCCGCCACCTAGCCGGACGCAAAGCCGGGGAACCGCCCGAATGTTTGATTGATTATTTTCCCAAAGATTGGCTGCTCGTTATCGATGAATCTCACGTCACCGTGCCGCAAATTCGGGGCATGTACAACGGCGACCAAGCGCGGAAAAAAGTGCTGATAGAACACGGATTTCGCCTGCCGAGTGCTGCCGACAACCGCCCCCTGAAAGCCGATGAATTCTGGGATAAAGTCAACCAGTGCATTTTTGTTTCCGCAACGCCCGGAAATTGGGAAATCGAAGTATCAGAGGGGCGCATTGCTGAGCAGGTGATTCGCCCGACTGGCGTCGTCGATCCCGAAATTTTCGTGCGCCCGACAGAAGGGCAAATTGACGACCTTTTGGGCGAGATAAAAGATCGGGTCGATCGAGACGAACGGGTGCTGGTAACGACGCTCACAAAGCGCATGGCAGAAGACCTCACCGAATATTTGCAAGAGCGATTAATTCGGGTGCGCTACCTGCACTCGGATATTAACTCGATCGAACGAATTGAAATCTTGCAAGCTTTGCGCGATCGCGACTTTGACGTGCTGATCGGGGTCAACTTGCTGCGGGAAGGATTGGACTTGCCAGAGGTATCGCTGGTGGCGATTTTAGATGCCGATAAAGAGGGGTTTTTGCGGGCAGAGCGATCGCTCATCCAAACCATCGGACGCGCGGCGCGGCACGTTCGCGGGCAAGCCATTCTCTATGCCGACAACCTCACCGACAGCATGGTAAAAGCGATCGACGAAACCGAGCGGCGGCGGGGGATTCAGATAGCCCACAATCGCATTCACGGCATTACGCCCCAGTCTGTGGTGAAAAAATCGAGCAATGCGATTTTATCGTTTTTGGATGTTTCGCGACGCTTGAACGCTCAACAGTTGGATGTGGTTCTTGAAGAATCAGACGAGCTTTCACTAGAGGATATTCCAGAGTTAATCGCTCAGCTAGAAGCGCAGATGAAAGAAGCGGCGAAAAAGCTGGAGTTTGAGGAAGCGGCAAAATACCGCGATCGCATCAAGCACCTGCGCGATAAGTTAGTCGGGCGTTAATCAGTCGTTAGGTAAATGGCGGGCTTTTGCCCGCCTTGTTAAATTTACAGATATCTGTTAAAATAGAAGGCAAATAAATTATGAATGAAGAGAGCGATCGCTCTGAAGAGACGCGCGATCGCTCTCCACCCTTACCCCAAGTCAAATGCCGTGCTGCTTGAACCAATCCAGCAAGCGCTTCCACCCATCCTCTGCCGCTTCCTGTCGATAAGTGGGGCGGTAGTCGGCAAAAAAAGCGTGGGGCGCGTCGTCATAAACAATGATTTCCGATCCGCTATTGCCGCGATCGAGAATTTGCCGCATTTTCTCTACGGTTTCATTCGGAATTAGCTCATCTTTGCCGCCATAAAGTCCCAGCACCGGCACTTTCAAATCGGCGGCAATATCGATCGGATGTTTGGGCGTTAAAGGCGTTGCATCGCCGACGACTCGCCCGTACCAAGCCACGCCTGCTTCGACGTCGGGATTGTGCGCGGCATACAGCCAGACTATTCGCCCGCCCCAGCAAAAGCCCGTGATTCCCAATTTGTTGATATTTCCTTTACTGGATTTTTCCGCCCACCTAACGGCTGCATCTAAATCGCTCATAACTTGTTCGTCGGGCACTTTCGCAACTATCTTTCTGATTTCTTGAATTTCTGTAAGTTTGGAAACGTCGCCTTGGCGGGCAAACAGTTCGGGCGCGATCGCTAAATACCCCAGTTTCGCGAAGCGGCGGCAGATGTCTTGTATGTGTTCGTGAACTCCAAATATTTCTTGTACCACGAGCACCACTGGGAAATTTTCCCCTTGTGCTGGCATCGCCCGATAAGCGGGGATTTC
This sequence comes from uncultured bacterium, assembly GCA_964405435.1. Taxonomy (GTDB): domain Bacteria; phylum Cyanobacteriota; class Cyanobacteriia; order Cyanobacteriales; family Oscillatoriaceae; genus DVEG01. The sequence continues at coordinate 11,281 of CAYOOD010000135.1, forward strand.
TCCATCTTTGACAGGAATTTTTACTTCGCCTGCTTCTAAGTCGTTTGCGTCTGTGGTGATGACTCGGGCGGAAATAGGACGAGCGGCGATCGCAAACCCTGCCGCTAGTGCAGTCACCAGAATAAAGTCCCGGCGCGTCAGTTCTCCCATTGGTATTTTCTCCAACTACTCCAGACAGCATTTTACAAGCGGGCGCGGTGGGGCAAACGGGCGATCGCTTCTATTTTTGCCCTCGAAAAAAAAACCACCCGATCCGATTCGGGTGGGGACTGAACTTTGCACAACCAAAGGGAGACTGAAACTTGAAAAATCTTGAATTTTGCTCTGCAACGGCTCTTCGTGCCTCAACCCCCGTTCGCGATCGCGGGGTGAAGTGAATTGAAACGCGCTTTTACGGAATGTTGGACTCGGAGCTTATTCGGCAGGGGCTTTGGCGCGGGATCTTCTCCAGGCAAAACGCTCATCTGTAACGGGCACCTTTGGTATGACTTTTTGCTGTCATGTACTTTAACAATCTTTATGAAGTTTTGTAAAGGCATAAAATATAAGTTTTTTGAATACTACAGTTGAGGATTCCTCAACTGTCGCTGATGCGACAGGCGGCATTTCCCTGCACGGGGAGCAAGAGCGGCGTGAAATCAGCGAGGGTCAAAAAAAAGAATTTTAAACCCGCATTAGTTAAGTTGCGGAATATAGCTCAATTAGTAGGCTTAGTAAAGAGTTAATACTTCAGATAAAATGGAATTTCTAAAATAAAATTTAGAAAAGAGTGCTGGCGGTGGGGAACAGTGGGGACGATCGCGATCGATGAAGTCAAAGCTTTACAGACTCTTCACAGATCGAGGGACTTCAACGCGCTAAAGGTCTGCGATAACTGTAATAGCCCGATTTTGCGAACGAAGAGATAGCCAATGCCCGATGCCATGCCTGCCCATTCCCCGCTTCCCGCCTATGACGAGCGCCCCTGTAATACCGTTTGTTGACTTGGCTCTCCAATACCAGCCGATTCAAGCACAACTGGAAGGAGCAATCCAGGCCGTCATCCAGCGGGGAGATTTTGTTTTAGGAAAAGCCCTGGCTGAATTCGAGGCGGCGTTTGCGGCGGCGTGCGCTTCCGAGTACGGGATCGGGGTGGGCTGCGGAACAGACGCGATCGCCCTGGCTCTGACTGCGGCGGGCATCGGTGCCGGCGACGAAGTAATTTTACCCGCCAATACCTTTGTCGCCACCTTAATCGGGGTACTGCACGCCGGAGCCACCCCGGTATTAGTCGATTGCGAGGAAGAAACCGCGCTGATGGACTTGAGCCAAGCCGAAAGGGCGATCGCGCCGAAAACGCGGGCGATCGTGCCCGTACACCTCTACGGGCAGGTGGTTTCGCCGCGCCAATTGCTAAACTTAGCCGACCGCTACAACCTGGTAATTTTAGAGGATGCTGCCCAAGCTCACCTCGCCGAGCGAGAAGGGGCGATCGCCGGTTCCTTCGGCACCGCCGCCGCGTTTAGTTTTTATCCGAGCAAAAATCTCGGCGGTTTCGGGGATGGGGGCATGGTTGTCACCCGCGATGCAGACATCGCCAGAAAAGTGCGATCGCTGCGCAATTACGGTGCCCCCCAGAAATACCTGCACGCCGATTTGGGCACCAACAGCCGGCTCGACACCTTACAAGCAGCCGTGCTCAATGTCAAGCTGCCCTATTTACCAGAGTGGAATCGGCAGCGCCAGCAGGCAGCGAAAGCTTACGATACCTTGCTCGCGCCACTGCGATCGCGAGGCATTATTCCCATCCAGAACCACAGCGGCAGCGGTCACGTTTATCACCTCTACGTCATCCGCATCACCGACGAGAGCCCCGTCACCCGCCAAACCCTGCAGGAAAAACTCAGCCAAGAGGGCATTCAAACCGGCATTCACTATCCCCTCCCCTGCCACCTCCAGCCCGCTTACCAACATTTAGGCTGCAAAAAAGGCGACTTCCCGCGCGCGGAAACCCTCAGCCAACAAGTCCTCTCCTTGCCCATGTATCCGGGACTGAGCGACGCCCAGGTCGAGCGCGTCGTTGCAGCGATTGCAGCGATCGTCAGTTGATTTTCACGTTTACAGCTTAGATTTGAGATAGTCCTTTTCTTTTATCGGGTGCTGCGGGCCAACGATCCACAACGGATGACACTCTCGTCATCTTCATTCCCCGAAATGAATCTATGCAAATAGTTCGCAAATTACCCACCCCCATCGAGCGTAACCTTTTTGCAGGCAGCATTATTTTCCTGTTGGCAATTCTATACGCGCCGCTAATAGGGCACTGGTACAGCGGTTGGTTGAAAATTTATAAAATCAGCCTCGAACACGAATATTTCAGCCACGGGCTGATAGGGCTGCCCTTTGCTGCCTACATTAGCTGGCTGAACCGAGCGAGATGGCGCAGCTTGCCCGATACCGTTCATCCTTTGGGAGGCGGGTTGCTCGGCTTGGGGGGCGTTTTCTACATGAGCGGGTTGCCGGATTTAGTCAATTTGTCGTTTCCAGCCGTCCTCGCTGGCATCATCCTCTGTTTGAAAGGCGCTGCCGGCTTGAAGCAACAGGGATTCCCGCTCGTCCTGGTTTTGCTGGCTACCCCGACAGAAGTTCCCTACTTGATTGCTCCTTATACTTTGCCCCTGCAAAGCTTTATTGCTACATGTGCCGGGTTTCTCCTCACGCAGTTTGGGCTAGATGTAACCGTCGTGCAAATTAATTTGTATGTGGGGGGACGGATTGTAGAAGTCGCGCCGCACTGTGCTGGGTTGAAAATGTTATTTACCAGCTTATATGTTGCGTTAATGCTGCTTTATTGGACGGGGACTTGGCGATCGCGCGCCCTGGTTGTGACGTTTTTAAGCAGTACCGTTGCCGTCAGCATCGGGGCGAATATCCTCCGCAATGCCCTGCTGACGTTATTTCACGGCACCGGTCAAGAAAAGGCGTTTCAATGGCTGCACGAAGGATGGGGAGGCGACTTTTATTCAGCCGGCATGTTGGGATTGTTGGTGCTGCTGATTAATTGGATCGAAAGGCTGAAAGACTCTTTCTCTGAAGAAGCGGGTAGCTTGCAGCCTGTTCAAGGAGAGGTAGAGCTAATAGAGTCTCGTTCCCAACTCGATGCCGCCAACGAGGAGAGTCAATCCTCAAAGCTCAAATGAACGCCAACCCGCGAAGTATCGATCGCCGCGCATCGAAGCGGAGCGCACTTCTTACTTCCTACGCCATCATGCTTTTGCTGAAATTCCCCTACCGAACCCGATCGCTCAAAATTGTTTTGCTGCTATTTCTGCTGAGTTTGTGCATTTTTGGGGCGCTCCCGGGCTACCTGAGCGGCAAGTGGCGCTGGGCTTCTCCCCCGGAGGTGACAGCCCTGCCATTGCTCAGAAAAATGCGAGAAACGGGACTGACTTTTGAGGGCTGGCAGACTGTGGAGAAATATATCTTGCTCGTAGGCGGGCACGATTGGCTGGCGATCGAACTTCAGCGCCAGCCGACTCGGAAAAGTAGCGAACCGAGCGATCGCCCAGACAAAGCAATGGTGATGTTGATGCCGCAAAATGACCGTGCCGATCAGCCACAAGTTGAGTGGACGGATCTCAACGGCTTGCAGCAGTGGAAAATTGATTCCTTCCGCTGGCTGGAGTTTGCGGCAGCCGTTCCCCCAGAACAACCTCCCGTCACAGTGGAAGCCAATTTTTTTCGCGGCTGGAACGAGCAGCAAACTTATGCAGTATTGCAGTGGTACGCCACCCCAGAAGGAGGGCATCCGGCCCCGAGTTGGTGGTTTTGGGCCGATCGCAGGGCGCAGTTGTCTAACCGCCGCGTTCCTTGGGTTGCTGTGAATATTATCATTCCCATCGAGCCTTTGGGGGACATCGAAAAATCGCGATCGCTGGCGGAATCCTTGGGCAAAACCGTACAAGCAGCTTTAATGGCTGGCCCCTTTCAATAATTTTAAATCAGCAAAGAGAAAGGGAACCCGAGAGGGTTTAAATCTGCTTTTCGCCCGATTCACTCGTTCAAAAATCGTCAGTCAACCCTAAAAAACCTACAATTTACCCTTAGAATAGCTGCATTCTACCCATGTTTAAAGCGCCCTATTTCCCCTCTGAGCGGTTAATCGCCTTTTCGCTGGCGAACCTGCAGGTCGGTATTTGCACGCTGTTGCTGACCGGTCTGGCAGGGGGCGATCGCGCAGGAATTGCGCTGGCTTTTGCCCCAAATCGTCAGGCAGTCCCGCCGCAGGAGCTTTTCGCCCAGGCTGCCGGAAATTTGAGCGACTACCGACTGGGAGCCGGGGATCAAATTTTGGTACAAGTGCAGCGCCACCCGGAACTCACCGTCAACAGCCCCGTTACCCCGGAAGGGACTGTCGTCATCCCGGGCATCGGCAAAGTATTCGTGCAAGGGCTGACACTCGAACAAGCGCAGGCTGCGATCGCCGATCGCCTCAATCAGTTCTACGTCAACCCCACTGTCTCAGTTGCCCTGCTGGCGCAGCGTCCGATTGCTGTTACCATTACCGGAGAAGTTGCCCGACCGGGTTTTTATCCCTTGCCCCCCAACGTATCGCGGATTTCCGACGCCTTGCTGGTAGCAGGAGGCGTCACCCCAGCCAGCGATCTCACATCGGTGCAAGTGCGCCGCACCCTCGTCACGGGGGAAGTCACGACGCAAACAATCGACTTGCTGACGCCGCTACAAGCGGGAGCCTCCCTGCCCGCCTTTGCCCTATCGGATGGCGACGCGATCGTCGTGCCGAAACAGGACATCGCCCGATCGCGCAATGACGAAAGTGCCGCCGTGGCGCGATCGGGATTGGCGGCTCAGGTGCCGGTGAGCGTCACGGTGACGGGAGAGGTTTCTAGACCGGGATTGTATCCGCTGCCGCCTGCGAATGCAAGGATTTCCGACGCCTTGCTGGCAGCAGGCGGCGTCACCCAGTCGAGCGACTTGCGATCGGTGCGGGTGCGCCGCACGACAGACGGGGGCGCGACAACCGAGCAAACTTTTGACCTGCTAACGCCGTTGCAAGCAGGGCGCGGGCTGCCGGAATTGCGGCTGGCGAATGGTGACGCGATCGTCGTGCCAAAACAGGACATCCGCTCGGCGCAGAATTACAACAGCGCGATCGCCGAGAAATCGCAGCTAACGGCGCGGGTGCCGGTTGCCGTCACCGTCACCGGAGAAGTAGCCAAACCGGGGCTGCACGTCCTTCCTCCGGGCTACGCCAGAGTGTCTGACGCCCTGCTGATAGCCGGCGGAATCACCGCAGCGAGCGACCTAGCAGCAGTACGGGTGCGGCGCGTCTTGGGGGACGGTTCGGTTATCGAAGAAACCCTCGACTTGCTGACGCCCCTGCAAGCAGGAGCCCCGCTCCCCGATTTTCGTCTAGCAGAAGGAGACGCCCTCGTCGTGCCAAAACGGGCGATCGGCGTCGGTGACGACAGCGCCAGCGCCCTGGCGGCGAATTCAACCTTCGGCTCTCAAGCACCCGTCCAAGTCACGATTACCGGAGAAGTCACCAAACCGGGCTTTTATCCCCTGCCCCCAGCCGCTCGGATTTCAGACGCCATCTTGGCGGCGGGCGGCACGACGCTGCGAGCCGATTTGCGGGCGGTACGGGTGCGCCGCGCTCTGGGCGACGGGCGCTTCAGCGAGGAAACCATCGACTTGTTTACTCCGTTGCAAAGCTCGCAACCGATCCCCGACTTGCGCTTGGCGACGGGCGATGCCGTGGTCATTTCTACCCTGCCGCCCGGTCAAGATCTGGCTTACGATCGCCAACTGGTTGCCCGCTCCACCTTGGCAAAGCCGACGATTTCCGTGCGAATTTTGAGTTACGCTGGAGGAGGAGCAGGCACGCTCACCCTCCCGAATGGCAGTACATTTGCCGACGCTCTGGGCGGCGTTCCCCTAGACACCGCCGATATGAGAAAAATTGCCCTGATTCGGTTCGATCCCGATCAAGGCAAAGCGGTGACGCTTCACCTCGACGGAAAAGAGGCAATGATGGGAAATCCTTCTCAAAATCCCTTGCTCCAAGATAACGACGCGATCGTCATCGGTCGCAATCTGGTCGCTCGAATTACCTATGCTCTCAATACGTTTACCCAGCCTTTCCGAGACGTTCTCGGCTTCCTGCTCTTTTTTCAATCACTGCAAAATAGCGCTAACGATTTATTTGGGCCAGGTCGGTAAGGAAGAGTGCTGAGTGCTGAGTGCTGAGTGCTGAGCGATCGGTCAGAGGAGGAGGTTACAAGTGAAAAGAAAAATTTGTTTTTTGGTAAGACACTTGATATTTTTACCTTAAAAAAGTCAAAGTTAAAAAGTACGATCGCCATTTACCACTGACCAGTTACTACTCAGTATTCAGCCGTCAGCACTCGAGAACGGGCTTTTCGCGAAAAGCCACTACTCAGCACTCACTACTCAGCACTCAGCACTCAGCACTCAGCACTCAGCACTCAGCACTCAGCACTCAG
>CAYOOD010000136.1:0-17712 GCA_964405435.1 uncultured bacterium
ACTCCTGATGTTTTTCTCTAATAGTATAATACTATCTTAGCCAACTTAGTATTAAGGGGAGAGGGAATTCAGGAGAAAGAGGCAGAATAGAATAGCCGAAAATCTCGTGCCTCCTCTTGGCAAAGGCGCGCGAAGCCTCAGCCATTCGCGCTCCGCAAATCGCCCAAAGGTTATAGTTTTCTAGCGATCGCTATGCTCGTACTTGTGACAGCGTTCCAGATAAATCTGAGCCACTTTATCCGCTGGCAGTTCGTGCAAACACTCTTTAAATAGGCGCGCTGCTTCTGCAAACGCTGCATTACTGTACAGCAACATGGCTTTTTCAAAAATGGGTTTTGTCACCAGCTTTGCCTCCTTGACTTCAGGCAAGTCTGCATCAAAGACTTCATAGACTGTCACCATTTCTGATTTCCCTTTTACTTTCACGCGATCGATTAAGCGAATGGCGTAATCATTCACATTCTTTAACGCTAAAAAAGTATGGTGAGAAATCAACAGCGAGACGCCGTAATTTTTCGTCAGCCCTTCCAGGCGCGAGGCTAAATTAACGGCATCGCTAATCACCGTCCCATTCATGCGATTTTGTCCGCCCACCGTCCCCAACATCATCAAACCCGTGTTAATACCAATGCCAATTTTGAGAACTGGACGTCCCGGTCTTCCCCGCGTGGTATTGTATTCCGAAAGACGCTGGAGCATGGCAATTCCTGCTTTCACGGCGTTGTCGGCTCCGCCGCCAAACAGCGCCATAATCGCATCGCCAATATATTTGTCAATAAAGCCCTGATATTCGGTTATGGCAGGCTCCATCCGCGATAGATAAGCATTGATAAATTTAAAATTATCTTCAGGGGTCATCATTTCTGAAAGACTGGTAAAGTCGCGAATGTCGGCAAATAAAATCGACATGTCCAACTGTACGCAGTCCCCTAATTTAACATCGACAATGCTTTCATATCCCAAAAAATAAAGAAATTCGTGAGGGACGAACCGCCCGTAAGCGTCGGTAATTTTAAATTCGGCATCTAGGGCGATTTCTAAATCGCAATTGACTTTAAAGAGTTCCTCGATAAAATTTGCCCGATCTTCTTCGGCTTTTTTGCGATCGGTAATGTCGGAAAAGGCGGCGATCGCGTAGGCAATATTGCCGTGTTCGTCGTAGACAGGAGTGGCCGTACTTTCTACGGGAATAATCTTTTTTTCTTGGCGAATTTCTATGTCGTCAGCCGTGGAACTTTCGCCCTTCAAAGCCCGCAAAATCGGAGATTTTTCAGGAGGATACGGTCGGTCAGTTCCGGCAATATAAAGTTTATAAATTTCGGCCAGTCGAGCGGGCGTGGCATCAGGCATGACGCCTTTGCCCAACAATTGTTGGGCAACCCGATTGGCGTAGCAGGGTTTGCCTTTGGCATCGAGAACGGCAACCCCAACCGGCATGGCTTCTAGGAATTGAATTAGGCGGCGTTCGCTGGCGCGCTGCAGTTGGCGGCTGTAGTAAGCGGCGATCGCGATCGCAGAACTGGTAAAAGCCGCCAGAGGAGAAATGACTGGAATCCACCAACTCCAGAGAAACGCCAGATAGCTGCCGCCAACCAGAATTGCCACACTCAACAACATGCAGCCGACTTGGATCGTCCATCTCAGGTAGACTTTATTTCTCGAGAAATTGCCTTGCAGCAATAGCCAAGTTTCAAGAGCGCCGGCGAAAGACCACAGCAAAATCCACAGCCATTCGATTTTTTCATCCCAAACGCGGATAAAAGGACGCCCGTCTAGAGCGGCACTCAAAATTTGGCTGGTTAAATTGGCGTGAATGACGACGCCGGGAGTGCGCTTGGGACTTTTGCCTACATCTTTCCAGGGGTTCAAACCTCCGCCGATATAGGGAGTCAAAAAAAGGTCGTTGAGGCTCTGTCCAGTTGCGCCGATCAAGACGACGCGATCGCGCGCCAAGTCTGGCGGGATGCGATTGTCTAAAACATCCGCCAGAGAAACGGTCTGGAAATTCTCTTGTGGCCCGCGATAGTTCAGCAAGATCTGGTAGCCTCCTGCATCGGCTCCGACATAGCCGCCGTCATTTCCTGCAAACGGAATGAATAGCGCTTTTCCTAATCCGAAGTGCTTTAATTCGGCATTGACGCTTTCGAGAGTGATGCCCTCCTTTTGCAGGTACATCAGTGCCAGCGTTGCAGCCAGTCCTAATTTTGTTTCCCCGTCGTCGTCTCGAATAGAGATTAGACCGCGACGGACTTTGCCATCTGCATCCAAGACCAGATCTGCGAGTCCGACTTGTTCCAACTTTTTCAAGCTGGGGGGTGGGGCGACTTTTTGGCCGGCGAGTTTCTCGACGCCAATCAAATTGGGCGTGGATTCAAAGACATTGATTAAGGCTTGATGGCCGGGTTCTACGGGCAAATCGCGATAAAGGTCTAAGCCAATGGCTCTCGGCTGCTGGGCTTTCAGGTTTTGAATTAATTTAGCCAGAAGTTCATCGGACATCGGCCATTTGCCGACGCGGGCGATATCTGGTTCGTCAATGGTGACGACGAGAACGCGCGGATCGGGTGGCTCTAAGGGACGCAGGCGAAAAAAACGGTCGAGCGTGGCCCACTCTAGGAGCTGAAAGACTCCGATAGAGCCAGCTCCAATGACTAATCCTGCAACACTGGGAGCTGCAAGCAATATCCCCCGCCATTTCCAAATACGCTTTCTGAGCTTTGGCCACATGAAGCATTGGCCTCCAGAATTGACAGCACTGCGTGCTCTACCGTGAAAACAGTAGGGCGCGCGTCCGCGCACCCTACTGCTCTATTCATTTATTATTCACGCAGTTGCGGACATCTGCCCATGTAGCAGGGAGGTGATGGAAGGCAGGAAGGCGAGAGACGTGCCGCTTCTCGGTTCTGCATCGAGGCATAGTCGGGTTGCGGACTCTATTGCACGAGGGGTTGGGCTGCGATCGCCTCGAGTCCCACCGAGCTGAGTAGCTGCTGCCACGTTTCTGCCAGGTCTTTATCCATAGGCTGCGATCGCACTAGCTCGGCGAGGGTGCCGACGGTTTCGTACCAAATTCCTTCTTTTCCGTACAAGGCGGCGCGCTCGAGCGGCGATACCTGTTGTAGCTGAGAATTTAGGGCTGGGTTGAGTTCGACGCGGCGAATTTCTCCTTGCACTCCGGGGCTGTCAGGTCTGAGCCCTTGTTCGCCAATCAGGATAAATGTCCACTGATAATTCTTGCCCACTTCTAGAGCGGGTGCGTCTTCCGGGAGTTTGAAGCTGACGATACCCCCCTTTCCGGGCAGGGCGATTTTTTTCTGGTACTGATATGTTTTGCTTTCATCCACCAAGCGGAAAAATACTTGTTTGGCGGACGTTTCGGGGACGTAAACTAAGAACGTCGGGCGCTCTGTCACCGTTAGCCCTTCTTGATTGACTGGCATGAGGGGGGTAACGCACCCTCCTACACTGGCTTGCTCTTGGGCGCACGAATTGCCACGGGATGCGCCGCCTGCTGTTTCCTTTGGCTTTCCAGGACCGGGTGGGTCAAATTTGACGCGGACGTTCTTGTTGGTGAATGGGTTTTGAGTGCCGATCGCCTGTTCTGATTCAGCCCGTGCCTGTGTTGGCAGTCCCACAGACATCGCCACTCCTGCGGTTAGGGCGATCGCGAACAGGATAATTGATAGAGGGGAGTTTTGCTTAGCCATAATTTATTAACCTGTATGTGGCAATTTTTCCAAGCTTTCTCAGATCGCACCCATTTAGGTCCTATTATTACTCTCTTATTGAAACATTTATTTAAAGATACTGTAAAGTTCTCTCTTGTTAATTTAAAATAAATTTACAAATTAGGGTATGGGGCATGGGGAATAGGTAATGGGTAATTGGTAACGGGTAATGGGTGGGATTGTTATTTCCTATCCCCAATGCCCTTTTGCCCATGCCCCGTCTCCGGTGCTACAGCCAATTGCCTACGAGGATGAAGGGAGCCCAGTAAAACGGATGCTGGAATTTGTCTTGCTTGAGGAGCGATAACTGAGCTTGCCGGAGGGCTTCGGCTTTGCTGACTCCCGGTTGAATCAAGTCGCGGTAGAACTGTGCCATCAGGGCGGCGGTGGATTGGTCTTTGACAGACCACAAAGTGGCCAGGGTGCTGCGGGCTCCAGAACGCACGGCCATTCCCGCCAGTCCCAACGCCGCCCGGTTATCGCCGGTGGCGGTTTGGCAGGCGCTCAGGACGAGCAATTCGATGGGATTGGGGGAGCCTTCTTCTCGGAAGCGCAGCAAGTCCTCAAATTCCCTGACTTTGACTTTTTCATCCCAAGTGAGAATAAAAGTTTGTTCGGGATCGGAACTGAACTGCCCGTGCGTGGCTAAGTGGACGACCGGAAAAGGAGCCCGAGCGATCTGCTGTTGCAGGTTGGTTTCGGTAAAGTCGCGATCGAGCAATTTCTTGGAAGGCACCTCAGAGGCGATCTCAGTCAGTTCAAATTGCACTCCCGGCAAGGCAGAAAATCCTTGGCGGGCTTCCGTCAGTCCGGCGGTTAAAGCAGTAAAGCGCTTTTGGGAGAGCGATCGCGGCGAGAGCAATTGCAGCCCCGGCGTCAGGGCGACGCTGTATTTTTCGACTAAATACTGCTGGCCATCGTGCAGGGCGGCCATTGGCAAGTTTCGCAAGGAACCGTCGAGTACGAAGACGAGGGTTTTGATGCCACGAGGGGCTAACTGAGCTTCGGCAGGTTTGACCAGCCAGCCGTAAACTTGTTGGGAAAGGCGCAGGCGATCGCTGTCCAGAAAAAATGGGTTGAGGGCTTCGAGGAACTGGCTGAGGATTTCTTCTACCTCAGTTTGGGGCAAAACTGTCGTGTAGTGGCTCAGGGGTTGGCCCGGGAGCGACAGGATGACTTCGAGGCGATCGCGCAAAATTATCGGATAAATAACGGCTGCAGTCGGATCGATTTGGTCAATTTGCTGGGGCTTGGCATCCAAACACGCTTCTCGAAAGAAGTTATCGAGTTCTGCCAGTTGCAGCGCTTCAATCACCTGACGGGCTTGTTTGAGGTTTTCTTGAGAAACTTCTCCGGTAGAGTCTGTAGGGGCGCGTACCGCCACGCCCCTACCCCCGCGATCGCGCTGCAGCAGCAATCCCACCAGTTCCCGGTAGACGGGTTCGACATTTTCTCTGAAAGAAAACTGCACGTCGGCATTGATGGCTACCAAGTCACTGCGCAGGGATTGAAACGTGCTGACGGCTTCTGTATAGGCGGCGATCGCCAGCTCGATCTTTCCCTGTTGCTTGAAAATCTCCCCTAATTGCGCCTGCCCTTTAGCGGCGATATCGTCGGCACTAATCGCCTGCGCGATCGCCAGCGCTTGCCGAGTCACGGTTCTGGCTTCCTCCAACTGCTGCGCTTGTTGGTACAAGTTTCCCAGTTCTGTCAGGGCGTGGGCTTGCGCTCTCGCGTCTTTGAGGCTTTTTGCCTGCTGCGCCGCGCTGCCTAGCAGCCGTGCAATCTCTGGGAGAGTGGCGGGTGAATTCTTCCCGCTCTCTACCCGTGCTAGCTCCTGTAAGCTTTGGGCAAAGTTCACGCGCTTGTAAACCGCTTCTCGACTGGGAGAGAGGTTGGCTAGCTGGGATTGGATGGGGGAGAGCAATGCTCGGGCTTGCGCCCAATTTTCTGTTTCTATAAAAAGACTGATCTGGTTGAGTTGGGCTTCTAATTTGCCAGTCGGGCTAGTTGCGGTTTCTGCCGCTTTTTGATATAATTCCGATGCTGTTTTGTCGTCCTTTAAAGCTCTGACGGTGTTTGCCAAGCTGAATAGGGTGTAGCTTGTTTCTGCGGGAGAGTTTAGCTGCTGGGCAATGGCTAAACTTTGTTCTAAAACTTCTTTGGATTTGCTCAAGTCTCCCACGACTTGCAAGGTGACTCCCAAACTCCGCAAGGCTGTTGCTTTGAGCAGGGAGTCGGGTTGTGCCTGTAGCGTGCCGAGTACCTGCTCTAAAGTCGTTCTGGCTCGCCGGTACAGCCCCAAGGTTTGCAGCGCTTGGGCTTGGTTGACGCGCGCGCCGATCGCTCCGGCGTTATCCTCCGCCTCAGTATAAATTTTTTCGGCTTGCTGCCAGGTTTCGAGGGCGGCTTCGGGTTGTCCGATTGCGAGCTGGAGATTTCCCTGCGTGGTGAGCGATCGAGCGAGGATGGCGGCATTGGGCTGCGCTTGCAACAGAGTCAGGCTCTCTTCGATCGCATTTTGCGCCGCTTCCCACTGCCCGAGTTCTTGATAGGCATTTGAGAGATAGTTCAGGCTCGCGGCTTGATTGAGGCTATCTCCCCGCATCTCGAACTCGCGCGCGGCTCTTTCCCAGAGTGCCGCCGCTTCGGAAAAACGCCCCGCTTCGTAGAGGATTCTGCCTTGTTCGAGGAGAGAGGCGCTGCCCTCAGCAGAGATTTCTACAGCGTCGCCCGCTATCCCGACGCTTGGCGGGTGCTGCGCCATCGCCGGGAAGACTGCCACAACCAGCAAGAAGCTCAGCACTGCCAGCCACATCCTAGATTGGATGGCTCTTGGGAAAGAAACCTGTTGAAGGATTCGAGTCAAACGCGAACCGCCAAAAAAACGCCCAATCTCGGCCATCAGTCGATCGCTAACGCAGCAAAATCATTATAGCTATCATGCGCGGGAGCTGCTGTCAACTCACCGGTGGGTGAAATTAAGTCGGCAGAGGGGGTAAAAATTACTTGCGGGGAGCGATCGCTTTCACGTCGCCGCACTCAAGTAATCTCTGCCAGGGCGCTTGGGGTGTTGCAGTGGGGGCATTTGCTACGAGTTCTATCTGATTCTGGGCATTGACTCTCCATCCTTGTGCCTCAACGAGCGGGGATGGGGCATTAGTGGTAAGTGCTGAGTGCTGAGTGCTGAGTGCTGAGTTGCTATTCAGTGAGTTATGTGTTGTGAGTGCAGAGTTTAATGCCCGATGCCCGATGCCCGATTCCCCATTCCCCACAGGGCGCAAATCCCGCCAAACAGCGCTGCCGAGTAGAGTTTGACTGGGGTTTTCTGGCAAGCCGCCGCGCCCGGTGACGACAAAGCGATCGCCTTTATCTGCGGCACAGCCGGCGACAATGCGATCGCTCAAATCGGTAAAATTTTCTGGCAACTGCACTAAACCCGCAGCCGCGTTGATATCGGGGGTATTGATTTCTACCGTGCCGCTGAACTGGGGACCGAGATTAGACGTTGCCGTGATATCGCTTTCTGGAGTAATTTGCTGGCGAAACTCCGTGCCAAAAATCCCGCGAACATTGACGATCACGCGCCCCCCGAAACCTTCGCGAGCGTTGGCGCTGATGTCGCTATTTTCCAGCGCCACTAAATTCTCGGCGTCGAGAATAATATTGCCGCCCTCGGTATTTTCAGTATTCGTCGTGATGCGACTGCTGCGGCGCAATTGAATATTCGACGCCCGCAGCCGGATATTTCCCCGCGTTCCGGAAACCGTTGCCGCACTAATCCCGCCGTCACTGTCGAGCAGGATCGAACCCGCCGTCACTTCCAAGTTGCCTGCCGCTCCCGCACCCGTACCCCTGACGCCGATTTCTGCTCCATCCCGCACGATTAACCGCCCGGTTTGGATACTCAAATCGCCCGCATTGCCGGCACCGCTGGTATTGGCATCGATGGAAGTGGGTAAAATCCCGTCGCCAACCGTGCCAAAGGAAACGGATTCCACAACCGGATCGGCTGTTGTGGCAAAGCCGCTCACCTCCAACGATTCGGAGGCATTGAGGGTTAAATTTCCAGCCGCTCCTTCGCTGCCGGTGGCGGCGGAGACCTGCGCGCCAGCCCGAACGCTCAACCGTCGGGCAGTGACGGTTAAGTTGCCAGAAGGAGCCGTTCCCCGCTGCCCGAGTACGGTGAGCAAAGAGGAAGAAGTGAACAACCCACTGAGAAATCGCCCGTCAGCAGACAAGCCGCTCAATTCCACGTCTTCGGCAAGCACGCTCAGGTTGCCGCCCTTGCCGCCGCCAGCAGAGGAAGCCGATATTTGCGCGCCGCCGGCAACGACGAGCTGCCGGGTTTCGACGGATACGTCGCCGGCAGTGCCGCTGCCGAGGGTGGCGGTAAATAAGCCTCCCGGCACGGCTGCCCCGGCTGGCGTTCCCCTCAGTTCGACAGAAGCAGCGCGAACGGTGAGATTTCCGCCGCGCCCGGAGCTGTTGAAATTGGGAGTCGTGGCGATCGCGCTGCCGTCAAATACCCGCAAGCGATCGCTCGTAACGCTTATATTTCCGCTATCTCCGGCTCCGGTTGTTCCCATCAATACAACTGAGCCGTTTGTGAATTCTGCGAGTTCGGCGACGTTAGCCGTGAAGTCGCCGCCTTTCCCGTCACTGGCAGTGAAAGCGGAGATGGCGGCTCCTTCCCCGACTGTCAAGCGACGGGCATTGATGGCAATGTCGCCGGCTGCGCCGCTACCGGCACTGAAACTGTACAAGCCGTCGCGCAGGTTGAGGGGATCGAAAGTGCCTGTCAAAAACTGTCCGGCGATTGCTAGGGGTGTAGTTCCGAATACTTCGACGGTATCGCCGCGAATCGTCAAATTTCCTGCGGCACCTTCGCCAAAGGTAGAAGAGGATGCAAAGGAGCGATCGCGAAGGCTGAAAGCCGCAGCTTGGATGTCAATTCCCCCGCCGTCGAGATTTCCGAAGGTATCTGCCACCAGCCGCGCTCCCTCCGTGACGAGTACGTTTCCTCCCCGCACCCGAATGCTGCCACCACCCAGCCCGCTGGTGGTAACGGCGGCACCGCCGGATAGCTCGATCGTGCCGAAATTTTGCACGCCTTCATAAGAGAGGGCGGTTGTGCCGGCGGCAGGAAACGTCAAGCCGACGAAAGCAGAATCTGCCACGCTGCCGAGTTCGATCCGCCCTTGCAACGCCGTGAGATTGCCACCTTGCAAGAGGACGTCGCCGCCTACCAGCGCCAGTGTTTGAGCGGGCGCTACTTGCAAGCCCACTTGTGGAGAAATGGGAATGGGGGGGAGGGGCTGATTGCTGGCAGCCCGCGATCGGTTGGCGATCGCACCCGGTGCACTACCGAATTGCAAGCCTATTGGAACGTTAACGGTTAATAGGGGCGGTGCTGTTGGATTTGCCGCACTGAAAGAACTCCCATCTGCAAATTGAATGCTGCTGGCGGTACTGGCGAGAAACGAACCGCCGATATTTAATTGCGCGTTGGGGCCAAAAATTATCCCGTTGGGATTGAGCAGAAATAAATTGGCGCTGCCGTTGGCGCGAATTAAGCCGTCAATATTGGAAATACTGCCGCCTGTTACCCGCGAAAAGATATTTTGAATGTCGGCGGCGTTGTTGAAATAGGCTTCGCTGCCGGTGGGGAGAGACAATTCTCGGAAACTGTGAAAGAGATGGGTGCCGGCTCTGGTTCCTCCGTCGATGAGATAGGTGTTGTTCTGTTGGGTGACGGCGGAATTAACGGGCAGCGTCGCATCTGGCACGACTTGCGATCGCCCCATGCTACCTGAGAGGCACAGCCCAGCGATCGCGCTGCCAATTATCCAAGCTGAGTGCCCGGTCAATTTCCCAAAACGCATAAATTTGATGATTTGTCAAGGATCAGGTCAAAAAAAGATTCAACCGCGCACCCGACAATCTCAATATGAGGATTTCCCCAATTATGGCATTTAATCGCACTGTGGCAACTGGTGCCAAAGATTTTGGGCAGTCAGATTCGAGGCATTTGCCACTAGCTCTACATCCCCGGAAGCCGTCACAACCCAGCCGGTTGCTTCAATGATGGGGGATTGGGGATTAGTGCTGAGTGCTGAGTGCTGAGTGCTGAGTTTTGGGTTTTGAGTAGAAGAAAAATGTAATTCCTGACTCCTGACTCCTGACTCCTGACTCCTCCCCGATGCCCCATTTCCCACAGGGCGCAAATCCCGCCAGACGGCGCTGCCGAGTAGGGGTTGGCTGGGGTTTTCTGGCAAGCCGCCGCGCCCGGTAATGGCAAAGCGATCGCCTTTATCTGCGGCACAGCCGGCGACAATGCGATCGCTGATGTCGTTGAAATTTTCCGGCAATTCGACTAAGCCAGCAGCCGGGTTGATATCGGGGGTATTGATTTCTACCGTGCCGCTCAATTCGGGCTGTCCCCCCGTTGCGGTGATGTCGCTTTCTGGCGTGAGGGCTTGGCGGTATTCGCTGCCAAAAATACCTCGTGTAGTAATACTAACGCGACCGCCGCGCCCGACGAGCGCATTGGCGCTGATGTCGCTATTTTCCAGAGCGACGATCGTATCGGCATCGATGGCGATGTTGCCGCCGTCGGTGTTGCCGGAATTGGTGGTGATATTGCTGCCGCCGCGCAATTGCAAGGTTTGCGATCGCGCGAGAATATTGCCCCCGGCACCGGCAGCCGTGGCGGCGTTGAGACTGCCATTGCGATCGAGGCGAATGGCAGAGGCAGTGACATCGAGAGTGCCGGCACTTCCGGTTCCGAAACTGCTCACGTCTAAAGTTGCCCCATCCCGCACGATTAACGTTCCCGTATTAATCCGCAAGTCGCCTCCCGCTCCCGTAGCGACGAGTTGCGGCAAGTCAGCTCGCCCGGATGAGGTTACTAAAGTCGTGGGAAGTCCGGTAAAAGGCGATCGCCCCGATATTTCTAAAGACTCAGAAGCATTCACCGTCAAGGTGCCGCCGTTGCCAGAATTAAACGTGGCACTGGATACGATCGCGCCATCGGACATGACGATATTTGGTGCAGAAATCGTCAAATTTCCTGCCGGAAATTGGGTAAATGTTGTCGTGCCTGGACCGCTTGTTAGCGTCCCGTCCGGCGAAACGCCTGTTATTTCGATAGAGTCGCTGGCTTCGATCGAAATATTTCCGCCGCGCCCGCCCGTGGTGAAGATACCGATCCCGGTAATGCCGCCGCTATTGGCAACAATTAACCCGCCAGCGCGATCGATCAGACGTCCCGTTTTGATGCGGATATCGCCGCCGTCTCCGGTGCCGACCACTGTATTGTTAACAATTCCTGTCGGCACGACAGCTCCAGGAAGCGTTCCAGAGATTTCCACCGATTCAGAAGTATTGATTTCGATATTTCCTCCAGAACCATTTCCGAGAGTCGTCGCCGTTATCACACCTCCGTCCCTCACCGTTATCTGGCGGGTAGAGATCGCGATATTGCCTCCTGAGCCGCTACTTCCTAGCCCAGTTGGGGACAGAATACTCGCTGCTACTATTTCGACGGAGTTCGCCGCGCTGATGTTAATATTTCCAGCGGTTGCCTCACCAAAATTCGGGCTGAA
Organism: uncultured bacterium; assembly: GCA_964405435.1. Taxonomy (GTDB): domain Bacteria; phylum Cyanobacteriota; class Cyanobacteriia; order Cyanobacteriales; family Oscillatoriaceae; genus DVEG01. The sequence continues at coordinate 11,336 of CAYOOD010000136.1, forward strand.
AATCACCGCTCCATTCTGGAGATTTAGCGAACCCGTCTCAATAGAAATTGCTCCCCCCGGAGCGTTCCCCGCCGTGCCGGCATACAAGCCGCCGATACGAGCGGTTGGGCTAAGCTGCCCCGTCAAAGCGCCACCCAGTAAGAGTTGCAAGGTTTCAAATCCCGTGCCAAACATATCTACACCCGATGACGCCCGCACGCTCAGATTTCCCCCCGCTCCCGTTCCCAACGCCATTGTCGATAAAAATGCCGTTCCTTGCAGCAAAAATTGCCCGGTTTCAATATTCAAATTTCCACCCTTGCCTGCACCGATGGTTTCGGTTGTCAACCTTGTAAAGTTCGCCGGATTTGCCCCGCCGATAGCAACCAATTCTGCAGCGCGAACGTCTAGATTTCCTCCGCTTCCTGCTCCCTCTGCTGCTGTTGTCACCTCGGCACCATCCCGAACGACTAATGCTCCTGTTTCAATGGTTAAATTGCCGCCACTGCCATCGCTGAGCGTCTGAGTCGATAGGCGCGACGGAACCAGCCCGTCGGCTGAAGTGCCGGCAATTTCTACTGCTTCCGAGGCACGGATGCTGAGATTTCCTCCCGATTCAGCGCCCCGAGTAATTGCCAAAACTTGAGAGCCATCGCGTACTGAGATGCGCTTGCCTTGCATCTGAATTTCGCCGCCGCCAACTCCGCTGGCATCGATAACAGATGCGCCAGAAAGCAGGATATCTTGAAAGTTTGGAACGCCTGAATTTTCCAAAGAAACGCCGTTTTGGGCAGGATTAAGGCTGAAGAAACTGTCAGAACCCGCGCTGATGAGAGCGATGCGCCCTTGGGGCGAAAGCGCGTATCCACCCTCGAAGAGAATATCGCCGCCAATCAATCCTAGGGTTTGCCCGGGCTGTACTTGCAAGCCGACAATTTGACTGCTGCTATCTGTAGCTTGCGATCGATTGACGATCGCTCCCGGCGCTTGTCCAAATTGCAAGCCTATGGGAACATTCACGGTTAGCAGCGGCGGTGCCGTCGGATTTGTTGCGCTGAAAAAACTGCCGTCTGCCAACTGGATGCTGCTGGCGCTACTGGCAATAAACGAACCGCCGATATTTAATTGCGCGTTGGTGCCAAAAATTATCCCGCTGGGATTGATGAGGAATAAATTCGCACTGCCGTTAGCGCGGATTAACCCGTCAATGTTCGAGATTTTTCCGCCAGTGACGCGGGTGAGGATATTCTGAATATCGAGGGCATTGTTGAAGAAAGCTTCAGAGCCCGTGGGGAGAGAAAATTCTCCGAAACTGTGAAAGAGGGTGCTGCCGGCTCTGGTGCCACCTTCGACGCGGAAGCTGCTGCCCACGGGGAGAACTGTACTATTATTTGGCAGGGTAGCATCGGGGATAATTTGCGATAAAGCTGCATTGTTGGCAGTCAGCAATAGCAGGGAAATCGTGCCGATAAAGTTCGCGCGATCGAGAAATTTCATGTTTTTTTGTTGGGTTGTCTATCGAAGTCTACACACCCTCATAAAAAGACACGCCTACGGGGCTGGTTTTTAGAACCTATCTGAGCATAAAAAATGTTTATTTTTGGTTAAAATAGCGCTTCTAAATAAATTGCGATGCCTGTGTTTTTCTAGGCACCCGACAAAATTATCCAAATCATTTAGAAGCGCTATAAACACCATTTCATACTTAAGAGATTACCATAATTTTCTCAGTTTGTCCAGAGAAAAAAGGGACGTTGCAGGCGACTCGCGATTCACTGTCGGGAGCATCTCAGTTTTGTAAAAAGACTATCAGGAGTGCGGGCGTACCGCCCGCGATCTATGACCTCATCGCGGGCTTTCTGGCCCGCACTACAAAACTGAGATGCTCCCTTCACTGTCGCTCGCGAAAAGCGCTTGACGCGATACTTCACGCAGCGATCGCACCTGGCATGGTTCAAGTGCCGCACGAGCTGGCTCCATACCAGAGACGAGCGGGCGGAACATTAACATTAGCAACCAACTGTATATTACCATCAGCATTCGTGACCCAGCCAGTCGCCTCTACTAAGGGACTGTGGAGTGTGGCGTTTTGAGTGGAAGAAAAATGCAATTCCTGGCTCCTGACTCCTGACTCCTGACTCCTCCCCGATGCCCCATTCCCCACAGCACGCAAATCCCGCCAAAGCGCCCTGCCGAGCAGCGTATCGGAGGGGTTTTCCGGCAAGCCGCCGCGCCCGGTGACGACAAAGCGATCGCCTTTATAGGCGTTGCAGCCGGCAACAATGCGATCGCCTGTGTCTGCGGGTTTTTCTGGCAATTGTAGCAATCCCGAAGCCGGATCGACATCGGGGGTGTTGATTTTCACAGTGCCGCTCAAATCTGGCGTTCCTCCCGTAGCGGTGATGTCACTTTGGGGAGTTTGCGAAAGTCGAAAATCGGTGCCGAAAATCCCGCGAGTATTGATAGTAACGCCACCGCCTAAAGATTGCAGAGAATTAGCCGTGATATCGCTATTTTCCAAAGCCGTTAAAGTCTCGGCGTTGATAGTAATATTGCCGCCCGTGGCATTGCCGGTAGCATTGGTGGCGATCGCGCTGCCATTTCGCAACTGCACAGAGCGCGCCGCGATCGCAATATTGCCCTGGTTGCCGTCTACAGTAGAAGCGCTGAGAATGCCTCGATTTAAAAGTAGATTGCCAGTTGCGATCGCCAGGTTGCCAGCTTGTCCGGCTTGTCGAGCGCTCACAGACGCTTGCGCCCGATCGCGGACAATAAATTGCCCCGCCTCCACAGTCAAAGTTCCCGCCTTACCCGTTCCTTCAGAACTGGCAAAAAACCCGCTCGGAAACACCTGACCCGAATCATCTGTGAAAAAAGAGGTATTTCCGGTAGGAACTGTCGGCGTTGTTCCGCTCAGTTCGACAGATTCCGAAGTTCGCACGACAATATTTCCCCCCTCACCACTGCCAAAAGTCCCTGTAGAAATTTGTCCACCTTCTCGAACAGTCACATTAGCGGCTTCAATTGTTAAATTGCCGCCTTTGCCGTCGCTGAAAGTGTTAACGGACAAATAGCTGGGAGTTCCAATTATTGAGGTTCCTCGGATTTCTACGCGATCGGCTTTTACGGTAATTTCTCCTCCCTCACCAGAGGCATCGGTATTGGCTCCTATCCCTGCCCCATCGGCGATCGATAGCAAAGAAGCTTCGATCAAAATCTGGCCGCCCTTGCCAGTAGAGCCCGTTTCGACTGAAGCTGCCAGAACGCTTGCAAATCTGCCCGACGCGGAAGTCCCCCTCACTTCTATCTCATCGGCTCGCACCGTCAAGTTTCCCGCATTCCCAGCGCCTAGGGTAAATGTCAAGACCTGCGCCCCATCTGCCACTAATAAGCGTCCCGCTTCAATCGTTAAATTGCCTCCCTGCCCCGTCGCTTCTGGATAGACTGAAGTTGCCAGTAAAGTCGTGGCTAATAAGTCTACCGAGTTCGCTCGAATAGTCAAAGCCCCAGCATTTCCAGAACCAAAAGTATCAGCCGCGATAATCGCCCCATCTGCGATCGTCAAATGTCCGGTTTCCACCGTCAAATTTCCCCCATTGCCGCTCGCTTGCGGATCGACAGAGGAAAACAAACTGGGGGAAAACCCGTCAGCACTGTTGCCCGCGATTTCCACCGACTCCGAAGCGCGGACCGTCAAACCTACCCCATTCGCATTGCCCAGAGTATCCGCCAAAATAGAGGAACCATTCAGAACTGCAACGCGCCTGCCTTGCACCTGAATGCTGCCGCCGCCGTTGCCGCTAGTCGAGGCAGAAGCTGCCTCCGAAAAGCGGATATCTCGGAAATTTTGAATGCCTTCATATCCCAACGCCCAGCCGTTATTATTAGGCGTCAGCGCGACTGTACCGCCTGCAACACTCCCCAACTCAATGCGTCCGCCTTCAGCAGTCAAATTTCCACCAACGAGGGTGATATCGCCGCCGACGAGCGCTAAAGTTTGACCGCCACTCACCTGAAGCCCAGCCGGTCTGTCTGTTCTAACGGTTGCTAAAGTATCCGGATCGAATCTCAGATTGTGCCCGACTCCGCTAACTTGAATTTCGCCCGGATTTTCCCCTACTTGCAAGCCAATCGGAACATTAATTGTGAGGAGAGGCGGCGCGGCGGGATTTGTGGCGCTGTAAGTGCTGCCATCGGCAAACTTAATGCTGTCAGCCGTACTGCCGATAAAAGAGCCGCCGATATTTAATTGAGCATTGGGGCCAAAAATTATCCCGCTGGGATTGATTAGGAACAGATTAGCAGCGCCATTTGCTTGAATTAAACCATCAATATTGGAAATTTTACCGCCCGTGACGCGCGTAATGATATTTTGAATATCCAGGCCATTGTTAAAAAAAGCCGTCCTGCCAGTGAGGACGGAAAATTCTTGGAAGCTGTGAAAGAGGTTGTCGCCGGTTCGCGTTCCGCCCTCTATGCGGAGGGTATTGCCGTCAGGTACGACAGCGCTGTTATTCGGCAGGGTGGCATCTGGGGTAATTTGTGCATTGGCAGGGCAAGCAGCCGCCAGCACTAGCAGAGAAATTGTCGTAAAAAACCAAATGCAACTGGGCGATTTCATATTTTTGATATCAAAGTAGGATTGACAAATTCGGCGATGCCGAATTTGCCGGGGAGAAAAAATTATAAAATAGCACAAGTTGTCCGATTTGTCAAATCAATAAAAAATGCGATCGCGGTTTTTCTGAAAAGAAAGGGAGCGATCGCCTGTAGGCAGGACATCTAGGCGATCGGTTGCAACAATAGCAGCGATCGCCCTGGGGCACTGTCCTGACGAAAGCTGTATTTATTCCGGGGAGGACAGCAGGCTAGCTGTATGACGCCCCTCTCAATTGTTTCAAAACGTAACTTATCCCCCGACGGGGATAAAAATTGGGTAAAATAGCGGCGACATCTCCGCGATCGCTTATGGCTCGACCGAAAAAATCCAAGTCCGCGCCTCCTTCTGAATCTCCCCTCAGTTGGCCGGCTGAGACTGAGTTGGTGGGATTAGTGTTTGAATTAACACCGCGCGCAGCAGATTATCTCTACGCTCAATACACTATCGGATTGCACGCTTGGTTTTTAGATCGGGTGCGGCAAACAAATCCGGAATTGTCGGCTTACCTGCACGACGGCGAATCAGAGAAACCGTTTGCGATTTCGGGGCTGGAAGGAGCGCTGTTGACTTCAGGCAAGGATTTTCAACTGCAAGAAAACCAAACTTATCGCTGGTATGTGACGGCGCTTTCACAGCGGGTGGCTGAGTGGATGAGTCAGTGGGTGCAGCAGTTGCCGGAGGTGCTGGAATTGCGCAATGCTCCTTTGTTGATTCGCTCGTGTCAAATTGCGCTGCCGCCTGCAACTTATCGGCAGTTATACAAAGCCGATCGTCCCGCGCCTCCTACTGTGAAGTTGAGTTTTCTGACGCCTACGAGTTTTCGCCGCAAAGGTCATCACTTTCCGCTGCCGGTGCCGACTAACATATTTCACAGTTATTTGCGCCGCTGGAATGATTTTTCGGGGATGCCATTCGAGCAGGATGCGTTTTTAGAATGGGTGGATGAATCGGCGATTATTCAGCGCCACCGCATCGAGTCGGTGAAAGTAGCGGCGGGGAAAAAGGGGATGGTGACGGGGTTTACTGGGGCAGTGGAGTTGGGGCTATCGAGATCGGCAAGCGAGATGCCGGAGTTCGAGCAATTGTTTTTCGCGCTTTCCAGATTAGCGCCTTACTGCGGCACCGGGCACAAAACGACGTTTGGGCTGGGGCAGACGAGACTGGGGTGGTTGCGCGAGGAAGCGGAGCCTGCACCGGCCATCGCCACTCACCTCGGGCAGCGAATTGCGGAATTAACGGCGCTTTTTGCCGCTAAGAGAAAGCGATCGGGCAGCGATCGGGCGCTGGAAGTTGCGGAAACTTGGGCGACGATTTTGGCGCGGCGGGAGCTGGGAGAGTCGTTAGCTGCGATCGCCACCGACCTAGAAATGTCCTACGAAACCGTCAAAACTTATGCAAAATTAGCGCGCAGAACACTACGTTCCACCGAAAACTGAGAGCGCACATCCCAGGTTTAAAAAAATTTAAAACACCCACTCAAATACTGTTCGTTTGCTACTCGTATCCTGTCCGGGAACATCATTCGTAAAATCCTCTCTTGTAGAGACACGATTCATCGCGTCTGACTGCAACCGATGCTCCGTAAAATGATATCACTGAGTGTCTCTTGTGCAGGAAGTATTTGTCTTACTAAGAGGTTCAAAACAACAAAACCCCTTCACCATAGTGAAGGGGTTTTGTTTTAATATTACCCTGGCACTGAGCTATTTTCCCAGGCAGTGACCCGCCAAGTATCTTC
>CAYOOD010000137.1:0-17668 GCA_964405435.1 uncultured bacterium
CCTTATGGACTTCTTTTTGGCTATTGTAGCATAACTTTAGAGAATTGGTATTATTTTTTTTTAATTAACGTCTTTATTAAGATGCACCTTTAACGCAATCAGCGATTCTGCGACGCGGAAATTTGCCCCGAAAATGGGCGGGCTAGTAACTGCTGCGCGCCGGCGGCGGGTGGTTGCCCTCAGAGTCTCCTTCCGAGCGGGAGGGAGCAGGCGACGGCTGGATTTCATCCGCGTGAGGGGAGGGAGCGGGCGATCGCTTGGGCACCAAGTCGCTCATCACCAGAGAGATCTCGACAGTCGTACCCTGCCCAACCCCCGCACTGTACAAAGAGATCGTGCCGCCCATCAGTTCTATCAAATTCCGCGAGATAGCCAGCCCCAAGCCCGTGCCGCCATACTTGCGAGTTCGCTTGCCATCCACCATCACAAACGGTTGAAAGAGCCTGTGCTGCTGGTTGGCATCGATGCCGATTCCCGTATCGCGGATCGTGACGATCGCGCGAGACTCCGGCGCTCCGGCAGCATCCGCAGCATTCTCTTGCACGCGAGTGGCGATGGTGATACTGCCGGTATCGGTAAACTTGATGGCATTGCCCACCACATTCAGCAAAACTTGCTTGAGTTTGGCGGGATCGGCTTCCACCACCAGCGGCTCTTGGCGATCGGTGAAATTCAACTGCAGCCCTTTTTGGTGAATATTATTTTCCTGCAAATCCACCACTTCCTTGAGGACTTTGTGCAGGTTCACCGGTTCGAGTACCACCGAGAGCGTCCCCGCTTCGATTTTGGCAATATCGAGGACGTCATTAATAATGTCGAGCAAGTGAATCGCTGCGTCATCGGCTCGCTGGAGAAACTCCATTTCTTCTTCTTCGTCGTCGCAGCATCCATCGCGAACCAAGCGAATGCAGCCAATAATTGCATTTAGCGGCGTTCTCAGCTCGTGGGAGGTATTCGCCAAAAATTCATTTTTCAGTTCGTTGGCGACTTTCGCCTCTTTCCAAGCCGTTTCCAACTCCTGTGCCCACTCAGTCAGCCGCTCCACCATGCTGTCTAGCGCCTCCGCCAGTTGGTTGAACTCCCGGATTTTGAAATTGTGGGGAATTCGTTCTAGGGAACGGCGGGCTTGTACGCCCCCGGCATATTCTCCCAGTTGCTCGATCGGGCGCGCCAAGTCGCGAGACAGGTAAACGGTTGCCAGGAGGTTGGCCGCCAGCAGGGACAAAATTAGGGTCAGCAGGATGCTCTGGATTTCTTCCAGACCGGCCAGGGCGTTGTCCAGACGGGTGACGGCGAGGACGATCCACTTGCGATTAGGCTCTACCGTCGAAATCGGGCTGGGGATAGCGCTATAGCCAGCTAGCAATTCCTCCCCTTCTTTCTCGAAGGCAAATAGGTGGATAAAATCCGTATTGCCGGCGATCGCGTTGCCGACAATACTGGTGAGTCTATCGACGGTATCTTGGTCTTCCTCTTGCTTGATGTTGCGCCCCACTCGGCGGGCGTCCGGGTGAGCCAGGATGGTTCCGTCTTGGTCAATGACCACCGTATACCCAGAGAAAGACCTGCGCTTGTCCTGCTCTGGCGGCAGCAGGGTTGACTCCACGTTCAAGGCATAGCGCAACTGTCCTGTATTCTGCTCGTATACGGGATAGCTCAGCAACAAGGTCAGCTGCCCGTCCTTGGTTTTTGTTTCCTCTCCCTCCGCTTGGGAATCTGAGGGCTGCGTCTGCGGCAGAACGAACGTGACCTTGATATCCGAAGCATTGGGGATGGCGCGATCGCGCGTTGCGGGCCACAGCGGCGTCTCCCCGGGCCGCTCAATCGGCTGATTGCCGCAGGTACTGGCCGCAATTTTGCCCGTCTCTATGTTCGTCAGTTGAATGCACCGCACCTGCGTCGGCAATTGTTTTGCTAGCTGCTGCAAAAGTTGTTCCGACGCTTCTGGCGAACCTGACTGCAGGATCGCCGATTCTCCAGCCCCGATCGCTGCTGCTTGCAGCGCTTTTACCAATTCTTGAATCCTTTCTCCCTTTCTGACGGCGCTCTCCGGTAGGTTCTGGCGGGCTGTTTCCAGCAGCCCCGAACGGGATTTTCTGTAGGTGACATACTCCCCCAACAGCAACACCGGCACGCTCAGCAGTAAAATTCGCGACAGCAAAATCCGGCGGAAGGAGGTTTGACCCAGTTGAGCCCAACTAAATTTTTTTAACAAATCCGATAGATTAGGCATCCATCTATATATTCCTGCTGGGTACTCCCGCCGTTCTGTGTGCTTTGGCGGTGAGAGGAAAGCGGGGCGGGGTGTGCCGCGATCCTGCGAACCAATCCAAATGGAGGTCTACTTCTGTCAAGGGAAACCCCTGACGTCTGAATGGCTTCGCCGTGTTTTCGAGGTATCACCACGCTTGAGTCTTGCCCGATCGCGGGGTGGGGTGTTTTTCGCTCTGCCTGTTTGGCGGAACTGGCTGACGTTGTCCTGCCCGCAACAGAAGTGAAAGCGAAACCTCTTTAGAACACTTCGTGATAGCGGCACCTTGGCACTGCGCCAAGGCAGCTTTTCTCTTCAGTCTGTTATTAGCATTCCCACTGCTGTCGGTGAAAAAAACGGTAGGTCGCTCAATATTTTACAGACTCGGCGGTGAAATGCGACTGCCAACACGGGCTGACTGGTTAACAGTTGCGGTAACATTATCACAATTATAGGAGCTACAGAGAATTCCCACGTCTCGGAGGCATCCCCCCCAGCCCCCGGGCACTTGCACTCTCGACTGCCCAAAGTGCCACTCCCCCAGCACTTTTCCGCCAGCAGTCCCATCCCGAAGCGGACGCGAGCCGCAAAGCGCGATCGCTCGCCCCGCGCGCCGCCGTTGACGGGTTTTTCTGCCCCCTTCTATTACTTAATTTTATATCTCTTATAAAAGAGATAATAAATTTTAAACAAAAGCGCCGCAAAGAACGGGTCAGCGACTTTAACTTTTTTTAATCCGCTGGCGCTGTCCCGATCGCGAATCGCGGCTGCCCCTGAAGGGAGGGAGGCCAGCAATTGGCCCGCGATCGAGAGGGCTGCGATCGTCCCTCGATTCGGGCTATCATCTCGGCGATCTCCATTGCCCGACTCAGTATTGGATTGGTTTTAAAAACTGCGAACATGACGCCAATTAATTTAACACGCCCTGCCACCACCGTCGTGCTAGCGATGAGTGCCGATGGAAAAATATCAGACGCCACGCGATCGCCCGTGCCGATCGGTTCTAAAACTGATAAATCCCATTTAGAACAACAAGTTTTTTTATCCGACGGCATCTTATTCGGTGCGGGCACGCTCCGCGCTGGCGGCACGGCTATGCGCGTTATCGATCCCGCACTCATCCAACAGCGAGAACAGCTCGGAAAACCCCCGCAGCCGGTGCAAATTCTCTGTTCGCGATCGGGCGAAATTGACCCGCAATTGCGCTTTTTTCAGCAACCCGTTCCCCGCTGGCTGCTAACCACTAAACGCGGTTCCTGCCAGTGGGAGCAGCGCCCGGAATTCGAGAAAATTCTGGTTTTTGAGGAACCCCCTGCCCAATCCAGAAGCGAGAATCTTTCTATTGATTTTACCGCCGCCCTGCAACATTTAGCAGCACTGGGTTTAGAACGAGTGGCGGTTTTGGGAGGCGGTCAATTAATCGCTGCGTTGCTAGCCGCCGATTTGATTGATGAATTCTGGCTGACTGTTTGCCCGTTAATTTTAGGGGGAGATAAGGCTCCTACGCCGGTGGATGGGGCGGGATTTTTGACTCAGCAGGCTCCCCGTTTAGAACTCCTGGAGGTCAAACAGGTCGAGCATGAATTGTTTTTGCACTACCGCTTGCAACGCAGCCGTTAGCGCAGCCGTTGAGGTGCGCGTTGCTTTCCTGCTGCTGAGCCGATCCCGTCGGGAAAAATGCGGCTGCATTGAAAAAAATGGCGGCAAAAACCCCGATCGCTGGGGGTTGAGAAATTTTTATTTGACAAGTTTTGCCTGAAGTGCTAGGGTGGAAAGCTGAAACCCGAGAACTTGCGGGGCGGGAAGGGCTAGGTCTTGCGATCGGTCGCAGCCTTCAGCCACAGGACGAATGCGCCCGGATCAATCATATTTTAAGTGCTTGCCCGATATGCCCCCTATGGTGGAACAGCCAAAGTCGAGCTATTCGATCGCCTGGATCGATAAAATTGCCCGAGTGCCCCAGTCGGAGTGGGACGCTCTAGCGGTGCCGCTGTTGACGCCTTTCCTAGAGTGGGATTGGCTGAACAATATGGAAACCTCGGGCAGCGCCACGGGGAAAACGGGTTGGCTGCCAAATCACTTGACGGTGTGGCGCGATTCGCCTTCACGCCGGCTCGTTGCTGCAGCGCCCCTGTATGTGAAAGGCCACAGTTACGGCGAATTCGTGTTCGACCACCAGTGGGCGGATTTGGCCAGTCGGTTGGGCATCGAATACTATCCGAAGCTGTTGGGCATGAGTCCGTTTACCCCCGCAGAGGGCTATCGGTTTTTAATCGCCCCTGGCGAAAATGAAGAGGAACTGACGGCGCTGATGGTGGGGGCGATCGACCATTTCTGCGATCGCAACGGCATCTCTGGCGCTCACTTTCTCTACGTCGATCCGCAATGGCGATCGCTGATGGAACGCCACGGGTTCACCAGTTGGCTCCACCACAGCTACATTTGGGAAAATGCCGGTTTCAGCAGCTTCGACGACTATTTGGCCATATTTAACGCCAACCAGCGCCGCAACATCAAGCGGGAACGCAAAGCCGTAGAAAAAGCGGGTCTGCGCCTGCAAACTTTGACCGGCGACGAGATCCCCCACGCCCTGTTTCCCCGAATGTATGCGTTTTACGAGAATACCTGCGATAAATTTGGTTGGTGGGGCAGCAAGTACCTGACCAAGCGGTTTTTCGAGCAACTGCACCACACCTACCGGCACCGCGTGGTGTTTGTCGCTGCCTACAGCGAGCAAGACGAGCGCCAGCCGATGGGGATGTCGTTTTGCCTGACGAAAGGCGATCGCCTCTACGGGCGCTATTGGGGCAGCTTTCAGGAAATTGACAGCCTGCACTTCGATGCGTGCTACTACACGCCGATCGAATGGGCAATTAACCACGGCATTCAGATATTTGACCCGGGTGCGGGAGGCCGCCACAAAAAACGGCGCGGTTTCCCGGCTACCCCCAACCACAGCCTGCACCGATTTTACAATCAGCGCCTCAGTCAAATTCTGCGGTCGTATATCGGCGAGGTCAACGAAATGGAGCAGCGAGAAATCGAGGCGATTAATGCCGACATGCCGTTTGCTCAACGTTCTTGACCGCCTGAAAATAGGGCGATCGCGGAACTTTTTTTGGCAGAAAACGTCTGAGGATTTTTTGGCTTTTGACAAGTCACGCGATCGCCCCAAATTGCCCCTATTCTCCCGACTCGAATTCCCTCTCTTTTTGGAAAACTTTCGTGCTAATTATTCTATTAAATCCGGAATTGGTAATGATTATAGCACTAACAACGCTTGCAATTTTCCTCGGTCAGCGATCGCTCTATTTCCGAAAATTTTCTGATATAACAGAGAGATCGGTTTTGAACTTTATGTGGGTATACTCCCAAAGTAAGTAGAAGCACAGAAAACAGCAAAGCGGCAAGCAGGAGCATTAGACATGCAAACGAACACGGGTTCATCAGGGCAGGACTTCGTAGATCTTTCTGGCGGCAATATAGTAGAACTTCTCGAAGGAGACGATACCCTAGTCGGCTCTCCAGGGAGTGAAACGGTCAGCGGGGGTCAAGGAAATGACAGCATTAGCGGTCAAGCAGGCAATGACGCTATCTCAGGTGACGAAGGTGACGACGATATAAGCGGCGACGAAGGCGACGACATCCTCGACGGCGCTCAGGGTCGGGACGTGATTCGGGCCGGCACCGGCAACGATGCCATTTTTGGCGGAGCCGATAGCGACCTGCTGTTTGGCGAAGATGGCGAGGATTACGTCAGTGGCGGCAGCGGCGACGATGCCATCTCTGCCGGCTTGGGAAATGACACCCTGACAGGAGAAGAAGGCGAAGATCTCCTCTTTGGCGACGCCGGCAATGACGTGATTATTACTGGCAGTGGCAACGACATCGCATCCGGTGGAGAAGGAAGCGACCAGATATTCGGCGAAGACGGCGACGACGAGCTAGATGGCGGCACCGGAGCCGATACGATCGACGGCGGGAATGGCAACGACCTGCTGCGGGGCGATCCACAAAATGCCCAGCAGCTCGACCCGGATACTCAGGTTCCCATCCCCAACACCGACACAGTTTTAACCGCACTATTCGGCTACGATTACCTGCACGGCGGCGACGGTAACGATACGGTGGTTGGCGGAATCGGCAACGACCAAATCTCCGGCGGTACGGGCAATGACGAACTCTACGGCAACCAGGGCAACGATATCATTGTCGGCGGCGAAGGCGACGATACCGCACGGGGTGGCCAGGGCAGCGATGTCATGTACGGCAACCAGGGCAATGACATGCTTTCTGGGGATTTGGGCAGCGACAATATCGCTGGCGGACAAGGAAACGATACCCTCTACGGCAACGCAGACGCCGACACGCTCAACGGCAACCTGGGGGACGATTTCGTGTATGGGGGTCAGGGCAATGATGTGGCGCGCGGGGGTCAGGGGAACGATCGCGTATTTGGAGATGAGGGCAACGACACGCTCTACGGCGACCTCGGTTCCGACACGCTGACGGGGGGCGCGGGCAGCGATGTCTTCTCCGTCGCCCCGGGCACCGGCGGCACGGCTGTCGCTCTGGCAGACTTTATCGAGGATTTTGAAGACAAGCTGGATTTCATCGAGCTAACAGCGGGTCTGTTATTTGAAAATCTCAATATCTTTCAAGGCGTCGGCGACAACGCCAACAACACGATCGTGCAGGATCGCCTGACGGGCGAGACTTTAGTGGTGTTGCGCAATGTCAACTTCACGAATATCGATCGCTCTGACTTCCTGCCAGCTCCAGCCGCGCCCGCACCTGTCTTTACGCCTCCGGCTCCGCCACCCCCTGCCGAACCCAGCGTCCTCAAGTTTCAAACGGCTACCTTCTCAGTCAACGAAGGCGTTCAGGGAGGATTCGCAACGATTACCGTCACCCGCACTGGCGGTACTGATACAGAAGTCACCGCGACGATTGCGCTGGCAGATGGCACGACGAACCCGGCAACTGGCGGCACGGATTACACTAACACGCCTCTGACGGTTACGATCGCCGCAGATCAGACTTCTGGAACGGTGCAGGTTCCCATCAATAACGATACCGATCCCGAACTCACTGAGACGATTAGTTTGACTCTGAGCAATCCGTCCAATGGGGCGACCATCGACCCAGCCGGCGCTACAGCTACCCTGGAGATTGCCGACAATGACGACCCGGGCAAGCTGGAATTTACTGCTCCCACCTTCACCGTCAGAGAAGACGGCACGGTCGTTCAAGAGATCAAAGTGAAGCGGACCGGTGCCGCCAACGGCGCAGTGACTGCCTCTATAACGCTGACTGCAGGCACGGCTGTAGAGGGGACGGATTTCACGCCTCCGGCAACGCCGATTCCCGTTTCTTTCGCCGATGGGGACAATCAAGAAAAAACGATAACCCTTCCGACCGGCACGATTCTTGACGATGCGGCGGTAGACGGGCTGAAGACGATTCAGCTCTCTTTGACAAATCCCAGCGTTGCTGGCGCGATCGGCACTCAGGCTGCGGCAACTCTCAATATTGAGGACAATGACACGCCGACTGTCCAGATCAAGGCGACTGACCCGGATGCTGGCGAAACCCTTCCCAATCCGCCTTCTACGATTCCGCCCAATCCAGGCCAGTTTACTGTCACCCGCGTCAGAGCTGACGGCACTCCCGACACGAGTCCGACGGATCTGGTGGTGAATTACACCCTCGATACGACGACTCCAGGCTTCGCGACTGAGGGCACGGACTACACGGCTACGACGTCCCTAGCCGGCGGCACGGTGACGATTCCAGCCGGTCAAGCCAGTGCGCTTATCGATATCAATGTCACTGACGATGCTGTCAAGGAAGGGATTGAGACGGTGAAGCTGACTCTGGCTTCCAATCCCAATTACAACGTAGACCCCGCCCTGAGCAGCGACACGGTGACGATTCTGGACAATGATGTCGATACGGTCCGGATCGTGGCGACTCAGCCGGATGGGAAGGAAACCGGCCCAACTCCGGGGCAGTATACCGTTACCGTCATCAACCCGCTGACGGGCGCTCCTGCTCCTGCAAGTCAGGATCTGACGATCAAATACTCCGTCGGCGGTTCGGCTACTGCTGGCAGCGACTACGATGCCCTGACCGGTACTGTGTTTATCGCCGCTGGCGCGAGCACGGCGACGATTAATGTCAACCCGGTTGATGACGGTACTGTGGAAATCGACGAGACGGTCGTTGCCACCCTAACGCCTGATGCGACCTACAACGTCGTTACTGGCCAGGACAGGGCCTCCGTGACGGTCGAGGACAACGAACCCGCGCGGGTGATTATTTTGCCGACCGATGCGGAAGCTGATGAAGCCAACCTCGATTCGGCGAGATTTACTATCCGGCGGCTTGGCGACAAGACGGCTGCCCTGACGGTGAATTACTCGATTGATACGGCTAACAGTACCGCGACTGAAGGGATTGACTTCGCTGCGCTCAGCGGTGTTGTGAATATCGCCGCCGGTCAGCGCGATGCTTTTGTGACGATTACGCCGTTTAATGACACCGGTTCTGAGCCGGAAGCTCTCTACGAACCCCTGATTTTGGCATTGACTCCCCCTGCCGATCCTGTGGCTGCGGGTTTCAGTTTGGGCAGTCCTACTCAGGGCACGATCTTCTTGCAAAACAACGGTCAATAAAGCGAAAGGCGATCGCCCGCGAGGGAGTCGCTTTTGCCGAGATAGTACGGCACTTCTAGCCTGATATTTTTAAAAACCCGGTTTCTTCGAGAAACCGGGTTTTTAAATCGCTAAAACTAATTTAATTCAATAACTCAAATAGCTAGTTATAATTTTTCTGCTTCTGGAATTGGAAAAAAGCGAATTGGTAATTGGTAATTGAGCTATTCTAGGAAATATTCCGGTTTAGAATCGATTCCCGATTCTCGATTTCCCATTCCCTATTACCTATTACCCATTCTCAGCAGATTCTTTCGTGCGTGCAAAAAGCTGCAAAAGAAGAAAGTTTTTCTAATGGCTTTTACGCGGGTTGTCTGTTACTTTTTACTGGTCTGAGAAGCGAGATTTTTGCGAAGGATTTGCACGAGCTGGGCGAGTTGCTCCCGGTCGAAACCTTGCAAGAGGGCTTTGGCGGCGGCTTTGGGTTCGACGGTGACGACGATTTGCTTGGCTCCAGAGGCAGGAGCGCCTGCGGCAAGCTGCTGCAAGCTGTGACTGGCGGCGATTTCGCTGCTTTGTCCGATCGCCACTAAGTCGCAAGCGTGCTTGAGTTCTTTGATCGCAAAGGGAGCGAGGATGCGATAGGGGTGCTGCGGGTGGGAAATGGCTTTCTTAACGGTTTTGACGAGGGTCAGCCAATTTTCGCTGCCGGCATCCATTTGAGCGAGGCGATCGCACAGTTCTTGCAATTGTTGTCGGTTGGCGGGGGTTTCCTTCTCCTTAAAAACCTGCAACATCTGTTTGAGAACGGCGATCGCGGCATCGGCAACATCCACGGGTTTTTTGCCTGCTGCCCTAGCTGCCGCCAAGGGAGGCGCTCCCGGTTCAGCCCCGCCCACGAGACTGTTGAGGTAATCCTGCAATTCCCCAAAAGACGGCTCTACCTCTTGCACGACGCGATCGCCTTCTTCGTCCCTCAACCCAAACGGTCCCTGCAGCCGTTCGAGCAAGTCTTGCAGGGCGTCAAACCCCTTCAAAAATAACGTCTCTACCTTTTGATCGACCGGGACTTGATTTTCCTTGAGGATCTTAAAACAATCCTCCAGTCTGTGGGCAGTTTTCTGAATACTTCCGAAACCGAGCATCGCTGCACCCCCCTTGACGGAGTGGGCGGCGCGGAACAATTCGTTGACCCGCTCTTGATCTGCCACAGTCGCTTGCAAGTCCAACAACCCTTTTTCAAGCGTGTCGAGGTGTTCTTTGGACTCTTCTATAAAATAACCCAATATCTGCTGCTTCGCTGAATCAACCACGGCAGTATTCCTCAACCTGATAATTCTATTTTGAGCCTAAGCGGAGAAGAGTGTGGAAGTGGAAGAGTGCTGAGTGCTGAGTGCTGAGTGCTGAGAGTGGAAGAGTGGGTTCAGGGGAGTGGGGTAGGGGATGGGAGAGGGGGAGAAGGATTTAACTCAGCCGAAGCATCAAGCACTGAACACTCCACACTCAATAACGGGCTTTTCGCGAAAAGCCCCTACGCACTGAATACTCCACACTCCACACTCCACATTCTACTCAGCCGAAGCATCAAGCACTTTCCACTCACCCACTTACAGAGGAGTCGCCGGATTTGCAGGTAAAGGAGCAGGCGGCGGCGGCAGCAGCGGCTGGCGATCGCTGGGCACGAAAGAGGGATCTAAGTCGCGAACCCGATCGCCCGCATCAATACAGCTATCCATTGCCCGAACTGCAGAAATATCGAGCCGGCGATTCAGCCCGACGACGCACTGGGAATAGCGCGCCGGCAACAAGCTGCGGCGGCAGTTATTCATAATCGCGAAGGCTGCACCGGCTTGGGCGCGATCGCTGATATCGACGACGCAAGTCGCCAAGTCCAGCGGGCGGCGCACTCCCGAGCATGTATCGAGGGCATCGCGGCTCGATATATCGGTTTGGCGATTGATTTTGACGACGCACTCCGCCAAGTCCTCCGGACGAAGGGCTCTCGAACAGGCGCGTTCTGCCTCTTCCGCTCTGACGTCGGCATCCACCAGCTCAGAAGTACATTTATAGTAATTATTCCGGTGAATGGCCCCCGCCGGTTGCGCGGGAAAAGCGATCGCTGCCAGTCCGGCGTGAAGCGCAGCTATCCCGAAGGGAATCGCGCAGGTGCGGGCCGCCCATTTCCCTACTTGGCTGGGCCAATCCCCCCTGTCGGGCTGGGAGCGGCGATTTCCGGCGGGCAATTGGGTTTCGCCCTCGTTTGGCGCTCTCTCATGGCAGCAGTCATACAAAAAATCGGGACGACGCATAGCAGGTAATATTTTTTTTACATTTCTGCAAACGGCATTTTTTCTCGCGCGCTTACTTTGGGGGACTTTTCCAACCCCTGCGAATCGCCACCGAGAGGGAATCGCTCTCGGATTATACTACACCGGGGCTTTTTTGTCCAGATCGCGCCCGCGCGCGCCAGGGAAACGGCGCGATCGCTTCCAGATGCCCCTTTTTGCCAAATACTTGAAAGTCGATCTACTTAAGTTCTATACTAGACAGTCTGGGTTAAATTTTAATGAGCATATAGAGAGGAAATTAGATGTCGCGATATCGAGGCCCGCGCCTGCGGATTGTACGGCGTTTAGGCGACCTGCCGGGGCTTACTCGCAAGAATCCCAAGCGGGCATATCCGCCGGGGCAGCACGGCCAAAACCGCAAAAAGCGGTCAGAGTATGCCATCCGCTTGGAAGAGAAGCAAAAACTGCGCTTCAACTACGGTCTGAGCGAACGTCAATTGCTGCGCTACGTCCGCAAAGCCCGCCGCGTCACCGGCTCGACCGGTCAGGTGCTGCTGCAACTGCTGGAAATGCGCCTGGACAACACCGTTTTTCGCTTGGGCATGGCTCCCACCATTCCCAGCGCCCGCCAGCTCGTCAATCACGGTCACGTCACGGTTAACGGCAATTTGGTCAACATTCCCAGCTATCAGTGCAAGCCGGGAGACGTGATTGCCGTCAGAGATCGGGAAGCCTCCCGCAAGTTAGTCGAAACTAACTTGGCGAACCCGGGCTTGGCGCACATGCCCAGCCACCTAGAGTTTGACAAGCAAAAACTCACAGGCAAGGTCAATGGCGTTGTCGAGCGGGAATGGGTTGCCCTGCAAATTAACGAACTGCTGGTGGTTGAATACTACTCTCGTCAAGCGTAAGAGATTTTCGATTCTAGAATATAGATTTTCGATGCCGTATCATCGAAAGTCTATACTCTAAAATCTAAAGTCTTTTCTGGCGTCAGCCGCCAATCTGCGACATGGTGCGCGCGTAGGTGCCCCCCTGAGTGCCGTTAAACCGCTGCTTGAAGTTAATATCGGGTTTGATGGCCAGCAACTGGCACACCTTTTCCCGCAATTGAGCCGGATCGGTGCCGGCGCGGAGGGCGGCTTTCAGGTCGATTTGGCCGGTTTCATTCAACAAGCAGGGTCTGAGCCAGCCGTCGGCAGACAGGCGCATTCGATTGCAGCGATCGCAAAAACATTCTGACATCTGCGAAATAAACCCCAGCGTGCCTTTCGCGCCGGGGATTTGATAAACGTCTGCCGGCCCCGCGCCGGTAACGCTCGATTCTACCAATCCGTACTTGTGGCCAATTCGCTGCCGCAACTCCGCTGAGGGCACCCAGCCTAGCTCGCCAAAAAGTTGGCTGTTGCCGATCGGCATAAATTCAATAAATCGAACGTGCCATTTTCGCTCGATCGTCAGGGCAGCCAGCTCCAAAATTTCGCCGTCATTGACGCCGGGAATGACGACGACGTTTAATTTTAAGGGATCGAATCCCACCCGATAAGCTTGTTGAATTCCCTCCCAAACCTGCGCCCACCCACTGCGCCCGCGCTTGCCCGCAATCAGGTCGAAGGTATCGGGATCGAGGGAGTCGAGGCTGATATTGATGCGGCGCAGGCCGGCATCGTACAGGGATTGAGCCTGGTTTGCCAGCAAAAATCCATTGGTCGTCATGGAGATATCTTGCGTTTCTGGCAGGGAGGCGATCGCTCTGACGATCTCGACTACTCCCTTGCGCAACAGCGGTTCCCCGCCAGTGAGGCGAAACCGCCTGAACCCAACTGGTATAAATACTTCTCGAATCAGGGTTAGCAACTCCGAGTCTGCCAGCAAATTCTGCTGGAGAATATAATCAATCTCTTCCTCTAAAGGCATACAGTATTGGCAGTTGAAGTTGCACCGATCGATGAGACTTATCCGAAGGTAATCTACCTGATTCATGGTTCGAGCCTGACCCCTCAAGCAAAGCTGAAGACATCATTCTAGCGGCAGGCGCGATCGCCCTAGGCTGACTGTAGCAAAAGCGACAGTTTCAGGCGATCTCGTCAAATTTGCCCTCTAGAGAATTTTAGAGATTTCCAGATTTATGTTAACCAATGTTGCCTGTAGATTACTCAATTGCCTGGTTTGCGGACAACGACCGCCAGAGAATGGGGAGTGTGGCAGCAGGGAGCGCAGCCAGTTCTGGCCATTGCCCCTGGGGGGTGGCGGGGCGGCGGCAACCTGCACTTCCGTCCGCTGTGGCGGGGATTTTAGATTTTATATTTGAGGTTTTTTTTTCAATCAGACTAACGCTACAAAAGATTTTTTAATCAGGCAATTTTTGCAAGTTTATAGCAAAAATTGGTCATGGCAGGAAGTTTGCGTCGGCTGGTTGCCAGCCTGCTTTTCTAGAAAATTTTATAAAATTTTAAGAAAAAATAAAAATTATAATTTTTCAAAAAACTAATAACAAAAAATAAAAATGCTAGCCAAAAGGTCAATCCTTTCAAGAAGGATTAACATCTAGCTCGTATTTATTTTTCAAGGTGAAACTCTGGCTAGTCTAAAAAACAAAGAAATCGTTAAAAATATCGAGAAATTACCTTGGGACATGTATAAATAGGAAAATATGCGGCATCGGCGCGGTAATAATCGGCTGAAGGCTCGATCGGGAAAGAGCTCTTGAAAACATTAAAAGCGATTGAACGACCGCCTGATGGAAGTGTTTTAAAAAACAAAAAAAACAATTTAATGCGGTGAAAAACTCAAGAGAAATAGATCGGTTAAAAAAATGATTGAAAAAAAATCAGACGATAAAAACAGGTGGTATTGGCTGAGATAAAAAATCACCGCACCCTACCCAAAACGAGCAGGTCGCTGGGTTGGAAATCGGCAAGCCAGTAAAAGCAAGAGGATGCAATGATTCAGATACAAATGCCTGACACGGAAACAGATAACCTTGCGACAACCCATCAAGCAGATAGATTTGAAGCTAGGCTGGCAGAGGCATTTGAAGATATTGCCCGCTTAGCTGCACAGGTGTGCGAGACACCAATTGCCGCGATCGCCCTAAAAAATGGCCAGCGCTACTGGTTTAAATCCAAAGCCGGCGTGAAATTGCCAGACACGAACCAACGCGGCAGCAACGGGCGCGCAAAGCGATCGCAGCTCCAGGGGAATCGCGCCAAGGCTCAGAGCAACAGCAAAAACCGACAGCCGAACAAACACTGGCGGGAAGTTGACTTTCAACAAGCAAAAGAAGGCGCAGTTGTCTTCTCGTTCCAAATCCCTTTTTACACCGCCGAAGGTCACGAGCTCGGCAGCTTGTGCGTGATGGACTGCGTGCCCAGGCAACTCAACCCAGAACAGGAGCAAGCCCTGCGCGCGCTGACTCGCCTAGCCGTCGCCCAACTGTCGCCCGCCGCTCCTGCAACCCAGTCCGGCTGTGAATTGGCTTTGGCGAAATCAGCGGTATCTTCAGTACCAGATGCCGTGCCGGATGCCGCCGTCCTCTGGTTCAGCCCAGACTCCCGGATCGTCGGGGCTTCCGAGGCAGCCTGCCGCTATTTCGGCTATTCTCGCGCTGAGATATTCGCCAAAAGCGCGGCAGACTTCGATCCGGAGTGGAGCGCCGAGTGGGAAGAATACTGGCGCGCCCTCAAACAGCGCGGCTCGTTTACTTTTCAATCCCGCCACCGCATCCAAAATGGCCAGCGCGTCCCGGTAGAGCTGACCGTCCATTATGTGGAATTAGAGGGGCACGAGTATTGTTGGGCGGAGATTCGCGAGCAACCGGATCGGCACGAAAGCAGCAGCCGTTTGCCTGCAGGCGAGTTGCACGGGCGCTGCCAAGCCGGCGATCGCGAAGAGATGGCGCGATCGCTCCTGAACGCCTCTCGAGAGTTGGCTGTCCTCGTCGATACAAAAGGAACTATCCTGCTAGCCAATGAAACCGCCGCCAGCGTCTTTGGCGTATCGCGCGACGCCCTAACTGGAGCGTGCATTTGCGACTTCCTGCCCGAACCCATGCGATCGCAGATAAAAGCGCGACTGGAAGAGGGGATTAGTCCCTCGATATCGGTGCAGTTTTTTGAAGAACGGCAAGGAGATTGCAGCCACTACTTCACCTCCCCCATCTTCGATGCCGAGGGGCATCTTTCCCGATTGGCAATTTTTGCCCGCTACCATAGCGAGTGCTTGCGAGATCGGGCTTCCCGGACAACCTCAGAAGAAATCTACCGGCTGGCGATCGCCAATATTACAGAAGCCGTCTTCATCACCGACGACAGCGGGGCTTTTACCTTTATCTGCCCCAATGCCGAACATATTTTCGGCTATACCGTGCCAGAAATAGAGGCTTTGGGGAATATTTCCCAGTTGCTCGGAGAGAACCTCTTCGAGCAGAAGCGGCTGGAACAAACCGGAGAAATACACAATATCGAGCGGGAAATCACCGACGCTAGGGGCGATCGCCATACCGTGCTGGTGAATGTCAAGCGCGTTGCCATTCAAGAAGGAAAAATTCTCTACACCTGCCGCGACATTACAGAGAGCGCCAACGCACAGGCGGCACTGTTTGAAGAAAGAGAATGCTTCCGCCTGTTGGTAGAAAACGTCAAAGATTATGCGATTTTCATGCTCAATCCCGTCGGAGAAGTAGTAAGCTGGAATCCCGGCGCAGAAACCATTACCGGCTACTTGTCCTCCGAAATAATCGGCCAGCATTTTTCTTGTTTTTATACGCGGGAAGACATCGAGGAGGAAGTGCCCTGGAAAGCCCTGAGATTGGCAGCGATCGCCGGGAGACTCCAGCAAGAAGGCTGGTGCGTGCGTCACGACGGCTCCCGCTTCTGGGGAGAAGTGGCCATTTCCGCCTATCGAGATAAATTTGGCTACCTGCGCGGTTTCTCAGTCGTCACCCGCGACTTTACAGAACGCAAGCAGATCGAGGAAAAACTCTGGCACGCGGCATTTCACGATCCCCTCACCGGGTTGCCCAACCGCGCCTTTTTAACCGAGCGCTTGTGGGAAGCCGTCGAGCGCTCCCAACATTGCCCGGACTATCAGTTTGCCGTACTTTTTCTCGACTGCGACGGATTCAAGCTGATTAATGATAGTTTGGGCCACAGCACGGGCGATCGCCTGCTCGTGGCCTTGGCCCTGCGACTGCTGGGGTGCCTGCGCCCGAAAGATACCGTAGCGCGTCTCGGCGGCGACGAATTTGCCATCCTCCTCGACGGCATCCGCGACGGAAGCGACGCCCTCCTCATCGCCGAGCAGATACACGCCGCCCTCAAATCCCCCTTCGATCTCAACGGGCATGAAGTTTTTGCCACAACCAGCATAGGCATTGCCCTGGGAAGCAATCGCCAGGAGTACCCAGAAATTCTCAACCCTCCTCACTCGTTCCACAACCGCCCCGAAGAACTTTTGAGAGATGCCGGTACGGCAATGTGCCGCGCCAAGAGCAAGGGCAGAGCCCGCCATGAAGTCTTCAACGCCGCTATGCACGCTGCGGCGGTAGAGCGCCTGCAGTTGGAAACCGACTTGCGCCACGCCATTGAGCAGATTGTCGAGAATGAAGTCAGGGCTGAGGAGCTGAATAATTTTCCCCCCATCGATTCCACGCTCAAAACTGAACACTCCTGCACGGATGAAAAGCCAGGAGCCCCTACTCCCCACTCAGCACTCAGCACTCAGCACTCAGCACTAAACACTGAACACTCCTGTACGGACGAAAAGCGAGGAGCCCCTACTCAACATCCACCACTGAGCACTAAATACTCAGCACTCAGCACTCAGCACTCAGCACTAAACACTGAACACTCCACACTCTCACTTCACTACCAGCCGATCGTGGCTCTGGACACCGGACGGCTGGCGGGTTTCGAGGCGCTCGTGCGCTGGCATCACCCCAGACGAGGTTTCATCTCGCCGTCAGAATTTATCCCCGTTGCTGAAGACACCGGGTTGATCGTTCCCCTTGGCGCGTGGGTTCTGCGCGAAGCTTGCCGCCAACTGCGCCAGTGGCAAGAAAAATTCCCAACCGCTGCGCCGCTGACGGTGAATGTCAACTTGTCTAGCAAGCAGCTTGCCTTTCCAAATTTAATCGAGCAAATTGACCGAATTCTTCTCGAAACAGACCTGGATGCCAGCAGTTTAAAATTGGAGATTACGGAAAGTTTCCTGATGGAAAATGCCCCGGTTGCAACGGAGATACTCGAACAGCTCAGAGCGCGGAATATCCAACTGTGCATCGATGATTTTGGCACGGGGTATTCTTCTTTGAGTTATTTGCGAAGTTTGCCAGTCAGTACGTTAAAGATTGACCGTTCTTTTGTGAGTCGAATGGGAGAACAGGACGAAAATTTTGAGATTGTCCGAGCCATTATCATGTTATACTAAGTTGGCTAAGATAGTATTATACTATTAGAGAAAAACATCAGGAG
>CAYOOD010000138.1:0-17110 GCA_964405435.1 uncultured bacterium
GATCGCATTTTCTAGATTCTCAGCCCTCTCCCCAAGGATTCTGTCACTGTAGGCAGTTCCCAGATTATTCTGAGTCGCTGCCCAATCTTCGGGGTACGCCGTGCGGGTGCGAACTTCCAAAGCTTCCCGGTAACAAGCGATGGCATTTTCTAGATTCTCTGCCCTCTCCCCAAGGATTCTGTCACTGTAGGCATTTCCCAGATTATTCTGAGTTTGCGCCCATTTTTCCCGGTTGTTTTCGCGGCTGCGCAGCACGAGCTTGTAGCCCGCAATGGCAATTTCTATATTCTCGCTTCTCCTGCCCAGAGGAAACTCTATAATATGAATGCAAAGATTTTCGATTAAGCCCGCCACGCCTTCCCGCGTCTCGGTATCGGCGTCATTCAAGGCGGCACTTGCCCACTCTCGCAATACTCGCCTAAATCCTTCATCCAATTTATCGAGGTTGTCTCGGAGAATGGCATAGACGGGTTGCGCATCTCCCCCGCCTTCGTATTCTGCCTGCAATAACGCCTGCAAAAAAGAAGCATACGCTTGAGGAGTCTGCGTCTCTCCCATCGCCGCCCCTAACTGTGCTGCTAGCTGGCGCAAAAATTCTGCCGCATTTTCCTCTCCCTGCTGCGCGTATATTTCCGCTACTGCCTCGCACGCTTGCAGGAAGCCGCTATCTATCAACTGCGCATTCGCTGCCAATATCTCCCCTTCCTCTCCATTCGGGCACGTCAGCAGTTGTTCGATGAGATTCCAATAAGCTCGCAGGCGCTCGTCGCCATCCCCTGTCGGATCGTCTACTTGCGTCTGTATAAAAGAATACAATTCCCGCAATAAATCTGCCAATTCCTGCCGCCCCTCTGCCCGCGCCCACGCTGCGATTCCTTCCACCAGCCGCAGCAAGTCGCTGCCTACCAGGGCGCGATTTTCTTGCAGCAGCGCTATTTCTTCCCCGCTGGGGCAATTCACCAGGGCTTTAATTAGGGTGAGGCAGGCTTGCCGGCGTTGTGGGTTCATGGTTGTGCTTTTGGCTACAATTCGGCATTATATCGCAGGTTGGGAAAATAGGCTAGAAACCCGGCTTCTTGAAGAAGCCGGGTTTCTGAAATCCCGATTCTTGTGGAGGGTTGCCGGGATTGGGGGATTAGGGGATGGAAGGGGGAGACGTTTTCTGTGGGGAGGCGAGCTTTCTTTTCAACCCTGACAAAACAGCAGTCAGTGGGCGTCAATCAATGCAACCAGGGGGGAGCCAGAAACCGGGAGCATCCCACTAAAGTAGGGGCGAAGCATTCGGGCGAATAATCTAGCCATCACAACCGAGAATGTACAATCCGAAAGCTTCGCCCTCACGCCGGGAATTACAAAAACCAGGGGGGAGCCAGAAACCCGGTTTCTCGCAGAAACCGGGTTTCTAAGGCGTCGGTACAAGTTATCAGCTCGATTCCAACAAACCCGCAGGCGGCACGATTTCGATGCGCCCTGCTTGTAAATCGACAACTGGCACGATTTCTTGCACGAAAGGAATTAAAACCGTCTTCGGTGCAGCGGTTTTTTGCGAGGATTTCTTGCGCTTTCTGCCCCCTCTGCGGGTATGGGGGTGAAGCGCTTCTTGACTCTCGACAGCAGCCTGGTTTTCTGGTACAATTTCCGCAGGTGATTCCTGCAATTGCACCTGCAAAAGGTCATTGCCTGCCGTAACAATGTCGGCGACGGTGCCCGCGAGTTCGCCAGTGAGCTGGTTGAAGACTGGCAAGCCAATCAAATCGCGGACGTGATATTCGCCTTCTTCTAGTATAGGGCGATCGCTTTCCGGCACCAACAGCACGCCCCCGCGCAACGCCTCCGCCTCGTCGCGATCCTCTACGCCAGCGAAGAGCACGACAAACAGCCCTTTAGCCGGAACATATCGCCCCTCGATTAACTCAATCGGTTGCGGCTCCTCAGACTCGCTGCGCCGCAGCCACCGCTGCCCCGGCTCTAGAAACCTTTCCGGGAAATCGGTACTCGGATAAACCCGCACCGAGCCGTCGAGCCCTTGCGGGGCTACAATTGTGCCTATTTCTATCCACTTATCACTTGTCATGGTTCGTTTGCAGAGCGCCCCTCTGAATTTGCCAGCAATTTGCTATTTTCCACTAACCGGATAAATTCCGCTCGGTAGCCTTCTTTATCCTCGCCTTTCGCCTGATTTGCCAGACTCAGCACCTCTTCAAAATTAACATTTCCCTTGTAGTCGGAATCCCGCAACAGCATCCCAAACCCAGCCACAGCCGCCGCAAATTTGAGATTTTCCGAAGCCGACTCTACCGTCACATCGCGATCCGTGACGGATTGCACTATCAGTTCGCTTTCTGTCGCGTCTGGTGCTTTGTACCGCAACTTCACCTGCATCAACTCGTCACTCGCATAAGCAGCCGGATCGACTGCCGTTTGTTGATATTTTAACTCATCTACGTCGGGCAACTTCACGTCACTTTCTACGCCGGCGGGAATAATTTCGTAGAGCGCCGTTACGGAATGCCCCGCCCCTAGTTCGCCCGCGTCTTTTGTGTCGTCGTTGAAATCCTGCTCGCGCAGCAGTCGATTTTCATACCCGATTAACCGATAAGCTTGGACTTTGGCGGGATTGAATTCTACTTGTATCTTAACATCTTTGGCAATCGTTAACAGAGTCGCCCCGATTTCATTCACCAAAACTTTCTTCGCTTCTAGCAGGCTATCGAGGTAAGCATAATTGCCGTTGCCTTTATTGGCGAGTTGTTCCATTTTGGCGTCTTGGTAATTTCCGGTGCCAAAGCCGAGAACGGTGAGAAAAATCCCCAGTTGTCGCTTTTCTTCGATTAAACGCACCAGTTCGGCGTCGCTGGATGCGCCGACGTTGAAATCTCCGTCGGTTGCGAGAATGACGCGGTTATTCCCAGATTGGATAAAATTTTCTCGCGCCAGTTTGTAGGCGAGCTGAATTCCTTCTCCGCCTGCAGTTGAACCGCCTGCATTAAGCCTGTCGATCGCTTCTAGGATTTGAGCTTTTTCGCTGCCGGGGGTGGGCGGCAAAACTAATCCGGCGGCTCCGGCATAGACAACGATTGTGACGCTATCTTTTGCCGTTAATTCGTTGACGAGCAAGCGCAAGGAAGCTTTCACGAGAGGCAGTTTGTTCGGTTCATCCATCGAGCCGGATACGTCGAGGAGAAAAACGAGATTGCTCGGCGGCAAATTTTCGGTCGATATTTTTTTGCCCTGCAGTCCAATTTGTACTAATTTGTGGCGGGGATTCCAGGGAGCTTTGGCAACTTCAGTGCTAATAGAAAAAGGGCGATCGCCTTTGGGTTGCGGATAATTGTAAGTGAAATAATTCACTAATTCTTCGATGCGAATGGCATCTTTAGGCGGCAGTTGTCCGCTATTGATAAATCGCCGCAAATTGCTGTAAGATGCCGTATCAACGTCGATAGAAAAAGTTGAAAGAGGGTTAGTTCTGACTCGTTGAAAGGGATTTTCCTGAATGGGGCTGTATCCCTCGCGATTGAATTCCTGCGGGGCAATCTCGCCGTCAGCCGGCATATTTTGATTTCGCTCGCTTTGCAGCGTAACATAGCCGTCGGAAGTAGTAGCAGGTGCGGGTTGCATTTGGATATTGCCCGCAGGAGGAGCGAGTTGCGGGGCGGGGCGGGGCAGCGGGGGAGGCGCTGGAGGTTGCGGCTTTGAAGCGTTAGAAAATTGATTCGGCTGCTTTTCGTCAGAAGTAGATTCTAATACAGTCTCAGCCCGCACCGGCAGTGCTGCGAGTTCGGCAGCAAATTCAGCTTGCAAGCGCTGAGCAAGTGCGCTATCTTCAGGAGAGATTTGCGCGATGCGAGACAAACAGGTATTTAACGCTGCTGCAAATTCAGCGCGCGTCACAGCGACATTACCGGGATTGAGAATATTTGGAGAGTTGGCTAAACAACCGTAGCGATTCGCGAGAGATTGCAGCGCTTGAAAAGCCCAGTCAGAGGGTTTTACCTCTGCTGCCCCCGGCGTCGGGGTTGTTTGGGCTGTCAGGCTCGACTTTTCGGCGCGTTCCTGAAGGGTGTATCTGCTGGCGGCGGCGCTACTTTGGGAAGTATCAGCAGCCAGGGTACTGAGTGCCGCTAGTAAAATAATGGCTAAAGAAGCTGCTTTTTGCCGGAACGCGAATGCAACAATTTTTAACATAGTTCTGTCCTCACAGCAAACTGATTGATGGGAGCATCCCATTGTCGTAAGGGCGAAGCATTCGCGAAGAGAATTTTTCGGTTAGTTGCAGAGATTTATTCGCGAATGCTTCGCCCCTACAGGTGTATCTACAAAACTGAGATGCTCCCCTGATTCAGTTTTAGCAGCTTTTTAGCTTTTCAGGCACTAAAAACTTGCAGCCAGCCAATTTTGTAAATCTACCTAGAGGGGTTTTCAGCTAGATGAAGTAAAGGGCAGAAACCCGGTTTCTTCAAGAAACCGGGTTTCTCAGCCGCGATTGGAGATTTCCGACAATCCTGAAGCTTCATGCGCCAGTCAGGGCGAAGCATTCGCGATGGGAGATTTCCGACAACCCGACAGATTATCTGCGCGAATGCTATCGCCCCTACAGCCCCTACAGCCCCTACATGCCTTATCTCTGTTCTCCTAAAAACTCGCGACTTGCAGGCGGTAAACGCGCTCGACGACTTCTGCCAGACGCCGCATCCCTTTTTCAATATCCTCATCGCTGGCGGTGAGGCTGATGCGGATGCACTCTTGCTTGTGTTCCCATTCTTCGCGCAAGCCGGGGAAGAAGGAACTACCGGGCACGACAATGACGCCCGCTCGCTTTAATTGCTGGTAGAATTGCCAATCTGTCATCGGCAAATCTTGCAACCACAGCCACGCAAAAATAGCGCCTTCGCCGCGATGCAGGAACCACGGCAAGTCTTTTGGCATGGTTTGTTCGAGGGTGCTTTCTAAGATGGCGAATTTTTTCTGGTAGTAGGGGCGAATCACGCTGGTGGCAATGTCGGGGAGAGCGCCGGAAGCGATCGCGCGCGCGGCGATGGCTTGCCCGTAGCGGGAGGCGTGTATGCACAAATTCGTCTGGAAGGCTTCGAGCACTTGAATCACCCGCTCGTGCGCGATCGCAATTCCGACGCGCTCACCGGGCAATCCCGCTTTTGACAAGCTGATGCCGTGAACGATATTCTCGCCGAAGACTGGCGTCATTTCTGCAAAATTCAAAGCGGGAAACGGCGGCGCGTAGGCGGAATCTACGACAACTGGCACCTCATAAGGGGCTGCGATCGCCGCTATTTTTTTCACCTCATCATCCGTCAGCACGTTGCCGCTGGGATTGCAAGGGCGCGAGAAAATCACGCAGCCGGTTTTTTCGTTAATTTTCAACTGGCTGAAGTCGGGGCGGTATTTGAAGCGGTGGTTGGCTGCATCGACATCCAGAGCGGGTTTGTAGGCGACTAGGGCTTCTGGCTCCAAACAAACGCCGCCATAGCCGGTATAATCTGGACTCAGGGGCAGGACGATTTGTTTGAGCTGTCTGCCATTGGTAGAGCCGCCAAAAGCATTCGCGGCGAGGAAGTAGAGAGATTGGCTCCCCGGGGTAATCAAAATATTGCGATCGCGCAAATTCAACCCGTAGCGGCGATTGAAATCCTGCACCACCGCCTCAATCAACGGCTGATATCCTTGAGAGGAGCCGTAGCGGCACACCACCTCGCCATATTCCGAACTCGCCAGCAGTTGCGCCGTGCTATCGCGCCACAACTGCTCCACTTCTGGCAAAATTACCGGGTTGCCGGCACTCAAATTAATAAATTCCTGCCCCCCACCCGCTCGCAGGGTTTCGATGATGTCTTTCATAATCGCCCGCACCCCCGTGAGGTTGGACATTTGAGCGCCGATTTTCGTCAGGGCAGGATTCATAGTTTTTTAATCAAATAACGCCAATAGTTGTAGAGCTGTTCTACATCGTAGCCGATCGGCACGCTGGTTTAACAGCCTTTCCCCGCAGCGAGGGGAGGGGGAGAGGGGGAGAGGGGGGGGAGTGGGAGAGGGGGAGAATGAAGAAATCCCTTCAGTTGCCCGCTCCCGCGCTGGGAAACGGTACAGCCCGACTGGAAGGCTGGAAAACTTTAAAGAGTATGAAGAAACAGCGCTTGTCTGCCAAACGCCTGTAAAGCTAGAAATAGTTCTCTGAAATTAAAGTTTCGACAACGCGCTCGTGCTGCTGGCTTTGAGCGGGATGCCGACGCCGTGAAGTGAGCGGCTTCCCGATCGCGCGACTCCCTAGAAAATAGGGAAAGCTTCACGCTCAGAAAGCTTGGCGAGTGCGGAAAATGCCTTCGTTTTCACCGCCATCAGAGAAAAGCCCGAGTATAAAAAGCTATCAAAATTCTATGACCTACGACCGTTCAAAGAGTCCGGCAGCCCAGCTAGCCAAAAAATTGCCCACTCCCCTCAAACGACTGGCAGATATAGCCTACAACTATTGGTGGTGTTGGACGAGCGACCGGATTTCTCTGTTTCGCAACATCGATCCCCAGGAATGGCAGCGCTCCGGGCACAACCCCGTCGCTGTTTTAGAAGCCGCTTCCTATGTACGGCTCACCCAGCTCGCGAACGATCCGACGTTCATCAAGCGGGTAAAAAACCTGGCGGAGCAATTCGATCGCTACATGGCTCAAGTGGATACTTGGGCGAGCCGAGTTGCGCCGCAAATTTCCCGCGATCGCCCCGTTGCCTATTTCTGCGCGGAATTTGGCATCCACGAATCCCTGCCCATCTACTCCGGCGGTTTGGGCATTCTCGCCGGGGATCACCTCAAATCCGCCTCCGACTTGGGCGTGCCCCTCGTGGGCGTCGGGCTGATGTACCGTCAGGGCTATTTCCGCCAGCGCCTCAACCACGAAGGGTGGCAAGAAGATTACTACGTTGACAATCTCTTCGACAAAATGCCCCTGGAGTTGCTCAAAAACGAGCGCGGGGAACCCATCACGATCGACCTGGAAATTCGCCAGCGCACGGTCAAAATTCAAATCTGGCTCTGCCGGGTGGGGCGCGTCAATCTCTACCTGCTCGACGCCGATCGCCACGACAATGACCCCGTGGATCGCTGGCTGACAGGGCACCTGTACGGCGGCAACATCGAAACCCGCATCGCTCAGGAAGTCGTCCTCGGCATTGGCGGCGTTCGCGCCCTCACCGCTCTGGGCATCACTCCCGGCATCTGTCACCTGAATGAAGGGCACGCGGCATTCTGCACGCTGGAGCTGGCGCGGCAGGAAATCCAGCGCACCGGCAAGTCTTTCTACGACGTCGAAGCCTCCGTGCGCGATCGCTGCGTCTTCACCACTCACACCCCCGTGCCCGCCGGTCACGACGTCTTCTCCTCCGACTTGATGGACTCCTACTTCGCCCATTTCTGGCCGGATTTGAAGCTCTCCCGCGAACAGTTCCTCGCCTTGGGTGCCCGCCGTCTCGGCGATCCCTGGGAACCCTTCGGCATGACTCCGCTAGCCCTGCGCATGTGCCGCACCGCCAACGGCGTCAGCAAGCTGCACGGCGACGTCTCCCGCAAAATGTGGACTGTCCTCTATCCCGATCGCCCGGAAAATAAAGTCCCGATCGGCCACATCACCAACGGCGTCCACGCCCGCACTTGGACGGCTACCCTGCTCTCCGACTTGTATGCCGAGTATCTGGGCGAAGATTGGTCTACTCGCGTCGCCGATCCGAAAATGTGGGCGAAAGTCCGCGACATTCCCGACGAGGAATTGTGGTGGCGGCACCAAGCCCTCAAAGAACGCCTAGTCGCACATACGCGCGATTCTGTCAAACAGGCGCGGCAGCGACGCGGTGAAGACTACTACCTTATTGAAGCTGCCGATCGCCTCTTAGACCCCAACGTTCTAACCATCGGGTTCGCGCGGCGCTTCAGCCCGTACAAGCGCGGCTACCTGCTGATGCGGGATGCCGAGCGGGCTCTGAATATCTTTGGCAATCCGGAACGCCCCGTGCAGATCGTCTTCGCAGGCAAAGCCCACCCCCACGACGAAGAAGGCAAGCGGATCGTGCAGCGGTTGATGGAGTGGTGCCGCCATCCGATGGTCATCGATCGCGTCGCCTTTATCGAAGATTACGACATCTACACCGGCCAAAAACTGGTGCAAGGGGTAGACGTGTGGCTGAATACGCCCCGCCGTCCCCTGGAAGCATCCGGCACCAGCGGGCAAAAAGTCTGCTTCAACGGCGGCATTAATTGCAGCGTTCTCGACGGCTGGTGGTGCGAAGGCTATCAAGCTGGCCCAGACGGCAAGGGCATCAATGGGTGGGCGATCGGCGAAGACGCTCACACCAACGATCAGGAATTGCAAGATCGCATCGATGCCGAATCCCTGTATCGCCTCCTAGAAGAAGAAATCGTTCCTCTCTACTACGATCGCGATGCCAATGGCATTCCCCGCCGCTGGATTCAAATGATGAAAGCCTCGATCGCGACGAATGCGCCGCTGTTCAACACCGATCGGATGATTGCCGACTATGTGGTGGACGTGTACGCTCCCGGCACCAAGGCAAATGTCGAACCGATTCTAGCCAGCAGCGTTCTGGTGTAGAAAATTAGGGTTTTCCCATTTTTTTGAAGGGCAGGGCGAGAAACCTGCCCTTTTTTCAGTCATAAAGATTGAGGGAGTGAAATTCACAACAAAAACATCATGCGCGTCATTCAGGCTGATTTTTACCGCCGTCCCCTCAAAAACGAAATCGGGCAGCCGCTGTGGGAGTTGCTGCTCTCCGACGAAAGCGGCGATTTTCGCTTTAGCGCTCTGTGTCCCCAATCAGAAGCGACGGCGAACTGGTTGAGCGATCGCCTCCGAGAAGCTTTTAGAAGTATTCACCCGGATATCATCAAAGTTTTTCGCCCACAATCTTTATCAATACTGGAATCTGCCGCCAAACCATTAGATATTCCGGTTGAAGGCTCTCGAAACATGCCCGCGCTGAAACAGTGGTTGCTCTCTAGAGCGCGAGAATATCCCCTTTCTGCCAATTATACCGGCGAACCTTACGAGCCCCTGGCACTAGACAAGCCGCCGCCATTACCGCTGCCAGAGAACCTCTGGGGGGATGTTTGGCGGTTTGCGGCGCTGCCGGCGGGCGAACTCGTCGAAGCGTTTCGCGATCGCCCCATTCCCATACTGGAAATGCCGGAATCCCTCTTGCCGCTGAATCTGGGCATCCCCTCCACCGTACCCGTGCCCGGAGTCGCGATCGACGGCGGGCGTCAGGCAATGCGACTGGCGCGATCGCTCGCTGACATGCCCCCAGTAGCGCTCTCCTACATCCCCGGCGCTCCCGACGGGCTGGTATTAGAAGCCGGACTCGTCGATCGCTGGATTGTCGCCACCTTTGAAGACGCAGAAGTCGCCGCCGCCGCGAAAGTGTACGAACAGCGCAAAATTCTCAGCAAAGGGCTGCACTTTCTCCTCATCCAACCCGATGACTCGGGAATGACTTACAGTGGTTTCTGGTTACTGCGCGAGGAGTGAGCAAGACAGGCGATGAGCAAAATAGCGTTGTGTTCCGTGCTTGTACCTGGCCTGCTTTTGGCCGCCGATCCGGCTTGGGGATGGGAAAGCGATCGCAACTGGATGCTGCAGGCATCTGCAAAAACAGCCTCCCCTGCACTCTCCTATCCCAGCTTCAACAGCGAACTCCTCGACAGGCAACTGGCCCTCTACCTGCGGTATTTGGCCCTTTTCGGGCCGCCCGATATCCTGATTGTCGGCAGCTCCAGAGCCGTGCAGGGCGTCGATCCCGTGGCATTGCAAGTCGCTTTGGCATCAGTAGGCTATCCGGGGCTGAAAATCTTTAACTTTGGCATCAATGGCGGCACTGCCCGAGTCGTCGAGTTGCAATTGCGACAGCTTTTGACTCCAGAGCAATTGCCCCGGATGATTGTCTGGGCAGACGGGCTGCGCGCGTTTAATAGCGGGCGTTCCGATCGCACCTACAGCGCGATCGTCGCCTCCCCAGGCTACCAGCGCTTGAGTGCCGGCATCCGTCCGACGCTCAATCCCACCGCCACCAGCGAAGCGCCGGCACCTCCAGAACGAGTACAGCCGCCGGAACTCCGCACCGTACCGCGCCCAGTGCAGCCACCCCCGGCGGCACCTGCGGCGGCACCTGCGGCGGCACCTCCGGCGAGAGTTGCGCCCCCACCGCGCCAAGAGCTGCCACCTCCGGGCAATCGCCCTCCCATCGATCCGATTAATTTTTTGCCCGGGGTGCCGTCACCGAATCAGTTGAGTGCAACGGCTCTGGCAACCTATAAAACGGCGAAACAGGGAGAAAAAGCGCCGTGCAACACCAGCCGGGGAGGGAAACCGATAACGCCAGCGCAACTGTGGCGAGAAATCCTTTGCATTAATCAAAGCCAGAAGGTGACGCCTCAGCAGCAGCCAGCGCGATCGCGCCCAGTTGCCCCGGCGGTGAAGACGAGCGATCGCGAAATCAGCGGCTTTATCGCCGTGGAAACGCGCTACAACCCCGCGACATACTATCAGCGCTTTCGCCGCGTTCCCGGTCAGTACGACGGCGATTATACCCCTTTCCGCCTGCAAGGAGAGCAAGCCGCTGCCCTGCGATCGGTGGCTGCTTTCGCCCGGGAGCGCAAAATTCCCTTAGTTGTCGTCAACTTGCCTTTAACTGGGGATTATTTAGATGCAACGCGGAGCGATCGCGAGCGAGAATTTCAAGAATTCATGCAGCAAAACGCTCGATCGCAGGGCTTTCTTTTCCGCGATCTTTCCCGGCGGTGGCTGACTGAGCACGATTATTTTGCCGATCCGAGCCATCTCAATCGCTTTGGCGCAGAAGCCGTTTCCCGCCAATTGGCGCAGGATAGGACAATTCCGTGGCCGGTTGCGAAGTAGGGGCGATCGGATTATACGGCTGTAGGGGCGAAGCGATCGCGAATTGAGATTGTCTGTGGGGCGGGCGAAGCGATCGCGCGAATGCTATCGCCCCTACAATGTTATATGATGCGATCGCCTGTTTTTATACCCATAAAAAATATTAGGCGCGATCGCACTAATTTTCAAATCGTGTAACGCCTGTGCATCCCCACCGAAACTGATAAAACCGAATGCTTCGCGCCCTCCCCATTTCAAATTATACACCTGTAGGGGCGATAGCATTCGGGCGACAATTTCTGCATCCCCACCGAAACTGATAAAACCGAATGCTTCGCCCTCCCCCAGCGAATGAATGAAAAATCTCGCACTAACTTTCAAATCCTCTAACGCCTGTAGGGGCGATAGCATTCGGGCGACAATCTCTGCATCCCCACCGATATTTTCAAACCCGAGTGCTTCGCCCCCACTCTAACGCCTGTAGGGGCGATAGCATTCGGGCGACAATCTCTGCATCCCCACCGATATTTTCAAACCCGAGTGCTTCGCCCCCACCCCACTATGCGCTGTAAATTTACACTCAATTGCGGCGAAATTTTCTCCACGCGAGCATCGCGAGAATAAAAATCAGACTGGGAACCAAACTCCACCCAAAAGCGTCCATCAGAGAGATAGGATTTCCTTTCTGTACGGGCTCTTTAGGAGAGGGCAACTGGCTTGAAATTAACGAAGCCGTGACGCCGCTGACAGCAAGCCCGATACTGGCTACACCGACGATAAACGTCAAAGAGCGATCGCTCCGAGTTTGCTCGATTTCAATAATCCCCTCGATATTGCGAATCAGGTTTTCGAGCAACTTCAAGCCAGGGGTGAGGTTGGCATAGTCTAACTCAATCTGTTCCTGATATTTCGCCGGGGCAAAGTCACCCTCCCCCACTCCTATTATAAACGCAAGTTGGCTATTTTTGTCGGGATCGACAAAATTTTTCTGGCGCTTTTGATAATTTCCGAAGTTGGTTTTAATCGTGCGGGCTTGAGCATCAAATTTGTTTAAGTTTTCGGTATAATCCGAAAGGTGTTTCAGCGCCTTGGTTAAATCCTTTTGCAATTGGGTGAGGCTAAGTCGCTGGTTTTCAAAATATTCAGTTATGCGTGTATTAAATTCGCGGATTTCGCGATAGGCATCTTTTAGATCCGCCTTCAGGCGGCAACTTTGCCAGTAAGCCCAGAGAATTTTGTGGCGGTAGCAAAATAGGCGCATCAAGTCGAAATAGATTTTGGACATTTTGCGCCCAATTTCCTTGATGTCGTCGGTGGCGGGAAACAGGAAAATAATGACGTGCTGATTGTCTGGGCTGAATTCCTCCCATTTTTTTAAACTCCAGTCTGCGGGCACTTGCCACAATTCAAAAACATCGGCACCTAGAAATTTTCCCTTGCTTTGCAAGTCTTGTTCCCAAGACTTCCCGCCTAATTGAATATAGCATTCTTGTGCCGTCGTTTCTGCGTTTTGGGTGTCGGTTGCCAGTTGCGCCCACAGCAGCCAAGTTTCACCCAGGGTGCTTTGTTGGTTGTCAATTTGGGAGCGAATAGTTTTTTTCAGGGTGGCGATATTTTCAGCGGGCTGTTTCGCATAGTTAGGGGTTTCTTGCTTTTCATCGGCGTATGTGCCAGAATAGTCTACTTGCAGGGCGTAGGTGTCTCCCAACTGTACGGGGAAGTAATGCCCGTCTGAGGGAGATGCAAACTTTTCAATCTTTTTCGAGCCCAGCAACAAAACAAAATCGGCTTCTGGTTTTTCAGCATCGGCGAGTTTTTTCAGTTGCGTCTCTGTTATTTGACGGTAGATTTTTTTCCAGAAAAGCAGACGGTTGTAATCGACTTGCGTAGAAGTTTGCCCCAAACCTTCTCGCAAGTCATACAGAAATAAATCCAGGGTGGGGTAAATTAGCGAAGTTTCAGTCATAGCAGGGGATACCCGAAGAAGGTTTCGGCGATTTCCCAAGAAGTTTTGCCTGTATCGTCAGGGTTCAACATTTTCTCAGCTAGTTGCTTGAGTTCTTCATCATCCGTTTCGTCAATGGCAACCACAAAATTTTTGGGCTCAGCCTTTCGTCTTTCCCCGGCTTCGTCTATTTCCGCGCCGCCACCTTTATTTCGCTGTGCCGTCGGCTCGTACAAACGATAGCTAGTCTCTAAGTAAAGTTTTCCCAGATAAGTCTCGCCCAGGTTGTCTAGGGTGCCAAGATTCGCGGAGATATCGCCAGCGATTTCCTTCAGTCGGGTTTGTAAATCCGCTGGCAGGGGAGATTTTTGCTGGGCGAGGGCAATCAAAAAGGCTTTCAGGGTAATCCTCTGTGAGGCATTCATTGCAATAAACCGGTAATCGCAAAAGCAGCCCAATGGTAGGGATGCGCGAACAGTTTTTCGTCTTGTTTCTCTATTTTAGCAAGTCGCCGCAATTCTCGTTTGAGGGTGGGGCGAATGGTATCTTCATTTTCGGGCAGCTTGGCAAGCGCTGCCCGATACAAGCGGCTGAGTTTTGCGGGCGTCAGGTGCTTCAACCATTTCACCGCTTTTGCCAGAGCAACGGCTTCTGATTTGCCTTTGCTGCGCTGGCGGTAAACCTGCATCATCGTCAGGGCGCTGGCGTCTGACTCCACCACCCACAGGGTACTGAGCACGCTGGCGACACCGGCACAGATAAACCCACTCACCAACCCGACATATTCGGCGGTGATGGTTTGGTTGCGGGTGAGGGCGGTTTCGCAAGCGGAAAGGCTGGCAAAATCGCAACGGCTCAAATCGAGTGCTAGCAGCTCTTTAACCGTGAGTTTATCTTCGCCGGCGAGCGCCAAGTAGGAGAGGGCGGGATTGCTGAGATGGGCGACGCCGTGCCCGGTAAAGTGAAAGACGCGGTGCGGCTGTTGCAGGGCGTCTTTCACCCGCGCGACGGTGGCGTCGGCTCCGCCTATGCGGCGAGCGGCAAACATCCGGGCAATCGCTGATGATTCCACATCGGCGAGGGGCAAGTCTGGAAACCCGATACTGTCGGGAGCTTCGACACTCAAAAGGGCGGGATGGGGGAAGGGAGTTTCCGGGGCAGCGGCGGGCTGGCGTTGCTGCAAGAGGGTGATGCCCATCTGGGCGCTGGGCAGGCGGGTGAGGGTGAAGCTATCGGGAAACAGGGATTCCAGGGGCAGGGGGTGCAACTCCCGGTGAGGGATGAGAATCAATTCCGAGATGCCGGATAATTCCGCGAGAATTGCCGGGATGTCGAGGATTTCTTTGAGGCGCTCCAGTTTCTTTGGCATTTGGGTGCGCCAGGGATGGTTTTTCTGCTGGCTTTCCCCAGCTTTGCCTGTCGGGAGCATCTCGGTTTTGTAGCTGCCGGGGGAGGGCGAAGCATTCGGGTTGGAAATAATCGGTTTTGACTCAGGGATGATTTGCCCGAATGCTTCGCCCCTACGAATAGGAGATGCTTCCTCGTCTGCCTTTTGTTTGAGGTTGCGATACTCCTCATAGTGCTGATTCCACTCTTTCAGCCACTCCTCAAAATCCTCCAGGCGTGTCAGAAACTCGCTATCTGCCAAGACGAGGGGTTGTGGGGCGTCGTGTTTGAGAATGAAGGTGGTGAGGGCAGCGGGGCTTTGATGCCAGTAAATGGCAGCCGTTGAGGGATTGAGCAGGGGGCGAATGTCATCCCAGCGAGGCGTGGGAATGTCATCGCTCCAGGCATCCAGCAGCCAAGTCAAACAGGCATTTTTCCCAGCTTCAGCGAATTCCCAGGCTTGCACCGGCTGGCGATTTTGCACGCAGATATCGACGGTTAACTGGTTGAAGCCGGCAAATTTGAGCGCTAACTGCTTTTTGTGCCAATCGGAGCGCTGCGAGTCAGCCAGCAAGCGCCGCAGCAAATCCGAGCCGCGCCGCCGCAATTCGTCGGCGGCATCTTTTTCTTCTTTCCCCAAGCCGACTAAGACGCGAATCAGACTCTGCACGACATCGAGATGGGCTTCGGGAAACTCTGTTTCGGTGAGGGTTTCCAGTGCGGTATGGTAACTGGTGCGGGCTTCGCGCCAGTAAGCGCCGCGTCTGGCATCTCCCTGCCCTCGATAATATTTGGCATTGCCAATCGCCCGATGCAACCTTCCCCAGCCTTCCGGGTGGGTGTCTCGGCGGCAATATTTCAACCCTTCCTGATAACTGGCTAATTCTCCCTCATAGCCGCGCTGGTTGAGAGCGGGGTTTGCGAGAGCGAGGGCGGAGGGGGCTGACAGCAGACTTTGCAGCGGATTGAGGGGATGAATAGAATTTCCTGCCGCACTGCCTCGCCCAATCCAAGCTTCCCACTTATCCCGTTTAATCGTCAGAGCCGTGTCAAAAGAGGCAACCGCCTCATCATACCGCCCTAAATTAGACAGCGATAAGCCCCGGTTATTCCAGGCTTCGTGCTTGTCTGGTTTAATCGCCACAGCCTGCTCATAGCTGGCAA
This sequence comes from uncultured bacterium, assembly GCA_964405435.1. Classification (GTDB taxonomy): domain Bacteria; phylum Cyanobacteriota; class Cyanobacteriia; order Cyanobacteriales; family Oscillatoriaceae; genus DVEG01. Next base: position 15,403 of record CAYOOD010000138.1, read on the forward strand.
CCGCCTCATCATACCGCCCTAAATTAGACAGCGATAAGCCCCGGTTATTCCAGGCTTCGTGCTTGTCTGGTTTAATCGCCACAGCCTGCTCATAGCTGGCAACCGCCTCATCATACCGCCCTAAATTATCCAGCGATAAGCCCCGGTTATTCCAGGCTTCGTGCTTGTCTGGTTTAATCGCCACAGCCTGCTCATAGCTGGCAACCGCCTCATCATACCGCCCTAAATTATCCAGCGATACGCCCCGGTTATTCCAGGCTTCGTGCAAGTCTGGTTTAATCGCCACAGCCCGCTCAAAGCTGGCAAGAGCCTCTTCATACCGCTCTAAATTACCCAGCAATATGCCCCGGAGAAACCAGGCATCGTGGAAGTCTGGTTTAATCGCCACAGCCCGCTCAAAGCTGGCAAGAGCCTCTTCATACCGCTCTAAATTACCCAGCAATATGCCCCGGAGAAACCAGGCATCGTGGAAGTCTGGTTTAATCGCCACAGCCCGCTCAAAGCTGGCAAGAGCCTCTTCATACCGCTCTAAATTACCCAGCAATATGCCCCGGAGAAACCAGGCATCGTGGAAGTCTGGTTTAATCGCCACAGCCCGCTCAAAGCTGGCAAGAGCCTCTTCATACCGCTCTAAATTACCCAGCAATATGCCCCGGAGAAACCAGGCATCGTGGAAGTCTGGATTAATCTCCACAGCCCGCTCATAGCTGGCGAGAGCACCGAGAAAATCTCCTTTGAAGAATAACTCATTGCCTCGCTCTAACCATTCCTCTGCTCCCTCTGCGCCTCTGCGGTTAGTATCTTCCGGCACCGTCAACCCATTGCCGACAAATACCGCCTCTATTATCTCCCGCTTCTCACCCTCTTCCTCCTTATCAACCGGAGGCGGGGGAAGTCTGTGCAATATCTGCCTGCCGATTTCCCCGGCAACGCTTCCCAATTCTTCGCCGCGAATTTCGCCAAATTTCACCAGCCGCCCCGCCAATTCCCGCAGGGATGCGATGGCGGAGCTTTCGGCTGTACCCTCCGACTCTTCACCGGCTGCTTCCGCTGCTACATCGGCTGCGAGCACTCTTTCTCCAAAGCGGTGCAGCCAGTCTATCCATTCTTTATCGCTGATGCGCTTTGCTGTCAAGAAGCCCCGCACTTGCCCGCGACTCCAGCCCTGATTCACGCCTTCGAGCAGTTGCATGAATGTGGCTTCGCATTCGGCATCGCTGGGTTTCGGGCGCGGCGGCGGCTGTGGCGGCGGTGGGGGTTGGGGCTTTTTGAAGAGCCCTGTCACCCGCTGTATTAAGTTTTTGAGCCACTGCCATATTTTTTCTAGCATCTGACGCATCCCCAGATTGCATTTATTGTCTATTTTAATGTGGCGGTAGGGGGTTTGTCGGTGAGGGCGCGGGGAGGAGGGGGAGAGGTGGAGAGGGGGAAGCGATGGGATTGGGATAATTTGTGGTGTCAGGGCGTTGCATTTGCGTTGGGTTAATTCGCGGTGTCAGGGCGAAGCATTTGCGTTTGGAGTTTTTTTGTCAACCGAGAGATGATTTGCGCAAATGCTATCGCCCCTACAGCCCCTACAGCCCCTAGAGGGATAGGTGGAATGGTGCAGGAGGGTTAAATTTTATTTTTTTGCGGTGTCAGGGCGTTGCATTTGCGTTGGGTTAATTCGCGGTGTCAGGGCGAAGCATTTGCGTTTGGAGTTTTTTTG
>CAYOOD010000139.1:0-17087 GCA_964405435.1 uncultured bacterium
GAAGCGATCGCTTTTTCTTTTGGCGATTCTAGCCGAGAATGAAACAGCCCTGCTTTTTAAGGGGGGTTGGGGGGATAGAAGATCGATCGTGGTTTTTGGAAAATGGTATAAGGTGCGGGCTAGAAGCTAGCCCTGTCAAGGTGACTGTTGAGCTTTAGCTAAAAGTCGGGCAGTAGAAACGTGGGGGTGGCGCGGATCGTAAACAGGAGGCGCTTTTTTCTTTTTGGGGCCTCTCGGTTGTTTGAGAAAGGTTTTTAAATTTACCCGTGCAGCGAGATCCAGCAGTACAAAAGCAAGCTGTTTTCCGGAAATTGACTGAAAATTTTCCCAGTTAACTGGGGGAATCGCTATCATCATTCCCCGGGCGAGTCCCTTGGATTTCATCGACCATATAATAGTCGGAAAGACCAGCCTCGATTTTCCCAACACCATGCACGCTCCCCAATGCGGCGCGAACAACTGCCAATATATTGTAAGCAACCAAGGCTAGACAAAAAGAAAATAAAGCCGCCTTGGGATATCCTAAAGTTTGAATCTGACACTCATAATTTTCGGTAACGATTTGAAACAAATTCTCCACAGTCCGACGGTGACGATAAAGATGCGCCACCACATCTGGAGTAGCTTTTTCTAGGGGCAGCGCCGTCAATATAGCAATTTCTTTCTCCCCGTTCCGGGTCGCCTTAAACAGGCGCAGAACAACTCGTCTGACCAGGAGGGATTCGCCATCACAAGTGAGACGAACTGTTTGCTCAAACAATTCACCGGTTTCTACCACCCCTTGCGATTGTAATTCATTGACGGCTGACCAAGGCATACTTTTATGTTCGCGTATGACAAAATTTGCCCCTTTTTTATAAATTCCTAATAAAAACTTTAAAGTACACATATTCCGGTCGGCAATCCAAAGGTCGTCTGCTTTAACCGTTTCTAAAACTGCCTCAAATAAAGACCGTTCCTGAGCATGGCCATCTTCGCAAGGAAAGATATCTATGGCCAGTCGCAATTGAGGGTCAAGCACGACCAACGATTTGCCGGGAAGAGCCTTAGCGCTGAGATTTCTAATAACTTCGAGACGATGGTCTGTTCCTTCTAAACAGTTTCCGTCAAGGATTTTCACCCGATAACCTGGTAAGAATTCTTCTGAGCTGCCCCCCATTAAATTAATTAAATTGGCCAGGTCTAAAGCCGTTTCTCTTAAGAGTGCAGAACTCACCTGAGTTTCAACCCCATTTAATTTGTCATAGACAGCAGTCCGGCTGACGTTTAACTGTTTAGCTTTGGCTTTGTAGGCAGAGCTGACTGATGGATAGATGCCACAAACAACTAAGCTCATTAAATTTACCAGGCTGGAGAACATTAGCTCCCTTGTATACTGGATTTTAGCATGAGATTCAAAAATTTTATCAATTTTTTGGCTCGTCAGAAGATTTTCCATTAACCCCCGCACCATAACACTCAGGGGACTTTCGTCTACAAAGCGTTCAAAGACTGCACTCAACAAAGCTGCTTTCCTCCTCAAACTATCTGGGATTTCCCTAGTTCTAGTTTAACTCATAATCTACCACCTTGACAGGGCTAGGGCTAGAAGCCCGCACTCCTTCCGTGGGGTTGTGCAATTGATTCTGCATAATTGATTGGTTTTAAACGCCCTGGACTGGCGCGACGGAAAAGCAGCCGTGCAGCTCTCGAATCTAGTAGGAGGGCACCCTTATTTAGTGCGCCTAGCGCTCTACTACCTCTGCCGGGTAAGCGTTGCGTTCGACAGGCTTTTGCAAGAAGCGGCGACTGCATCACTCTCAAACCTTTGATGATTGGATGCTATCCAAGCATCAAGATATCTCGCGCTTGTTGCGGGGGCAAACGTTGAAAGATGCCCAACTGTGGGCGCAGGGAAAAAGCTTGAGTGATTGGGATTATCAATTTTTAGCAGCCTCCGTCGAACTCGATCGCAAGGAAGTGCAACAAGCTCTGGAAGCTGCAAAAAGCCAAGCGATCGCCGCCCAACTTGCCCAAGAACAAAAAACGCCCAACTTCAGAGAAGGCTATTGCGCAGGATCGGCGCGGGATTCGCCATCGTTTCTGGGTTGGGGATCGGCACCTTTTTGCTGTATCAGAGAAGCCTGCAAAGCGAACGACAAGCGCGACTGAGCGAAATTCAGGCGATCGCCTCTTCTCCCGAAGGGCGATTCGACTCCAAAAAACGCCTAGATGCCCTCATTCAAGCCATCCAAGCCAAACGCCAATTACAGCAACTCTCCCAAGCCGATCCTGCCACAAAAACTCAAGTCGAATTAGTCGGGCGACGGGCAATTCTCGGCGTCAATGAATTAAACCGCTTTTCCAGCCACACTGCCAGCGTTTATATCGTAAAAGTCAGCCCCGACGGACAAATCATTGCATCCGGCAGCTTGGACGGCACCGTCAAACTGTGGCGATCGGACGGCACTTTAATCCGCACCCTCACTGAACACCAAGCAATGGTCAGAGGCTTGGCGTTTAGTTCAGACGGACAGTAAATTATTTCCAGCGGTCACGACAAAATCGTCAGAGTTTGGACGCGAGAGGGGGTATTGAAAACCGCGATCGCAGGTCACAGCTCCGATGTTTGGGGCGTTGATATCAGCCCCGATCGCCAACTAATCGCCTCTGCGAGTTTTGACAATACTGTCAAACTTTGGCACTTAGATGGCACTCTTGTCACGACGATCGTAGGTCATGCCAATGGCGTCCTCCGCGTCAGTTTCAGCCCGGACAGCCGCCAGATTGCCTCCGCGAGTGCCGATGGCACGGTAAAAATTTGGCAAACCGACGGCACCTCAGTCAATACCTTGAACTCCGATATCGGTTGGGTGTGGGATGTTGCCTGGAACCCTCAAGGCACTCTCCTAGCATCGGGAACATCCCGTTTTTGTAAAAACACCTTTTTTCAGAAGTGGGAGCGTCTCGCTCCCGATCGATCCAATCGCGAACGAGACGTTGGTGCTAGCTCATAAAAGAGCCGCAACGCTTACGCACCCGCTTCGCGAACGCACTCCAAAAATGGGATGCTCCCCCTAGTCCTGACAGTTCTGCGATCGCTTTGTTGTAGCGGCGAGCGCGCGATTAAAATCTGGAGTCGAGAGGGCGAATTGCGGCATACCATCAACCAACCCGCCCAAAGAGCGATCGCCTTCCGTCCCGATGGCAAAACTATAGCCCCGTCGGTCAAGCCGACAAAAAAATCGGTCTTTTTACCGCAGGCGGGCAGCAGATTGGCGCGATCGGCAATCACGATGCTTATGTAGGGGCGATTAGTTTCAGTCCGGATGGAAAATCCCTCGTATCCGGCAACCAAAAAAAACTGAGACTCTGGAAACTAGACGGCACGCTGTTGAAAACTTTTACTCAGCACCAAGGCATTATTTTTCGCACGGGTTTTCACCCGGACGGGCAAAGGTTCGCCTCTGTCAGCAACGACAAGACGCTTAAAATTTGGAAGATTGACGGCACGTTAGTCAAGTCCATTGACGCCCACAACGCGCCGATTTGGAGCTTGGCGGCGAGTTGGGATGGAAACCTTTTGGCAACGGCTAGCGCTGACAATCCCGTGAAAATATGAACGTGGTAAGGGACTTTAAAAGCGACGTTTGCAGGCGATGTGGTTGGCGTTTGGGGCGTGGGTTTTAGCCCGGACAATCAAATCATCGCGACAGGAGGATTGGACTCGACGATTAAACTTTAGAAAGTTGATGAAACGCTTTTAGGTACTCTGTTAAGTTCCGAAGCCGGGGTTCGAGATTTAGCATTTAGTGCGGGCGGCACTTTTCTCGTTTCTGGCAGCGATAATGTCAGAGTCATGCTTGGAAATCTCTCCGCGATTGTGGCTCTATAACGGGTTCAAAATTAAACTAGAAGTGAGAAAAAATGAGGAGAAAATATGAGTATTTTAAGGGGAATTGTCTTCCTCAAGTCAAGGCAGAGCCTCGATCTTCTCGTTCCCAGGCTCAACCAGGGAATGAGAGAAAGGAGGCAGAGCCTCCCGATAATTGAGAGGGGTGCAACTCGTCGGTCAGGGCGAACAAAAAAAGCACAAGAAGATCCATTTTTTGGCTTCCAGTAGACTACACTTGAGGACTGTAGGTAAGGAATGGTTTTGGAAAGGCGATCGCAACAGCGATTCCCCAAGAAAGCGGGTGAAAAGCGAAGCGCCTGCAGGATAGCTCCGCTTCACGCGGCCACCTGCCGCCCGTCCCAAACGTACCGGCGGCCCCCTCCAGAACCGCAAAAGTTGGCCATCTGGAGTCGCCCCACCAGCAAGATACAATAAGGTCAGCAAGCAACTCTCCTGACTCGCGGCAGCTTGCGGGCTACCGTCAAGCGCAGCCGAAAGCTGTAGCATGTCAGTTGTCAGCTTCTATCGCGATGTCTCGATCTGGGTTAAGAAAATTACTATCGATCGCTTTACTACAGTTGCAGTTACGGAGAAAACTAACGCATGGGAAAGGTAGTCGGCATTGACCTGGGGACAACCAACTCAGTGGTAGCTGTCATGGAGGGCGGCAAACCAGTGGTGATTGCCAATTCAGAAGGCATGCGGACAACCCCCTCGGTCGTTAGCTTCAGCAAAGACGGCGAACAACTCGTCGGACAGTTGGCCCGACGCCAAGCCGTCCTCAATCCCCAGAATACCTTTTATGGGGTCAAGCGGTTTATCGGTCGAAAATATGCCGAACTCTCGCCCGCTTCCAAGCGCGTGCCCTACACCATCCGCCGGGATGAAGAAGGCAACGTCAAAATCAAGTGTCCCCGCCTCAGTAAAGAATTTGCCCCAGAAGAAGTTTCGGCAATGGTGCTGCGCAAACTCGCAGACGAAGCCAGCCGCTACCTGGGCGAACCGGTGACGGGCGCGGTGATTACCGTACCCGCATACTTCAACGACTCCCAGCGACAGGCGACGCGGGATGCCGGTCGGATTGCCGGTCTGGAAGTCAAGCGGATTCTCAACGAGCCCACCGCCGCCTCCTTGGCGTATGGCTTGGATCGCAAGCAAAATGAGACGATCCTGGTGTTTGACTTGGGGGGCGGCACCTTTGACGTTTCGATCTTGGATGTCGGAGACGGCGTGTTTGAAGTCAGAGCCACCAGCGGGGACACCCAGTTGGGCGGGAATGACTTCGACAAAAAAATAGTGGATTGGCTGGCAGAGCAATTTCTGGAAGAAGAAGGAGTGGACTTGCGGCGCGATCGCCAAGCTTTGCAGCGCCTGATGGAAGCCGCCGAAAAAGCCAAAATCGAACTCAGCGGCGTGCAAGTCACCGAAATCAACTTGCCCTTCATCACCGCCACCGAAGATGGCCCCAAGCACGTCGAAACCCGAATGACGAGAGCCCAGTTTGAAGGGCTCTGCGGCGACTTGATCGGGCGACTGCGCGCCCCCGTCAAGCAAGCCCTCGCCGATGCCAACCTCAGTCCCAAACAGATCGACGAAGTAGTCCTCGTCGGCGGCTCGACGCGCATCCCAATGGTGAAACAGCTCGTGCGCAGCTTGATCGACAAAGAACCCAATGAAAACGTCAATCCCGATGAAGTCGTCGCCGTCGGAGCCGCCGTCCAAGCTGGAATCCTCCAAGGCAGCGTCAGAGACGTGCTGCTGCTGGACGTGACGCCCCTTTCCCTCGGACTGGAAACCGCAGGCGGGATTATGAAAAAGCTCATCCCCCGCAATACCACCATCCCCGTGCGCCGCTCTGACATCTTTTCCACCGCCGAAAATAATCAAACCCTCGTAGAAGTTCACGTCGTCCAAGGGGAACGGGAGATGGCGGCAGATAACAAATCTCTGGGACGGTTCAAATTGAACGGCATCCCGCCAGCCCCTAGAGGTGTCCCCCAAATTCAGGTATCCTTTGATATTGATTCCAACGGCATTTTGCAAGTCACCGCCCTTGACAAAACCACCGGCAGGGAACAGGGCATCACCGTCACCGGCGCTTCCACTCTGAGTGAATCGGAAGTCAAGCGCATGATTCGAGATGCCGAGCAATTTGCCCGCGAGGATCGACTGCGCCGAGAACGGGTGGAAAAGCGCAATCGCGCCGAAGCTTTGGCGTATCAAGCAGAACGGCAACTGCGAGAAGTCGCTCTCGATTACGGGATGCAATTTGCTCAGAGCAGCCGCAATCGCATCGAAAACCTCATCCGAGAATTGCGGGACGCCGTAGCCCGTGGCGACGAGCGGGTCGTCGATCTGGCCAGTTCTCAACTGCAAGATGCCCTCTACGAATTGAGTCGGGAGGTTTATCAGTATGCCCGCGAGGATGAAGAGGATAATTTCTTTGATTCGGTGCGGCGCACTTTCTCCGGAGAGAGCCGCCCCTCGGAGCGCTTGAGCTCCGATCGCTATGGGAGAAGCTCCTCCCGCCTGCCTCGGACAAATGCCAAGGATGATGAATGGGATGACGACGATGAGGACTGGTTCTAATCGAAGGATAAAGGATGAAGGATGAAGTGATTTATTTTCGGAAGTGCTGAGTAGAAAGTGCTGAGTGCTGAGGGGGTAGTGCGTTGAGTGTTGAGTGTTAAGTAAAAGAGTGTTAAGTGACCCATACAAAATTCAATTCTCTTGCACTCATCCCTCAAAACTAATCCCTCAAAACTCAGCACTCAGCACTCAGCAATCAGCAGTCTTTCATTGTATCCTTGTCCGTTTTCTCTTATCACTTCACACTTCAAACTTTATACTTTTATGCAGAACTTTCGGAACTACTACGAGATTCTGGGAGTTCCCAGAGATGCCACCAACGATGAGATTAAAAAGGTCTACCGGCGACTGGCTCGCCAGTATCACCCCGATTTGAATCCGGGAAATAAGGCGGCAGAGGAAAAATTTAAGGAGATTGGGGAGGCTTACGACATCCTCTCCGATCCGAGCAAGCGGGCGGAATACGACCAATTCAGCCGCTACTGGAAGCAGCCCGGTTTTCAGGGGGCAAGGGGGGGACGCTCCACGGCGGCAAAAACTTGGAACGGTCGCGCCACCAACGGACGTACTTCGACGGAAGAACCGAGGTACGACCAGTTTGCGGATTTCGACAGTTTCATCGACCACCTGCTGAACAAAAGGCCCAACTCCGGCCCAGCCGCTCCGCCGCCGGGGACGCGCTTGCGAACGGATTCCCGCGAATCTTTCCGTCCCGGAACGACGAAAAACACTTATACGGTTGGCCCTCGATCGAGCCGCCGCGATGTGGAGGCGCGCCTGAGTTTGCCCCTGGAAAAGGCTTATCGCGGCGGCAATGAGCGGATTCGCCTCGAAGACGGGCGATCGCTCGAAGTGACAATGCCCCCGGGGATGGTGACCGGTCAGCGCATCCGCTTGAAGGGTCAAGGCATCGGCGGCGGAGACTTGTACTTGAAAATTACCGTAGAGCCCCATCCTTTTTTTCGGGTAGAAGGTGCTGACGTCGCCTGTCAGGTGCCCCTGACTCCCAGCGAGGCGGTGCTGGGGGGGATGATAGAGGTGCCGACTCTCGACGGTTTAGTGAAAATGCGGGTGCCCTCTGGGGTGCGATCGGGGCAGCGCCTGCGCCTGGGAGGCAAGGGCTATCCCAGCCCCAGCGGCGATTCCCTTCGGGATAGCTCCGCTTCACGCGGCGATCAGTTGGTGGAAATTCAAATAGTCGTTCCGAAAGAGTTGAGTTCCCAAGAACGGGAATTGTATGAAAAGCTCCGTCAAATAGAAACCTTCAACCCCCGCCTCGATTTGCCTGTTTAACGGCAAGGCGCGGGTTCTCACACTTGCAAAGGCGAAAGAAACAGATGTTTTCTCGTTTCTTTTGCCTTTTTAATTTTCGCTTGGTGCTGCCAGAGTCGCAATTTAATTTCTGCTACCCTCCGGATGTCGCTCGGTAGAGTTTGCTTAAATTGGGAAATAATAGAGAGTAGAAAGGGCGGATCTCGTCCCTACTCCTGTGTATAAGCTCGGATCTCCTTCTCTAGGAGCGGCGAACCGACTCAGCCTGCAACAGGGGGCTTTGGAGTACGAGCAATGCCTCTCCAGGCTGAGCGGGCACTTTCGGACTGGGCATTTGCGCGGCTTCACGCGCACTGCTGACAGTCCGAGCTGTCTTCAACAGAAGTGAAGGGCTCAAAGCGCGATCGACCGGAACAACAGGAGACTGTACCCATGATAAAACAACGGCGCAAACAACCTACCGAAAAAGCTAGACTATTAGGCTTTGCGTTGCTCTTTATTTTACCCTTTACTTTGGTCGTCTATCAGCTCATTTCTGAAATTAATGTCAGAATTGATTTGGCCAGAAAAGAAAGATTGGGGCTCCAGTATAACGACAGATTGCGAGAAGTATTAGAGAGTTTTATCAAATGCAGGGATTTAGGTAGGCGATCGATCGCGACCGATAAGACCTCCGTCAATTTATGTACTTTCTTCCGGTTAGAATCAAATTTTGCTGCTGCCGAGGCTGTCGATCGCGAATTGGGAGTTGTTTTAAACAGTCATAATAAATGGAGGGCGATATCGGCCAAGTGGGACAATTTAAAAATGCAATTGCTCCCTATCAATTCTGAAAAATTCATAGCCGGACAAACGGAGATTATTGCAGATATTATTTCCCTAATGGCCCATGTAGGGGACAACTCAAACCTGAGACTCGATCCGGCTCTTGACAGTTATTATCTGATGGATGCCGTGGTGAGCAAACTACCCTTGACGGTTGAAAAAACAGCCCAGGCAAACTCGCTGGTTGAAGGGGTTGTATCCCGCCAAAGCATCACAGCCAATGAAAAAGCTCAGTTGATAGTTTTATATAGTTTGATAAAACCGCCAATTGACGATATCAGTAGGGGAATGCAAATTTCTTTTAGAGAAAATCCCAAAGTCAAACGGCAATTAAGAAAAAAAACGGAGAAAAATCTGGAAGCGATCGATAAATTTTTAGGAACGCTCGATGGAAAAATACTGGCGGCGAAGGGAAGTAAAATTCAAGGGGCGGAATTGCCCCTATTGGGAACGCAGGCGATCGCAGCTCAATTGAGGCTGTACGACATGTTCTCGCCAGCCCTCGATAAATTATTAGAAACGCGCGTCGAGAATTTATCCGAGAAAAAATATCAAGTGCAGGCGTTTGCCGTCCTCGTCGCCCTCGCCGTCATTTACGCGACGATCGCCTTTAACCGCACCTTAGCCCAGCGCCGCAAAGCTGAAGAAGGACTCGATCGCGCCGAGCAAAAATATCGCAGCATCTTTGAAAATGCCGTCGATGGCATCTACCAGCGGACGCCAGACGGGCGCTACATCAGCGCCAATCCCGCCCTCGCCCGCATCTACGGCTACGCCTCACCCGCCCAACTGAAAGCACAACTGACAGATGCGAGCCGACAGTTGTACGCCAACCCGAATCGCTGGGAAGAATTCAAAGCCGCGATCGCCTCAAAAAACGCCGTATCGGGGTTTGAGTCTCAAGTTTACCGCACAGATGGCAGCGCAATCTGGATATCAGAGAATGCTCGCGCGGTTCGCGACGATCGCGGCGCAACCCTCTACTATGAAGGCATAGTTGAAGACATCAGTCACGCCAAGCAGGCACGGGAAGAATTGCGCCAAGCCAAAGAAGTCGCCGAAGCAGCCAACCGCGCCAAAAGCACCTTCCTCGCCAACATGAGCCACGAACTGCGCACGCCCCTGAATGCGATTATCGGCTACAGCGAAATCCTCCAAGAAGATGCTGCCGATTTGGGATACGAAGAACTCGTCCCCGACTTGGAAAAAATTCGCGCCGCCGGCAAACACCAGCTCGCCCTCATCAACGACATTCTCGACATTTCCAAAATCGAAGCAGGGCGGATGGAACTTTACTGCGAGACATTCGACGTGCCCGGGTTGATTGTCGAAGTTTCCGCCACCGTTCAGCCCTTAGTCGAAAAAAACGGCAATACCCTAGAAGTCCGCTGCAACCCCAATCTCGGCAGCCTGCACGCCGACCTCACTAAAGTGCGTCAGGCACTTTTTAACTTGCTCAGCAACGCCGCCAAGTTTACGGAAAAGGGAAAAATTACTTTAGAAGTGACTTTAAACCAGAGCGCCTCAGAAAGTAACATTCTTTTTTCTGTCAGCGACACCGGCATCGGCATGACGCCAGAACAGCTCGAAAAACTATTCCAACCCTTCACCCAGGCGGATGCCTCCACCACGCGCAAATATGGCGGCACCGGTTTGGGATTGGCAATCAGCCGCCACTTTTGTCAGATGATGGGGGGCGACATACTCGTTGAGAGCCAACTGGGCAAGGGCTCTACCTTCACCATCCGCCTGCCTGCCGCTTCCGAGTCAGAAGAAGAGCCGGAACGCGGAAAAAATACAGAACCTTCGCCGAGCCCCCGCGCCAACCTGAAAGCGTCGCATTCTCCCCTCGTGCTGGCAATCGACGAAGATGTCGCCGTGCGAGAACTCATCGAGCGCCGCCTGTCGAAAGAAGGGTTTCGGGTGGCAGTGGCAGCGACGGGCGAGGAGGGGCTGAAACTGGCGCGGGAATTGCACCCGGACGCAATAATTTTAGACGTGCTCATGCAGGGATTGAATGGCTGGGCAGTGCTGAATGCCCTCAAAACCGACCCCGAATTGGCGGACATTCCCGCGATCGTGGCGACGATTCTGGACGACAAGAATGTCGGTTTTGCCGTGGGGGCGTCGGACTATTTAGCCAAACCCATCGATCGCGATCGCCTCGTGACGGTGCTGCGCCGATACCGCCCCAGCGGGCGCATTTTAGTCGTAGAAGACGACGCTCCAACTCGCGAGATGCTGCGGCGGATGCTGGAAAAAGAGGGATGGCAGGTCATCGAAGCCGAAAATGGGCGGGCGGCTCTCGATCGCGCCTTCGGGAAAGATTTCGCCGCCCGTCGAGAAAGCCAGCCCGCTCCTGCCTTTCCCGAGGCGATCGTGCTGGATTTGATGATGCCGCAGATGGATGGATTCGAGGTGATTGCCCAGCTTCGCAACCGCCCGCAGACGCGATCGATTCCCATCATCGTCGTCACGGCAATGGATCTGACAGAACGCGATCGCCAATTGCTCGATCGCAGCGTGCAGCAGGTTCTCCAAAAAGGAGCCATGAGCCGCGAGCAACTCTTGAGCGAAGTTCGCGATCTCGTATTCGCCGCCGTGCAAAGAAACGCCGCCAGCGAACCCTAAATCCTGAAAAATCACCCGTCAAACCTGGCAGCTAAAATGCCAACTACAAAAAACCAAAAATCTGCTTTTTTCTTTTCCTCCCATCGTCAATTCCTTTCTCCCCCTCTCCCTTTCTCCCCCTCTCCCCCTCTCTTTATCGCGGATTGCCTTCCACATGGAAACTCCTAAAGTCAAGTGGTATCAGAGCCTGATTTTTCAAGGAACCCTCGGTTCCGTCTTGCTGCTGCTCTGGTTAGTATTTGGTATTGTCCTAGTGATGAAGACCAAAGGACAGCAAATGGTTTTGGCAGAATCCTCTCGATTGACCGAACAAACTGGCAACAATGCAGTTTCTCACTTGCAGGCTCGATCTCAGGAAATCGCCGCTCTCGCCCGTTCATTAGGGGCGATCGCCGAAACTTTGCCCAAATCCGAAAAAACCTTCAAACAAATCATTCCCGAAATTATCAATTTTCAGGGGGATCGGGCCGTTGCTGGCGGAGGAATATGGCCCGAACCTCATGCCTTTGACCCGAAGTTAGCAAGGAGAAGTTTTTTTTGGGGGAGAGACGCCAAAGGCGTCTTACAATATTACGACGACTACAACCAACCGGGGCCGGGATATCACCACGAGGAGTGGTATGTCGTCGTCCGCTATTCCCAGCCAGGACGGTGTTTTTGGAGCCGTTCTTATATGGACCCTTACTCCTACCAACCGATGGTCACTTGTACGGTAGCCACGTTTAAATCGCAACAATTTACAGGCACGGCTACAATTGACTTGAAATTAGAAGGATTGCACGATTTTGCCGAATCCTGGCGCAAGCAAACTGGCGGATATATTTTTATTTTAGATAGAAATAATAAATTTATTTCTTTCCCCAATCCTTCTGCAGTTAAGCATTTCGGCAAAGATAATAAAGGCCAAAAAACAGAAGAATTTATGTTGGCTTCTGAGTTTGCCAAAAAAGAACCTTTATTCGAGCCGATCGCCCGCGCTGTAGAAGACATGAGCCAAACAATTTTAAACCGAGCCAAGCAGCAGGCAGGCGATCGAAAACAAATTATTGAAAACATTGATGCAGACAGCTATCAAATCAATCGAGATGAAGCCGAGTTAATCAATGCCGTCATTGTCGATCCACTGGCACAAATAAACAAGCGCAACACTTACCTTTATCAAAGTTTTGAAATTTCTGATGACTGGCTGCTAAAAGAAAGATCTCAGGTATTTTTATTTCACGTTCCCGATTCTTATTGGAAATTGGCAATTGTCAAGCCTCTCTCTGAAGCCGCCTTGGTCGCTTCCAGCATCATTCAGTTGTTGATTTTTTACATAGTTGCCACCATATTAATTGTTATCTTTGCGGCTTATTTAATTGTCAATCGTCAATTAATAAGCCCTTTAATGCAAACCACCCGCGCCGTTCAAGCAATGGGCATTTTAGTGGCAGAAGGCAAGTATTTAGAGCTGGAAAATTATGCAATAAAAAACATCAATAAAAATGAAATAGGGGTTTTAGCAAAAGTATTTAATACCCTAGCCGACCGAGTGGTCGAAGAACACAATCGACTGGAAGGAGCGGTTCAGGAAGCAACAGCGGAATTGAGAACTGCGAAAGAATCAGCCGAGGCTGCCAACCAGTCGAAAAGCACCTTCCTGGCGAATATGAGCCACGAATTGCGCACCCCTTTGAATGCAATCATCGGCTACAGCGAAATATTGCAAGAAGATGCTGCCGATTTGGGGCTCGAAGATATTGTCCCGGACTTGGAGAAGATTCGGGCGGCGGGCAAACACCTGCTTTCTTTAATTAGCGATATTCTCGATATCTCGAAAATCGAGGCAGGGCGGATGGAACTGCACCTGGAAACTTTTGAGATAGCCAGTTTGATTCAGGAGGTTGCCAGTACCGTGCTGCCTCTGGTGCAAAAAAACGGCAATACTTTGGAAATTAACTGTCCTAGCGATATCGGCTTCATGCACGCCGACATGACAAAGGTGCGGCAAAACCTGCTCAACCTGCTGAGCAATGCCGCGAAGTTCACGGAAAGGGGCACGATTCGGCTCGACGTCAGCCGACATGAACAGGAGAAATCGATCGCTCCTGCGGCTCAATCTTTCATCACCTTCACCGTCACCGACACGGGAATCGGCATGACACCGGAGCAGCAAAAGCATATTTTTGAGGCATTTACCCAGGCGGATGCCTCCACCACGCGCCGATACGGCGGCACCGGCTTGGGTTTGGCGATCGCTCAGAAATTCTGTGAGATGATGGGCGGTTATATTCGCGTCGAGAGCGAACCGGGCAAGGGTTCTACTTTTACCATGCAGGTGCCAGCGATCGCGAACGAAACCAAGGCAAACGCAAACAACGAGACAAACAATTTGCACAGTAGAGCCCCGTACCGCTCCGAACTTTAAGCCGTACAAAAAGCAGGGGTTTCAAAGCGATCGCCTTTTTGGGCAGCAGGTGCCGAGATTTTAAGCAAGCGAGCTAAAGTAGAAACGCGCCCATCCAAATTATAGCGGTGCCGGTCGCAGCGCCTCGGGCTCCAGCTCTAGGAAAAAAGCGACAAACCGCTTGCTTGAGTGCCAAGCACGAGCGCTGTAGACTGATTTTTTAGGGATGAGACGGTTATGCGATCGCGACTTGTACCCCCCTCGCTTTCCCGCCAACAAAAATTTAGGCGATTCCTGCCCTTTTCAGAAAAAGTAGGGAACTCGCAGCAATGGCAGAAGGTCATTAAACTTCATTTTTGCGCTTGTCTGGCAGCCCTCTCAGCCGCAGGGCTGGTACTGGCTGCCGTTGGCACGATCGAGCGCTCCGAAAAGCAGCGACTGCAGCAAAAAAATCGCACCGACGTCCTTCACCAACTCACCGCAATTCAAGATCGGCTGGAAGGAGCGCTCAACTCGCGGCTATTTCTCGCAACCGGTCTAGCCGCTTACGTCTCCGCCCATCCAGACATCACGCCAGAAGAATTCCAAACCCTAGCCAGAATTTTGATGGCGCAGAAAAGCGGCATCAGAAACATCGGTTTGGCGAAAGACTCGGTAGTGAGTCACATTTACCCGCTAGAGGGCAATGAAGAGGCACTCGGACTCGAACTGTTAAAGCGCCCGCAACAGCGGCAGACAGTCCAAAAAGCAATTACGTCCAGAAAAACCGTCATTACTGGGCCGATCGATCTGGTGCAGGGGGGAGCGGGTTTGATCGGCAACACGGCAATCTTTCTGACGCCGAAAGGCAAGCCGCCTGGAAGTGGGAAATACTGGGGGCAAGCCTCCACCGTCATCGATCGCGATGTGGTGTTTCGAGAAGCCGGACTTTTCGATGCCAGCGCTGAGATACAATACGCCCTGCGGGGCACGGATGGCTTGGGCGCGGCAGGAGCCGTCTTCTTTGGCGACAAAACAATTTTCCAACAAAAACCCGTTATCGTAGACGTTTCTTTGCCCAACGGCTCCTGGCAGTTGGCAGCAATCCCGGTCAGCGGTTGGTCTGCAGGCAGTTGGATTTACTGGTGGTTGCGAATCGGCGGGGGATTGCTGGCTTTATCGACCGGCATGTTGGTGTTTAAATTAGTGCGCGATCCCATGCGACTGCACTTAGCCGTTGAGGAGGCGACAGCGGCGCTGCGCGAATCGGAAGAACGCTACGCCCTGGCGGTTGCCGGGGCAGCAGACGGGTTGTGGGATTGGAATTTGTTGACGGAAGAAATTTATTTTTCTCCCCGCTGGAAAGCGATGCTGGGTTGGGAAGAGCAGGAAATCGGCCACGATTTGGAGGAGTGGTTTTCGCGAGTCCATCCCGAAGAAATTGCACGAGTGAAACGCGAGATCGCGCAGCATCTGGCTGGAGAAACTCCCCATTTGGAAACCGAATATCGCATGACTCACCGAGATGGCAGCTATCGGTGGTTTCTCGTGCGGGGATTGGCAGTCAGGGACGCGCAGGGAAAAGCCTATCGCCTCGCTGGTTCGCAAACCGATATCAGCGATCGCAAGCAAGTGACAGAAGCGCTGCGGCTTTCTGAAGAAAAATTCTCCAAAGCCTTTCGCGCCAGCCCCGATGCCATCGCGATCAGTACGATTCCAGAAGGACGCTTTATCGAGGTGAACGAGTCTTTTCTGAGCATTACTGGATACGGGCGGGAAGAAGTCATCGGTAAAACCGTCAGCGAACTCAATATCTGGGTCAATCCAGAAGATCGCAACCAGATTTTGCAGGCGCTTTCCTCTCAGGAAGCCGTCAGGAATCACGAATTTCAGTTCCGCATCAAGTCAGGCGAAATCCGAGTCGGACTGATTTCTGCCGAGATCGTCAACCTCGGCGCGCAACCGTGCCTGCTGAGCGTCAAGCGCGACATCACCGAGCGCAAGCGTGCCGAGGTGACGCTGCGCAATATCGCTGAGGGAGTGTCGGCAGCAACCGGGGAAGCTTTTTTCCGATCGCTGGTGCAATACCTGGCCAAAACCCTGGCGGTGGACTGCGCCTTTATCGGCGAATTGGCTGGCGAAAACCGCGCCCGGACGATTGCCGTTTGCGATCGCGGCGAAATTGCCGATAATTTCGAGTACGATTTAGCCGACACCCCCTCGGAACGGGTGGTGGCCAGCGGCCTGTTTTCCTGCCCCCAAGGCATTCAACAGCGATTTCCCCGCGATCCGTGGCTGCGCGATCGCCAAATCGAAAGCTACTTGAGCACCCGACTTTTAGACTGCAACGGCAAGCTTCTCGGCTTGCTATCCGTCCTCCACAGCCAACCGCTGGACAACCCGCAGCTCGCCGCCTCTATGCTGCAAATCTTCGCCATGCGGGCTGCCTCCGAACTCGAACGCAAGCAGGCTGAAGAAAATTTGCAGCAAGCCAAAGAAGCCGCCGAGGCTGCCAGCCAAGCCAAGAGCGCTTTTCTCGCCAATATGAGCCACGAGCTGCGCACGCCCCTCAACGCCATTATCGGTTACAGCGAGATACTTCAAGAAGAAGCCCTCGATCTCGACTGTGCGGATTTCGTCCCCGATTTAGAAAAAATTCGCGCTGCCGGCAAGCACCTGCTCGCCATTATTAACGACATTCTCGACATTTCTAAAATCGAAGCGGGACGGATGGGTGTTTATTTGGAGAGTTTCGACGTCCGCGCGGTGGTTGAGGAGGTGGCGCAAATCTGCCAGCCCCTGGTCGAGAAAAACGGCAACACTTTAGAAATCTCTTGCGACGCCAACCTCGGCACCCTGCACGCCGACCTCACTAAAGTCCGGCAAATTCTCCTCAACCTGCTCGGCAACGCGGCTAAATTCACGTCAGGGGGCCAGATCCGGTTCAGCGCCAGCCGCACAGAGGCAGCCGGGGACAGTCTCCCTGCAGCGATCGCCCCTGATGCCGGCCAATCCTTCATCACTTTCACCGTTTCCGACACCGGCATCGGCATTCCCCCAGAACAGATCGAGCATATTTTCCAGCCCTTCGCGCAGGCGGATACCTCCACCACGCGCCAATATGGCGGCACCGGTCTGGGATTGGCGATCGGCGAGCGGTTCTGTCAGATGATGGGCGGCGCGATCGGGGTTGAGAGTCAGGTGGGCGTCGGTTCTACTTTCACGGTTGCTCTCCCCGCCCGAGTCAGTTCCGAATTCCCGGTGAATGCTGACTTTTTTGAACAGTCAAAACCAACGCCTCGAACCCTCCGCCGTCCCTAGGTGGAGCGCCGCGATCGCGACTCGCGCTCGTGCTTGACACGCCAGCACAACGATGGCATTTTTTTTTAACAAGCGCCTCCCGCAATCCCGATCCCGCCCTCAGAAAGTTGCCGTGCCCCTCCCTCACCGCTTCCGGTGCCGATGTGTCGCATTTAATTTATACCAAGTTGGCTAACTTAGTATTGTTACATTTTTTTATATATCCCGGAG
>CAYOOD010000140.1:0-17044 GCA_964405435.1 uncultured bacterium
GGGGGGGGGGGGGGGGGAGGGGGGGGGGGGGGAGGGGGGGAGGGGGGGAGGGGGAGAGGGGGAGAGGGGGGGACAGTTTTTTACCAAGCTCCACCAATGAGTAACTTAAATGCACGAGAGGGTATCATAGTTAATGGCAAAGTTCATTAAGAATTATTTATGTGAGGGGCTGTGGCTTATCCTGCTTACCATCCGCCTTTTTTACTGAAAAACGGTCTGGCGATGACGCTGTTCTCGGCGCTCAGAGCCAGCCGCAAGTGGGAGCAAACAGTCGCCGATCCCGAGCCGCCTTACCGAGAAACCATCTTTATCGGTGCGGGCGGCGTGCCGATTTTTGGCCTCGTGGCCGTTCCCGAAAATCCCCGCAGCACGATCGTGGCCACTTATGGGATTACCGGAGATCTGGACAATCAGTGGTTTCTCAGGCTTCTGGGACGCAAGGCATTTGCCCGAGGTCATGCAGTGGTGATTTTTGACTGGCGGGCGCACGGAAAAACAGCCCTCTTGTCTCCGACGCTGACGTCCGATGGGTTGTACGAAGGCGAAGATTTTGTCCGCATTGCCGCCAAAGCCAAGGCAATGGGCTGTCCGGCTCCTTTCTGGTTTGCGGGGTTCTCTCTGGGAGGGCAACTGGCGCTGTGGGGCGTGAAGGCGGCACAGGATGCGCAACTGATCGAGGAGCTGGGGCTAGAGCCAACCGATCTCGGCGGAGGTGCGGTGATTTGTCCGAGTCTGGATTCCAACCGTTCTCTCTCTTATTTAGTGAAACATCCTTGGGGAAAGCATTTGGAGCGGGCGATCGCCCGAGAGTTGAAAAAACTGGCGCGGCGCTTGCACGCAGCTCACCCGGATGCCATCGATCCAGAGGCGATCGCCCGGACTAACAGCATTTGGGGCTTCGATAACGAACTCGTCATCGGGCGCTTGGGTTTTCCTTCCGTAGAAGCCTATTACGACGCCAGCAGCGCTCTGCACATTTTGCCGGTTCTGCAAAAACCGACCCTCATCTTATACGCCGCCGACGATCCCCTGTTCGAGCCCGCCCTGGTGCCCGAGTTGCAATCTGCTTGTGCCGCCAATCCGGCGATCGCTTTGATGTTGACGCAGTACGGCGGGCACGTCGGCTATATCAGCAGCAAAGCTTGCCAGCGCCAATGGGGCGATCGCGATCGCTGGTGGGCGTGGAATCGCGTTTTGGAGTGGCTCGACCGACAAATTTAGCCTTCCCGCTGGGGGCGATGCCTCACTGGCGATAAGCATATAGCTTTTATTTTGTCAAGGATTGCGATCGCATTCACGGCCAACAAAGTATCACCTTTTTGAGAACGTTGCATCACCGAGCTCTGCCAGAGAATCGGTCATTCTTATAAAAGTGAAGGGGAACTTCCCCGCCGAGTCGATCGTATAATTATTAAGCTTTGTAAAGGAATCAGAGATGACTGTTTTTAAGCCCACTCACTTACTGCTCTCGCCAGCCGGAGAAGAAATACCCGTGATGCTAGTCTCCCAGAAAGAAAGTCTGAGATATCTAGTCGTCACGGCAGAGGAACACGAGGAAGGAAGCGCTCCAGTATACGAGTGGCACCCTTGTGAGGGAGTGACTTATAGCGGTTACAAGCTAGATGGACTGGAGATCTGGGCGTTGGAATGCCTGCAGCCTTTGCAATATACAGCCCTAGCGTAGCCGCAGGGGGAGCGATCGCCCGATCGAAAGCAGGCGCGCGCCCGGTGGGCATTGATTCAGTATGAAGGGAAAAATCTCTGAGCAGTATCAGTAATTTAACAATAGCAACTTTTTGATAAAGTGCATCCAGAGAGTTCTAGAAATTCTCTGGATGTGTTTTAGTTTGGTAATGGGGCACGGGCATCCCTGGCATCGGGCGGGGTTATGTGTTACTGACGTATAGCATTTCTATTTGAGTCTTGAAACTTCACAAACCCAGTTTCTCGAACAACCCGGTTTTCTCAGTCCAGCCGTTCGCTTTTCAAATAGAACCGCTAGAGAAGAATATAAGCCATTACCCATTACCCATTACCAGACAAAACCCCTTCAAAAAATAGCGAGGTTTTTTGCAAAAAATGGCTAATATTGTGGTTATTGGCGCTGGAATTGGCGGACTGCCAACCGCATACGAACTGCGGCACTTGCTTCCCCACTTTCACCGCGTCACGCTCATTTCCGATACCCCAAAATTTACCTTTATTCCCTCCCTGCCGTGGGTGGCGCTGGGCTTGACTCAGCTATTGCAAATTCAGGTAGATATCGAGAAAGCCGTCAGCGGGCGCGGCATTGAGTGGGTGATGGGGCGGGTCACGGAAATCAACCCAGAAAAACGACAGTTAACGGTCGGAGAAACAACGATTGCCTATGATTTTGCAGTCATCGCCACAGGCGCAGAACTCGCGTTAGATGCGGTGCCGGGACTGGGACCAGAAGGCGGTTATACTCACTCAGTTTGCAACCCCCACCACGCCGAAATCGCCCGTCAGGCGTGGGCGGAATTTCTGCAAAATCCCGGGCCGCTAATTGTGGGTGCGGTGCCGGGGGCCAGTTGTTTTGGGCCGATTTATGAATTTGCCCTGTTAGCCGATAGTGTTTTGCGGCGGCACCGACTGCGGGAAAAAGTACCGATTGCGTTGATAACGCCAGAACCCTACGCCGGTCATTTAGGAATCGGCAGCATGTCAAATTCTGCCGAATTAGTGAAGAAGTTGCTCGCCAGCCGAGAAATCGAACTCGCAGACAATGCTGCGATCGCGTCCATTTCTCCCAGCCAAATCGCATTAGCAACCGGTCAGACTTTCCCCTTTGGCTACGCGATGCTGGTGCCGCCGTTCCGGGGGCCGGCTTTCGCGCGCCAAGTCGCCGGGTTGACGGATGAAAAAGGCTTTTTGCCAGTGCTGCCAACCGGACAACATCCTGAATTTGAGTCTCTTTACGCTGCCGGGGTGGTGGTGGAGATCGGGCAGCCAGAACAAACACCGATTCCCGTGGGCGTTCCCAAAACCGGCCAAATGACAGAAGCAATGGGAATCGCCGCCGCCCACAATATCGCCCTCAAGCTGGGTGAGATTTCTGCACCTGCAGTCTCCCCTACTTTAGAAGCGATTTGTTTGGCTGATTTTGGCGATTCAGGCATTGCCTTTGTTGCCGCTCCTGTTTTGCCCGATCCGGTGACGGGAACGCGCAGAAAAGCGATCGCCCTGGAAGGGCGCTGGGTGAGCTGGGGCAAAACTGCGTTTGAGAAATTTTTCTTAGCAAAAATGCGCTGGGGTTTATCCGTTCCTTGGTTCGAGCGCTGGGGGATACAAGCGCTGGGGCTGTCCTTGGTAGAGCCAATTCCACAGCCGACATATCCGAGAGAGGAAAGCAGTTCGCCTTAAAACTTTCGTTGCGGTTTCTTCGCGCCGGAGCTGAAACCGCAACAGAAATTTTTAAATCGCTTGACCTGACTGTATTAAGTGCATTCTAAGTAGCGCATGGCTCGATCTGTGCTTAAGAAAATGCGATCGCTTCCCAGGACTTCCACAAACCCCACCTTTTCCAATTTGTCCAGCACTGGCCCTTTTACTTCTGACAGGTAAAATTCTACCCCCATTGCTTTTAAATCGGCGATTAAACTTTGCAAAGTTTCCAACGCGCTCCCGTCAATCTGATTGACAGCGCTGCAAACTAAAACTAAATGCTTCACTTGCGAGTTATTGGCAACCGTTTTTAAAACGTAGTTTTGCAAGTATTTGGCATTGACAAAGTAAAGACTTTCATCAACCCGAATGGCTAAAACATGAGGGCAGGTTTTTACCGGGTGGCGCAGCACGTTGCGGAAATGTTCTGTTTCGCCCACGCGCCCCACAACGGCAATATGCGGTTTGCTGGTGCGCCACAGGTGCAGCGCCAAAGAAATCACCGCACCGATAATAATTCCTTTTTCGACACTGGTGAGCAGTACCGCCACAAATGCCGCACACCAGGCGATCGCGTCGGCTTTGTCATAACCCCACAGGCGTTTGAGCGTCGCAAAATCCAGCAAATTCGCCACCGCCACTAAAATCACCGCCGCCAAACTGGTTTGGGGTAGAAAATAAAATAGCGGCGTGAGAAACATCACGGTGAGCGCGATCGTCAAAGCTGTAATAATCGATGCCAGCCCCGTATTAGCGCCCGCTGAAAAATTAACCACCGATCGGCTCAACCCGCCCGTGACGGGATAGCCACCCGTGAAAGCAGCGCCGACATTCGCCGCACCCAAAGCAATAAATTCCTGATTCGCATCTAGTTTTTGCCGTTTTTTGCTGGCCAAAAAAGTGCCGACAGCAAAAGCTTCCATAAATCCGACAAAGCTAATCGCCAGAGCTGTCGGCAATAAAGATTCAAAAGTCTGGAGGTTAAAGATAGGAAAGCTAAGTCCCGGCAATCCTTGAGGGATTTCTCCCACGACTTTCACTCCCGCTATTTTATCTAACTGAAACAGCCAAACGGCGAGAGAACTTGCGATAACAACAATTAAAGGAGCGCTTTTGGTAATTGGGATAATAGCCGACTCGCTGACTCCTATTTTTTTGAGCTGTCGGCCCAGTTTTTTGTTAAAATACACCAAGACGCCAAGACTAGCTATTCCCAGCGCCAGGGTTGTCCAGTTCGTATTTCCAAGTTTTTCGAGCAGGTAATTGAGGAGTTGCAAGAAAGATTCTGTTTGGGGTATTTTTAGTCCAAATAAGTGTTTAATTTGACTGAATCCGATGAGAATCGCCGCCGCGCTGATAAATCCAGAAATAACGGACTGACTGAGAAAATTCACCAAAAAGCCCAGGCGAAAAATTCCCATGAGAATTTCGAGGATTCCGACAAGAAAGGCTAAAGTTAATGCCAGCCCTAAATACTCCGGTGTATTTTCTTTGGCGAGAACGCTGACTGCCGCAGCAACCATCAGGGAATCAACGGCAACCGGTGCAACTGAGAGCATCCGGCTGGTGCCTAAGAAAGGATAGATAAATTGGGGTAAAATGCTGGCGTACAGTCCTACTTGTGGGGGCAAGCCAGCCAGCATGGCGTAAGCCATTCCCTGGGGAATTAACAAGCTAGCAACGATAATGCCGGCGGTGACATCTCCGAGCAGATATTCGCGTTGGTAATGCAGCCCCCAATTGAGAATAGGGAAATATCGGCTGAGTTTGCCGATCGCGGGAGAAACATGAAGCAAGGGGGTTCTCGCCATTTTTGTTCAGGAGTGAAATTGACAAGGCGTGAAAATGCTGTAAAAAAGCGCGCGATCGCGGGCTGGAAGGAGGAAGGAAATAAGCGATCGCAGCGTTTATTTCCTCCGCACCGCCCTGGAGATAATTTTTGCGGCATCTTTCCTATGCCGGCACCTTGCCGCAGCGCTCGTTGGCGGGAACCGCTTCGGCGATTTTCTTGGGATCGGGCAGGTTGAGGTTGTTCATCTGTTCGATAAAGCTGGCGCGATCTTTGCCGAGAAAGCGGGGGTTGTATTGCTTTTCTTCGCCAATCGTGGAAACGGTTTGTCCTTTGTAGTCGTGACCGGGATAAACGAGGGTTTCGTCTGGCAGAGTGAAGAGTTTTTGGGTGACGTGCTCGTACATTAACGCCGGATCGCCGCTTTGAAAATCCGTGCGCCCGCACCCCCGGATGAAGAGGGAATCGCCAGTTAAAACTCGATCGCCATTGACGAGATAAGAATTGTGGCTGTCGGTGTGGCCTAAAGTGGCGATCGCTTGAATCTCTATCTCGCCAACCCGCAAAATTTCCCCATCTTTCATAAAGCGATCGGCGCAGGCAGCGCTGGCATTTTCCGGTACAATTCCCTCACAGCCGGTTAATTCCCGCAGTTTGCCAGTTCCGGTGACGTGATCGGCGTGAATGTGGGTTTCCAGGCAGTGCCGCAACGTTAAGCCCAACTCTTGCAGCAGTCTCAAATCGCGATCGACTTGCTCCAGCACCGGATCGACTAACACCGCTTCTCTGCTGGTTTCGTCGGCAATTAAATAAGTGTAGGTGCTGGTTTCGTTGTCGTAGAGTTGGCGGAACAGCATTGTTTTCTCTCCTTGTTGGTTGGTTGGTTGTCAATGTCCCGTTCTGGCACAAAGCCCGATCGCGCAGCACGGCGGTCTCTCCCCGGCATCACAGTGGCCACATCTGGCAGATAAAACTGTGCGGGCCAGTCGAGAAGTTTTCCCCTTGCTTTTACTGTTATATCACTATATAGTAGTTTAGCAAACCACTTTTGACAAGAGCGGCAAAAAACTTTAACCCTAGCTTGAGTACATATACTCAGCGCAGTCGGCACGGCTTCGGCCCCGCACTTGTCAAATCGCCCTCAGTAAAAATGCTCACTTCTGAGAAACAATGGTAACGATCGCACAACAACTGGCCCAGACTGCTGTTTCACAAACCCAACCGGAAGTCCGCAAAACAGTTCACCACCAAATCGTGATTATCGGTGGCGGTGCTGCCGGCATTACCAGCACGGCACTGCTGCTCGATAACAAGCGATCGCTGGATATCGCCATCATCGAACCGTCGGAGACGCACTACTACCAACCCGGTTGGACGATGACAGGGGGCGGCGTCTTTCAAATTCAAGATACCGCCAAAAAACAAAAAGATGTCATTCCAAAAGGAGTGACTTGGATTCAAGACCGGGCGCTGAAATTAGACCCCGATCGCAATGCCGTTTTCACATCGGGAGGCATCCGAGTTGAGTATGACTGCTTAATCGTTTGCCCCGGCATTCAGATAGATTGGCATTTAATTAAAGGTCTGAAAGAATCTCTGGGCAAAGATGGCGTCACGAGCAATTATTCTCCCCTTTACGCGCCCTATACTTGGGAAGTTATCAAAAACTTTAAAGGCGGCAATGCCCTGTTTACCTTTCCCAACACCCCGATTAAATGCGGCGGTGCGCCCCAGAAAATCATGTACATGGCAGACGATACCTTCCGCAGCCAATGGGGAGTCCGCCAGCGCTCAAACGTGATGTTTTTCACGGCAGGGACTCAAATTTTTTCAGTGCCGGATTATGCCAGAGTTTTAGAAGCTGTCGTTGAAGAGCGGGAGATTGAAGTCAAATATAAACACAATCTCAAAGAAATCAGATCCGAAACAAAAGAGGCGATTTTTGACAGAGTGGGGGAAGGCGATCGCGTGGAAGAAATCAGCGTCAAGTACGACATGATTCACGTCGCGCCCCCTCAAAGCGCCCCTGATTTTATTAAAGAAAGCCCTCTAGCTGTGCCGAATAATCCTTACGGCTGGGTAGACGTAAATAAAGACACCCTGCAGCACAACCGCTACCCCAACGTTTTCGGAATTGGAGATGCTTCTTCCCTGCCCACTTCTAAAACGGCAGCCGCCATTCGCAAGCAAGCGCCAGTTTTAGCAGAAAATGTCCTGGCGTTTTTGGCGTCGTCACCTTTGCAGCGCCACTATGACGGTTATACTTGCTGTCCTTTAATTACCGGCTATGACAAAACTGTGATGGCGGAGTTTGACGGTTACAACAGCCGCCCGATGTCGAGTTTTCCTCTCAATCCCGTGAAAGAGCGCTGGGTAATGTGGTTGATGAAAAAGCACGTTCTGCCTTGGGTTTACTGGAACCGCATGTTAAAAGGAGAGCGGTTTGAGGGGGATTACATCAAGTTGCTCCAGTGGCGGGACAAATAATCATTAGGTAGGCATAAAAACCTCAATCAAGAAACCCGGAAAAACAAACCGGGTTTCTGGCTCCCATTATTTGGTTGAGGCTGGCAGGGCTGAAGAGTTATACTCTTTTTCCCAGGTCGCGTTAGAGATGGGAATCCTGGCTCTGCACAATTCCTTACCTAGGCGGCTGAAGCTATCAATATGTACTCCAACGCTGTTTATGTACCCGAACGCTGTCACTGCATCTAATCACCTAATCTCTTTTTTGCAATACGAAAAACTCGTAACCATAGCAATCATGGTATTCCCGGTACATTTCAATCTCCCGCTGCTCGTTCTCCAAGATAGTTAACGCCTCTGAATCATTGCCGTACAAGGCACAAAGGCGATTGATTCTGGCAGCCAATGGCAGATAGTAGTTCCACCAAGCCTGCTCTGGAAGGGTAAAGTGCCCAACTAAGTCATATCCACACCCAGGAATCAGGTTTAATACCTGCTCTAAGGTGCGGATACCGGGATAGTTTTCTTGCCAATAATCTTGAATTATTTTCGGGGCTTTATCCTGCAACCAAACCAGTTCTGAAACCCCGAAATATCCGCCAGATTTAATCAAAGGACGCCACTGCTTTAATCCTTGTTCAAAACCGATGATATAAATCGAGCCTTCTGCCCATAGCAGGTCAAAGGTTGCATCGGGAAAAGATAGGTCAAACATGGAGCGGTTCAAACAGGTAATCCGGTTGAGAAAACCGGACGCTGCTGCCGATTGAAGGGACTCTAGGTAGGGTTGATGGGTATCGATCGCGACTATATTCCCGTCAGTTAATCTTGCCAATTCTAGGGTTTGTGCCCCTGGACCACAACCAATATCCAGAATAGTCGGCTGGGATAATCTAGGAAGCATTTGAAATGCCTGCCGAGTATATTCGTCGCCTCCCGGGCTTTCTTTGGGTATGTCTTTGTGAATTTCCAAGAAGATATCCATAACCGTTCGCTATCTCCACCAAGAACATTTGAATAGCCAAAACAAATGCCTCTGAATTGGCGGGATGTAACACTCCCCAAAGGCTCTCCCGATATTTTGGTGGAGCCATAGGTAGTGGATTTTCTCTGCCCATCCAGAATTTTTTGACTCCCAGCAAGTATAAGCGATTTGCAACCAACTTAACGCCAGCCCCCTGCGAGCGCTGGCCGAATCGCTACTCGATCCGGCTGCAGTACCCTCTTACGCTGTCTGGTTGAGATTTTGTCCCCAATCTTGACAAAAAAATATTCTGCGCTCGGCGGGCGTTATTCAGAGCCTAAACGACGCGATCGCCATGTCTAAAACGGCTGAAAGCTATGATATACCTTAATTTCATTCACCCTTAAACAAAGAAAGCCCTCTAGCTGTGCCGAATAATCCTTACGGCTGGGTAGACGTAAATAAAGACACCCTGCAGCACAACCGCTACCCCAACGTTTTCGGAATTGGAGATGCTTCTTCCCTGCCCACTTCTAAAACGGCAGCCGCCATTCGCAAGCAAGCGCCAGTTTTAGCAGAAAATGTCCTGGCGTTTTTGGCGTCGTCACCTTTGCAGCGCCACTATGACGGTTATACTTGCTGTCCTTTAATTACCGGCTATGACAAAACTGTGATGGCGGAGTTTGACGGTTACAACAGCCGCCCGATGTCGAGTTTTCCCCTCAATCCCGTGAAAGAGCGCTGGGTAATGTGGTTGATGAAAAAACACATTTTACCTTGGGTTTACTGGAACCGCATGTTAAAAGGAGAGCGGTTTTAGGGGGATTACATGAAGTTCACGCAGTGGCAGGGCAAATAACGCCCTTTCTCGTCTGGGTGGCTGCTAAAAAGTAGAAGAGCGGGTAATCGGTAATCGGTAATCGGTCAGGAGTTGCCCAATTACCCATGACTCGCGATCCATAACCGACGGTTGACGGGCGATCGCCCATTAAATTTATTAAATTTTATCCGCACCCTTGACAAAGGAGGCGTTTTTTGCATCCACGGCGGACTGGGGCGTGGCCCAACTCTGCTAGCGCGATCGCCTCCCGACAGACAACGCCTGAAAGTCTTGTAAAAAGGCGATTTCAGGCATTTTACAAAAATATTCATTAAAAGTATTGACAGCGATATAACCATGTGGTTATATAGTAGATGTCAGCGGTTGACACCTGACATGCCGCAGACAATAACGCATTTATCACGAAGGAGATATTGCCTCAATGACAAGCACTGCAGCCAGAGCTACAGGTAGTAACCTGTGGTCGCGCTTCTGCGACTGGATTACCAGCACCGAAAACCGCCTGTATATTGGTTGGTTTGGCGTGTTGATGATTCCCACAATCTTAACTGCTACCACTGTTTTTGTCCTGGCAATGATAGCCGCCCCGCCAGTGGATTTAGACGGGATTCGCGAACCGGTTTCCGGTTCTTTGCTCTACGGTAATAACATCATTACCGCCACCGTTGTACCCACTTCTGCGGCAATCGGCTTGCACTTGTACCCCCTTTGGGCGGCAGCTTCTTTGGACGAATGGCTGTACAACGGCGGTCCCTACCAGCTCATCGTCCTGCACTTTTTAATCGGCATTTACGCTTATATGGGACGCGAGTGGGAACTCAGCTACCGCCTGGGAATGCGCCCTTGGATTGCGGTTGCTTATTCCGCTCCCGTAGCCGCCGCCACTGCCGTCTTGTTAATTTATCCGATCGGGCAAGGCAGCTTTTCCGACGGGTTGATGCTGGGAATTTCTGGCACGTTCAACTTTATGATCGTGTTCCAAGCCGAGCATAACGTACTCATGCACCCGTTCCACCAGTTAGGCGTTATCGGCGTGTTTGGCGGGGCTTTGTTTGCCGCAATGCACGGCTCTCTAGTGACTTCTTCCCTCGTGCGGGAAACCACCGAAAACGAATCAGCCAACGCTGGCTATCATTTCGGTCAAGAAGAAGAAACCTACAACATTGTTGCCGCTCACGGTTACTTCGGACGCTTGATTTTCCAGTACGCAAGTTTTAACAATAGCCGCAGCTTGCACTTCTTTTTAGCAGCGTGGCCTGTGGTGGGAATTTGGTTCGCCGCTCTGGGCATTTCCACGATGGGATTTAACCTGAATGGGTTTAACTTCAACGGGTCAGTTATTGACTCTGAAGGTCGCCCTATCAATACCTGGGCAGATGTCATCAACCGCGCTAATTTGGGGATTGAAGTGATTCACGAGCGCAACGCTCACAACTTCCCGCTCGATTTAGCTGCCGGCGATGCCCAACCTGTTGCTTTAACTGCTCCGGCAATTAACGGTTAATTCGATTTCGATCCGGCTCTCATCCTAACAGTGTTATAACTTCCCAGCATGGAAATGCTGGGATTTTTTTTCTAGAAACCCGGTTTCTTCAAGAAACCGGGTTTCTGGCTCCACCCAAACTATTGACATTAAAGACTTTTTATAATGCAGAGGCGTTATTTAGAGCCAAAACAACCCGCTTTCCATGCCTAAAACGGCTGAAAGCTTTGATAAAACTGAATGTCAGCCATCTGGAAAAAATTTCTTTTTTAGCATTGACAACGATATAACTATTAAGTTATAAAATAAATAAGCGGTGATTCGCGATCGCGATCGCACTTTCCGCAGGCGATCGCGATCGCTGCAGGCGGCAAAGCATCGATATTTCACTTCTCAGCTCAATCCTGCTCTAGCATGACCCATTCTCAGAAAAAGTCACAAAAAAGCACTTTTTCTAATTCATACTTTAAATAGCTATATAGAAATATAGCAAAGTATTGTAAAACCTAGTTGGCTGAAATAGATGAGGAGATTTACTTATGGGCGAACTGTTTGACGAACTCAAAAAAGACATTCTCTACCAGCATGGCATGAATGCTTGCCTGAATTGCGGCGTCTGTACTGCAGTTTGTCCGGCAGCCGAATTCAGTGACTACTCTCCGAGAGAGGTGATGAACATTTGCCAATCGGAAGATGACGAGCAAATTGAGGAGCTGCTGAAGTCAGATAAAATCTGGTATTGCGGACAGTGTTTTTCTTGTAAAACCAGATGCCCGAGAGGCAACAGTACCGCCTCCGTCATTCTTGCCCTGCGCCGAATGTCCATTCGTCTCGGTTACTTTGCCGAGTCAGAAAAAGGCAGACAGCAATTGTTCGCCAAACGAGTATTTGGGGAAAATGTACTAAAACGAGGTTATACTTTGCTGGCAGAAAATATCACCCCTGCCCACTTTCCCGAACTTGGAGAAAACTGGGAATACTATTACGAACATAGAGAAGAGATGCGGCAGTGGTGGGACGTGCCGATGAATCTGGAAAATAGCCCCGGTTCCCACCGAGTCATCCCCGAAAAAGACATGGAAGAATTGCGGGCAATTTATAAAATAACAGGGGCAATGGAGCTAATGGATGCCGTGGAAAAAGGCATGGAGAAAAAGCTGGGCAGCAAAGCTGAAGTTGAAAAATACTGGCAGAGTTGGTTGGAAACTGGCGACAGCAGAAATTACGAAATAAAAGAAAATAAATAAGGAGCAGCCATTATGAAAGTAGCCAGAGAAAATATCGCTTGGGAAAGGCACCAAAAGCACGTCCCAACCGTAGACGATCCCGGCGGAAAATTGTGGGGATGCTTTCGCAGTTGTTTTCTCCAGAGTGCCGCTCCGTACACTGAAGGCATTGCCTATAAAATCTTAAAAAATGATTTGGGTATGGAATTGCGGGAGGCACCCGGGCATACTTCCTGTGGAGCGATCGGCTATCACGGAGATGTTTCAAATCTGCAAACGCAAATGGTGGTAGCGGCGCGTAATTTTTCCGTAGCACATCACGAATTGGGGGTCGATAATCTGTTTTCATTCTGCGTCACTTCTTTTGCCAACTACACGGAAGTGATTAAACTTTGGGAAGAAGAACCGGAGTTGCGGGAATACACGGAAAAAACTTTAAAAGAAACAACCGGTCGGGAGTTCTGGATTCCTCACGTCTCCGGCGGCAGACCTTCTGTTGTTCACGCTTCTGATGTTTTCTTTGCCAATCGGCATAAATTGGCGGCAAAAGCCAAGTACAGCCTCAAGGGAATTAAAGCAGTCGATCATATCGGATGCCACTACGGAAAAATATTTCCGGGTGAGGCAATGGGTGGGGCAGAGTTCCCGCAAGTGTTAGTGGGGTTACTGGAAGCCTTCGGTGCGGAGATTGTTGATTATCCAGAACGGCGGCATTGCTGCGGGATGGGTTTCCGTCAGTGTGCTTTCCCGGAAAACCGGGACTACACGGCGAGCAGCGTGTACAAGAAATTAAAGAGCCTGAAAGAAGCGCACCCTGACTGCAATCTCATCCTCACCAATTGTCCGGGGTGTACCGTATTTCTCGATGCGGAACAAGGAACGATTAAAGACGTGCTGGAAGAAGAGTTTAACGTCAGCATTCTTGACTACGCACAATTAACGGGGCTGTTATTGGGTTATGACCCCTTTAAGGATTGCGGATTGAATGCAAAAGCTGTTCCAATCGAGCCTTTGCTGGATAAAATCGGCATCCCCTATGACAAATCCAAGACGGCTGAAGAACGCAGAAGACCTTTTTAAGGAAGTCGGGTGGGCACTGCCCGCCCTGCCCGAAGAAGTGGAATTATAAATCGGCCAGCAAGCTGTAAACAATAGACTGCAAAGGGTAAAAAAATGAACAAAAAGGTAGTGGTAATTGGCGGTGGGCCGGCTGGTATGGCGGCGGCGGGAAAACTTCAAGATTTCGGCTGCGATGTGGTTCTGATTGAAAAAGCAGCCGAAGTAGGCGGGCATTTGAACAAGTGGTATAAAGTTTTTCCTGATTTTACCGATGCTTCTGAGATTGTCGGCAATCTCAAGGCGGGTTTGGGAAATACCCGAATTTTAAATAACGCGACGGTGACGGAGATTAAAGGTTCGGCACCGAATTTTAAAGTAACGGCATCGACGGGAGAAGAAATTGAGGCGGCGGCGATTCTGGTAGCGACTGGATTTAAGCATTTTGATGCAGCCTTTAAAGAGGAGTACGGGTACGGTATTTATGATAATTGCATCACTTCGGTAGAACTGGATGCAATGCTAAAGGCGCAAAGTGTGAAAACCCGCTCTGGAAAATCGCCGAAAAAAGTGGCGATGGTTCACTGTGTGGGCTCTCGCGATGAGAAGGTGAATAATAATTACTGTTCGCGAGTCTGCTGCACGAATGCGATTAAGGTCGCGATCGAGATTAAAGAACAGATTCCCGATTGCGAAATTTACTGCCTCTATATGGATATCCGCGTGTTCGGTCGCGGTTATGAGGAGCTGTACCGCACCTCGCAGCAAAAATATGGGGTGCAGTTTTTGCGGGGGCGGCTTTCTGAGGCTGGCGAGAAAAATGATGGCAGTTTATTGCTGCGGTTAGAGGATACGTTAACGGCTAGACCGATGCGGTTGAGTGTCGATCTGTTGGTGTTGATGGTGGGGATGGAGGGCAATGCAGAGTTATCGGAGGTGGCGGGTTTGAGCGTTGGCTGCGATCGCTTCTACACGACGGCTCACCAGCAATATTCTAATAATACTTCTTCCCGGAAAGGCATTTTTTTGGCGGGGACGGCGACGGGACCGAAAGCCATTGTGGAATCGATTACGGATGGGCGATCGGCGGCGGCGGAAATTGCGGGTTTTCTCGCGAGTGCGGCAGTTGGTTCTCAAAATGGGCAGTCAGCACTCTTGGAAATGGCAGCATCGCTGAAGTGAGGTTTAAAGCAATGGCAGTAAAAAGCAAAAAATGTTTTTTCGGGATGAAGGTCGATCGCCAGCTTGATGGCGACAAAATGAACTCCGACTTTCTCAAAAAAGTCATAGCTGAAGGGGGCGAGGGGGCTGCGATCGCAGCCTGTATGCAGTGCGGTACCTGTAGCGGTGGCTGTACCAATATTGACCTGATGGATATGTCACCTAGAACCCTTGTTTTAATGGTGCAAAGAGGCGAATGGGAAAAAGTCCTCAAAAGTAACGCCCTGTGGCTGTGTACCTCCTGCTATACCTGCACGTCCAGATGCCCGCGCGGGGTGCGCCCTTCCGATGTCATCGAGGCGGTGAAGGCGATCGCTATTCGCGAAGGAATCGAGAACAACTCGACCCGCTTCAATCAAATATTTGTGGAATTGGTTCAAAAACGAGGCATCCTATTTGAACCAGAACTGATGCAGAAATATGGCGGATTGCAAGCCCTGATTGACCAAGCAGAATTGGGCATCAAATTAGCCCTCAAGGGCAAGATGTCGCCCTTTCCCGACAAAGTAAAAGACCCCAAAAAATTCAGTGAAGCCTTAGAAAAAGCGAAAAAACCATGAAATACTCTTACTATCCGGGCTGCAGCCTGCATACCACTGCTAAAGAATTCGATATCTCCACCAAAGTCGTGATGCGCGAATTGGGAATCGAGCTAGAGGAACTGCGCGACTGGTCTTGTTGCGGCGGTTCCGTAGCGGCTGGAGTTTCTCACGATGTTGGCATGGCAATGGCAGCCAGAAACGTTGCCCTCGCGCAAAAGCAAAATCTCGACCTTTTGGCTTCTTGTTCCGGGTGCTACAACAAGTCAGCGCGGGCAGCAAAAGCATTAGAAAATTCAACTGAAAAAGAGAGAATCACTGCCATCTTGTCGGAGATGGGAATCTCGGTTTCAGACTGGAACATCCGAGTCAGAAATGTTGTGGATGTGTTAGTGAATGATGTGGATATTGCCTCGCGAGTCAAAAAGCCATTAACGGGCCTAAAAGTAGCCTGTTATTACGGATGCCTGCTGACTCGACCCGCCGATATCACGGGATGGGATTCTCCGGTTTTCCCGACATCGATGGATAAATTAGCTGAAATTTGTGGGGCGGAGGTGGTTGATTTTCGCTCAAAAACAAAATGTTGTGGCGGCCCGATTTTGGTAGCCAAGCAAGACGTCGCCTTTGACTTGACAAAGAAACTCTTAGACGAGGCAAAATCTCTGGGTGCGGATTGCATCGTTTTGGCTTGTCCGCTGTGCGACACGAACCTAGAGCTGCGACAGCCGGATATCGAAAAGAAATACAACGTTTCTTACAATCTGCCGATCCTCTACATCACCGAACTCATCGGACTGGCATTAGGCATGACTCCGGGTAAACTGGGGATGAATAAGCACATTGTGTCCCCCAAATCTGTTTTGGCAAAATTGGGTATTTAAGCAGTAAAATTCAAGGAGATATCGTCATGTTTATCAATATTGGCGGAGTGGAAAGAATTGTTCGCTTTCTCTTAGCAGCCATTCTCTTTTACGCGGGTTTTAGCGTCTATCAAGGTACTAATTTGGGACTGGGATTAGATATTGCCTCAGCTTTATTGGCTTTAAGCGCGTCGATTGGTTTTTGCGGTATTTATCGCTTGCTGGGTATCAGCACTTGCAATCCTCAAAATCGTCCGCCAGCGTAACCTTCATTCCAATTCCAGCCTAAATCAGCAATTCAGTCAAACAAAAAAACAACAAAAATGGACAATAGCTTTCCCCTCGACAGTCCTTCCATGTCTCGCCGGCAGTTGCTCAATTTTCTGACTGGGAGCGTCATTGCTTCTACTGTTGGTGCGGCGCTTTATCCAGCGGCCAAATATTTTATTCCCCCATCAGAAAGTAGTGAAGGGGGAGCCATCATTGCGAAAGATATTTCGGGCAACCCCATTCCCGCAAGCCAAATTTTAGCCGAACCTGCCGGAACTCGCGCCTTAGTAGCGGGGTTAGCGGGAGAACCGACTTACTTAACCGTCAAAGAAGACGGCACTTTAGAGAGTGCGGGAATTGTAGATAACTGTACTCATTTGGGCTGCACGTTTCCTTGGAACGCAACTGAGTACGAATTTCAATGTCCCTGTCACGGTTCTCGCTACAGCGCTGACGGATCTGTAGTACGCGGGCCGGCTCCTCTGCCTCTGAAATTAGTTCGCGTTGCCGTGAAAGAGAATGCGATCTTGATTTCTCCCTGGACGGAAATTGACCCTCGCACTGGGGAAACCCCTTGGTGGGTCTAAATAAAAAAGTTGAACCGAAATCGGAGGAAATAGATGTTTGAAATCGTGACTGAATCCCTAGCTATTGGTAATGTTGTATCGTCCGAAGAGTTAACGGAAATTGCTGAAAAAGGCTATCAGACAATTATTGATTTGTGCCTGACGAGCGAAGCCAATCCCATGAATCTAGAATTGGTTACGGAACTGGGTTTTGAATACATCAGTATCCCAGTCGATCGCCAAAATCTAAGCCCGGAGATTCTAAAATCTTTTATCCAGACCGTGAATTCCGCACCCAAGCCGATTTATACCAAGTTGGCTAACTTAGTATTGTTACATTTTTTTATATATCCCG
>CAYOOD010000141.1:0-16936 GCA_964405435.1 uncultured bacterium
CCGGGATATATAAAAAAATGTAACAATACTAAGTTAGCCAACTTGGTATTAAAAAAATATTCAAGCCGAAATAACTATTGAAAATTGGTAAAATGCTATCAATTATTAAACCAGGATACAATCACCAAAAACTGAAAATACTCCTCGTAGAGGACAGTTGTGCAGAAGCAAACTTAATCGAAGAATTATTGCGAAAAAAGAATGTCAGCCGATTTACAATGCGGCATGTAAACCGCGCTAGCGAAGCACAAGAAGTTTTAAAAAAAGAAACCTTCAACGTAATTTTATTAGAACTATCCCTGCCGGACAGCCAAGGAATTGAGACAATTGAAAAGGTTAAAAAGTGCAGTCAAAACATTCCGATAGTGGTGCTGACAGCCCGCAGCGACGAAGAATTTGCCGTCCAGTGTATCCAAGCAGGCGCTCAGGATTATCTGCTTAAAAGACAGTTGGATAGCCACCTGCTAATTCGCTCGATTCGGTACGCGATCGAGCGCAAGCATTCGCAAGACGCCTTGCGGCAGAGCGAAGAGCGCTTGCACGGACTGGCGGCGAACCTGCCGGGAGCGATCTATCAATTTCGACTCTCGCCGGAGGGGGAAATTTCGTTGCCCTACGTTTCAGCCAGTTGCCGATCGCTCTGCGAAATGGAACCAGAAGAAATCCAGCAGAACTGGCAGCAGGTTTTCGCGCGGATTCATCCAGACGATCGTTCGGATTTTGAAAAATCGATAGCGATCGCGAAGGCAACCCTGCAACCCTGGCGGTGGGAATGGCGGCAAATCATGCCGTCAGGAGAAGTGAAGTGGTTGCAAGGTGCGTGCAAGCTAGAAAGACAGCCGAATGGGGAGATTCTCGGAGACGGCTTGGTGATGGACATTACCGAGCTCAGACAAGCACAGAAAGAGCGCGATCGCTTCTTCACCCTCTCTTTGGACTTGCTGTGCATCGCCGGGTTCGACGGCTATTTCAAGCGCTTGAATCCCGCTTGGTCGAGCACTTTGGGCTATACAACCGAAGAACTGCTGGCGAAACCGTCCGTTGAATTCGTCCATCCAGACGATCGAGAAACCGCGATCGCGCAAGTGCAAAAGCTGAAAAGCATATCTGTAGCGATCCGCTTTGAAAGTCGGTTTCTCTGCAAAGACGGCTCTTATAAATGGCTGTCGTGGACAGCAGCCCCTTATGCGGAAGAAGGGACGATCTACGCCGTAGCCAGCGACATTACCGAGCGCAAGCAAGCCGAAGAAGAATTGTGCAAGAGCGAAGCGACCAATCGGGCGCTTTTAAACGCAATTCCCGACCTGATGTTCCGCTGCCATATAGACGGAACTTTTTTAGATTTCAAGCCGGCAAAAAATGTCAAGTGTCTCGACTATTCCCGCGTATTTATCGGGCAAAATGCTCGCTATATTTTGCCGCCAGAGCTGTCAGAGAGGATCGGGGAAAGCCATGAGAAAGCGATGCAGGAGGGGGAACCCCAAATTCTAGAGTATCAACTCAGTTTTGACGAGAAACTCTGCTATTACGAAGCGCGCATCGTCGCCTGCGGTTGCGATGAAATTATTGCCATCGTGCGCGACATTACCGAGCGCAAGCGGGCAGAAGAAGCGCTGCGAGAAAGTCAGCGTTTTATCCAACAAATTGCCGAAGCCAGCCCGAATATTTTATATGTACACGACCTGATAGATGGCTGCAATATTTATATAAATGGCGGCGTTTCCCAGATTTTGGGATACACCCCAGAGGAAATTCAAGCAATGGGTGGGGCGCTTCTTCGCAACCTGATCCATCCGGAGGATTTCGCCAAACTTCCAGACCATTACCAGCAATTCCAGACAGGAAAAGAGGGCGATATCTTTGAAATCGAGTACCGGATGCGACACAAAAATGGAGAATGGCGCTGGCTGTCGAGCCGGGATACGGTGTTTTCCAGAACCCCAGAGCGCCAGCCAAAGCAAATACTGGGTACGGCGATCGACATTACGGAGAAAAAACGGGCAGCGGAAGAATTAGCCAAAAGCGCGCGGCAGTCGGCACTGCGATCGGATATTGGATTCGCACTGGCACAGAGCGGCGACTGGTCGGCGATGCTCAATCAGTGCGCTCTGGCGCTGGTACGGCACCTCGATATCGCTTTTGCCCGGATTTGGACGCTCTCGCGCGATGAAAATATCCTCGAACTGCAAGCGTCGGCAGGGATGTATTCGCACATCAATGGCGCTCACGCCCGGGTGCCAGTGGGGAGCTGGAAAATCGGGGCGATCGCTGCCGAACAAAAACCGCACCTCACCAATGACGTTCAAAATGACCCTAAAATCAGCGATCCCGAATGGGCGAAACGAGAAGGCATGGTGGCGTTTGCCGGTTATCCGCTGATTGTAGAAAAGCAGCTCGTCGGAGTGATGGCAATGTTCGCCCGCCATCCCCTGAGCGAACAAATTCTCGAAGATTTGGCATTAATCGCCAACGAAATAGCAGTCGGCATTGAGCGCAAGCGAACGCTGCTCGCCTTGCAGCAAAGTCGAGAACGATTGCAGTTGGCCCTCGAAGGCAGCGCTTTAGGTCTGTGGGATTGGAATATCGCCACAGGAGAAATCTATTTCGACGAGCAGTGGAAGAAAATGCTCGGCTATGAGGTAGCGGAGATTGAGAACAAGTTTGAAGCCTGGGATCGCTTGGTACATCCAGAAGATCTGCCGCAGCTCGTGGCCGCGATAAGCAGCCATCTCGAAGCTCGCACGCCAGTCTGCGAAGTCGAATTTCGCATGAAAAGTGCGGAAGGCTCCTGGAAGTGGATTCTGTGTCACGGCAAGGTGTTCGAGTGGGATGAATGCGGGTTGCCCGTGCGGATGACGGGAACGCACAAAGACATCAGCGATCGCAAAATGCTCGAGTACAAGCTGATCTCGTCTTATGCGGAAATGAATGCAGTCTTTGAGGCGATGACCGACGTGATCCTCGTCCTCGACGCCCCCTGCACCCAAATCACCGTCGCGCCGACGAAGCCGTCACGCTTGGCAACACCGGAGATTGATATCATTAGCCCGACGGTCGAGCAATTTTTGACCGGGGAGAGGGTCGAGATTTTTTCGGGGAAAGTTCGGCAAGCGCTCGCGAGCAAGCAGACGGTTAATTTCGAGTACAGCCTCAGTGTCGGCAACTGCGAATATTGGTTCTTTGCCAGCATTTCGCCGCTCTCGGAAGATTCGGCGATCTGGGTGGCTCGCGATATCAGCGATCGCAAGCAAACCGAGCTGACTTTGCTGCGCGTCAAAGCCGCCGTCGAGAGCGCCAGCGACGCGATCGCGATCGCCGACTTGCAAGGCAACACGATTTACCACAATCCCGCCTTTATTCAGCGGTACGGCTACACCGTCGAGGAACTCAATCAAGCTATAGGTGCAGCGATTATCTTCGCCAAACCAAAAGTGTTGCGGCAGCTCTTTAAATCGATTCGCCAAGGTCGCT
The DNA here is from genome assembly GCA_964405435.1 of uncultured bacterium. Classification (GTDB taxonomy): domain Bacteria; phylum Cyanobacteriota; class Cyanobacteriia; order Cyanobacteriales; family Oscillatoriaceae; genus DVEG01. The sequence continues at coordinate 3,472 of CAYOOD010000141.1, forward strand.
CGTGGAGCGGCGAAGTCGAACTGAAAACCAAAAGCGGCTCCCTCGTCCAGACTCTCGTGCGAACGGACTGCATCTTAGATGAATCTGGCAACAAAATAGGGCTGATTGGCGCGATCACGGACATCACGGATCTCAAGCAAGCTGAAGCGGCTTTGCGACAGCAATTAAAGCGCGAACAACTGGTCGTTGCCATGCTCGATCGCATCCGCTCCTCTCTCAATTTGGGGGAAGTTCTGAGTACGGCGGTGGAAGAAGTGCGGCAGTTTTTACAAACGGACAGAACCGCGATCTACCGCTTTAACCCGGACTGGAGCGGCGTTATTGCAGTCGAGTCAGTGGGCGAAGGATGGATGTCTCTTTTGGGCCTGAAACTCCGCGATACTTGTTTTGCTGAAAAATATGCTGCCCTTTATCAAAAAGGTCGCCTTCGCGCCATTGATGATATTCGCACCGCCGGTTTGAATCCGTGTCACGTCAACCTGCTGAGTGGGTTTCAGGTGAATGCCTGCCTGATCGTTCCCCTCTTGCAAGGTGAAAAGTTATGGGGGCTGCTGATTGCCCATCACTGCAGCGCTCCTCGGCACTGGCATTCCTCAGAAGTGGAGTCTCTCAGGCAGCTCTCGGTGCAGCTCGCGATCGCCATCCAGCAATCTACCCTTTTTGAACAAGCCCAAGTCGAAATCGCCGACCGCAAAATGGCAGAAGAAGCCCTGCAGCAAGCCAAAGAAGCCGCCGAATCCGCCAGCCGCGCCAAGAGCACTTTCATCGCCAACATGAGCCACGAACTGCGCACGCCACTCAACGGCATTTTAGGCTATGCCCAACTCCTCAAAACCCACCAGGATTTAACCGAAGAACAGCAAGAAAGTCTCAGCAATATTATCCACTGCGGCGACCACCTGCTGATGCTGATCGAAGATGTTTTAGACCTCTCCAAAATCGAAGCCCGGAAAATGGAACTCCACCCCACCGAGGTGAATTTTCTGAATTTTATCAAAAGCATTTCCGACCTCTTCCGCATGAGGGCGGCACAAAAAAATATTGCCTTTGAATGCCAACAGCTCTCTCCCCTACCTGCCTGCGTCCGAGCTGACGAGAAACGCTTGCGGCAAGTTCTGATTAATTTGCTCAGCAATGCGGTTAAGTTTACCGACTCTGGCGGCGTGACGTTGAAAGTCGGGGTGGTTGAAAATGGGCAATCGAGCCATACCACAAGCCACAAACCCCATGCCACAAGCCCCACGCTCAAAATTCGCTTTCAAGTAGAAGACACTGGCATCGGCATCGACTCGAGCAAGCTCGAAGAAATCTTTCTGCCGTTCCATCAGGTCGGCGATCGCAGCCACTTGATTGAAGGCACCGGTCTCGGACTTGCCATCAGCCAAAAATTAGTGCAGATGATGGGCGGCGAAATCCGCGTCAGCAGCACCCTCGGGCGCGGCAGTATTTTCTCTTTGGATTTAGAGTTGCCCGCAGTCGAGGGCTTCTCTCCACCGCCGCCACAACCCCTCGAAAAACGCCGCATTGTCGGCTTCAAAGGCCACAAACGCAAAGTGCTCGTCGTCGATGACGAGCGCCTCAATCGCGCCATCTTGCAGAATCTCCTCTCCCGTTTGGGATTTCAAGTATTCGCAGCCGTAGACGGTCAAGACTGTTTGAACAAAGCTGTCGAGTTTCAGCCCGATATTATTTTAATGGACTTGGTGATGCCGGTTATGGACGGATTCGAGACGGTTCGCCAACTCCGACAACTGCCGCCCCTTCAGGACGTTCCGATAATCGCCCTATCCGCTAGTGTTTTTGAAACGACTCAGCAAGAGTGTCTGGGCGCGGGTTGCGATAATTTTCTCCCCAAACCCATCCAAGCCTCTCAGTTATTAGAGCGCTTGCGGGTCTATTTGGGCGTAGAATGGATTTATGAAAAATTGGCCGATGCTGACGAAAAACAGGGGACGGGCAAAATCGGGGAATCTTTCCCCCCTTCCAGCCCTTATCCCCAGCCCTCAATCGCCGCACCAGAGCCAGAAATAATCGCTGCTTTGTTAAAGATGGCGGCGATCGGCGATATCGAAGAAATTATCGAGGAAACGCACAGACTGGAAAACGCCGAGCCGAAATATGGGCAATTTGTCAGCCAAATTCGTCAATTTGCTAAGGGCTTTCAGGTTAAGCAACTTAAAAATTTTCTCAGGAAATATCTAGCAAACAATACATAAATTGATGGGTTTTTACCAATCTCTCTAGTTTTTCGCTATCCCCCCTTTCAGCAGACCCCTACCTACTAAATCTCTAGATATGAGTCCGAAAAACTCTGACCGAAGCATCATTCTCATCGTCGATGACAACCAGACCAATCTGGACGTGCTTTTTGACTTGTTGCGGAAGGACGGCTTTAAAGTCTTAGTCGCAACCGACGGCGAAAGCGCGATCGAGCAACTGGACTATATCGAGCCGGATATTATTCTTCTCGACGTGATGATGCCGGGAATTGACGGGTTTGAAACTTGCCGCTTATTGAAAGCCAAACAGGCGACTCAAGATATCCCAGTGATTTTCATCACCGCTCTGTCTGACACGGTGGATAAAGTCAAAGGCTTTCAGATGGGGGCTGTCGATTACATTACTAAGCCCTTTCAGCACGAAGAGGTTTTGGTGCGCGTGCAAACACACTTGACTATCCGCAAGTTGCAGAAAAAACTTCAAGAAAAAAATGAAGAATTAGCCGCCCTCAATCGAAATTTAGAAAATCTCGTCGAACAAAAAACAAAACAACTGATCGAACGAGAAAAAACCGCCATCATCGGGCGCTTAACCCGGGGAATGATTCACAACCTGAAAAATCCCCTGCAAACGATTATGACGAGCCTCGACATGATAGAATTAAAGGCATCGGAACTCGGCTGCGAAGATGTTTTTTTAAAGTATTGCAATTTTATCAATGGAGCTGCCGGCAGAATCAATCATATTATCGAAAATTTAATGCTAAAAAGCCGGAAGGATGGGGCGGAGCATCTCCAGCCCTTAAATCTCAACGATTTGGTTCAAAATGAACTGCAATTGCTTTCAGCAAATTTGTATTTTTACCATAAAGTTGAAAAAAAATGCGCTCTAGATCCTGCCATTCCTTCCCTCGCTCTTAACTATTCTTACCTCTCGCAAGTTTTCCACAATTTGATTGACAATGCCCTGGATGCTATGTGGAAAGAATCGCTTCAAGAAATAACGGTTGTCACCCGACAAGACGCGAATAATATTTACCTAGATGTTAAAGATACCGGCTGCGGAATTGCTCCAGAAAACCTCTCAAAAATTTTCGACCCTTTTTATACTTCAAAGCCGGCGAAAGACGAGGATTCAGAAGTCGGAGCCCCCACGGGAACCGGGCTGGGACTTTACACTTGTCTCGAACTTTTAAAACCTTTTCAGGGGGAAATTAAGGTCGCGAGCGAAGTCGGGAAAGGCAGCGTGTTTACGGTGGTTTTACCCAAGCCATCTGAGGGCTCGATTTCCCCATAAATCTACAGCTACCGAGCAACGGGTTATGGGTCAGGGGTAATGGGGGAATTTTCGGTTCCTTTCTCGCGTTCAGGCGATCGCCAGGAAATGAGGACAGGAGCCTCTGACTGGACAATAGCGATGAGCCCTGCGCGTTTGATACCTTGTGTAGAAAAAAGCGAGAATATGAAAAGCAATAAAGTTAGAGCAGTAACGTCAGCAGGCGACTGCCCGCCGATTTCTGCGCAGCCGTGCAAGATGCGAACTCAACCCAACCGCGCTTTCTCTGACCGCAGTTTGAATTGCGCCGCCCTCCCTCCCCCGACTCGTTTGGCTCTGGCGCTTCTCGCGCCGAACCAATCGCTACAAAAGCAATTTAGTGGTTTTTGGTTATATATCCATATAAATATAAAGTTTTTTTGTGCTGGGCAAATGCACGTCCCCTCTTTCTTCTTTTTCGGAACAGCGTTTGCCATTGGCGGTTACTGTAGATAAAATAAAATCCGTTATTATAGTTTATATATACCTGGGCAGAAAAATAGGGCTGAGGTACCCCCTAACAGCTTAAACCTATTTTTTATGATTTCTTTCCGCTGCCGAATACCCAAAACCTCGCCAAGGTTTAAAAAAATTATACAAGCGGATTGCAAAACAGTATAGGTTAGCTGACCAGTAAAAAATCGACAGTCCGCTTTTATATTTTTTTTTCCCGCCTTAAGGTTTTATTAACGTGTGTTATATTGCAACTGCAAGACAGCTCAGTGAGGCGGGCGACACTCGGGGAAAAGTTATCAAGTCCTTGGCAGAGTGAAAGTGGGTTGTGTGGGTTGCCAGCCACCCCACACAACTCACAAACCCACAAAACTCACAAAGGGAAAGTCAGCTTCCGATCGGGAGAGGCTAGCGTGCATCTGTCGGTTACCTGTAGGGATCGCAAGCGCGATCGCGTATTTGTCGCTATACTTTGTTAACTTGATACGAAAAACGCCAATGCTTTCAGTGATTTCACTTACATGCACCCGCTTGAGAGTTCTTCTAGTAGAAGACAACTCTAACGATGCCGAACTGATTGCAAAATTATTTTTAGAAACTCCCTCGGCGCAAAAGTGCGAACTCACGCGGGTTGCGATCGCTCTCGACGCGATCGAGCTGTTAAAAACCGAAAGCTTTGACGCAATATTGCTAACAATCCCCCGAACTGACAGGCCAGTAATTGACCCTTTATTTCGGATAAAAAATTACAGTAAAAATAGCCCGATAGTAGTCTTAAGCGATCGCGCTGATGAAAAATTAGCGCTCCGGATGATAGAGTCTGGAGCGCAGGATTATTTGGTTAAAACAAAAATTAACAGTGAAATTTTAATTCGATCGCTGCACTACGCGATCGAGCGCCAGAAGTGGCAAGAGGCTCTGCGGCAAAGCGAAGAGAAATATGCCGCAATTGCCAAAAGCGTCATCAATTCGCACAAAGACAATGACCATAACTTTCCTTCATGCACTTGCTGTGGAGAAGCTGGGCACGACACGGACTTCCCGACTGAGCCACTGCTGCCAGCCACCGCTGAGTTTTGGCAAAACGCTTTCAACGCGATCGCCGATCCGATTTTTATCAAAGACGAACAGCATCGTTTTATTTTTGTCAATGACGCCCTCTGCCAGGTACTCAACTGCTCCCGCGCCGAGTTGATCGGACGCGCAGATAGCGAGGTGCTTTCCGCAGGAGAAATAGCCTGTTTTTGCGAAAAAGACAGCCGAACGCTGGCAGCCGAACGCGGCAACGAGAGCGAAGAGACTTTAACGGATGTCCGGGGAGAACGGCGAATTTTTTCAACAAAAATCAGCTTTTTTGAAAATAGCAACGGCCAGAAATTTTTCATTGCTACGAGCCGAGATATCAGCGAGCATAAACGGAGAGAAGCGGCGCTGCTAGAGCGCGGGATGCGCTTCAGACAACTGGCGGAAAACTTGCCAGGAATGATTTATCAATTCCAACTTTCAAGCGAAGGCGAGATGTCTTTGCCTTATGTTTCTTCCGGTTGCCGCGAAGTCTATGAAATAGAACCAGAAGAGTTTCAGAAAAACCTGTCGTCATTTCAAGGAGTGCATCCAGATGACGTGGCAGGTTTAAACGAATCAATTGCCACTTCGGCAAGAACGCTGCTGCCCTGGAAGCTGGAATGGCGGCAAATCATGCCGTCAGGAAAAGTGAAATGGCTGCAAGGGGGGTCAAAACCCGAAAAACAAGCGAATGGGGATATTATTTGGGATGGTTTGGTGATGGATATCACCGAGCTGAGACAGGCGCAGCAAGAGCGCGATCGCTTCTTTACCCTCTCTCCAGACTTGCTGTGCATTGCAGGGTTTGATGGCTATCTCAAGCGCGTCAATCCAGCCTGGACAGCTACCCTGGGCCACACAAAAGCGGAATTGCTGGCCAAACCGTTTATTGAATTAGTTCACCCCCACGATCGCGCTGCAACCCTTGCTGAGATGCAAAGGTTAAAAACAGGGGTTCTGACGATTAATTTTGAGAATCGCTTTCTCTGTCAAGATGGTTCTTATAAATGGTTTTCGTGGACAGCAGTCCCGTCGGCAACAGAAGGGTTAATCTACGCAGCCGGACGCGATATCAGCGATCGCAAGCTTTCCGAACTGGCTCTCAACCGCATCACGAGAGCCGTAGACAGTACCAGCGACGCGATCGCCATTACAGACTGGAAAGGTCGCTCGATTTATCACAATCGGGCGTTTGTCGAGCAGTACGGATATGCAGTTGAGGAACTCAATCGAGGCGGTGGGCCAGCCGTTTTGCATCCGAAATTGAAACTGCTCAAGGAGATATTCACGACACTGCGCAAAGGGCGATCGTGGAGCGGCGAAGTCGAACTCAAAACCAAGCGCGGCTCCCTCGTACAAACTCAGGTGCGGGCTGACTGCATCAAAGACAGTGCCGGCAAACCGATCGGGATGATAGCAGTATTAACCGACCTCACCGAACTCAAACAAACCGAAGCCGCCTTGCGCCTGAGCGAACAGCGATTGCAGTTGGCAATACAAGGCAGCGACTTGGGACTGTGGGATTGGAATATCGCCACAGGAGAAACCTATTTCGATGCCCAGTGGAAGAGAATGCTCGGGTATGAAACGGGCGATATTGAAAGCACTTATGAAACCTGGAAGCGGCTCGTACATCCAGAGGAATTGCCGAGAGCGCTGCAAGCCTTAACAGACCATTTGGAGGGCAAAACTGACCTCTACGAACTAGAATTTCGGATGCTGACGAAAAGCGAAGAGTGGAAGTGGATTCTGGCTGTCGGCAAAATTGTCGAACGGAGCGAATCGGGAGCGCCCTTGCGGATGACGGGGACCCACAAAGACATCAGCGCTCGGATTGCTGCAGAAGCCGAAAAGGAACGCGCGAACGCATCTCTGAAAGACCTGGCACAGAAGTTGCAAGAAGCGCAAAGAATCGCTCACATTGGCAGTTGGGAATTTGAGGTCAGTAGCGGAACCATTACTTGGTCGGATGAACTGTTCCGGATCTGGGGTTTAGAGCCCGGTTCTCCCCCCTCCTTTGAAGAACTTATCGCCACCATTCATCCAGAAGATAGAATGCTGTTTTTACAAGCAGTACAAAGGGCAATGACTGAGGGAAAGCCCTACGAATTCGACCAGCGCATTTACCGTCCCGATGGAGAAATCAGGTACGTTAACGCTCGCTCAGAAGCGCTTCTGAGCGAGTCCGGGCAAGTAGTGCGGCTGTTGGGCACGGGAATGGACATCACCGATCGCAAGCGAGCCATCGAAGCGCTCAAAGACAGCGAACAGCGATTCCGCGCTATTTTCGAGAATGCGGCGATCGGCATTGCTCAAGTGCTGCCCAATGGCAAATTTTTGAAAGTCAATCCGGGATTTTGCAACATTGTCGGGTATTCGCCCTCGGAACTGAAGGAGCGAATTTTTGCCGAGATTACCCATCCAGACGACTTAGAGATAAATTTGAGATACAATCGCCAGTTGTTAGCCGGACAAATTCAGCATTACTCGATAGAAAAGCGCTATATCTGCCAGTCGGGCGAGGCAGTCTGGGCGAACCTGACGGCATCCTTGGTGCGCGCTCCGTCGGGGGAGCCGAAATATATCGTGAAAATTGTCGAGGACATCAGCGATCGCAAGGCGGCAGAAGAAGCTTTGCGGCAGCAATTCAAGCGGGAACAGCTCGTCGTGGGGATTCTAGAACGGATTCGCTCCTCGCTCAACCCGGAGGAAGTTCTGAATACAGCCGTGGAACAAGTGCGGCAGTTTTTGCAAAACGATCGCACGGCAATTTACCGATTGAATCCGGACGGAAGCGGCGTTGTTACCGTCGAGTCTGTGGGGAAAGGCTGGATGCCGATTAAAGGATTTGAAATTCGCGACAATTGCTTTGCTCAAAAGTACGTTCCCCTCTACCAGGCAGGGCGCATTCGCGCGATGGCGGACATTCACAACAGCGGATTGAGCGACTGCCACATTCAAATTCTGGAGCAGTTGCAGATTAAAGCCAATCTGACGCTGCCGATTTTGCAAAATGAAAGATTGTGGGGGCTGTTGGTTGTCAATCAGTGCGGCGGGGCGAGGGAGTGGCAGGAATTCGAGATCGAGTGCCTGAAACAAATTAGCGTGCAACTGGCGATCGCCATCCAGCAATCGACCCTATTTGAACAAGCCAAAACTGAAATCACCGATCGCAAGCAGGCAGAGCAGGCGCTGCGAGAGTCGGAAGCGCGCGAGCGATCGAAAGCCCTGCAATTAGAAATGGCGCTGCAAAAACTCAAAAATACCCAAACTCACCTCGTGCAGCAGGAAAAGATGGCCTCTCTGGGTCAAATGGTGGCCGGAATCGCCCACGAAATCAACAATCCCGTCAGCTTTATTTACGGCAATCTCAACCCCGCCAATCAATACGCAAGCGCTCTGCTGCATTTGATCGCGCTTTACCGGCAGCACTATCCGCACCCTCACCCGGACATTCAAGCAGAAATTGAGGCGATCGACTTGGAATATATCTCGGATGACTTGCCGAAACTGTTAAAGTCGCTGAAAGTGGGAGCGGAGCGAATTCGGGAGATTGTCAAGTCGCTGCGGACTTTCTCGCGGCTCGACGAAGCGGAGAAAAAGTCAGTCGATATTCACGAAGGCATCGAGAGTACGCTGATGATTTTGCAGCACCGCCTCAAACCGAATGGCAGACTTTCAGGAATTCAGATCGTCAAGCACTACGAGCCCCTGCCACAAGTGGAATGTTACGCCGGTCAGTTGAATCAGGTGTTTCTAAATATTGTCGCCAACGCGATCGATGCCTTGGAAGAACGGGACGAGAAGCGCGCGCGCGAGGCGATCGCCCCCGCTCCCAGTACCATTACCATTCGCACCTATCTCGCGAAAGATGGCAGCATTGGAATTGCGATCGCCGACAACGGCCCGGGAATGCCAGAAACCGTTCGCAAAAGGCTATTCGATCCTTTCTTTACAACTAAACCGGTCGGCAAAGGTACGGGGTTGGGACTCTCGATTTCTCACTCGATTGTCGTAGAGCGGCATGGGGGCAGGCTCTGCTGCACTTCCACACTCGGGCAAGGGACAGAATTTGTGATTGAAATTCCTCAGAAATTGTAGGGTAATTGGGGCATGGGGCATGGGGCATGGGGAATTGGGAGCGTGCAAATGGGGCATGAAAAATGGCGAATGGGTAATCGGTAAGGGGTAATTGGTAAGTGATAATTGGGAACTGGTAATGGGTTGAATTATTCTGGCTCATGCCCTTTTGCTCAATGCCCAATTCCCTTTTGCCCAATTCCCTTTTGCCCCAAATTGAGCTAGAATAGTCGCTGTAGCCTTTTTGGCGGCTTGATTTATGGCAACAGTGACAAAGTTTTTTCTCGGCTGCCCGGTTTGGGCTTATAAAGGCTGGGTTGGTTCGCTCTACCCGCCAAAGAGCCGATCGACTGATTTTTTGCACCTCTACAGTCGCCGCTTTACCACCGTTGAGGGCAATACGACTTTTTACGCCGTACCGAGCGAAGAACTGGTGGCGCGGTGGGCAAGTGAAACGCCAGAGGGGTTTGAATTCTGCTTGAAATTGCCGCGCGATATCACCCACGGCGGCTCGCTGCAATCGGCGATTTCAGAAGCGGCAAGCTTTTTAGAACGGGTGCGGGGTTTGGGAAGTCGCCTCGGGCCGATTTTTGCTCAATTGCCGCCCGATTGTGGCCCTGAATCCCTGGACGATTTGACCCGCTTTCTGGAAGCGTGGCCCCGCTGCAGTCTGGCCCTGGAAGTCCGCCATCCCGACTGGTTCAAAGAGCCCCACGCAGGCAATTTGACGGCTGTTTTGCAGGGGTTGGGCGTGGGGCGGGTGCTGTTGGATACGCGACCGATTTACATCAGCCCGGGGGATGCCGAGTTGCACTCGTACCGCCGCAAACCGCAGTTGCCGGTGCAGCCGAGCGTCACGGCACCGTTCAGCCTCGTCCGCTTTATCGCGCATCCGAAGCAGGTGGTGAATCAGCTATTTTTGCAGGAGTGGGCGAGTCTGGCTGACGAGTGGTTGCGACAGGGGACGCGGGTTTATTTTTTCGTTCACTGCCCTGTAGACGATCGCGTGCCGGCGATCGCTCGCGCTTTCCAGCACTGGCTCGAGGAGCAAGGGACTCCCGTGCCGCCCCTGCCCTGGGACGAGATCGACCCAAAACCGCGCCAATTGAGTTTGTTTTGAATGCGCGATCGCGGGGTCAATCGTATCGGCTTTGTTAGCAGCGAGTAAGTTTACTAGCCTTCTTTCACCTTCAAACCCGCTTTCAAGCGATCGCCACAACAGAGAACGAGCGGATAAAACCGCCCTCGCTCGTTTCTTAAATTAAGATTAAATTTCAGGATTGAAGGCTTTTTTTGTGCTAAAAAAGCCTTCAAATCGCTTCCGATATTCAAAATTTTTTGCAGGTTTATTGCGGGCTGTAGAAAAAATAAAAGCCGTGCGGTATCGTGGATTTAGTTCTAATTGAAACTTATAAAATCTAAAATAATGAGCCCCGATTGAGGAGTTTATGCAGGCTGTCGTTCTAGTTCTGATTGAAGTTTTAATCGTCATCGGACTGTCCCGACTCGTGGGGCTGGGATTTCGCTGGATAAAACAACCGCTGGTAATCGGCGAAATCGTGGCCGGTATTATGCTTGGCCCTTCCCTTTTCGGTTGGGTGGCCCCAGATTGGGCAGCGTTCCTGTTCCCAGCCGAGACGGTTCCCTTCCTGAACGTGCTGTCTCAGGTGGGGCTGATTTTTTTCATGTTTCTGATCGGGCTAGAACTCAATCCGAAATACCTCAAAGGCAATTTTGATATAGCCGTTCTCACCTCCAACATCAGTATTTTAGTCCCGTTTTCCCTCGCCTCAATTCTCTCGCTGCTGCTTTATCCCCTCGTCTCGAATTCGAGCGTTTCCTTTACCGCCTTTGCCCTATTTTTGGGTTCGGCGATGTCGATTACGGCGTTTCCGGTTCTGGCGAGAATTATTACCGAGAATAACTTGCAGAATACCCGCTTGGGAACGCTGGCGCTCACTTGTGCGGCAGTGGATGACGTGACGGCGTGGTGCTTGCTGGCTGTGGCGATCGCCGTCACCCGCACGAACAGCATCGCAGGCGCTTTGCCCACGATTCTAGAATCCCTCCTGTACATCGCTTTGATGCTCACTCTAGGGCGCTGGTTCGGTGCCCGACTGGCAAAACACTACAGCCGCACCGGGCGGCTCACTCAGCTCGTGCTGGCGGGAATTTATATGGCGGTGGTGGCGTCTGCCCTGATTACCGAATTTATTGGCATTCACCTGATTTTTGGAGCCTTTTTGGTGGGGGTGGTGATGCCAAAAAATGCCAATTTGACGCGGGAGTTGGCGGAGAAAACCGAGGATTTTGTCCTGATATTTCTGCTGCCCGTCTTCTTTGCCTACAGCGGCTTGCGCACGGAAATCGGCTTGCTCAACCGTCCGGAATTGTGGCTTTTATGCAGTGCGGTTTTGCTTGTGGCGATTGTCGGCAAGTACGCCGGCACTTACTTCGCGGCGAGAGTCTGCGGGCTCGACAAGCGAGAGGCTTCGGCGCTGGGCTGGTTGATGAATACGCGCGGACTCACCGAGTTAATTGTCTTGAATATTGGGTTGAGTTTGGGCGTGATTTCGCCGTTGCTGTTTACCATGTTGGTGATTATGGCACTGGCAACTACATTTATGACTTCGCCCCTGCTGGAGTGGACGTATCCGAAAAAGCTGATCGGGCTGGATGTGGTGGAGCCAGAAGCCGGGGAAATCGAGCCGAGCTATCGGATTCTGGTGCCGGTGGCGAATCCCAATACGCAGAAAGGGCTATTGCAGTTAGCAGTTGCGATCGCCGATACGGGCTTGGAACCGGCAGGCGTCTATCCCCTGAGCTTAGTTGAGTTTGAAGAAGACTATCTGTTTGCCAGCACTCCCGTAGAAGCCGATCGGTTAATTGCCCAGCGCCGGGAGCGCCTGGAAGAATTGATTCAAAGTCTAGAACCCCCCGAAGTTCGCCGCCTCGTGCATCCGATTGTCCGCATTTCTAATGACGTGGCGCGGGAAACCGCCGAAATTGCCGCGATCGACCGAGCCGATTTAATCTTAGTCGGATGGCACCGCTCGGCATTTACCAGCAACCGCTTGGGGGGGAGAGTCGGTCAAATTCTCAGCTCTGCGCCCGCAGATGTGGCGGTGTTTGTAGATAGGGGACGCGCGAACCTCGACTCTTTGCTCGTGCCCTATTCCGCCAACATTCACGACGAATTAGCCGTAGAATTGGCTTTGCGCCTGTTAGTCAATAGCCCAACTCGGCGTCTGACGGTGCTGCGGGTTTCCACCTCCGAAGAAGTGGCGATCGAATTGAGCTATGAGTTTCGCGCCGTCATGCAGCAATTGCCGGCTGCCGTGCGCGATCGCATTGACACGCCCATTCTCGAAGCCTCCGATCCCCTGCAAGTTGTGGTTGAGGCTTCCAAATCCGCCGATTTAACCATCGCCGGCACCAGTCGCGCTTGGGGCATCGAGCGCCAAACCCTCGGACGCTACACCGACGAACTCGCTCTGCAATGTCACTCTTCTGTTTTAATTACCCGCCGCTACACCCAGGTGACTTCTCACCTCGCCTCCGTACTGGCAAAACAACCCTCAGCCGTTAGTTGAGTGAAAAGTGCTGAGTGCTGAGTGCTGAGGAAAGTGAAAAGTGATGCGTACTGAGGGCTGAGTTAAAGACAGATTTACTCCCTCACGCAAAATTCCTCACTCATCACACGCAGCCCTCCTCTCCTTTCCCAGTTCCCTTTTTTAAACTTATGAGTCATTTCACCGCCAAATCTTTAACGCTTTACGGTACGGCGATCGCTTCGGTACTGGTTCTATTTAAAGGAGTAACCGCCTATGGCGAGGCGAATCTCAAAGCGCCGCCCCCTATCGACGGGCGCTATCAACTTCTCACAAAAGGATTGCCGGGATGTGAAAACCCTTCTCCGATTTTCTTAAACCTTCAGCAATCAGGAATTTATTTAAACGGTCATCTAGCAACGGCAAAAAATAATGAGTCGCCCGAAGGCAATGCCGAAAAACAGTCCTCTCTGATCGGTCGTTTTAACCAAAAACAAGTCATTTTATCCGGGACAGTTTACCTGCCCGCTCTCTGCGGCAAATCGGGCGAAGAAGTGGCGTCAACTCAGCGTCAGTCTGCCACGATTCAAGGGAAAATCGAAGGGGAAACGTTCGCGGGTCAAATTCGGCTGAGTTCTGGAAAGGAGGCGATCGCATTTACGGCGAAGCGAGAAGCGCCTGAAAAACAACAGGAAAAACATTAATTTTTTCGCCATTTTTACTATTGAAAAACCCGGCTTCTTCAAGAAGCCGGGTTTTTGAGCCGGATTACATTCCTGTTA
>CAYOOD010000142.1:0-16928 GCA_964405435.1 uncultured bacterium
CGCTCGTCGAGGGCGTCAATGGCATTGGTGAGGATATTCATAAACACTTGATTGAGCTGACCGGCGTAACATTCCACCAAGGGCAGATTTCCGTATTCTTTGATGACCTCGATTGCCGGGTGTTCCGGTTTGGCTTTGAGGCGATTTTGCAGGATCATCAGGGTGCTGTCTATCCCAGAGTGAATGTCTACCTCTTTCATATCTCCCTCATCAATCCGAGAGAAATTCCGCAGGGACAGCACGATTTCGCGGATGCGATCGGCTCCCAGTTTCATCGAAGAGAGCAATTTCGGCAGGTCTTCTCTCAAAAAATCCAGTTCGATCGCTTCTATTTCGTCTTCTATTTCTTGCGGGGGATTGGGGTAGGTTTCCTGATACAGGTGCAGCAGTCCGAGGATGTCTTCGGTGTAGTCTTTGGCGTGAGTCAGGTTGCCAAAGATAAAGTTAACCGGGTTGTTGATTTCGTGAGCGATGCCAGCCACTAACTGACCGAGAGAGGACATTTTTTCGCTTTGAATCAGTTGGGATTGAGTGCGCTGCAGTTCCAGCAGGGTTTGTTCGAGCTGCTGGCGAGCTTCTTCGCGCGCTTGTTCCGATCGCTTTTGATCGTCAATATCCGTGCAGGTTCCAAACCACTTGAGAATCCGTCCTTCAGAGTCGTGCAGGGGCAAGGAGCGACCGAGGTGCCAGCGATACGCTCCGTCCGATCGCTTGAGGCGGTATTGAATTTCGTAAGGTTCGCCCGTGAGTATGGCGCGACTCCAGGCGTCGAGAGTTTTCTGCCAGTCGTCGGGGTGGAGTATGAACTGCCACCCAGAGCTGAGGCTTTCTTCTCGCGTCATGCCGGTGTAATCCAACCAGCGCTGGTTGTAGTAATCGACAGCGCCATCCGGGCTCGCTGTCCACACGAGGTGCGGCATGGCTTCGATGAGCAATCGATAGCGCTGTTCGCTCTCTTGTAGTTTTTGCGTCGCAGCTTGTTCGCGTGCCAGCAGCGCTTTGCGTTCTTCCTCAGCCTGCTTTTGCTCGGTGATGTCGTTGTTGATTTCTAGAAACGCACTCGGTTCGCCGTTTTCGTCTCGCAGCAGCGTCCAGCGACTGGCTGTGGTGATTTTCCTCCCGTCGCGCGTTGTATGAATCAGCTCTCCTTCCCAGCGTCCTTTTTGTAGGAAAGCGGCTTTGATTTCCTCTAGCGGCTGCGGAAATATTGTTTGCAAAAAGTTGTGAATGTATTGTCCCGATACTTCTTGTTTTGACCAACCGTACAGCCGCTCTGCGCCAGTATTCCAGTAGGCGATCGCGTCGTCTAGATTGCGAATCATTATCGTATCGTTGGCGAGGTCGATCGTCTGGACGTGCTGCCGCAGAGCTTTTTCGGCGGCAACGCGATCGCCTATTTCTTCATTGAGTGCCTGGTCGATCGCTTCTACTTCCCTTGCCCTCTCTTTTGCCCTTTGAGTCTGACGGACGGCAAATGTCAAGGCGGCGGAAACCAGCATCCCCGCAATCAGTACCATTTCAGGTAGGAGCGATCGCTTTTCAGCCAGTAACTTATCTTTTGGCCAGACTCTGACTCGCAAGGTGATGCCATCGAGAGGGAAGGATTTTTCCCGAGTCCACACCTGTGCATTCTGTCGATTTTCACCGTCGCGGCTGAATAGTTGCGTCTGCCCGTCAAATACATCGAGTCCGTATTCGGGGAGGATCTCCTTGTTTAAGATTGTTTTGAATAAGCCTTCAGTGCGAAAGGCGGCGAAGAGAAACCCGTCGAAGCGCCCTTTGTAAGACAGGGGGACATAAGCCCACAATTCTCTGCTTCCTTGTGCCGAGGAAGAGGGAATGACGATGATGTCTGGCCACTTGCCGGACTTGGGGGCTAGCACTGTGCGGTGAGTCTCTCCACCGGGGGCTTCAATTCCAGGCTGCGATACCGTCCAGCGGGGCTGAAACGAGGCATCCACCCACTGCACGATCGGGCAATTTGGGTACAAATCTATGTAAGTTTCGGCAGCGGTTTTTCCCTGCTCGTCGGTTGGCTGCCCCCGATTCTCCCAACGCCTAGCCATCTGCTGCAGCCCGACAATGCGGGCGTTGAGGCGTCCTTGCACTTCATTTTTGAGCGCCTCGGTTGCTAACTGCACTTTTTCCTCGACCTGCGATCGCATCTGCCAGAGCGCTGCCTGCCAGAGTGCCAAGGTGACTAGGAGGGCGGTGCCTCCCACCAAAAAAGGCAGCGATCGCTTCATCTTACCCGCCAAGGGCGATCGCGCTGCTGCTGCCAATAGACGTTTGCTGGTGTTCACCGACTTCCCCCATTCTCGCTATATCTTCTCTGCGTTTACACTCCGACGCTCTTGCCACAGTTGCGAGTGCCCTACAGTCAACAAGCAATTAATTAGACTAGCCTGCCCGACAAGATAGCAAAAAGCCTTCCCCAGTATTTTTGCTGGGGTACTCTGACTGTCGCTGCTGCCTTTATCAACCGCTCTCAGAATCTTACATAAGTTCTGGCAATTAAATTTTTTTAAGGCTTTTTAATGTCACATCAACCTACAACAAGCCCCCCTGGTTCGGCAACCGTAAATTCCCCCGGATGCTATCAGCAGGTCGCCCCTGCAATCATCCGTAAATTCACGGACACTTCAGATAGGGAAAATCGCAGCGATCGCGTCTGCAACCCACATTCCGCACTCTGAAGTGGCACACTGTCTTTTGGGAACCAAACAATCGGGATTGTACCAATCAGTCCCCAAATTATTCTCAATAATTATTAGCTATTGAGAATAAGGAAGTGGGTAAAGGGAATTGCCGCTGACAGCTTGAAACCTTTGCTGACTAAGCATTTCAAGCTCTTACTGATTAATGTGACTTCTTCAGGGTGCGGAATGTGAGCTGCAAAGGAGCTGCGGCAGGAGGAGCCGGTGAAAAATACTGGAGGAAACAAACAATAAAGATAGCAAAACAGAGCCAAAACTGATAAAATTACTCTCGATATCTGTGATTTCCTCCCGCGCGCTCCCCCTCCCCCACTCTCCCGCGCTCCCGCGCTCCCCTGCTCACGCACTCATGCGAAGTTGCTGCCACCTAGGAATCTCAATCGCGAACTCTGCTCCCTTTCCGGGTGCGGACGAGCAGTGAAAACTGCCGCCATGTTTTTCAACCACGATATGGTGAGAGATGGACAGCCCGATGCCGGTGCCTTTGCCGACTGGTTTCGTCGTGAAGAAAGGGTCGAATAGGTGTTTTTTCACGTCCTCCGTCATGCCGGGACCGTTGTCAGCGATGCGGATGCAAATATTGTCGCGCCCCGTGACTTCGGTGCGAATGGTGATGGTGCTGGGATTGGCTTTGATTTGTTCGGGCGATCGCTGGCTGTTGTACTCGTCGAGGGCGTCGATCGCATTGGCAATCACATTCATAAAAACCTGATTGAGCTGTCCGGCATAGCACTCGACCTGTGGCAGATTTCCGTACTCTTTGATCACCTGAATGCCAGGACGCTCTGACTTGCACTTGAGGCGATTGTTTAAAATCAGCAGCGTGCTCTCCAGACCCGAGTGAATGTCTACCAGCTTCATGTCGGCTTCGTCGTGCCGAGAGAAATTGCGCAGCGACTGGACGATCTCGCGGATGCGGTCTGTCCCGACTTTCATCGAACTCAGGAGTTTCGGCAGGTCGTCGATAACAAACTCCAGATCCATCGCCTCAGCGCGATCGCAAATTTCCGTTCCCGGCTGTGGAAATTTCTGCTGATATAGCTTCACCAGTTCGATCAGGTCTTGGCTGTAAACCGCTGCGTGCAGAATATTTCCGTGGATGAAATTAACCGGATTGTTGATTTCGTGGGCGACGCCCGCCACCAATTGACCGAGGGAAGACATTTTTTCGCTCTGAACGAGTTTTGTCTGAGTCTGTTGCAATTGCAAGAGTGCTTGTTCCAGCCATTGGGCTTGGGTGCGAAGTTGCGCTTCTGATTGCTGCAAGGCTTTCTCCGCACTCCGGCGCTCTTGGATTTCCTGTTTGAGGCGATCGTTGGATTGGGACAGTTCGGCAGTCCTCGCATCCACCCGCCTTTCTAGCTCCTCCGTCAGCGTTTTTAATTCGGCTTCCGCTCTGGCGCGCTGTTCGATCTCTTGTTGCAGGCGTGTATTTTGCTCCCTCAGCGTTTTCGTGAGATTGCGAATGCTCAGTTGGACGTTGACGCGAGCTAAAACCTCCTCGTGTTGCAGGGGCTTGGTGATGTAATCCACCGCTCCCAAACTCAAGCCCTTGACTTTATCCACCGTATCGGACAGCGCCGTCATAAAAATCACCGGGATGTCTTTCGTCGATTCTTTTGCTTTCAAGCGCTGGCAAGTTTCAAACCCATCGATACCGGGCATGAGCACGTCCAACAGAATCAGGTCTGGCGGCGCGTATTCTGCCTTCTGGATGGCGCTTTCGCCATCCCGCGCCACCAGAACTTTGAATCCTGACTCTGCCAAAAACTCGAACAGTATTCCTAAATTAGTCGGCGTGTCATCGACGATTAAAATGGCCCCGTTTTGCTGCGGTTTTTCACTGCTCATTTTTCACTCCCCATATAGTGTTTGACAAAATCCAGAATTTTTCTCTCTTCAAATTCTTTGGCTAACTGACGCAGGTGGCTGGCAAAGGGCAACCACTGCTCGTCTACCTGCTCCAGTTGCGCGGTTCGCTCCGCAATTCCCCTGAGATCGCCCATCATCGCTAAATCAAATAAGGCTTCGAGTTCTTCTGGAGGCGGGGCAACCATTTCTCCTGTCGCAGACTTCCGCTGCGTATCGGGTTCGAGCGATCGCTCGGCAGTTTCCGAGTCGCAAATCCATTCTAACCCCAAGTGAACGCGCAATTTTTCTAAAAGGTCGTCAGCCCGTATGGGTTTGGGCAGAAAATCGTTGCAACCTTCCTCGATACTCTTGCGGCGATCGAAATCGAACACGCTAGCCGAGACAGCAATCACTGTGATATCCCGCAGCTCTGGCAACTTGCGAAGCCGGCGGGTTGCTTCCAAACCGCTCATTACCGGCATCATC
The DNA here is from genome assembly GCA_964405435.1 of uncultured bacterium. Lineage (GTDB taxonomy): Bacteria > Cyanobacteriota > Cyanobacteriia > Cyanobacteriales > Oscillatoriaceae > DVEG01. The sequence goes on from CAYOOD010000142.1 coordinate 5,055, forward strand.
AAGTCCATTAAAATACAGTCGGGTTGAAAAGTGAGAGCCTTGCTCAAACAGTCTTGACCGTCCGTTGCTTCCACCACCTCAAACCCTAAAGGCTGCAGCATCGCGGCGAGAATGGTTCGATTTTCCCACTTGTCATCAGCCACGATAATTTTCCGGCGATCGCCTTTGAACCCGAGAATGCTTTCGGCGTGGGTTTGGGCAGTTTTATTCGCCCATTCCGACACTTCCGGCAAATCCAAATCGAAGAAGAACGTGCTGCCCACTCCTAAAGTACTCTTCACCTGGATTTCGCCGCCCATCATCTGGACTAATTGACGGCCGATCGCCAGTCCCAATCCCGTGCCTTCTATCTTGCGCGAGTTTTCTCCTACTTGGTGGAATGGCAAGAATATCTCTCCGAGTTGTTCCGGTGCCATGCCCACGCCCGTATCTTCAACCTGAAACCGGATTTTGCCTTCCTGATAGCCCACTTTCAAGGTGACTCCGCCTTTCTCGGTAAACTTGATGGCATTGCCGAGTAAGTTGAGCAACACTTGCCGCAAGCGTTTCTCGTCGCCCCGAACGCCCACCGGCAGTTCGGTTAGCGGCTCGTAAATCAAGAAGATGCCTTTTTGTTCGGCGCGGATGTAGCAAATTTCGGCGATGCCTTCCAGAAATTCGGGGAAGTGAAAACTACTCGGGTGAATTTCCATCTTGCGGGCTTCGATTTTGGACAAATCCAAGATATCGTTAATCAGCGTCAGCAGGTGATCGCCGCAATGACTGATAACGTTCAAACCATCTCTTTGTACCTCGTTTAAATTTTTGTCTCGCTTGAGGATTTGAGCATAGCCTAAAATGCCGTTGAGCGGCGTTCGCAGTTCGTGGCTCATGTTAGCGAGAAATTCACTTTTGGCGTGGCTGGCGGCTTTGGCGGCTTCTTCGGCTTTTTGCAGGTGTTCGTTTTTTTCCTGTAGTTGTTGCGTTCGCTCTTGTACTTTCGCTTCTAGGGTGGCGTTGGCGGCTGCCAAGTCGCTGTAGAGGCGAGCATTCTCAATCGAAATGGCTGCCTGAGAGGATAAAAGTTTCAAAACTTCTAAGCGATCGGGCGTGAAGGCTCCCTCGGTGAGATTGTTTTCCAAATACAGGATGCCGGTGAGTTTCCCTTGATGGGCGATCGCCGTACACAGAATTGATTTCGGCTGGCGTTCGGCGATGTACGGATCGGCGGTAAAGAGTCCTTCGCGGCTGGCATTATTTAAAACCAAATCTTCGCGGGCGCGCGCGACATAATTGAGCGCAGAGAGGGGCAACTCCTGAGTATCCGACACGGGGATGCCTTGCAGCACGGCGACGTCTTCTTTGTCGGCAGCGCCACGGGCTTCTATCAGCAGTTCGCCGTTTTTCTCCAAAATCAAAAAGCCAGTTTGCGCCCCGGCATTCTCGATCGCTATTTTCATCAGCTTTTTCAGCAAGTTCGCGAGAACGATTTCGCCGGAAAGGGCTTGAGAGGCTTTCATCACGCTGGCAAAGTCCAGCAAAGAAGCACTTTTCCCCGTGGTTGTAGTCGCTTGATTTGCTTCGATCGCGACGGGTTCTCGCAGCGACAGCCGCAACAGTTGCGAATAGTTTTTTTCCAAGTCTTTTAACTTCAGCGTCGCTCCCCAGAGCCCGTAACTGTAATAGCACTCGTTCAGATATGTTTGAGCGATTTTTTCTTTCCCGCGCCAGAAATAAAATTCGGCTGCGAGTTCGTTCGCTAGGGCTTCTTCGTGGACGTATCCGTACTGTTTGGCTCCTATTATCGCGCGATCGTAAGCATCCATCGCGTCTAAAGCTTGCCCCAATACGCGATACCGTTCTGCCTCTATTAGCTCGTATTTGTGCGCGAAATTGCACGGAGCCAGCTCAGCCCACTGCTGCATCATCGCCTGATTTTTTGCTACTTGCTCCAGCGCGAGAGCGCGATCGCTGCTAGACAGTTCCCCGCAGTGAGCCAAAAGAGCCAGCGAATAGTAGAAATTTTGCTGGCTGACAATCATTAGAGAGGGCACGCCGTCTTTGTGCTTTTCTGCTAGCGCGGCGTTGCGTGCAGCCCCAGCGGCATCCTTTGAAAAATAAAGGAACATCGCCTCGGCGAGATAGGCTGAAAACAAAAGCATGTGGTTGCCGTCGGCTAGCAACCGCAGCCAGACTTCTTCGTCGCTCACCAGTTCGCCAAGTAGGCTGTATTTTTCCTCCGCTTTTCCCAAAAGTTTCAAAACCAGCCGTCGGCGCGGATTGGCGAAATAAACCGAGAAGACTTGTTTGACTTTTACCAAGAAATCAAATTGTTGGTTTTGTTTCCGAGCGACGACTTCCAGGGGTTCCCCTGTAAATAGCAAGTGGTCGCCATAGTACATGGCGCAATAGCCAGCCCATTCTATATCGCCGGTTTCCTGCCCGCTTTGACTTCCTTCCAGCAAAGGCGCTATAGTTTCTCTCGCATGTTCTTTCCAGAATCGGACGTGACCGTTCGCGAAGGTGTAGATTTTTGCTTTCAGCTCTTTGGCGTTAAATTTCTCCAACAGCTTCAGCGATAATTTTTGAAATTCATAGGCAGTATTGATGGTTTCGGGGGTTCGACACAGCAGAGCCCCTCCATAAACTGCATAAGCAAAAGCGGCTACGCCAGAATTGCCATACTGGCTGCAAAGCGCGAGCATGGTAAATACAAATTTTTTGAAGGCTGCCAGATCGGTGGTGCAAGCAGCCGGGGCAACTGTCATTGAAAGCCGCTGAGCTGCCAGCTTTTCGGGGTCGGTCATTTCTGGCAAATTTTCCCAGTCTTCTAGAGTCATCCCCTGCGGGGGCTCCTCACACAGGGGAATGCCCAGCAGTTCCAGACCTCGCAGGGCAGTCTTTATCGCTTCTTGAGTCTGGTTTTGAGCCATATAGAACTGCATTTGCAGTTCGTAAACTTTGGCGCGATCGAGCCGGGTTTTCGCGCGGGTTAAAATTTCCTCAGCGAGGGCTTTCGCTCGTTCAAAGTTAATATTGAGGTATTCCGCTGCTGTTGCTTCCAGATACAGTCCCAGCGTCAAGTCATACTGACTCTCCCAGCTATCTTCGCCGAGGAGTCTCATCCCCACGCTTAAATACTTGACTGCACTTTCATAAGCGGTTGCTGCCTTGGCTTTCTGACCGGCTGTGAGATTGAGTTTGGCGAGTTCGGATTTTTGGCTTGGCTGGCTGATTAGCTCGGCACCGACATTGAGCTGGTTGACAATCTCAAAGAGATTTTCTTCAATTTCTGTCTCTGTTGCGTGAGCGAGTAGCAGTTCGCCGATTTTGAGGTGAGTTTGTTTCTTCTGCTCGTCGGGAATGAGAGAATAAGAGGCTTGCTGCACGCGATCGTGCAAAAATTTGTAGGTAATTTGAAGGCGATCGCCTTCTGGTTCTGCCGCTGTCTCGCCTTCCATCGCCAGGGGAATTTTGTAGGACTGCGACAGGGGCAGCACCAGACCTGCTTGCAGCGCTTCCCACAAGTCTTTCGCCGTTTCTGACTGAGATTTTTCGCTGACAATTGCCAGCACGTCTAAGGTGAATTTGTCTCCAACGCAGGCGGCTAATTTTAAAACATCCTGCGTCTGCGGCGACAATTTTTGAATCTGGCTCACCATCAACTCGACGACGTTATCGGTTATGGCAATGCTGGCAAGGCGATCGATGTCCCACTGCCACGTCTCTCGATTGAAATCAAATGCGATCAGGTTTTCTTGATATAGCGATTTGAGCAGTTGGGTTAAGAAGAAAGGATTCCCTTGGGTTTTCTGATAAACTAACTCAGCCAGTGCTTTCACTTTTGCCGAGTCAGAGCGCAGGGTATCGGCGACTAATTCGGCGACGTGTTCGATATCTAGGGGCAGCAGAACAATATTATTGACGGTTGCTCCCGCCTGTTGAATCTCTTCCAAGCTATGAATCAAAGGATGCGTCGCGCTGACTTCGTTATCGCGATAAGCACCAATGAGCAGCAGATATTGGCTGTCCGGATCGGTTACGAGCATTTGCAGCAGTTTTAGGGAAGGCAAATCTGCCCACTGCAAGTCATCCAGAAACACGACGAGGGGGTGTTCTTTTTGGCAGAATACATGGGTAAAATCGCGGAACACCCGATTAAATCGGTTTTGCGATTCAGAGGGGCCTAATTGCGCGATCGCGGGCGGCGAGCCAATAATTTTTTCAACTTCGGGAATGACGTCTGCAATTACTTTCCCGTTGGGGCCGAGCGCTTTTAAAAGTTTTGACTTCCACATGGCTATTCGCTCGTCGTTTTCGGTTAAGATCTGCCGCATCAATTCCTGAAAGGCTTGAATCACAGAAGCATAAGGAATATTTCGCTTGAACTGGTCAAATTTCCCGGAAATAAAATAACCCCGCTGCCGCACGATCGGTTTGTGGACTTCATGCACGAGGGCAGATTTTCCAATGCCGGAATAACCCGAAACCAGCATCATCTCGGTTGCGCCGTTCGCCACGCGAGCGAAGGCATCCAGAAGCGTGACGACTTCTTTTTCCCGTCCGTAGAGTTTTTGCGGGATGAGAAATTGGCTGTATAAATCCAGTTCGCCTGCCGCGAAGTGGGAAATTTTGCCAGTGTCTAGCATTTTTAAACAAATTTCTAAATCCGCTAGCAGCCCCCGGGCGCTTTGATATCTGTCCTCGGCGGTTTTTGCGAGTAGTTTCATTACTATTTCAGAAACCGCCTCCGGGATTTCAGGATTTAGCGCGTGGGGCGGTACGGGTTTCTTGGCGATATGGCAGTGGACGAATTCCAGAGGATCGGTGGCGTTAAAGGGCAACTGCCCCGTCAGCATTTGATAAAAGGTAACGCCGAGGGAATAAAAGTCGGTGCGGTAGTCAAGGGAACGATTCATCCGCCCGGTTTGCTCCGGCGACATGTAGGCGAGGGTGCCTTCTAGCAAGTTGGGATTGCTGACGGATTGGTTTTCTCTCTCCAAGCGAGAAGCGATGCTAAAGTCGATGAGTTTGACTTGCCCTGTATGCGGGTTGATGAGGATATTGTGGGGCTTTATATCTTTGTGAATGACTTGATTGTCATGGAGTTCCGCTAAAGCGTTCGCTATCTGACAGGCAATCTTTAAAATTTCACTTAAAGAAGGTCGGTTCTGGCTGAGAAACTCTTTGAGAGATTCTCCGCCAAAATCTTCCAAAACGAGCGCCACGCTGTTTTGATGGCTTTCTAAACCGAGAGCTCTGACAATTCCTTCGATATCCAAGCCCTCGAGGATTTTATGCTCGTGTCTGAGGCGGGTAATTTCTTGTAGGGTGGGATATTCTGCCTTGAGCGCCTTGACGATCGCGCTCGTGCCATCCACCTCCCTCTTAGCGCGATAAATGACGGTGTTTACACCTTCGTGAATAGTTTGATTGAGGTTGTAACCGGCTAGGGTGATACTCATTTTCCGATTTTCGATACGATCAGGTTGATTGATGATAGGCGCTGCGAAAGCTGCTGCTGTAGATGCCACGCTCAGCGAGAACCCTCCAAACTACTGCTCCCTCTCCTAGAATACCTAACCAATGGAATTTCCCATAGATAATCGATCCAGCAGGCAGCTCTAGCGCTGACGCCTCTACCAGCCTGCTAGATTCTCAGAATCCGAGCTTTTTTTACTTTTCTATTTCAGAATGCCACAAAAAGAAAAACAAATCTTTAATCTTAAACAAAGTTAAAGATTGTTGGAAAACTTCCTTAATCTTTTGTTAAAATTTAAAAAAATAATAAATTCTTAAGGAAGCGATCGCACTGGCGGGTAGTCGCTGCGACTTGAGCGGGGGAGCGGGAGAAGGGGAGAGAGGAAGCAAATCACAAGCGTAACAGCTTAGCGATCGCGCTCAGTCGCGATCGCGCTGGCGGCTACTCGCTCTTTTGCCGAATGGGAATTTCGATAACAAACTCTGCCCCCTCACCGGGTGCGGAAATGCAGCGGAAGACGCCGTGGTGTTTTTCGACAACGATCTGGCGGCTGATAGACAGCCCGATGCCAGTACCTTTGCCGACCGGTTTCGTCGTGAAGAAAGGCTCGAAGATCCGCTGCTGCACCTCCTCCGGAATGCCGGGACCGCTGTCAGCAATTCGGATAGCTACTCGGTTGCCTTCTAACACTTCCGTGCGAATGCGAATAGTGGGCGAGTGTGGAGTGTTGAGTGCTGTAGGGGCGGTGAAAGAGTGCCCGCCCTCCGAAGTCTGGAGTGCTGAGTGTGGAGTGTGGCGTGTCGAATGTGGAGTTGTAGAGTCTTTTAACTCCTCACTCCTGACTCCACACTCCACACTCTTTTCTTCCAGCGCATCGATCGCGTTGGCAATCAGATTCATAAAGACTTGATTTAACTCCCCGGCATAGCACTCGACTTCCGGCAGGTCGCCGTACTCTTTAATCACCTGAATTCCCTTTCGCTCTCCCTTCGCTTTGATGCGGTGGTGCAAAATCATCAGCGTGCTGTCTATCCCCGCGTGAATGTCTACCGCCTTCATCTCCGAGCGATCGACGCGAGAGAAATTCCGCAGCGACTGGATAATTTCGCGGATGCGATCGGCTCCCACTTTCATCGAACCCAGCAGTTTCGGCAAGTCTTCTATCAAAAACTCCAGGTCGATCGCTTCTATCTGCTCTTGAATTTCCGGCAGCGGATCGGGATAGTGCTGCTGGTAAAGGCTCACGAGTTCCAGCAAGTCCGAGGTATAGTCATTCGCGTGGGTGATATTCCCGTAAATGAAATTAACCGGGTTGTTGATTTCGTGGGCCACGCCCGCCACCAACTGCCCCAGAGAAGACATTTTTTCGCTCTGAACGAGCTGAGTCTGGGTATTGGCGAGTTCGTTCATGGCTTTTTCGAGCTGCTGGGACTTTTCTCGCTCTTTCGCTTCCGATTCGAGCAGAGCCGCATTTTTCTGCATCAGTTCTCGATTTTTGACTGTCAACTCGCGCGAGTAAGCTTGCAAGTCCCGGTAAAGTTCGGCATTTTCCAGAGAAATCGCCGCTTGGGAGGCTAACATTTTCAGCACTTCCAAGCGCTGCTGGGTAAAAGCTGCTTTGGTGAGGTTATTTTCTAAATACAGAATCCCAACCAACTTGCCACTCGACAGAATCGGCAAAACCAAAATCGAGCGCGGTCGGTTTCTGGCAATATAAGGATCGGTACTGAAGATCGAGTCGTTTGGCGCGTCACCCAAAACGACTGCTTCTTTCGTTCGTTCCGCGTAGTCGATCGCAGTCACGGGCAGATCGGGACGGGCTTCGACGGGCACTCCTGGCAGCACTCGAATTTTATCTTTCTCGACCGCTCCTTCAGCCGCAATGCTCCACTTGCCTGCTTTTGACAGCAGCAGCACTCCTTTTGTCGCCCCGGCATTTTCTATGGCGATGTGCAGCAATTTGTCAAGCAATTTTTCGAGAACAATTTCTCCAGAAATCGCTTGCGAGGCTTTGACAACGGTTTCTAAATCTAGCACGGCAGAGCCGAGCCCGCTCATAGATGTGGTTGTTCGAGTTACCTCGATTCCGGGAGCTTCCACGACAGGCATCCGAGAGATTAAATGCGGATATTTTTCCTCCAAATCTCTGACTTTTGCCGTGGCTCCCCAGGCGATATACCCGTAGTAGGCATCAGTCATGTAAACTTTGGCAATTTTCTCTCTGCCCCGGGAAAGGTAAAACTCGGCGGCTAGTTCGTTTGCCAGGGCTTCTTGCTGGATGTAGCCATATTTTCGGGCTTTGCCGATCGCGCGATCGTAGGCGGCGATCGCTTGCTCATCTCGCCCCACTAGCCCATTCCGAACGGCTTCTACCAAATCGTACTTGTGCTGAAAGTTTGCAGGCGCGTGAAACGCCCAGCGCTTCAGCTTTTTCTGATTCGCCGCCACAGTTCTCATGGCTTTTCTTTGTTCGCTTCGAGAAGCGCTGGGATACCAAGCCAGCAGCGCCAGAGAATGGTAAAAATTGTGTTCGGCAACGATCGCAGACTCGCCCCCCGATGCCGCGTATTTGTCTGCTAACTTCGCATTTTCCGCTGCCGCTGCGAAATCTTTAAACAAATAGCACAAGAAGAATTTTGCAAAGTAGCCGCAAAATAGCGAAAGGTAAGTATTATATTGCAGGAAAACAGGCAGCATCTCTCGCTCGTTAAAACTCTCGCCGATTAAGAGGCATTTATTCTCTGATTTTCCTTGCAAGTTCAAATTTAACTGCTGCCATATACTTGTATAGCCGATGTGAAAATCCTGTTTGAGCTTTCGCATCATGTCAAGATACTGCGCCGATTTACGCTCGGCGACTTCCAAACGTTCGCCGACTAAAAATGCGTGCGTGCAATAGTATATGGCATTCGTACAAGCAAAGTCGATATCTCCGGTTTCCAGCCCGCTTTGAATTGCTTCTTGCAAAGGTTCTAGAGTGTGCCTGAGAGGTTCTTTCCAGGGTCGGATACACCCGTGATAGAGCATGTAGACTCGGGATTTTAGTTCTCTCGCCTGGAATTGTTCCAACAATTTTAAACCGAGCTGCCCGAATTGATAGCCGGCTTCGATATCTCCTAGCTCTCCGCAAAGCCTGACACCGTAGAAAGTATAAGCGTGGGCAGAAAGCGGAAAATTGCCGTATTTCATGCAAATATTGACCAGGTGAAATCCCAGTAAGGGCAAAAGTTCGGGAGCAGCTACAAAAATCGGGGCGATCGCAGTTACTAAAATCCGCAGCGCCGCAATTTTATAAGGATCGGTCATTTCCGGCAAATCCGCCAGTCGGTCGATGCGGCTGCTGCCCAAAGTCCATTTTGTCCGCAGGATTCCCATCCAAATACTCAGTTTACTGGCTTTTTTGGGCAGGTGGATTCCCAGCTCTTGCAAGGCAATCACAACCGTATCGATCGCCTCTGGCATTTTGTACTGAGATTTATAAAACTGGATTTGCAGCTCGTAGACTTTAACGCGATCGAGCAGGGTTTTGGCGCGATCGTGGATTTCCCGAGACAGGGATTCGGCTTGCTCGAAGTGGGTATTCAGGTATTCTGCCGCTGCCGCTTCCAGATACAATGCCAGCGTCAGCTCGTACTGAGTTTGCCAGCAGTCTGCTGCCAAAAGTTCCATGCCCGATCGCAGGTATTTGAGGGCGGGTTCGTACGCGGCTGCAGCGATCGCTTTCCTGCCCGCTGTCAGGTTGAGTTTGGCGAGTAGGGGCGCGTTAATTGAACCGGAAGCGCGATCGCCGAGCAGTTCAGCCCCCATATTCAGTTGATTGACAATATCAAAGATATTTTCTTCTAGCTCGGAGGCTGTCGCGTGATTCAGCAGCAGTTCGCCGAGTTTGAGGTGAACCTGCTTTTTCTCGCCGTCTGGAATCAGAGAATACGCTGCTTGCTGCACGCGATCGTGCAGGAATTTGTAGGAAATCGCAGCCTTGCCGATTCCCGGCGGGCTATCTTCCATCCCCCACTCTCCCAGCAGGGGAATTTTGTAAGCATTGCTCAGGGGCAAAACCAAACCCGCCTGCAGTGCCTCCCACAAGTCTGCTGCCGTGGCTGACTGCGATTTTTCACTGACGATCGCCAGCACGTCTAAATTAAACCGATTCCCGATGCAGGCGGCTAATTTTAAAACTTCCTGCGTGGTTTCCGGCAATTTTTGAATGTTTCTGGCAAGCAGCTCTACCACATTCAAATCGGCGATGCCGATTGCTTGTATCTGCTCCAGATCCCACTGCCAGTACCCGACCGAAAAGTCAAACGTCAGCAATTTTTCTCGATAAAGCGATTGCAGCAGTTGCGTGAGAAAAAAGGGATTCCCCTGAGTTTTATTGTACAGAAGTTCGGCGAGTAATTGCGTTCTTTCTGCGATTCCGCCTTCTGAGGAGCGCCAATCGCTTTCTAACGTATCGGCTACTAATTCAGTAACGTGTTCTTTCCCCAAAGGCTGGAGGGTGATGTCTGCAACTCTCACCCCGCCTTGCTGAATTTGTTCCCGAATTTGCATCAAGGGATGGGTGGCGTCTACTTCGTTATCGCGATACGCGCCAATTAGCAGGAGATATTGGCTGTCTGCATCGGTGACGAGCCGCCCAATTAACTTCAGGGAGGGGGTATCCGCCCACTGCAAATCGTCGAGGAATATAACGAGCGGGTGTTTTTTAGAGGCAAAAACCTGAATGAATTTTTGAAAGGTTTGGTGAAAGCGATTTTGCGATTCGGCGGGTGCTAGTGGCGGCAGAGACGGCTGTTGCCCGATAATGAGTTCGATTTCGGGAATGACCTCGGCGATCGCGGCTCCATTTTGACCCAAAGCTTTTGCTAACTTGGCTTTCCAAGTTTGGAGTTGTTCCGAGCTTTCGGTTAAAAGCTGGCGAATCAATTCCTGAAAGGCTTGTATCAGGGAAATATAAGGGATATTTCGCTTGAACTGGTCAAATTTTCCAGAAATAAAATAGCCGCGCTTTTCTACGATGGGTTTGTGTACTTCACTGACGACGCTGGTTTTGCCGACGCCCGAGTATCCGCTAACGAGTACCAGTTCGGTTGTGCCCTGTTGCCGGGAGAAATTTTCACGCGCGCCCGCCCCCGCGCTGACGCGAGCGAAGGCGTCTAAAAGTTGTCTCACTTCCGCTTCGCGCCCGTAGAGTTTTTGGGCGACGAGCAACTGACCGGATTTATCCAACTGCCCGGGAGTGAAGTTAAAAATCTGACCGGTGCTTTGCAGCATTCTCAGGCAGGTTTCCAGATCGGCTTTCAGCCCGAGGGCACTTTGATAGCGGTCTTCTGCCGTTTTTGCCATTAATTTTATGACAATATTCGAGAGTGCTTGGGGAATCTCTGGATTGAGCTGGTGAGGCGGCACGGGCTGTTTGGCGATGTGGCAGTACACCAGCTCTAGGGGATCGGTGGCGGTAAAGGGCAATTGCCCCGTTAGCAGTTCGTAAAAGGTGACGCCGAGGGAATAAAAGTCGGTGCGGTAATCGATCGCCCGATTCATCCTCCCGGTTTGTTCTGGCGACAGGTAGGCGAGGGTGCCTTCGATAAAATTGGGATTGGCGATCGCTGGCGTTTCTCGACTCAGGCGCGTTGCGATGCTGAAGTCGGTGATTTTTACTAGTCCCGTTCCCGGATTAATAATAATATTTTGGGGTTTAATATCTTTGTGAATTATCTGGTGCTTGTGAAGTTCTTCAAGGGTGGCAGCCAGCCGAATGGCGATGACGAGAAATTCTTTTAGAGACAGGTCGCGATCGCCTGTCAATTTTTTTAGGGAAATTCCCCCGAAATCCTCCAATACCAGAGCCAGACCATTTTTATACTTTTCCAAGCCATAGGGTTTGACAATTCCTTCGAGTTCCAGATTTTTAGGAATTTCATACTCCTGTCTCAACCGGGCGATTTCTTCGGCGGCTGGAAAGTCAGATTTGAGAACTTTGAGAATTACTGATTTGCGATCGGGCTCTCGCTTTCCGCGATAGACGACTGTGTGCAGACCAGCTTGAATTTTCTCGGTGATTTGGTAACCAGGGAGGGAGAGCATAATGGAGTTTCCCAATCGGGAGGCTTATCTTTTTATAGAGGGTGTGCCAGATGAAAGAGCGCTTCTATTCTTCGATCGCCCGTCGCACCTGTTGCAGCGCTCTCTAGCTCTTCGGCAGGTCGAGAGCTTGCCTATTTTGGCACGCCATCCTAATTTTAATACAAAATTTTTATACAATTTTAACCCTAAAAATTTTAGACAATACCAATTATTTTTTAACCCAATAAATTAAATAATTGTGAAATCAAGCGGCTTTTTTCGGAGAATGTGTTACTAATACTAAGTTGGCTAAGATAGTATTATACTATTAGAGAAAAACATCAGGA
>CAYOOD010000143.1:0-16803 GCA_964405435.1 uncultured bacterium
CTCCTGATGTTTTTCTCTAATAGTATAATACTATCTTAGCCAACTTAGTATAATCCGTAGTCTTCCAAAGCTGCAACAATGACTGAGCGAGCTTTTGCCATTAAAGTGCAGCGCTCTGCATCGCTCACATATCCCAAAAATCGAATATTTTTTAAAGCTTTAGCTTGCAATTTATCTCGTTCTGGCCCGTCTCCGGCTATCAATAACGGCCATCCTAGCCAATTAAAAGCCTCGATAATTAAATCAATTCGCTTGTACCCGAGCAGGCGGGATGATACCAAATAAAATTCATCTTTTTGGCTGGAAAATGAAAAAATTTTACCATCAATTGGATAATTAATTACCAGAGCTTGTTTGCAGTAAAACTGCTTAATTCGGCGGGCAACTGCACTAGAATTTGCAATGTAAATATCCGGCTCTTGCGCATACCTTAAATCGGTTTTTCTCAGAACCAAAAAAATTCTCTCTAAAGCTGGGTAAAAATATTTGTAGTCTCCATAATCCTGCAAGTAGGTGCGCGTATCCCACAGAAAGCGCGTGACGTTATGGCAAAAGCAAACGTGCAGCGCCCCCGGTCTTTTTCGCACAGCTTTGGCGAAGCTGCTGCAACTGCTGAGAATCAGGTCGTAGTCTTGCAGGTTCAAGGCTCGAAACGCCGGATAATAAAAAGGAGCCATTAGCCTAAAATACTTTTTTGCTCCCGGTATATTCTGAAGTCCGGTTGTCCGAACTAACCGTTTGCCAAGGTCGATAGTTCTTGCGGGATCGTAAACCGAGGTGAAAATGTCGGCATTGGGGTAGTGCTTGCAAAGCAATTCAAAAACGCGCTCTGCCCCGCCGCGTTGTGTTAAGTAATCGTGAACTAAAGCAACTTTCATGTCCCAAAACTTAATAAAGTTTACCTTTAGGCACCCGTGAAGGCGAAGTCAGACTGACGCCACTTTTTGGCGATTTCAGTAGAATCCTCGTTCTGGCTGGTTTTCAGCCCGTTCGGATTGGAAAGACTGCGAGAAAGCGTTTTTCCGGCAAAAGTCGAGCGCTGCTTCTGAGCCGTTAAAATTATCGAGATCGCGAGAGTTTCCCCCGCCCACGCTATGGGGCTGGCCTCGAACGTTTCTACAGAAAAGTTCCGTAATGGTTCGCTGCAAGCGGTCTGATTCTACTCCTGAAACCCTGATAGGCTAGGCTTTTTTCCCGCTAACTTTCGTTGACGCGCTTACTCCCTAAGAAAGTCAGTCAACCGACAGGTTAGTTTCCGATCTGCACAAACTGCAAATAGGCTCGGAGTGATCTGTAGCCAACAATCTAACTCAGTGAATCAGGGGTATGTTGCCAAAATGGCATGTTTGTTGAGGCGGGAAAAATTGCCCCCGATCGGATAGGTATTGGGACTTAAGTACCGGAGAATTAAAGTATACTGTAATACGGATCTGATCCAACCCGCTCTCTAGGGATGTCAGTTTGCTGGCGCGCAGTCCCCGTTCAGCCGATCGCCTCTTCCTATCTCATCCTTTAGATAGGTGACAAAATGAGTGATAAGCTTTATTGCGATCGCTCTCCGCACCCCCTGCCTCGGTGTATGATACAGCCAGCATCCACGCACAACTCTGAAAATCCACCATGACACACCCTTTAAAAAAATTAAAAAAACTACTTTTAGCAACCGCCCTCGTCTGCTTAGCCGGAATCCTAACCCTGACACCCGTCTTCGCGGAAGAACAAATCCTCAACCACAGTCACGCCAACCTGAACAACCAGGATTTCTCCAACCAAAACCTCAGCGGAGCCGTCTTTGTAGAAGCCGAAATGCGAGGCGCAAACTTCTCCGGTGCCGACTTGTCGCGTTCAATATTAACCAAAGGCGTCTTATTGGGAGCCAACCTGGAAGCAGCCAATCTCACGGAAGCTTTAGCCGATCGCGTCTTTTGGGTAAATGCCAACCTCAAAGACGCAATTTTAATCGGAGCAACGGCAACCCGTACCAGCTTTGAAGGCGTCAACATCACCGGCGCTGACTTCACCGATGCCATCCTCGATCGCTACGAAATCGCGCAACTTTGCAAGCGGGCAGAAGGAATCAATCCAGTTACCGGCGCATCCACAAAAGAAAGTCTGGGATGCCGTTAATCTGCTGAGGGAGAGGGGGAGAGGGGGGCAGGGGGAGGGGAGCATCCCGTTTTTGTCGTGTGAGCCAGAAAGCTCACTCTCAATCCCAGAGCGAGCTGGAAGCTCGCACTCCCGAAAAAAGAAAGGTCGGCGCTGCAAAAACGAGATGCTCTCGAGGGGGAGAGGGGGGGAGGGGGAGAAAGAATAAATCTTCCTCGATTCCCTCTCCCATCTCTTCTCTGCGCCCTCTGGATCTTTGCGGTTCCTCAAAAAAAACTCAAACACTCTATGATTCGTTACAAAAAACGATGGCGGCAATCCCTGCAAGCCTTTCAATACAGCGATCGCGCCGTGGGTTTGGTGTGGACGACGAGCCGCACCCTCACGGTTGTTTTTGCCCTCCTGACTCTGGCGGCGGGGTTGCTGCCAGCGGCGATCGCGTATGCGGGGAAATTAATTGTCGATGGCGTCATTTTAGCGGCGCAGTCGGGCTCTGCTGGCGATCGGGCGCTGGCGCTGGGCTATGTGGGATTGGAAGCGATCGCCGTCGTGTTGCTGTCTGGATGCCAGCGGGGTTTGAATGTCTGTCAATCCCTGCTGCGAGTGCTGCTCGGTCAGCGGGTGAATGTGTTAATTTTAGAAAAAGCCCTCACCCTCGAACTCGCTCATTTCGAGGATTCGGAATTTTACGACAAAATGAATCGGGCGCGGCGAGAAGCTTCGGTTCGTCCGCTTTCCCTGTTCAGCCGCACGTTTAATTTGATGCAAAATGCCCTTTCTCTGATTACTTACGGCGGGTTGCTGCTGCAGTTTTCAGTGTGGGGGGTAGCGGTACTGGCGATCGCCACGATTCCGGCTTTTCTCGCCGAAACCCGCTTTGCGGGAGAAGCGTTTCGATTATTTCAGTGGCGATCGCCTGAAACTCGCCAGCAGCACTATTTGGAAATCCTCATCGCCCGGGAAGATTACGCCAAGGAGGTGAAACTCTACCAGCTCGGAGGGATGTTGCTGCACCGCTATCAGGAGATTTTCCGCAGACTTTACGGCGAAGATCGCGACCTCACCCTGCGGCGGGGCGTCTGGGGTTACTTGCTCGGCACCCTCAGCACGGCAACTCTCTATGTGGCGTATGCCTGGATGGTAATGGAGGCGATCTTTGGCCGAATTAGTCTGGGAGAGATGACTCTGTATTTGACGGTCTTTCGTCAGGGACAGTCTGCTTTTTCTTCCATCCTTACTACCCTCGGAGGAATGTACGAAGACAACCTTTATTTATCGAATTTATACGAATTTTTGGGACAAAAAGTTCCCCCAGAGCGCGGCAAAGCGAGTCAGGGCTTAATTCCTTTTGATGGCATCCGCTTCGAGGACGTATACTTTACCTATCCGGGAAGTGAAAAGCCAGCTTTGCAAGGGATATCGCTGCACCTGAAACCGGGTGAAAAGCTGGCAATTGTCGGGGAAAATGGGTCGGGAAAGACAACGTTAATTAAACTTTTAACGCGGCTTTATGCGCCGGATTCCGGGAGAATTATGCTGGATGGTTTGGACTTGCAGGAATGGGATATCGAGGTGCTGCACCGTCGCATCAGCGTGATTTTTCAGGATTTCGCGCGATACCAGTTTACAGTAGGAGAAAATATCGGGGTTGGGGACGTTCGCTACTTTGAAGACGAGACGCGCTGGGAAATTGCGTCGGAAAAGGGGATGGCGAAACCGTTTGTCGAGGCGATGTCAAATGGTTACAAAACTCAGCTCGGTCGCTGGTTTAAGGGAGGGGTGGAACTGTCGGGGGGGCAGTGGCAGAAGATAGCGCTGTCGCGATCGTTCATGCGCGAGGGGGCGGATATTTTAGTGCTGGACGAACCGACAGCGGCGATGGATGCGGAGGCGGAAGTGCAGGTATTCGATCGCTTTCGATCGCTGACGCAAAATCAGATGGTGATTTTGATTTCTCACCGCTTTTCAACGGTGCGGATGGCGGATAAAATCGCGGTGATACAAGAAGGAGTTATCGCAGAATACGGCAGCCACGAAGAGTTAGTGCAGGCGGGGGGACGCTACGCGAAGCTGTTCTCGCTGCAAGCGAAAGGATATCAGTAGATGTGGCTGGATGCAGTGAGAATTTCTCAGGCGGCTTTGGGTTGTTGGGGCTTGACGACGAGCCACTTGCCGCTGATGGGATCGCGGTAGCTGAGAAATGGGTTTTGGCGGAGTTGTTGGGTGGTGGTAGTCATCTGAAATGCTTCCTCATTTGCTTCTATTTTTATGGTAGGGCGATCGCTTTGGGGGGGCAGTGACGGGTTTCGGAGTGTAGCGCGATCGTTGTCAAGGGCTGCAGCGATCGTTTTGGTTCGCGGCAGTGAGGCACGTCACGGCAGCGAGGGCCAAAATTTGCTAAGATGGCCAGCATCCGGCGCAAGCGATCGAGCGGTGGTTGCGGTCAAGGGTGCGATCGGCTGAGTTTGGGAAAACTATAGACAAGTCAGGTTGACTATATTAATATGGTGTCTGTGAGCAAAAAATTCGTGAGTCGAAGCGGGGGCGAAAAACCCGGGAGACTCACGAAAAACGCCAGAACCTAGACAATTCAATAGATTCAGCGTTTGCCCCTGGGGAAAAAACCCCGTTTCAGAGGGGTGGCCAATGGCTGAAATGAAGTTTTCGAGGAGACTCACGAATTTCGGTTCTGCGAGCCTCGCCCAGAGGGGGTTTCAGCCGGCGGTCTTTCGATTAACCGAATCCCCGCAAGGGGACTGAAACAATGATCTAATGCAGATTCATATCCACGATAGTCTTTCGATTAACCGAATCCCCGCAAGGGGACTGAAACACGGTTTTATATTCGGGCAGCTCATTTCTTCCTCCTGCTTTCGATTAACCGAATCCCCGCAAGGGGACTGAAACTTTTTATTCGGTCCCTCCGTCAGCCAGGAATCATCCTGGCTTTCGATTAACCGAATCCCCGCAAGGGGACTGAAACGAAACATTCTATTCTTCTGAGGAAAGTGTAAAGCTGCCGTATACTTTCGATTAACCGAATCCCCGCAAGGGGACTGAAACTTGATAATATAGAAATAACCCGATCGCGGCTGAACAAGGAACAGGCGAGATCGCGCGGGGTTGCTGTTTGCAAAAATCCCCAAAAGTAGAGATATTCACCCAAACACCAACCCCATCAAACCTCTCTTAAAATTGACGCGACCAATTTTTCGGCCACCTTTCTACTACTACTTTGGTTTGCGTAAAAAATTCAACCGCGTGGCGTCCTTGCCCGTGCAAATCCCCGAAAAAACTGTCTTTCCAGCCGCTAAACGGAAAGAATGCCATTGGTGCGGCAACGCCAATATTAATGCCAATATTTCCCGCTTCGGCTTCGTAGCGGAATTTGCGAGCCGCCGCGCCGCTGGTGGTGAACAAACACGCCATATTTCCCCACTGCCCGCTATTGACAAATGCGATCGCTTCGTCTATAGTATTGAGGTGAATCAATCCCAGCACGGGGCCGAAAATCTCCGTTTTGGCTATTTCGCCCGTCGGGTTGACGTTCTGCAAAATGGTAGGGCGAATAAAATTGCCTCGTTCGTATCCCGAAATCTTCGGATTGCGCCCCTCGACTAATACGCTTGCGCCTTCATCAATTCCCTTTTGAATTAGCCCTTCAATCCGTTTTTTGCTCTCCGCCGCAATCACCGGCCCCATTTGCACCCCTTCATCCAAACCATACCCGACGGCGCGCGTTTTGGCAACTTCTGCGATCGCTTCCGTAAAAGTGTGGCGAGCTTCCCCCACCGTTACCGCCAGGGAAGCGGCGAGACAGCGCTGCCCCGCACACCCGAACGCGCTATCTGCTGTTATTTGGATGGTGGTTTCCCAATCGGCATCGGGTAAAATAATTACGGGATTCTTCGCACCTCCCTGACATTGAGCGCGCTTGCCGTTGGCAGATGCCCGACTGTAAACGTATTTGGCGACGGGGCTAGAGCCGACAAAACTAATCGCGCGAATAGTCGGATGATCGAGAATCGCCTCTACCGCTTCTCTGGCACCGTTCACTAAATTAGCAACGCCTTTCGGCAAGCCAGTCTGCTCGATAAGATGGAAAACTTTTGCCATTGTCAGGGGCACTTTTTCCGAAGGCTTTATAATCGTTGTATTGCCGCAAGCGATCGCGTAGGGAAAGAACCAAAACGGAATCATCCCCGGAAAATTAAACGGCGCGATCGCAGCCGTCACTCCCACCGGTTGCCGAATCATTATCTCGTCAATGCCGCGCGCGATATCTTCCGAATTGTACCCCTGCATCAGCACGGGAATGCCGCAAGCTACCTCCACATTTTCGATCGCTCGTCGCATTTCTCCCCTGGATTCAGCCAGGGTTTTGCCGCATTCGAGGGTAATCGTTCGCGCTAACTCTTCAAAATGTTCCTCTAAAAGATTTTTCAGTTTGAACAAATACTGCACGCGATCGCTTGGCGGCACGCGCCGCCAGCTCGTAAAAGCTTCGGCTGCTGCTTTGGCGGCTAGCTCCACCTCAGAAGCGGGCGATAAGGGTACGGTTGCCAGCACCTCTGCCGTCGCAGGGTTGACGACATTCAAGTAATCTACTGCACTGGAGGTACGCCACTCGCCGTTGATATAGTTTTGCAAACGGTTATTCGCAGTCACGGTTATTTCTCTACACGTTATTTTAATTTTGTCACAGATTGGCTGGTGCGGAAACCTAACCCCCCTACCCCCCCTTCCCTACAAGGGAAGGGGGGAAAGAGGAAAGATGAAGCGATCGCATAAAGTATAAGCCGCTACGGCTAGAAAAAACACAGGTTTTCTAGCCTCTCGCTTGAGGAGGTAGGGTTTGTGTTTTCTGGAAGTCAACAAATCCCTCTTAGGATTGATGAGTTTCCCCTTTGAAAATTGCTAAAAGTGAAAAGGTTTAGCAAAACAATAAATTTTTCGCTTTTTAAATAAGTGGGCTCTATCTTGAGGAGGACGTCGTGAGTTTTTTCAAAGACCTATCACTGAAAATCCGGTTTGTTGTCGGTTCGCTCTTTTACTTAACCTACACCCTTCACTCAATTCGCTACTCGATGATGCGCGATCGCCTCGAACGGAAGTTTCTCAAGCCGGCAACGGAGGGAGGGTTTGACAGCCCCGGAAAACTGCTCCAGGCTGAACCGACAGAGAGGGGGGCGCGGTTTTATTTCGAGCAGGCAGAGCTGGAAATTGATTTTCTGACTGCCGATTTCGCGCGAGTGAATTGGCAGCCGGGAATTCTTCCCATTCCTTACGCGATCGCCCGCCGCGAGTGGGAGGATGTCAAAACAAATTTGCAAGAAATCCCTGACGGCTGGAAGGTATCGAGTGACGGGCTAAGCGTCACTGTCGGGATTGATGGCAGCCTGAGATGGAGCGACGCGACGGGCAAAATTCTGCGGGAAGAATTGCCGCCGCAGAAAAAACCGGAGGGGTGGATTCACAAAGCACAACTGCGCAAAGAAGAAAGCATTTACGGATTGGGAGAACGTTCTGCCCCCCTCGACGTCCGCCGCCCGAAAGACGGCAGGGTGGAAGGCAAATATCGGATGTGGAATTACGACGCGGCGGGAATGTATGGCCCGGGTTCCGATCCGATGTATATCTGCATACCGGTATATTTGGGGCTCCACGAACAGGGGAGCTACCTAATATTCTACGAAAATTCTTTTGAGGCGTGTTTTACGTTTGGGGAAAAGGCGATCGCCGATTTTACCGGGGGAGCGCTGCGCTATTACGTCGCTGTCGGCGCGATCGCTCGCTTAATAGAGCGCTATACGGAATTGACGGGGCGCGCGCCCCTGCCGCCGAAGTGGGCTTTGGGCTATCACCAGTCGCGGTGGGGATACCGCACCGAAGAAGCGATTCGAGAAACGGTGAAAGAGTTTCGCGAGAAAAATCTGCCGTTGAGCGCGATTCACTTAGATATCGACGTTCAAGTCGGATTTCGCGCCTTTACGATCGACCCCGATCGCTTTCCCAATTTGAACCATTTCACGAAAGAATTAGAGATGCAAGGGGTGCAATTTATCACCATTATCAACCCCGGCATTAAATACAGCCGCCAGAGCAATTTATTTCTAGAAGGGCAACTGCTGGGGGCTTTTTGCCGCTACCCCGACGGCAAACTGGTGGTGGCCCCCGTGTGGCCCGGTTGGTGCGTTTTCCCGGATTTCACTCACCCCGTCGTCCGCAAGTGGTGGAGCCGCCAGTATCAATATTTGCTCGATGTCGGCGTGGGTGGATTTTGGCACGACATGAACGAGCCGGCGGCGTTTATCGCCTGGGGCGATCGATCGCTCCCCAAAGTGGCACAGCATTTCATGGAAGGCAGGGGCGGGGATCACCGCGAGGCGCACAACGTTTACGGGTTGCTGCAAGCCGAGGCGGCTTACGAAAGCCTGTGCAAATATCGCCCGCACCGACGTCCCTTTATCGTCTCCCGCGCCGGTTGGGCGGGGCTGCAGCGCTATGCCTGGATGTGGACGGGCGATATCGAGTGTACTTGGGCGGCGCTCCGCCAAACGGTGGCAACGGTTGTGGGGTTGGGGCTGTCCGGCATTCCCTACAGCGGGCCAGATATCGGCGGTTTTCAGGGAAATCCTCCGGCTGAGCTCTACCTGCGCTGGTTCCAGTTGTCAACTTTTCTGACATTTTATCGCAGCCACTGCTCGAATAATGTCGAGTACCGGGCTCCGTGGACTTATGGCGAACCTTACCTGAGTATCATCCGGGAATTTTTGCAATTGCGCTACCGACTCATGCCCTATTTTTACACGTTGGCGTGGGAAGCGAGTCAGACAGGTTATCCGCCAGTGCGTCCGATTTTCTGGGGCGATGCTGAGAATCAAGCGCTTTGGAGTATCGATGATGCGTTCTTGTTGGGAGACGCGCTGTTAGTCTGTCCGATTGTGGAGGAAGGCGGGCGATCGCGCAAAGTGACTCTCCCGAACGGGGGCTGGTACAATTTCTGGAATGACGAGCAACTGACAGGCGGAAAAGAGGTTGAAATCGCGGCGTCTTTAGAACAGATTCCGCTGTTGGTGCGGGCGGGAAGCATTCTCCCGATGGAGGAAGGCACGCGATTGATTCTCCACCTCTACGCGCCCTCGTCTGAAAGTAGGGGCGAAGCATTTGAGCCAAGAAAGTTTGCTGCTGACAGTGAAGAGAGCAACACAAATGCTTTGCCCGTACAAGCGCAGCTTTACAGCGATGCGGGAGACGGTTACGCCGAATCGCGCCTCGATCGCTTCGAGATGGCGAAATCCGAGAATGGTTGGGAGATAACTTGGGAGTCGCAAGGAGAATTTGCCTTGCCATACGATCGCGTGGAATTGCACCTGCACGGGTTCGCAGCGAAACAAGCCTGGATCGATGGCGAAGAAGTTGAAATTCAAGGGCAATCGCTGGAGTGCGATCGCTTCGAGCGGGTTCGCTTGCTGGGATAAGAAACCTTCCAGAAAGCCGATTTCAAGGGAGAACCCGGCTTTCTGAGGATTGGGAGCCTCTCATTTTTGGAGTGCGTTCGCGAAGCGGGTGCGTAAGCGTTGCGGCTCTTTTATGAGCTAGCACCAACGTCTCGTTCGCTCTTGAATTGATAGGGAGCGAGACGATCCCACTTCTGAAAAAAGGTGTTTTGACAAAAACGGGATGCTCCCCTGATGAGGGGAGCCTCTCATTTTTGGAGTGCGTTCGCGAAGCGGGTGCGTAAGCGTTGCGGCTCTTTTATGAGCTAGCACCAACGTCTCGTTCGCTCTTGAATTGATAGGGAGCGAGACGATCCCACTTCTGAAAAAAGGTGTTTTGACAAAAACGGGATGCTCCCCTGATGATTCCCTGTTGAGAATTGTAAAATTTTCCGAATTTTCCCCCCTTTCCCTAGAATTAAATAGTTTGAACTTTCTAGAAAAAATCGCTGTCAAATGAATATTCACCGCCGAGCTGTACTGTCTTCTTTCCTGCTGCTGGCACTGGCGGGCGGGCTCTTTGCCGCCAATGCCGCCGAGGCAGCCGCGATCGCAACTGCCAAACAAGCCAAAGCGGCTCAATATCGAGTGAAAGTATTTTTTCCGAAAAGTCCCCAGAGCAATAGCAATTTGAGTTATGTCGAGCCGGTTGAGCGGACGACATCCAGCCTGGGAGTCGCCCGGTTTGCGATCGAGCAATTAATAGCCGGTCCCCAAGCTGCCGAAAAACAAAAAGGTTTTGCGAACGCTATCAAGCTAGCCGGCAATTCTAACTGCGGCGCTGACTTTAGTTTATCTGTTACAAATGGAGTCGCGCGACTGAAATTTTGCCGGGATGTTGTTTCTGCAGGCATCGGCGATGACGCTCGCGCCAAAAGCTCTCTCGAAGCCACGCTCAAACAATTTGCCACGGTGAAACGAGTCATCCTGCTGAATAAAAGCGGCAATTGTTTGGGCGACATGAGCGGCGAAAACATTTGCCTGCGAAAATAAGCCGCGACAAGAGAGGGGCACGACGCAGATTTTTACACGGATACGCGGATAAAAAGGAATTTATCCGCTTCCGTTTCCCCGTGCATCCGTACTAGCCGCGTCGGGAGCGACGGGGGAGCATTTAGGAAAACATCGGGTAGAAAATAAACAGAGCCCAGCCGGCTACGAAGAAAGCAACGAACAAGCCGATCATAAAGTTCAAAGACCAGCTTATTTCAAAGCAGCCCAGCAGTGGCGTCGCGGAGATCAGCAGCAGAACAGCAAACAGCAAGAATAGTGCAAGCATAGGGTTTTAACCCCAGATGTGGAGCTATTTTTCTCTATATTAATTATACACCAGGCGACCGACTGACTGCTTCCCCGACGGCTTAAGCAATTCTAGAATATCTCGAACGAGCCGCACGAGAGTATCTGCCAGAAATAGAGATTTTTTGTATAGCTCGCCCCTCCAGCCATAGGGGCGGGTTTGCTCCTCATGTCGGCTGCCCCCAGAGATCCCCGAAAAACCCACCCCTACTATACGGCAATGATGTCAAAGTCTAGCTATTAATTCAGAATAGATAGACTCCCTGATGCTGTAGTTGCGGCGGTTGCCGATAAATGCCGCCGGGAAAGAACCGATTCCAGGGATTATCCCACTTTGGCGGGCAAGCTAAATTCGCGCAGGGCTAACTTGCGACTTTCAAAAACTTGCACCACGCCGTGAGCGATCGCTGCCACCATTTCCGGGCTGCATTTTGACAGAAACTCGCGATCGGAAATCGTTCCGGCAAAGAAATCCTTGGCTGGCGGCAGCAGGTTGCGCACCCCGTCAAACCCCATCGATTTAATGATAAACGTAGAGATTGGCGAGTTTTTCAGGTCATAAGAGGAATCGCGAGTTCTTCCCTTATTCAACAGTTCCAATACCTCGCTTTCCAGTGCCGTTTCCGGCGGATAAGCCAGGGGGATGTCTGGAAGAAAAGTTTCTAGAGATTCTATCTGCACGCCCGATCCCGGCAATTCTCCCATCATCGTTGACAGGGGCAAATCTCGTCCCAGACGATAGGAAAGCGCCTCCACCACGGCGATCGCCACCAGCTTGCTGCCCAAATAAAGCTTCGCCACTGCCAAATTCTTGGCCGTTCTAGAAACCAACTGCTGGTAGGTTGCCTCGTCTGGTTCTCCCATAAACTGCTGGAAAACCAACTCGGGATGCAGGAAGTTCATAAAGCCTTCCATCTTCTGCAGGGACTTGCGATATCCCCGAACCGTGTAGGAAGTGGCATTGGACAGCTCGTGATTCGTTTCCGGCATGAGATTCCAGGTATTGTCCAAGAAATCCGCCGAATTGGGATAGGCAAAATTTTCTACGTCGCGATTCGCCAATCGCACCGCTCGCCGCACCGTGTCGGCGACTAGCTCGGGCGTCCAGCCGAAGTTGCAGTCGCGGTTGAGTTTGGACATGCGCTGGTAAAGCATGTCGCTGCTGCTTGCGCCGGACGGTAACTTGGCACGGAAGGGGATCGTGGCTTCGATACAGGCTGCAATCTGGGCTATGAGATCGGGAGGGAGCGCATTTGACAAGGCTCTGCCAGCAATGACAGCGCTGAGAAACTCATTTTGTCCTGTAAACGGAGAAAGGGTCTGACCGGGAACGAATCCAAAGACGGCTGCCACAATATCAAACATGGGATCTTTAGGCAATTCGGCTGCCTCGCGAATCACCAACTGTCCCCGCACCTCCTTGACGAAAGGAGAAATGTAACTGCTGATATTGAGACTGACGCCCTGATCCACTTGTACATATACGAGGTCGTGGAACAAAGCCGACAAAACCTCTATGGGATTGACCGAGCCGCCGACCTCAAAAATGTGTTCTGGAGTGTGAAAATAGCGCCAAGGGCCAGTCATGGTTTGGATAATCAGCTCGGCTATCTGGTCGAGCCGCTCCAGATCGACTTGACCCCCTAGCTGCTCAATGGCCCAAACTAAACCATCTTTACAGCGTTTGCGCGCAACTTCTAGCTCCATCTTGACCTCCGGTGCTTTCCCTGATTACTTTGCCTGGTTGCATGGTATCAAAGGGCTTTACAGAAATGCTACATACCGCGTCTAAAGGCTGCGCCGTACAAGTCGGTTATACCCTATAGCGGTTTTTCCTGTCACGATTTGTTATAAAATCTTCGCACGTCCCCGTTCCTGTATCTGGTATCAACGATCGCATTTGCTGGCGTTACAACCTATCCCTCCCGATCGACTGAAATCCAGCTTAGCGCTTCTGGCTTTTTTCCTTCCCTCCCCCTCCCCCCCTCACCCTTTCCCCCCTCAAATAGGTTTCAAACATTCTCGCCCAAGCGATAGCCCCGGCCATAGACGGTGTGAATGAGGGGCGTCTCGCCCTTAACTTCTATTTTGCGGCGCAGCAGGCGAATCTGAGCAGCCAGGACGTTGCTGCTGGGTTTCTCTGCTTCGCCCCACAAATGCTGGTGAATTTGGGCGTGGGTCAAAACTTGGCCCGGTCGGCGCATGAAATATTCCAGCAGTTGGCTCTCTTTCTCGGAGAGCTGGATGGGGCGCTCTCCCCGGTAAGCGAGTTGATTCTCGCAATCGAGTTCTAAATCGCCGACGCGCAGGCGCGCGGGCACGCCTGCCGATTCTGGGGCGGCAGCGCCTCGACGCACCCGGGCGCGGACTCTGGCGAGCAATTCCCGCAGCTCGAAGGGCTTGACGAGGTAGTCGTCTGCTCCAGCATCCAGCCCTTTAACGCGATCGTCCACCGTGTCTTTGGCGGTGAGGAAAAGTACCGGTGTCAAGCGCCCGCGCGATCGCAACTGCTGGCAAATCGCCAACCCGGATTGCTGCGGCAGCATCCAATCCAAAATCAGCAAGTCATACTCCCCCTCTAACGCCAGATCCCCTCCTCTAGCGCCGTCGTGCGCCACGTCCACGCTGTACCCCTCGCGAGTCAGCACCCGACTCAGCGGCTCGGTTAATTCGATTTCATCGTCTACCAATAGAATTCGCATAATTGTCTATTAGTATAATCGCTAATGGCGAATGGATAATGGGGGAGAAAACCGGAAGGTTCGCCGCCAAGCTTTCCCGCCATTTCAATCCGCCTCTTGACTTTTGAGCTAAGTTACGATCCGCGCCAAAAACTAAAAGTTAAGAAACCGTTTTTTTGAATAACCCGGGTTTCTCGGCTGGGTTCTTGCATACTCATTCCCGCAAAACATAGAAAAACTCACCCGGCTTGAACGCTTCCTTTTCCAGAGAAAAGTATGCGACATCCGTGTTGTAATAGCGAGCATTTTTCTCGTATTTCATCCCGACTTTTTCCAGAACGCGACGCGAGGCAAGATTGTCGGGATGGGCGATCGCCACAATCCGGTCGAGCTTGACTGTCTCAAAGCCGTACTTCAAAATCGCCAGCGACGCTTCTGTCGCCAATCCCCTTCCCCAATACGCCTTATCTAACAAATAACCCAGCTCAACTTCAGGCGTATTATCCAGAAAAATCAGCCCGCAGCGCCCGATGATTTGCGCGTCCATTTTATCAACCGCCGCCCATAAGCCAAAGCCGTGTTTTTCCCAGTGAGAAAGCAGCCAGCGCAAAGCCGTTTCAGTTTCCGTGCGAGTTCTGACGCCTCTGCCAACATATCTCATTACTGCCGGATCGCTATAGAGGCGATACAGGGTGTCCGAGTCCTCCGGTGAAAATTGCTTCAGGTGCAGTCGGGCTGTCTCTATCGCGGGCATGAGGGATGGATTGGCTGCTAAGCTACAGTGAGAAGGCTTATTTTTTTGTTATAGAAAAGGCTGCTGAAATTGTCAATGACTAGCTTATCACCGCCGAGAGAGGAGCGCGAAAAGCGGCGATCGCGCGAAAATGACTGGCGATTGTTCCTGCGCTTGGTGCCCTATGCTCGCCGCAGCGGGCGTTTGCTGCTGGCTTCATTGGCGCTATTGGTGCCGCTGAGTATCGGCAACGCCATTCAACCGATTATCATCGGGCAGGCAATTTCGCTGCTGCGTGCTGAATCCAACATTTGGCCCTTTCTTCAGGGCAGACCCCTGCAGGAGGGGCTGAACCTGCTAGCCGCCCTGTTATTCCTGACGATCGCGGTGCGGCTGGGGCTGGAATCCACCCAAGCTTTCACCGTCCAGAAAGTCGGCCAAAGAATCACCGCTGATATCCGCTACGACTTGTTCGTTCACGTCACGTCCCTAGCGGTGCGATTTTTTGACCGCACCCCCGTCGGCAAGTTGATCACCCGCCTCACCAGTGACGTAGACGCCCTCGGAGAAGTGTTTTCTACCGGCGCGATCGGCATACTCAGCGATTTATTTTCCATCGTCGTGATTGTTATCACCATGTTTTTGCTGCAGTGGCAGCTCGCGTTAATGCTGCTTTTGATGTTGATCCCGGTGGCGGCAGTGGTGATTTACTTCCAGCAGCAATACCGCCAAGCCAATTACCGGGCGCGGGAAGAACTTTCAGCCCTCAACGCCACCCTGCAAGAAAATATCATCGGCATTAACGTGGTGCAGCTATTCCGCCGGGAAAAATTCAATGCCGAGCTGTTTCGCACCATCAACCACCGCTACGTCGCCGAGGTAGACAAAACAATCTTTCACGACGCCGCTGTATCGGCGACGCTGGAGTGGATTGCACTGGTTGCGATCGCGGCGGTTTTGTGGCTGGGAGGCGATCGCGTCCTGCAAAACGCCCTCAGTTTCGGCACCCTCTCCGCCTTCATCCTCTTTGCCCAGCGTTTATTCGACCCCTTGCGGCAATTTGCCGAAAAATTCACCGCCATTCAAGCCGGATTCACCGCCGTCGAGCGCATTAGCGACATTCTCAACGAACCGATCGAAATTCGCGATCCCGAGGGAGAAAAAAAGAATATCCTCCCTCCCAACTCCTCAACAGGCGAAATCCGCTTCGATCGCGTTTGGTTTGGCTACAAGCCCGACGAATACGTCATCAAAGACCTGAATTTCACCATCCGTCCCGGCGAAAAAGTCGCCTTAGTGGGACCCACTGGCGCGGGCAAAAGTACCATTATCCGCCTGCTGTGTCGCCTTTACGAACCAAGCCAAGGGCGCATTCTCATCGATGGCATTGACATTCGAGACATGCCTCAAGCTGAATTGCGCCGCCACCTGAGCGTCATTTTGCAGGATGGGTTTTTATTTGCCGGCGATGTCAAAAGTAATATCACCTCGGGAGATGATTATTCTCTCGATAAAATCCGCCAAGCAGCCGAGCAAACCAATGTGGCGCGTTTCATCGAAGAACTGCCGCAAGGTTACGATACTCAACTGCGCGAGCGGGGCACGAATCTTTCTGGCGGGCAAAAACAGCTTTTAGCATTTGCCCGCGCCGCCATCCGCAACGCCCGAATTTTGGTACTCGATGAAGCAACGGCGAGTCTGGATGTGGGAACGGAAGCGCTGATTCAGGATGCCCTCGATCGCCTCTTGGAAAAACGCACCGCCATCATTATCGCCCACCGACTCTCTACGATTCGCAACGTCGATCGGATTCTCGTACTCAAGCGGGGGCAGCTCGTCGAATCCGGCAGTCACGAAGAATTGCTGCGACAAGAAGGGCTGTATGCCAGTTTGTACAAATTGCAGCTATTGGGGCAGTGAAGCTCCTATAGAAACCCGGTTTCTTAAAGAAACCGGGTTTCTTGCGTGTAATTTATTTGACTGAAAACCGCTAGATCTGCCTAAAAAGCAAAATTGAGAAAAGTGCCTCGCCCAGCCGAAAAAATCAGCCCTGTAGGGGAAGCGATCGCCTTGCACCCGTACCCTACAGACAAAGCGCTTCATTAGCTTTGCCGCAGGGGAATCGTAATGACGAATTCCGATCCCTGCCCCGGTGCTGAAATACACTGCAAGCTGCCTTTATGTTTTTCTATGATGATATCGTAGCTGATCGCCAAGCCCAACCCGGTGCCCTTCCCCACCGGTTTCGTGGTAAAGAAAGGATTGAATAAACTGCGGCGGACTTCCTCAGTCATGCCCGGGCCGTTGTCTGCAATGCGAATGACTGCGAATTGGGCATTGGTGGTTCCCGATCCGCGATGCCCCAACTCGGTACGAATCGAGATCCTACTGGGATTGTCTGTAATTTCCTCGGGCGATCGCTGGGAGTCGCGCTCGTCGAGGGCGTCAATGGCATTGGTGAGGATATTCATAAACACTTGATTGA
>CAYOOD010000144.1:0-16442 GCA_964405435.1 uncultured bacterium
CTGATGTTTTTCTCTAATAGTATAATACTATCTTAGCCAACTTAGTATAACTGGGGGTTCCGATGCCTTGCTGACTGCCTTTTCGACGGCTTCCTCTACCGCGTCGATGCCCGTCACCTACGAGGCAATGGTGCAAAAAGTCGGTTTGCGAGAAGCCTCGACTTCCCTGGGGGTGCTCGTCGGCAGTAACTTCAACAATGACGGTACGGCTCTTTATGAAGCGATGTCTGCCCTATTTGTCGCCCAAGTGCTGCATGTCAATCTATCTTTGCCGCAGCAGTTGATTGTGGTGATTACCTCTATTTTTGCCTCTGTGGGTGCGGCGGGAATTCCCGAGGCCGGTTTGGTGACGATGACGCTGGTATTCAGTGCCGTGGGCTTGCCGACGCAATATATCGCCTTGCTGATAACGGTAGATTGGTTCCTCGATCGCTGTCGGACTGCCCTGAACGTCATGGGAGACATGACTGTCAGTTGTTTGCTCGACGGCAAACAGCGCCAATTCGACTTTAAAGAAGAAGCCGTCCTCCACTCTGAAAGCGACGCTTTCAAATCGAAATTTTAACCTCGGTAATGGGGAATGGGTAATTGGCAGAAATGATTGCCCATTGCCTATTACCCGTGCCAAGTTGAGCGATCGCCATTATTCTTCCACGCGATATCCCAAATCGGCCAAATGAAGCCGGGATTGCCGCCATTTTGGCTGGACTTTGACAAACATTTCTAAATAGACTTTGCCGTCGATTAATTTTTGCATTTGTTCGCGGGCGGCGCTGCCAATCTCCTTGAGCATGGTGCCCCCCTTGCCAATTAAAATCCCCTTTTGAGAGTCGCGCTCGACGTAAATCGTGGCGAGGACGTTGGTGATTTTAGGGGTTTCTTCGACGCGATCGATGCTCACCGCTACGGAATGGGGCACTTCTTCCCGCGTCAGCAGCAAAATTTGTTCCCGGATGAGTTCGCCCATAATGAAGCGTTCCGGTTGGTCGGTCACGAAATCGGGGGGATAATAATAAGGCCCGGATTCTAAGTTTTCTGCGAGTAAGCCCAGCAATGCCTCGAGTCCGTCGCCGGTGAGGGCCGAAAATTTGACAGTGGGCCAATTGTGGGGCTGGGCGAGTTGGGTGTAACTGTCGTCCAGGGGGTTGGTTGCGGCGCTGTCTGCGTCTCGGGCGGGTTGGAGATCGGCTTTGTTCAACCCCAAAATGACGGGAGTGTCAGCGGCGCTCAGGAGTTCGGCAATGTAGCGATCGCCCCCGCCCGCCGGCGCGGAACCGTCTGTCACGAACAGCACCACATCCACCGAACGAATGGCAATTTCGGCATTTTGCACCAGCACTTCTCCGAGTTTGTGGTGGGGTTTGTGGATGCCGGGAGTATCCACAAAAATCATTTGAGCGTGCGGTGTTGTCAGGATGCCCCGCAGTCGGTTGCGGGTGGTTTGCGCCACCGGGGAGGTAATGGCTATTTTTTGGCCGACGAGTCGGTTCATCAGCGTCGATTTGCCGACGTTCGGGCGTCCGACGATGCCGATGAAGCCGGATTTAAAGTCGGCAGGAGCTTCGGGGATGAGGGGAGTGTCTGCAGCGTTCAGGATGGGTATCCTCTTGCGATCTTCTCGTCTTATTTTAGGTCGATTTTGAGGAGGGGCGATCGCTGTTTCAGCGGCTGTCTCCGCAGGCTAGCACAGCTCTATCAAATTAAGAACCCGGTTTTTTGAGAAACCGGGTTTTGAAAAGCCGAGAAGATTGGACTGGGGATTGGCGAGTTGACTCACCTGCGATCGCGCCAATCAAACTAAACCCAATTCGCGCTTGAGCAAGCTAATCGATTGAGTGCCGATGTAATTCGAGCAGCAGTGGACTTGAGGCGGGCGGATCAGGTCGTCTCTCGCCGAGGCGATCGCCGTTTTGACGGCAGCCTGAGACGCCTGATCGCAAACGATCGTGCGGGCAGAGCGCACCACCGCACCCAACTTGTAGGCATCGGTGGGTTGGGCAGTCACGATCAGCAAGTCGTCGCCCCGCAGGCTGTGGGCGATCACCTCAGCAGCGCGCAAGATGCCGGCACTCAAACTGACGATTCCGAAACAAGAATCTTTCGGCAAACTTCTGACGAGTTCGATTTCTCGGGCGTAGTCGTAGATATCGATGGGGATGATGCGAACGGATTTGGTGGCGGCGATCTTTTCGGCTTCGCCGATAAAGTAGCGGCTGGTGACGACTGTGGCGGAGTGGGTTTGATCGAGGGTTTTGCTCAATTGCTCGATCGGCACCAACTGCACGGGGATGCGCAGCGCCTGTTCCAATTCTAGGGCCATCAACTCGCCGACTCCGATATCCTGAGTGGGAGCGGTGACGATGACGCGCGCGCTGCTGCGCAATCGCCAGTCAATTTCTGCCAGAAACAGCTCTCGAGCTTGGTTGAGCGAGCATCCCTGATTGAGGAGGTCGTCCAAACCCTGTTGGACGATTTTGTAGGCTTGGGGATATTGTTCCAGGATCGGGGACCTCAGCCGCGCTCCGCCTTCGTGCCCTTGGGCGCGGACGTAAATGCCCGAGCCGGCTTGTGCATCGACGAGCCCGATTTCTTCTAATTGCCGGTACACTTTACTGATAGTGTTGCGGTGCAAGCCCGTCTGCATGGCCAGGGCTCGCGTGCTGGGCAGGCGGTGACCGGGGGGAAACTGGCGGGAGGCGATCGCAAACCGGATTTGATTGAACAGTTGAGTCGATGCTGGGATGTCACTGTCTGGCTGAATGTGAAACTGAACCATCGCGGAACCTCCGAGGCGATCGGGGAAAACAGGGCTCGGCATCTGCTTTCCTGGATATTTGTATCTATAAGTTGATGACTCAAGCGGTTTAGTTGTCTGACGTGCCATGCCTTTTAATATAGACTTTGCCGGTGGAAACTTTTTACCCGTGGCGTGGAGCGATCGCTTTTTCGAGAAACTCCTGGCCAAAACCAGTTCGGCGCAAGTCCACAAGTGACGGCAAATTCTCTTTCCATTTTCGGCAATTCGAGTAAATTTATCAAAATCGCTATGGCAGAGTTAGAGATTCGTACCGAGCGCGTTTCTGTTCCCAACGGCAACCTACAAATTGCTGCGCATCTTGCCCTTCCGACAAGCGAGGGGCCTTTTCCGGGTGTTATCGTAATACAGGAAGTGTTTGGGGTCAACGCCCACATCCGGGACGTTGCCGGACGAATTGCCAAAGCAGGCTATGTGGCCATTGCCCCGTCGATTTACCAGCGCCAAGCCCCGGATTTTGAAGTCGGCTACAGCCCTTCGGAATTGCAATTGGGCAGGCGATACAAGGAACAAACCACCGCGTCAGAGCTTCTAAGCGATATCCAAGCCGCGATCGAGTACCTGAAACAGATGCCAAGTGTCAAGGGCGACGCGATCGGCTGCATTGGCTTCTGTTTCGGCGGGCACGTTGCCTACCTAGCCGCCACCTTGCCCGACATCAAAGCCACCGCTTCCTTCTACGGCGCTGGCATCGCCAACTGGACGCCCGGGGGTGGAGAGCCCACCCTCGCCCGCACGCCACAGATTGCCGGCACCCTCTACGCTTTTTTTGGCAATGCCGACTCCCTCATCCCATCCGAACAAGTTGACCAAATTGAAGCCGAACTCCAGAAACACCCAATTCCCCACCGCATTTTTCGCTACGACGGCGCTGAGCACGGCTTTTTCTGCGACGCTCGCGCCAGCTACCACCCAACCGCCGCCGCCGATGCTTGGACGCAGGTGCAGCAGTTGTTTGCAACCGCTCTCAAATCGTCTTGAATGTTCATCGAGATAACGCCCGCAGCAGTTCCGGGCGCGGATTGACGGCGGCAGCGATCGCCTGCATTCCTCACATCCGCTCCCGGTTCGATCTAAAATTTCCACGTTGACAACTGCCGAGATCGCCTGCATTGCCGCGCGGGTTCTCCCTCGAAAATGCAAAATTTTCAGTCGCCTACCACAGCTTTTGTGCCTCACAGGAGATAACAAATGGTCAGTATTTTTATTACTCCTCCGTCTCCGCCATCCATCGTAGACTTATTCGATGCGGACTTCTATCGCGCTATCCATCCTGACTTAGCTGGCAAAAGCCGGGAGGAAGCTAGAGAACACTTTGAAGAGGTTGGGTTAAAGGAAGGACGCAGGTTTTCTCCGATTTTTGACATCCAATTTTATCGAGAGAATTACCCGGACTTAGAAAATTTAAATAACGAGCAACTGTACGAGCATTTTAGAAGTTTTGGAATCCGAGAAGGACGCCTTCCATCAGCTTTTTTCGATCCGGACTACTATATTGCTAACAACCCCGATGTGGTTGACGAACAGGCGAGTCTGGAAGACCAGCGCATCCAAGCGATCGAACACTATTTTACTTACGGTCTGTCAGAGGGACGCCAGCCCTCGGAATTTTTCGACGCGAATTATTATCGACTCAACAACCTCGATCTCAGAGCTTCTGGGTTGAATAACAAGCAACTGCTGCAACATTATGAGATTTCCGGGTTGGGCGAAGGACGCCGCGCCTCTCTGATATTTGACCCGTTTTACTATCTAGATACGAACCAAGACTTGAAAGCGAGGGGGTTCGACAATCGGCAGGCGTTTGAACACTATGTTACGGTGGGGCAGGCGGAGGGTCGCCGTCCGTCGCTTTTCTTCGATCCAGAGGCGATCGCCTCCTTAATCTGGCTGACGCCCGCCCCAGACGAAACCCAACAGGCGGAGCAAGAGCCCCTGGCTCGACGTTGGGGAGTCTTGCCGGGAGGCACCCTCACCTACAGTTTCGTCACCACCGCTTCTGCCCCGTTATACCCAGGCTCCGAATCAGGCGTCGGGGAAGTCAGCGACGCTATCAAAAATAACGTCCGCCAGATCATGCAGAAATATGACGAAATCCTGCCTTTTAATCTCGTTGAAGTGCCGGACAGACCCCCCAGCGAAGGTCAGATCCGCATCCTATTTTCTGACGGGCCAGACTACGCCTATACTTACGAGCCAGGAGACGGAATTGGCGGTGACGTGCATTTAACCCGTGCTTCTGAAAGCAACCCTGCTTTTTCATTTGCCAGCGGTCCAGGCAGTTTCGGCTACGAGAGCTTGATTCACGAGATCGGTCATGCTTTGGGTCTGAAACATCCCAATAACTATACAGGGTTTCCTTTGAATGATGCCGAACAGATAGCCGCTGATGCGGGGCCGTTTCTATCTTTTCCAAAAGATAACAATACCAATACCGTAATGAGTTACAACTATGCGGGAGTTGGGGGCAGTACGCCGATGCCTTATGACATTCGATCGCTGCATGTTCTCTACGGCACCAGTGATTTTAATATCACCGATACGACCTATAAATTCGACAGCAGTACCTTCCTGCAAATCAAGCAAACTATCTGGGATGCGGGCGGAATTGACACCTTAGATTTTTCAGAACTGCCGGGAACGAACGCTTACTTTTTTGACATGAATGAGGGAGGGCGCAATACGACCACCACGGCGATTAACGGCACGACTTTTATTGCCTTTGGCGATCCCTCCGGAAGAACCTATCCGGCTGACCTGTATGTGACGGCGATCGCTTACGGGACGATCGTAGAAAATCTGATCGGCACCCCGGGCAATGACGGGATTTTAGGCAACAATGAGGCCAATAGAATTCTGGCCGGACAGGGCGCGGATGCCATCACTGGCGCTCGCGGTGCCGACGTGCTGACCGGTGGCCTGGGGACGGATGCGTTCGCCTACGCTCGCGGCGATGGCGGCACGACTCAGGCGACGGCTGACACGATTACAGATTTTAAGGATGGGGAGGATTTAATCGCTCTGGGTGCCGGTCTGACATTTGAGGACTTGCAAATCCAGGTAGTGGGCGCTGATAGTTTAATCCGCATTGCTGACACTGGCGAAATTTTGGCGACGCTGATCGGGATTGCCCCGTCAGCTCTCACCAGCGCTGATTTCACTTTATTTTAGCTTGCGGCAATTGCGGGGGGCTCCCAGAAAGGCTTTTGCACTCTGAATCCCCTGATAATTGGCTATAGTTAGGATGCTAGCGCTCTGCTGCTCATCTGAATCTGCGGCTAAAGTCCAACCGATGGCTCCGCATCGGGTAGCGTCTGGGTCAGCATCCTCGGTAAATACCTCTTTTTTTGCTCTGATTTGCCATGAATCCTGAATCGATTCGTTCTAAAGAAGCCAAGGCGTCCTTTTCGATGGAGGACTTTGCTAAAGCCCTCGAACAACACAACTACGAGTTTCGGAAGGGACAGGTCGTGCGCGGTCAAGTAGTTGAATACCTCTCGGATGGGGCTTATGTCGATATCGGTGGCAAGTCACCGGCGTTTCTCCCCGCAGCAGAGGCTTCCGCGAAACCCGTTGCCAATGTGGCTGAGACGCTGCCGCTTGCGGAAGAGCGGGACTTCTTGATTATCCGCGAACAGAATGCGGACGGACAGGTGACGGTTTCTCTCAAGCAACTGCAAATCAAGCAAATGTGGGATCGGCTGGCTGAGATGCAGGAAAGTGGCCAATCGCTGCAGGTGCGCGTGACCGCTGTCAATAAGGGGGGCGTGACGGTAGACGTGGAGGGGTTGCGCGGCTTTATTCCCCGATCGCACCTCGTCGGACGCGACAATTTAACCGATTTGATCGGTCAGCGCGTGACGGTTAGCTTTCTAGAACTCGACCGAGAGCGCAACAAATTGGTACTCTCCCAGCGCTTGGCGTCTCAAGCCACTCGCGTCACCGAACTCGCAGTCGGTCAGCTCGTAGAGGGGGATGTTGTCAGTATCAAGCCCTTCGGCGTTTTTGTCGATCTCAACGGGATTACGGGTTTGCTGCACGTCAAGCAAATCAGCCAAAGTTACATCTCTTCTCTCTCGGATTTGTTTCAGGAAGGTCAGTCGATTAAGGCGGTGGTGATTGATATTGATGAATGGAAGCGCCGCATTTCTCTGTCTACTCGGGTGCTGGAAAATTACCCCGGAGAAATTCTCGAAAAAATGGCTGACGTGATGGCTGATGCCGAGGCGCGCTCCCAGAAAGCCAGCAAGAAAATATCGGCGTCTCCTGAATCGAACGAGTAAGTATTATCGCGAACTCCGAAAAGGCAAAAGAAAAAATTCATTGACTTTTGCCTTTTAGAGATCAGTCTAAATCTCGCTTGTTTCAGTCAGGCGATTCCAGACGATAGCCCGAAAAATCTTACAGATTTCGAGGCAGAGAACGCAGAGGGAAGGAAAGAATCGCGCAGCGGTAACGTCACCCTTGGATCGACTCCCTGCTGATTTTTAAATCGTCCACTAAGTCGATCAGTTCTTGTTGCATGGTGGAAAATTGCTCTTGCAGGTTGGCGAGCTCCTGCTGGCTTTCATGGAGATATTCTTTGGTTTTGGACTGGCTGCGCTC
The DNA here is from genome assembly GCA_964405435.1 of uncultured bacterium. Taxonomy (GTDB): domain Bacteria; phylum Cyanobacteriota; class Cyanobacteriia; order Cyanobacteriales; family Oscillatoriaceae; genus DVEG01. The sequence goes on from CAYOOD010000144.1 coordinate 7,421, forward strand.
CAAGCGTTCCAGAATCAAGGCGATAATTTCTCTAAAATCTTTCAGCACTTGCTGTTGGTCGCCCATCGTTTGCGTCATGGACTTTTGCGCGTGTTGAAATTCGCGCAGGAGGTCGGTAATGTCGGAGATGGCGCGACTGTTGACTTCTAAATGTCTGAGAAAAATGCGGCGGTGTTCTTCTACTTGGTTGGCTAAAGCCGCGATCGCTTTACTGTTGGATTCGATCCGCTGCAGGTAAAATCGCCGCTCCGCTTCGATTTGGTTCCCCAAAGCCGCGATCGCTCGGCTATTTGAGGCGATCGCCTGACAAGCTCTTTCCCAATCTGCACGCTCCATCCAGTCACCTTACTCCCTATGCGCCTGACTCGCTCTTAAAGTATAGTAGCGGACTTCTCGCCGGATTCCATGCCTTGCGGATGGCTTGAGAATTTGCCGAGCCTGCGATCGCCTGCTTGGTTCGTTCGCCCCTGACTCGCAGCGAACCAGCCATTCAACGCCAAAGAAACTTTTTTTGCCCCTGCTGGCAGAATCCGAAACCAACCCGATCGAGAGAAAAGTGCGGCAGTTTTTGCTAGAAAATCGCGCTTTATTAAACGAATCCCTATTTCCAGGCGCTCGGTTTGTCTGGAGGAACGAGGGGGGTTGACAGCTTTTGGGAATGGCGAGGGCTGTCAATTCAAAGCAACCTTTCGCGGGGGTGCAGGCGCGATCGCGATCGCCGCCGCCGGAGAAAGGGAATTTTGACGACGCCCGAGAGCAGTGCCGGCAAGGGATGGAGGGATTCGAGACGGCAAAGAATTGCGATCGCCAAAGCCGCGATCGCCCCGGGCGAGAAGGGCCACATATTTTTCATCCAAACCGACCCCATTTATGGCAATCTGAAAAACAGAGAAGAACACAGCATTTCAATCCCTGAAAAGGAGCCGGACTTCATGGATGCCCCCCCTCCTTCGATCGGATCGCGTTAGGCATCCTGTGGCTGTGCTTCATCCAACTGACAAGCGCTATAACTGACACCGTATGCAGACCCTGCCCAACCCGAACACCACAACCGCCCCTCAACTCTCCACCGATACGACGATTCACCGGCGGAAAACGCGCCCAGTGAAGGTGGGCAGCGTCACCATCGGCGGCGGCTACCCCGTCGTGGTGCAGTCGATGATTAACGAAGACACCCTCGACGTTGACGGCTCGGTGGCTGCAATTCGCCGCCTGCACGAAATCGGCTGCGAAATTGTCCGCGTCACCGTGCCCAGTATGGCTCACGCCAAAGCCCTCGCAGACATCAAGCAAAAACTGAGTCAGACTTACCAGCCCGTGCCGCTGGTTGCCGACGTCCACCACAACGGCATGAAAATTGCCCTGGAAGTCGCGAATTACGTTGACAAGGTGCGGATCAATCCGGGACTGTACGTTTTTGAAAAGCCGAAAGCGAACCGCAGCGAATACACGCCAGCAGAATTTGACGAAATCGGCGAAAAGATCCGCGAAACCTTAGAACCGCTGGTGATTTCGCTGCGCGAACAGGGCAAAGCGATGCGCATCGGCGTCAATCACGGTTCCCTTGCCGAGCGCATGGTGTTTACTTACGGCGACACCCCCGAAGGCATGGTGCAATCGGCACTGGAATTTATCCGCATCTGCGAATCTTTGGATTTCCGAAATTTAGTCATTTCCCTGAAAGCTTCGCGGGTGCCGGTGATGCTGGGTGCGTACCGCCTGCTGGCGCAGCGCATGGACGAGCTGGGAATGGATTACCCCCTGCACTTGGGCGTGACTGAAGCCGGCGACGGCGAGTACGGACGCATCAAGTCTACCGCTGGTATTGCTACGCTGTTAGCAGAGGGGATCGGCGATACCATTCGGGTGTCCCTCACCGAGGCACCGGAAAAGGAAATTCCCGTTTGTTACAGCATTCTGCAAGCCCTGGGGCTGCGAAAGACAATGGTGGAATACGTCGCCTGTCCCTCCTGCGGTCGCACTTTGTTTAATTTAGAAGAAGTGTTGCACAAAGTGCGAGAAGCAACCAAACACCTGACGGGTTTGGATATCGCCGTTATGGGGTGCATTGTCAATGGCCCGGGGGAAATGGCCGATGCTGACTACGGCTATGTGGGCAAGCAACCCGGTTTCATTTCCTTATATCGGGGGCGGGACGAAATTAAAAAAGTCCCGGAGGAGCAGGGTGTGGAGGAATTGATTAATTTAATTAAGGCAGATGGCCGCTGGGTCGATCCGTAACGACGATTTCAGTCTCGAAGAGGGATTGAGTGATTTTTACCGGCACCGATTCTCGTCGCGCAGCTTGTCGCGATCGCCAGCGATTCGCTCCGGCATCCGATCTCGCAGGCGACGAGAGGCGGATTTACCGAACACTTCCTCCTGTTGCCTGTGTTAGAGTGGGCTTAATGCCTTTGCAATGTTTCCTTTCCGGCTCAGAATACCTATGGAAATAACAAAACGTGGGCTCGTTGTTGGCGCGACAGTGGTTATGGTTAGTGCGGTCGCTATAGCAGGAGCCAGCATTCACCTAAAAGGACAGGCTTTCTTTCAAGACAGTCCCAAGGAACTGGTAGACGAAGTATGGCAGATTATTGACCGCAACTACGTTGATGCCACCTTTAACCAAGTAGATTGGCAGGCTGTTCGCAACGAATATCTGAGCCGGTCTTATTCCAGCAAAGACGAAGCCTACAAGGCGATCCGGGAAATGCTCAAGAGGCTGGAAGATCCCTACACGCGGTTTATGGACCCGCGAGAGTTCCAAAACATGCAGATTGACACGCAGGGGGAACTCACTGGGGTGGGAATCCAGCTCACGCAAGATAAGGAAACCAAGAAACTGGTGGTGATTTCTCCGATTGAGGATACGCCAGCTTTCAAAGCGGGGATTCAGGCAAAAGACATTATTATCAAGATTGACGGCAAGAGCACCGAGGGCATGGATAGCAATCAGGCGGTGAGCTTGATCCGGGGGCCGGTAGGGACGCAGGTAACATTGACGATCCAGCGGGGCAATGAGGAATTGGTGTTTCCGCTCAAGCGCGACCGGATTGAAATCCATCCGGTGCGCCACTCGTATCGCAAAACGCCGGCGGGAGAAATCGGCTACATCCGCCTGATTCAGTTCAGCTCCAATGCGTCTAAGGAAATGCGCGAGGCGATCGAGGATCTGGAGAAGCAAAAGGTAGACGGCTACGTCCTCGACTTGCGCTCTAATCCGGGCGGGTTGCTCTACGCCAGCATCGAAATTGCCCGCATGTGGATGCCAGAGGGGACGATTGTCTCGACTGTGAACCGCAAGGGCGAGATGGACAGGCAAAGTGCCAATCGGCGATCGCTGACGGACAAGCCCCTGGTGGTTCTGGTGGACGGGGGCTCTGCCAGCGCTAGCGAGATCCTCTCTGGGGCACTTCAGGACAACAAGCGCGCGGTTTTGGTGGGCACCAAGACGTTTGGCAAGGGTCTGGTGCAGTCGGTGCGGGGTCTGGGTGATGGTTCGGGGCTGGCAGTGACGATCGCCAAGTACCTCACTCCTAGCGGTCGCGATATCAACAAGCACGGCATCGATCCCGATGTGGAGTTCAAGCTCTCGGAGCAGCAAATTGAGGCGCTCAGAAGCGATACCGCCAAGCTGGGCACGCCTGAAGACCCGCAATATGCCAAAGCCCTAGACGTACTCAAGCAGGAAATTGCCGGACGGCAAGGCACCCGCGCCGACTCGGCACCCAAGGAAAAAGCGACTAAACCCAAAGGTCAAAAGTGAGAAGGCTAGAAGTGAGAAGGGGTGAATTTGTTTTTTCCTTCTCACTTTGGCGCTGATTTTTTTGCCTTTACTGAGGCTGGCACTTGCCAGCGCGAATCAGCCCGACTCGACGGGCGATCGCTTCGTCAGGCGTTTGAAATGGCCCCCATCGTTCGACGATGTTGGGGTCTTCTTTATTTTCTACTTGTTGGCTGGGAAGGATTTGACAGGTTCCCTCCGACATCTTGACAATATACCACTTTTGTGCTGCTTCCATATTGGCTGATAAATCGGTTTGCCGAGTAAGTTTCAGTATGGGCGATTCCAGCCACATTCGCGTTTCGCTTCGCGCCCGAGAACGCTGCATCGGCTAGTTCCTCGGAGAGCCCACGAAAAAGGGAGCTTGAGGCTCCCCTTCCCATTTCTTTAGATGTGAATAGACGTGAATAATTGCACGAGCTATGCTTTCGCTTTTTGCTGCTTGCGCTTGGCTGCGAATAAGCCGCTCAAACCAACTGCCATCCCCAGCATGGTTGTCGGTTCGGGCACGGCTTCTGCTGCATCGACAGAGAGTTCGTAGTTGCCGTTGTGAGAGTATCCATCCTCTTGTGATGTCAGGTTCAAGAGAGTAGCTGTGGTGCTGTAACGCAACTCCGTGTTGCCACCGTAGGTGATTTTGACAACCTCACTCGCTTGAATGGCGGCGTTCTGCTTGTCAGGCGATCGCAGCAAATTGATACCCGCTAAGGCTGCCTGTCGGATGAAAACATTTGTGCTATTTCCCGTCAGCACGTCGATTAACAAATTGGTGGCGTCGTAGTGCCCAGACAACCCGATCGCAACCGGGCTGCTAGCAGTGGCTTGGGTGACGTAGGAAATATTGGCATCGCTGAATCTTTGGAATCCACCGCCGAGCAGGAATGTATTGAACAATCCCGAACGACCTGACCCAATAAATCCATTAGCATCTAGAATACTGTTAAACCAGGTTGCCGCAAACGTAGAATTTGCGGCTCCCCCTGCGTAATAGTTTGTATCCTGCGACTCGCCAAACCAGTCTTTCCCCGTCAGGCTGCTCAGAACAATCGGATTGCTGAGAATCGTGCCCGTCAACGTCGTCACGGGTGCGTTCTGGAAAGTGCTGAGGTTTTTGTAGGTATTGGTTTCGCTGTCGGCAAATAGCTCGATATTGCCCGTCGGAGAAGTCGCACTTCCTTGTAGAATAGTGGCTGCTTGCTCCAGACCGGTGTAGGCAGTCTGGATAGTTTGCGTGCCGTTAGAGTCGTAGACGTAGAAGTTTCCAGTTAGGCTGGTGGGATTGATAGATGCCGCCATCGCCGGAACCCCCGCGATCGCGCTGACGCCTGCCACCACTGAAGCACCGATTGCGAACTGCCTGATAGTCTCGAACATGTTTGACGATCCTCTAAAACTTTGTAATTGGCGGTGCGGACAAAACTGTAGGCTCCATTGGGGGAGCTTTTCTATTTCATTAGAACACTGACGAGTCTGGGATGAGTGCGTGAAGCGCCAGCTATCGCGCTTCCTCGAATCGCTATCGCCTGATTCCGGTGAGAATCTTGTCTATTCTTCAGAGACAGACCTTCCCTCTTGCAGCAGTTGCTTTGCCTTCTATCAGCCTGTTGAAGGAAGCTTTATCTTTCTGCTGTTACATCCCATCCTAGAGCGACTGCTAACGGTTCAGCTTAAAGTTGACGTTAATTTTTCGGAAAGTTTTGTAAAGATTTAATGAAGCCTCAGTAGCGATCGCTTTGGAGCGGGGAAAGTCAACTCTTGCAGAGTCCGAGATTCCAGCGCTAGAGCGGTTCTCTTGGAGTCGCGAAATAGGTTTATATCAGAAGTGCGGTTGAGGAGCCCCCCACCTGACCGAACTGGAGCCGGGGTACAGCGCGATCGCCTCCGCTGCATCTTAAAATAAAGATTTATGGACATTCCCACCCCGATTTTGGCCTTTCAATTCACCTCCCCAGGCCCCATTCTCTTCCAACTGGGGCCCCTCACCGTGCGCTGGTACGGGCTGTTAATCGCTTCAGCCGTCGTGATTGGCGTTACCCTTTCCCAGTACCTCGCCAAGCGCCGCCACCTCAACCCAGAACTCATCGGCGACTTGGCCATTTGGCTAGTCTTGGCAGCAATTCCCAGCGCCCGCATCTACTACGTCCTGTTTCAGTGGCCGCAATACGCCCAAAACCCAGCCGATATCTTCGCGATTTGGAAAGGCGGCATCGCCATTCACGGGGCGATATTGGGCGGTGCGGCAGCAGCGCTGATCTTTGCCCGCCTGCAAAAAATTTCTTTCTGGCAGTTGGCGGACTTGGTTGCGCCCTCGCTGATTTTGGGGCAAGCCATTGGACGCTGGGGAAATTTTTTCAATTCAGAAGCCTTTGGAGCGCCAACCGATCTGCCCTGGAAACTGTTTATTCCCAAAAATATGCGCCCGGAGGGTTACGAAAACTTTGAATACTTTCATCCCACTTTTCTGTACGAGTCCCTGTGGAATTTAGCGGTGTTTGCGTTGCTGATAACCCTCTTTTTTCGGGACTTGAAGGGAAAACCGCGCCTGAAAGCGGGCACGTTGTTTCTGACTTACATGGCAGCCTACAGCTCTGGCCGGTTGTGGATAGAAGGCTTGAGAACCGACAGCTTGATGCTAGGGCCGCTGCGAATGGCCCAAATGGTCAGTTTAGCGGGTATTCTTCTGGGGTTAGCGGGTTTGGCGTGGCTTTATCTTTTTCACCGACGCTTGCCGGATGTCGTCTCCCCCGATCGTCAGCAGTGGCAGTCTCGCTCGGAGTCTGCTTCCCCTCCCGAGAATTCTCCCTAGGGAAATTTTTCCCAGTCAGGCGTGAAGCGCGATCGCGTCAGCGTTGCGCGAATCGCCACTCAACGCCGTGCGGGAGGCTTTAGCCTCCTGCCTGTTGCTATTTTTTCTGCCCAATTCAGACAACCTGGGGGCGCAAGAGCGATACTAATTGAGAAATTCCTTTTTGAATCCGCCGCGTCACCGTCATCGGGCTGACGCCAATTTGTTTGGCGACTTCCTTGCGGGGGATGTCATTCAAAAACACGAATTCAATGACTTCGCGGGTTTTTTCTTCGAGCTGGCTGAGCGCTCCTTGCAATTGCTGGCGTTCTTCTTCAGCATTCTGGAGGGTTTGATAGTGAACGTCGAGCAGGGTGTCGCCCAAAGTCACCGGCACGTCAACTTGTTGCCCTACTGTGGCATCCAGACTCAACGGCGTGCAATTTTGAGTGGCTAACTGGCTCTCCTGCCATTCATCGAGGGAGACGCCGAGTTGGCGAGCAATTTCTACATCGCTCGGCGAGTAGCCGAGGTTGGCGGTTAATTCTTCTCGCACTTTTTGCCCTTCGCGCTGCAGCTCTTGCCAGCGGCGCGGAATTCTCACCGCACTGCCTTTGTCGCGCAAAAAGTGCAGCATCTCGCCGCGAATGTACGGAACGGCAAAAGAACTGAAGGCGCATCCTTGGGTGGGATCGAATCGCTCGATCGCCCGAATCAAGCCCAGATAACCGATTTGCTCGAGGTCTTCGTAAGGTTCGGGGCACTGATGGCTGACGCGATGAGCAATTTTGCGCACCAAGCCGGCGTTCAAGCGCACGAGCTGATTGCGGATTTCCACAGAGCGATTCTGGTGATAAGAAATCAACAGTTCCATGCCACGGGAGCGTACAGAGGATTGAGTAGCCATCCTTAGAAAATCCTCAACGGTAGAAACCCTTTACTTCAGGGAAGTGGGCTTGTGGTCAATCTTACAGAATGCACCCCAAACAAGTTAAAGCTGAACTCGACATCTTGCACCGCAGTGTCGGTCGAGGGGCGATCGTTTTGGGAACCCTATTAGGGGGGTCAACGCGATCGCTTCTTTCTCAGTTGCATCCGAGCTTCGGCTCGGCTCGCAGTTGGTGCCAGATCTGAGTCGAATCAAATCTATGCTTATTGTCGGTTCAACCCCCAAGCACTAACTATGGTCGTTTTACGGAATTGCGATCGCCTCCGGTGCGGCATCTCTGTAAAATCACGCAAGTTTCTCTTCCCCACTCGCGGGCTTTTTTATCTTTTCTTAAGAAAGCGCTCCTACCCCACCTCTTCCCCCGCGCAGCCACTTGCAGGCTATCTAAGTAAAAATAAACGTTACTAGCCCTGCAAGTGAGGTGCGAATCGGAGGAACCTTTATGAGCAATACCAGTAATTTTCGCGAAGCCATGCGGGAGGCCAAAACGCACCCGCTAGTTGGCCCAAACGTCATAGCCAACGCCCTGCCTTATGTAGGGGGCGGACTGATCGTAACCGCCTTGGGTACTTACGGCGGTTTGAGGATTATCAGCGCCAACCCGTCGCTGTTCATGCCCACTTTCTTGGCCGCCTTGGTGCTGGAGCTGATCCTGTTCTTCATCGCCCGTGGCGTCGCCGAGAAAGCCAACAACAGCACTGCCCTGCCCTTGCTGGCAACTTACAGTTTGCTGTCGGGCTACACTCTCAGCGGGTTGGTGTTTGTGGCACTGAGAACCCCTGGGGTGGGACTTCCCGGAATTGGGTTTGCTGCTTTGGGATGCGGCGTCACCTTTATTGTGGCGAGACAAATCGGCTCCAACTTGTCCGAAAATGACGGGATGGCGCTGACGAAAACCCTACAACTGGGGTTGATTGCCCTGCTGGTGGTGTTGCTTGGCCAGTTTCTGTTTTTCCTGTTTGGGGTTTATACGCCTACTTGGCTGGAGATTGCAATTTCCGGCGCAGGCGTGTTTCTGTTCGTCGGTGCGGCGGTGGTGGATTTCTTCGTCCTCCCGCGCACTTATCGCAACGAACAGTACCTCAGCGCAGCGCTGTCCATGTACCTGACCTATATCAATTTGTTCGTTTTCATCCTGCGCTTGTTGATCGCTCTGAATCGCCGCGATTGATGCAATTCTGTAGATAGGCGAATCTGGGGGTACGTTTCAGCCGTACCCCTATTTTTTGCTGTGGTTGGTTAGGAGGGCGTTCTTAGGAAAAGGGATTGACAAAAGCTTTTTGCATCTGGTAGACTATCTCTATAATGGGAATATGTGTCAAAATTTTACAAAAGCACGGATTTCTATTATAAAGATATAATAGCACGCCAAAGCCAGAGAAAGCTAAAAAAATTCTTTCTTTCTATAAGCCGATCGCCCCGACTGGCAAAAATCCCCTATAGAAAGAGGGAAAAGGGATTGACAAAAGCTTTTTGCATCTGGTAGACTATCTCTATAATGGGA